>DAOQWA010000031.1:0-37560 GCA_035341855.1 Bacteroidia bacterium
CGTAGGAACTAAAGTATGTTCAATTGACACTTCTGCAAAGAAACCGTCTACTCCATCTAAGAAAGTTGAGGAAAAGACAGAATATAAAGCTGAGTCAGCTTCTACCACTGCTGATAATAAGAACGGAAAATCCTACGCATCCGGCGAGCCCTCTGTTGCAGCAGCAAAGATGATGCGTGAGAAGGGAATTAAGTCCACTCAGATTATTGCTACAGGGAAAGATGGTCGCATTACGAAGGCAGATGTCTTATCCGGAGCCGGGAAGTCCGGAGGCAAGCCAGCAACTACATGGAATGGAGCACGTGATATTCGAAGGGAGAAGATGACTATGTTGCGTAAGAAGGTTTCGGAGCGACTCGTAGCTGTCAAGCAGGAAACGGCCATGCTAACTACTTTTAATGAAGTAGATATGAGTGCAATTATGAATATCCGGAAGCAGTATAAGGATAAATTTAAAGAAACTCATGGTGTTGGACTTGGATTTATGTCATTCTTCACAAAGGCTGTCTGTGAAGCGCTTCATGAATTTCCGGCAGTGAATGCACAGATTGATGGACAAGAAATAGTTTATCATGATTATTGTGACATAGCCATTGCAGTAAGTGCACCAAAAGGTTTAATGGTTCCTGTCATGCGGAATGCTGAATCTATGAGTCTTGCCGAAATAGAATCTTCTGTGATAGAACTGGCCACAAAAGCCAGAGAAGGGAAGCTTAGTATTGAAGAAATGACCGGAGGGACTTTCACTATTACGAATGGTGGTGTTTTCGGATCAATGCTGAGCACACCGATAATCAACCCTCCGCAGAGTGCTATCTTAGGGATGCATAACATCGTGGAACGTCCGGTAGCAATTAACGGTGAAGTTCAAATCCGACCTGTCATGTATATTGCTTTATCTTATGACCACCGTATCATCGATGGGCGGGAGTCGGTCGGCTTTTTAGTTAAGGTAAAGCAGATGCTTGAAGAACCGATAAAGATGATGTTCGGAGGAAACGATCCTGTAAAAGTGATGTTGGGATTATAAAATTTTCTGCATAGCTTGAAAGATGAACTCATAAGAGTGTTTGTTGCATTTCCTGTACCGGAGAATTTCCTCATAGCATTTAGGGAATATAGCCAAAACACTACAGAAATTCCCGGACTAAGATGGACAAGGGAAGCTAATTTACATCTTACGCTTTTTTTTATTGGTGAGATCGGTCAAGAGGATCTTGCGCAAGTCAAAGGAAGATTAAATTCTATGCTGTCTTCCTTTATTCCTTTTGAACTTGAGTTTGATAAAATATCTTTTCGCGGAAAGCTAAATACACCTTCGATGATTTGGGCACAATTCAAAGTATCTGAAAACTTCAGGAAACTATTCATAAGAATCCACACTTCCATGGAAAACCTGATGACTATAAAGGTTCAACATACGGATCCGATTCCACATGTAACATTAGCAAGGTTGAAAAAGGGGGTTGATCTATACGAACTAAAGACAAGAATGTCTGATTTCCCATTAAAAATTATTGTAGACAGGATTGAGTTATGGAAGACTGTTCACAGCAATGATGGTGTGATTTATAATAAAATATTTATTGAATAAATTATTTTATTCGGCCTCAGCAATTACTTCACTAACCTCCGGGATCAATTGCTTTAAAAGATTTTCAATTCCGGATTTAAGTGTAATTGTTGATGAAGGGCAACCGCTGCATGATCCTTTCATGGTAACTGTCACAACACCTTCTTCAAAGGATTTAAAATGTATGGCTCCGCCATCCTGTTCGACAGCGGGCTTGACATATTCGTCGAGGGCTTCTATTATCCTGCTTTCAAGTGCTGATGAAGTTTTTGTTCGTTCAATTTTTTCGTCAGCCACTTGTTCGGAGGGTCCGGTGAAAACAGGTTCTTCGGATTGAAAATAATTTCTGATGAATTCACGAAGGATGGGAATCAGTTCATACCAATCGACGTCAGAATTTTTGGTGAGTGTGATGAAGTTTGCCGTGATAAAAACACCTGAGATCCCTGAAAATGTAAAAAGCTGTTTAGCTAAAGGAGAATTCTTGCATTGTGCAGGGTTAGTGTACTCTACACTGCCTTCCTGCAGAATGTAGTTGTTTAGCACAAATTTCATGGAAGCCGGATTAGGAGTGGCTTCTGCATAAACGGTTACAAGTTTCATTTTTTGAATTATTCAGCAAAGATAAGCATTTTTAGAGGGCTTGGAAAGATGTATACCCGACCAATCAGCTATGTAATTGTCTTGATTTTTCATGGAAATTTGGTTTTAACCTTTACTTTTGTCAGACTATGAAGTTTGAAACAGATTTTCTCGTGATCGGGAGTGGTATCGCAGGCTTAACTTTTGCCCTGAAGGTGGCAGATCACGGCAAGGTAGTAGTTATCACAAAAGCTGATGAAGAGGAGTCAAACACCAAATATGCCCAAGGTGGAATCGCCGGAGTTTTAAGCGGACCTGATACATTTGAGAGTCATATTCATGATACAATTGAATGTGGTGCGGGATTGTGTGATGAGTCTGTAGTCAGGATGGTTGTGACCGAAGGTGCTGAACGAATAAAGGAAATTATTGAGTGGGGTACACGATTTGATAAAACTCCAACCGGTGTTTATGATTTGGCACATGAAGGAGGACATAGTGAGCATCGGGTACTGCACTACAAAGACGCTACGGGTAATGAAATTGAACGAGCCTTATTATCCCAGATACATTCACATCCTAATATAAGTGTCTACACACACTATTTTGCCGTTGATCTTATAACCCAGCATCATTTGGGGAAGGAAGTAAAAAAAGGTACACCGGAAATTGAATGTTATGGAGCATATGTCCTTGATAAGCAAACGTCAGAAGTCAATACCGTTTTATCACGTGTGACCTTGCTTGCAAGTGGCGGTGCCGGACAGGTTTACAAATCAACTACGAATCCTGTTATTGCAACAGGCGACGGAATGGCAATGGCTTACAGGGCAAAAGCAGTATTGAAGGATATGGAATTTATACAATTTCATCCAACGGCACTATATAATCCTGCAGATCATCCATCTTTTTTAATTTCAGAAGCAGTACGTGGGGAAGGCGCGATATTAAAAACCAGAGATGGAAAAGAGTTCATGAATAGATATGATGAAAGAGGTTCTCTGGCACCTCGTGATATTGTTGCAAGAGCGATCGATCAGGAAATGAAAGTAAGAGGTGAGGATTTTGTTTATCTTGATTGCAGGCACATATCTCCCGAAAAGTTTAAAGAACATTTCCCGAATATTTATGCAAAATGTATGAGCATTGGGCTTGACACCTCAAAGCAGATGATACCTGTTGTTCCTGCAGCTCATTATATTTGTGGAGGAGTTGCTGTGGATATGATGGGCCGGACTACTATAAAAAGGTTATACGCTGCAGGAGAATGTGCTTCTACCGGTCTACATGGTGCAAATCGTTTGGCATCAAATTCATTGCTTGAGGCACTTGTTTATTCTCACAGAGCTTCTTTGGATGCGATAGATCAAATTAAAAATTATCAGATTAATATGTTAGTGCCTGAATGGGATGCAGAAGGCACAACTCAACCCAATGAAATGGTACTCATCACTCAGAATCTTAGGGAGCTTCAGGATGTGATGAGTACTTATGTAGGAATTGTTCGTTCAGATCATCGGTTGAAAAGGGCCATGGATCGACTAAGGATAATTTATGGCGAGACCGAAGCACTGTATGGCCGGACAGTCATTTCCACAAAACTGTGTGAGTTGAGAAACCTGATCACGATTGCCTATTTGATCGTAAAATTTTCTATGACGAGAAAAGAGAGTGTAGGATTACATTATTCGACAGATTATCCACCGGTTGAAAAACTTATTTCCTGACGTTCTAAGATGGGATCACGGGAAAAATTACTTGATCGGGTATTTAGTATTCAGAACCACACACAGTTTGAAGAAATTGCTCTTGATGTCTTTCGGTATCAAGCAGACAAGAATAATGTTTACAAGAATTATTTGCAGTTTCTGCAACGTGAATGTGGAGCTGTCAAGTCAATTGAAGAAATTCCATTTCTTCCAATAGAGATTTTTAAATCACAAAAGGTACTTAGTTTTTTTGATGATGCTCAACTTGTTTTCTCAAGTAGTGCCACAACGGGAGCCATGCAAAGTTTACATTATGTTCCTGATCCGAATGTGTATGAGGAAAGTTTTTTGAAAACGTTCAGCTTGTTTTACGGGGATCCTATGCAGTATTGTATTCTGGCGCTCTTACCTTCTTACCTTGAGAGATCCGGATCTTCGCTCATCTATATGATGCAAAGGCTCATTGAAATGAGTAAACATCCTTCGAGTGGATTTTACCTTAATGAACATGCAAAGCTTTCAGAAATACTAAGAGTATTACAGGTTCAAAAGCAAAAGACAATTCTGATTGGTGTCACATTTGCTCTGATCGATTTTGCGGATAAATATTCGGTTAATTTTCCTGAACTTATTGTGATGGAAACAGGAGGCATGAAGGGGCAAAGAACCGAGATGGTGAGGGAAGATGTTCATTCAATTTTGAAAAAGTCCTTTGGAATTGATAATGTACATTCAGAGTATGGAATGACGGAATTGCTCTCTCAGGCTTATTCAGACGGAGAAGGATTATTCTCCTGCCCTCCCTGGATGAGTATTGTTCTAAGGGAACCTAACGATCCATTTTCGAAGCTTGGTTTGGGTAAAACAGGCGGTATCAATATTATAGACCTGGCGAATATTGATTCATGTTCATTTATAGAAACACAGGATCTTGGCAAAATTCATCCTGATGGTCGATTTGAAGTCTTAGGTCGTTTCGATACAAGTGATCTTCGGGGATGTAATTTGATGGTTATTTAAGTCGATAATATTCACATTCTGAAACATTCCGTAATTTGCGGAGCTTTTTAAAGCGAAATAGAAAAACATGAATAACAAGAGAAGAATCGCATTAATTTTTTTTAGCGTCGCTACAGGAAGTCTCATATCGTTATGGATCATGAAAAAAAGACTTGGTACGCTTCGTCCCAATGACTATTTCCAATTAGGTATGAACTTCCTTTTTGCTGCAGCACTGGTAGTAGGCGTCTCCATATTTCTCGCAAAGATGAATGAAAAAGATAAACGTGATCTCGAGAAACGAAATAAGGACAAAAGTTAATGCTAAATTAAACCGGATCAGTTCACCATGATGAGGTAATAATTTTTCTTTCCTTTTTGTGCAAGAATATATTTTTCTCTCAATAAGTCATTAGAGGAAACAGAGTGGTTTACATTGTCGATCTTATTTTTATTGATTGAAATACCGCCACCTTCCAGCATTTTTCTTGCTTCACCTCTTGACGGAAAGATATTCGTTTTGTCTGACAGAAAATCAACAATATTTAACCCGCTTTGAATATCATTCTTGTTGATGTTTACCTGAGGTACGCCTTGAAAAACAATAAGAAGATCTTGCTCGGAGAGTTTTAACAGGGCTTCTGCCGTGCCTTTCCCGAAGAGAATATCAGAAGCTTCCAATGCAGAATTATAGTCTTTTTCAGAATGCACTCGTATGGTGATATCCTTGGCAAGTTCTTTTTGAAGTAAGCGTTGATGTGGAGCTTTGGCATGTTCAGCTTCCAACGATTCAATCGTTGTTTTATCTAATAGCGTGAAAATACGAATGAAGTTCTTAGCGTCCGCGTCCGAAGCGTTCAGCCAAAACTGATAAAACTGATAGGGCGTAGTACGTTGCGGATCAAGCCATACATTACCTGCCTCTGATTTTCCAAATTTTGAGCCGTCTGCTTTTTTAATGAGTGGTGTCGTGAGTGCAAAAGCTTCGCCTGCATCTTTTCGTCTGATCAGCTCAGTACCTGTGACAATATTACCCCACTGATCAGAGCCGCCCATCTGTAATTTAATTCCATTATTTTTCCAGAGATAATAAAAATCATATCCCTGTACGAGTTGGTAGCTGAACTCTGTGAACGACATTCCTGAATCAAGTCGGGTTTTGACAGAATCTTTTGCAAGCATATAATTGATAGAAATGTGTTTCCCTACATCTCTTATAAAATCGAGAAAGGAGAAATTTTTGAACCAATCATAGTTATTGACGATTTCAGCAGAATTATTGCCACTCCTGAAGTCGAGAAATTTTTCCAATTGCTTACGTTGACAGGCAAGGTTGTGAGAAAGAATATCTTCAGTAAGTAAATTTCTTTCGGTTGATTTTCCACTAGGGTCGCCAACCATTCCTGTAGCTCCGCCGACTAAGGCAACGGGCTTATGCCCGCACTGTTGAAAATGAAGTAAGGTCATGATCTGCACCAGGTTTCCCACGCCAAGAGAGTCAGCGGTAGGGTCAAAGCCGATGTATCCTTTTACCATGCCTGAATTAAGTAATTCTTCGGTTCCGGGCATCATGTCATGTAACATTCCACGCCAACGGAGTTCTTCTACAAAATTCTTCATTCTATGATTTTATGCCTCAAAGATAGGCAGGCAAGAGAGATGTGCAAATACAGAATCGTGAGATTTCAAAACATTTCTCATCTTCGCAGCATAGATGAGCAATATTATTCTAGTTACGGGAGGGACCGGTTTGGTGGGAGCGCAGCTAATCTTCGATTTGGTTCGGGATGGGAGGCATATTCGTGCTTTGAAGCGAAGCGACAGCAAGCTTAGGGTTATTGAACGCACATTTCGGGAACATCCCGGATTACTGTCTAAAATAGAATGGGTGCAAGGAGATGTGACTGATCTTTATTCCATCATGGATGCGATGGAAGGTGTTTCAGAAGTGTATCATTCAGCCGGATTAATTTCATTCCGGGCTTCTGAGTTTGAGAAGATGATGAAAGTAAATGCTCAGGGAACGGCGAACATGGTCAATATTGCGCTTGAAAAAGGGATAAAGAAATTTTGTCATATAAGTTCTGTTGCTGCCTTAGGCAGAGTAGAAGAAGGCGTGGTAATTGATGAAGATGCCGTTTGGAAAACATCAAAAAGCAATTCTAATTATGCTATCAGTAAGTATAGTGCCGAAAGAGAAGTTTGGCGTGCCGCCGAAGAAGGCTTAAATGTCGTGATTGTAAATCCGAGTATCATACTGGGTGCAGGAGATTTGAATAGTGGAAGCTCTAAATTATTCCGGCAGGTTAAAAATGGCTTGAGGTTTTATGCCGAAGGAAGAACAGGTTTTGTGGATGTGAGAGATGTGTCAAGGTCTTGCATAGCATTGATGGATAATAATATTTTTGGAAGAAGGTTTGTGCTTAACTCCGAAAACCTTAGTTACAAAGAACTCTTAAGCAGTATTGCCGAGGGTTTTAATATGAATCCCCCTTCTTTCAAGGCAGAGAAATGGATGTCCGAACTGGTTTGGAGACTTGAAGCTATCAGGTCATTCTTTTCCGGATCGAATCCTTTGATTAGTAAAGAGACCAGTCGTAACAGCAGGAAGAAATGGAATTATTCAAGTGAAAAGATCAGGAAAGTCTTAGGAAGTAGCTTTATTCCGGTCAGACAATCTGTAATGGATACTTGCAGGATTTATCTGGCGGAAGAGATAAAAAAATAGATTTATCGTAAGCGTTTTATAATAGATTGTTTTATGGAAGAATTTTATCTGTTTTCCAGTTCACCTTCTTTTTTGCTCAGTTCATTAACTACCTCATTGTATATATCCTGTAGGAGTTCCGGATGAGTTGAATAAAACTTCATGCTTTGCTGAAATTTTTCTTCCGGAATATTTTTCTTCTTTAAGATCTCCATTTGGTATTGCTTCAGGCTATATTTAATTGTGTCGCTGTATTCAAAAATTATCTGAGATGCCTGTGCAATTTGAATATCAACCAAAACAGGTACAAGTTCTTCTTTAGATAGGATGTTATCCGGAATAATTACTGAATTGTCTTTACAGCTATTCAGGCAAAGCAATGTAAAGAGAACAATGAATATTTGTTTCATTAGGATCTTTCAAATTTTAAACGCATTGCTGCCGGAGATTCAATGATCCTGCCGTTTGACCAAACTCTATAACCGTTGACAAAGGTATCTGTCACCTTTGCTCTAAATATTAGACCTTCGAAGGGACTCCACTTGCATTTGGCAAGAATGTTTTCTTTTTCTACCCTCCATGGAGCATTCAAATTTACGAGCGAAAGATCTGCCCGGTATCCTTCCCGTATATATCCCCGATCTTTAATCCTGAAGCAGTCAGCAACAGCATGGGACATTTTTTCTGCAATTTTTTCAAGGCTGATCTTGCCTCGATGATAGAATTCAATCATTGCCGGCAATGAATGTTGTATCAATGGTCCTCCTGACGGAGCACTAAGATATGATTGTTCTTTTTCTTCCAGGGTATGTGGAGCATGGTCGGTTGCAATAATGTCCAGATGGTCATCTAGCATTGCCTTAAACAGAGCTTCTTTGTCGGAAGGACTTTTAACTGCCGGATTCCATTTAATTCTCGAGCCCAATCTGTTGTAATCACGTTGATCAAACCAAAGGTGGTGGATGCAAACTTCTGCTGTTATACGTTTCTCTCTAAGTGGAGTTTTATTGTCAAAAAGTTCTATCTCTTTGGCTGTGCTTATGTGTAAAATGTGCAAGCGTGTATTGTATTTCTTTGCAAGATCAACAGCATATGAAGAAGATAAAAAGCAGGCTTCTTCACTTCTAATATTTGGGTGTTCCTCGAATGGAATATTATCACCATACTTGTTTTTCCAAATCTCAATGTTTTGTCTGATAGTTCTTTCATCCTCGCAATGCGTAGCAATGAGCATCGGTGTTGAGGAGAAAATTGTGTTGAGAGCCTTATCATTATCTACCAACATATTTCCGGTAGAAGATCCCATGAATATTTTCAAGCCGCAGACATTCTCAGGATCAGTTTTAAGGATCTCCTCCAGGTTATCGTTCGAAGCACCCATAAAGAATGAGTAATTTGCCAAAGATCTTTTTTCGGCAATCGAATATTTCTCTTCCAGTAAAGTTTGGGTGAGCGTGTTTGGCACTGTATTGGGCATTTCCATAAAAGAAGTAACACCTCCGGCAACAGCAGCTCTGGACTCAGTATAAATATCTCCTTTATGTGTGAGGCCCGGTTCACGAAAGTGTACCTGATCATCAATCACGCCCGGAAATACATGAAGTCCGCTTGCTTCAATTACCTGAGCAGATCTGTCACTTATATCCCCGGAAATTTTACTTATCCTGCCTTCCTGAATCAGAATGTCAGCCTCTCTCAGCGCTCCCTCATTCACAATGGTAGCATTTTTTATTAATATCGATTGAGGATGTTGGCTCATGCTTGCTTTCTTGCGGTCGGGTATTTTCGAAAGAAACTTTTCCACTTCATTTCCAGTACGCCAAGAATCGCTTCTTTAAAAATCCCTTTGCTCATCTTACTTGTGCCTTCAGTACGATCGGTGAAGATGATGGGGACTTCTTTAATTTTAAATCCACATTTCGTTGCCGTGTATTTCATTTCGATCTGGAATGCATATCCTATAAACTTTATCTGTGAAAGTGGGATCGTTTCAAGAACTACTCTCTTGTAACACATAAATCCTGCAGTTGTGTCTTTTATTCTCATGCCGGTAATAATCCTGACATATACAGAGGCATAGTATGACATCACAACTCTTCCCAGTGGCCAGTTAACTACGTTTGCCCCTTTGATGTACCTTGATCCAATAGCGACATCATAGCCCTCTGCCGAGCAGGCATAGTATAACCTTGAAAGATCTTCAGGATTATGTGAAAAATCACAATCCATCTCAAAGATATATTCATACTTTTTTTGAATGGCCCATTTGAATCCGTGGATATATGCAGTTCCTAGGCCCAGCTTTCCCTGACGTTCTTCAATAAAGAGTTTATCTGAAAATTCTTTTTGTAATTCTTTGACGATAGAGGCTGTTCCATCAGGAGAACCATCATCAATGATCAGAATATGACAGGCAAATGAAAGAGAAAAAACTTTGCGGATCATTTTTTCCACGTTCTCTTTTTCATTGTATGTCGGGATGATAATTAATGAGTCACTCACAAAGGAAATGTTTAGGTACGAAGATAGTGAATTGGCTTGGAAAAATGGTTTAGAATGATGATGGCAGCCATTAATAGCGCTTAACCGACCAACCTTCTATGATAATTTATTTGGCCAAGATGGTAGTTGAGATGACCGAACAGGTGTTGTAACATATAGGCTGTATTCATTTCTTTTCCTGATTTGTGCACAGGATATATCTGACTTAAATCAACATCATGCATGTTTTTAATTGTAGTTTCAACGATAGCTTTTGTCTTTGCAATTTCAAGGAGGAGGTCAGCTTTCGAGACATTTCTTGCTGAAAATTCCAGATCACGATTGCGTTCATAGCCCGACTTTCCAATGATGGCGCCTATGAAATGCTGAAGGTTTCCACACAGGTGTAAACAGAGAGTACCACCGGAGTTGAGGATTTTTCCTTCTACTTTCCAGATCTTATTTTCATCTGTGTACAGAGAAATTTCCTCTGCTAATTTATCAATGTCACGTAGAAACAGATCTACCATAATAGGGATGTACATACAAGAGATTTTTAGAAGGTTTAAATAAATATCGGGAACTATTTTAAGATGTTATTAAATTGCTCCGGTTTTAATATCATCCACAACGGCAGGATCAAGAAGCGTAGTTGTATCACCAAGATTAGATGTATCGCCTTCAGCAACTTTTCTAAGGATACGGCGCATGATCTTCCCTGAACGGGTTTTTGGTAAACCGCGAACTACCTGAATTTTATCCGGCTTGGCTATCGGGCCTATGATTTTGTTGACAGTAGCTGCGATCTCTTCTCTCAACATTGTTATGTTTTCATGTTCCTTGGTGCAAATGACATATGCATAAATTCCTTGTCCTTTTATTGGATGCGGGAATCCAACTACGGCAGATTCGACAACATCAGGGTGCTGGTTGATGGCATTTTCAACTTCGGCAGTGCCGATCCGGTGTCCTGATATATTCATTACATCATCTACTCGTCCCGTTATGCGGTAGTATCCTTTCTCATCGCGTTTACAACCGTCACCTGTAAAGTATAGTTCATTGTAAGTGGCAAAATAATTCTGCCTGCAACGTTCATGATCTCCATAAGTTGTGCGGATCATGCCCGGCCATGGAAAACGTATGCATAAATTGCCTTCTACATTGTTTCCCTGAAGTTCAATTCCCTCACTATTCACCAGAATAGGCTGAATACCCGGAAGAGGTAGAGTAGCAAAACTCGCTTTGGTTGGCGTAATTCCTGCTAATGGGGAGATCATAATGCCACCTGTTTCGGTCTGCCACCACGTGTCAACGATTGGACAATTGCCTTTACCAATGTTTTTATCATACCAATGCCATGCTTCTTCGTTGATGGGTTCTCCTACTGTACCAAGAACACGTAATGAGTTCAGTTTATATGGTTTCACAAAATCAAGTCCCTGTGCTTCCAGTGCACGAATAGCTGTCGGTGCTGTATAAAATGTATTCACCTTATGTTTATCGACGATGTCCCAAAACCTGCCTGCATCAGGCCAGGTAGGTATACCTTCAAAAATTAAGCTTGTGGCACCCGTAAGCAGAGGACCATAAATGATGTATGAATGTCCGGTGATCCAGCCTATGTCGGCAGTACACCAGTAAATATCACCGGGATTGTATTGAAAAACATTTTCAAAAGTATAGGCTGCATATACCATATATCCTCCACAACTATGAACCACGCCTTTGGGTTTACCCGTAGAGCCACTGGTGTAGAGTATGAATAACATATCTTCTGAGTCCATTTCTTCTGCCTCACAATCAGCATCGACTTTCTGCATCTCATCATGCCAGAGAACGTCTCGTCCTTCGATCAAGCGGATGTTGCAGTCGGTTCTTTGGAGGACTATAACTTTTTGAACTGAGGGGCAGGTCTCCAGTGCTGTATCAACAATGTCTTTGATAGGAATTTCTTTGGCACCTCTGTAAGCACCATCGCTTGTTATGACGATCGAGCAATCACTATCTTGAATTCGGTCGCTTATGGAGTTAGCCGAGAAACCTGCAAAGACCACCGAGTGAATGGCGCCAATGCGGGCGCAGGCTAGAATAGCAACAGTAGCTTCAGGTACCATTGGCATATAAATACAAATGCGGTCACCTCTTTTCGCCCCGTTATTTTTCAAGACGTTAGAAAATCGACAAACCTGATCATGCAATTCCCGATAAGTGAGTGTTCTGATTTTTTCTTTTTTGGAATCATTGGGCTCCCAAATGATAGCTATTTGATCCGGACGAGTCTTAAGATGACGGTCGAGGCAATTTTCGCTGATGTTTAACTTTCCATTTATAAACCAATTGATCATTGGTTTTTTGAAATTCCAATCAAGTACTTTGTCCCACTTTTTTCTCCATGAAAAATTTTCAGCCTTTTCAGCCCAGAATTTTTCAGGATCATCAAGGCTTTTCTTGTATTCACTCCGGTACTCTTCAAAAGTTCTGATTCTAAATGCCATAATTTAAAAATTGGATTTGCTAAGGTAAGCATCCTGATTCTTTTTTGATAGTCCGATTCCGGCAGTTTAAAGGCATAAATCGGACAATTTCATTCTTCTTAAGATTTTGATATTTTTTGGCGAAAATTAAGCTCTGTCCGGAAGTTCTTTGATCCTGAGGATTAAAAGAATTATTTACATTTGTTCCATGAAATTATTTGTGAAGAATATTGAAGGTTCTGTAAATGAAATTTTGCTTGAATCTATCTTTAAGCAATACGGTGAAGTGTTACAGACAAAAATAATCTATGATACGATCACATGGGAGTCTCGTGGGTTTGGCTTTGTTGAATTTCGCAAGAAAGAGGAGGCTATGAAGGCAATCGAAAGCCTGAATGGCAAGGAACTTGTCGGCAAGAAATTGATGGTTTCAGAAGCCATCGAGAAACGATAATTTTCCCGATAATTTTCGATAAGCTGCTTGCATCCTATTATCAAATTTAGGGCAAGCATTTTTATTGATTCCGTATCTAAATTTGAAGCTTTTCGTATTATCTGTTCTCATTGATCTTCCTTTGTAAGGATTAGAATAATGGAAATGGTTTCTCGTTGGAATATTAATGTACCATGAGAAATATCCCGAAAATTTGCATTAAAGTTGAAAAACCCAAATCTTCACTTTCATATTTCTATATTGCTTTTAAGTCTGATTTTTTGCTCAGTACTTGCAGGGAAAAGCTCCAATGCACAGGTACTGGATACTGTCAGCTACAGTCTTAAGCAAAAACCTAAGCTCTTCTTAAATTTTGTACCCTTCAATAGTTATATCAGCAGAGATATTGCCAATTTCAGTGGCATCCGGGTGGGACTGAATTATAACAAACGTATAAAATTCGGAGTGGGATACTTTGCATTAACGAATAGTTCTGTTGTCAGTCCGGTTGTTATAGAGGATGATGGACCTGCATATGAAACTTCAGGCGAACTTAATTTTCACTTCTTCAGCGTCACGACAGAATATATATTTTATCAGCAGAGTCCCTGGCAGTTCTCTTTTATTCCGCTTCAGTTAGGGCTGGGTCGTGCAAGCTATGACTATATCCGGCGCTCAGAATTTCGAAGGGTAGCAACTAAGGCAGAAACGGTATTCATCATCCATCCTGATTTTAATGCACAGTACACTGTGCTTGATTGGTTGGGTTTTGGGGCTTCTCTTGGCTATCGTGTTTCATTGAATGGTTCAAAAAATGTGCGAGAAGACTTCAATTCGCCTACATTTTCCCTTACCTTGAAGGTCTTCGTTGATGAATTATACAAGATGGCATTCCCAAATGGGATAAAATCGAAGAAATCAGAACGTTGAAATCTCGGGGCATAGGCTGAGATAGAGCTGTGCATTTCATTATCTTTGGGCATAATTTCACATGAATAATCCAAATTTAGATCCAAGCGGCGACACTTTCGCACCTGCAGATCGGGAGCTCGAAAAGGTTCTGCGTCCGCAGGGTTTTGAAGACTTTACCGGACAGCCGAATATTATCAGCAACCTGCTTGTTTTTGTTGAGGCTGCAAGAAGAAGAGAAGAGGCACTTGACCATGTTTTGTTACACGGGCCTCCGGGTTTGGGTAAAACTACTCTGGCTTATATCCTGGCGAATGAACTAGGTGTCAATATCAGAACTACTTCAGGGCCTGTATTGGATAAACCCGGTGACCTTGCAGGCTTGTTGACGAATCTTGAACCGAACGATGTTTTATTCATAGATGAAATACATCGATTGAGTCCGGTTGTTGAAGAGTATTTATATTCTGCAATGGAAGATTACAAGATCGACATCATGATTGAGTCGGGACCCAATGCACGCTCTGTACAGATCAAGATAAATCCTTTTACGCTTATTGGCGCTACAACTCGTTCGGGTTTGCTGACGGCACCTCTAAGAGCTCGTTTTGGCATTAATTCCAGACTGGAGTATTATGATACAAAGCTTCTGGAAAAAATTGTAAAACGATCAGCAGGAATTCTCAGGATACATATTGAAGATAATGCTGCAAGAGAAATAGCCGGAAGGAGCAGAGGTACACCAAGAATTTCAAATGCTTTATTGAGAAGAGTGCGTGACTTCGCGCAGATCAAGGGTAATGGAACGATTGATCTTCCCATTTCTCATCATGCTTTAATGGCATTGAATGTCGATCAGCATGGATTGGATGAGATGGACAATCGCATCTTATCAGCTATCATAGATAAGTTCAAAGGTGGTCCGGTTGGATTGACAACAATAGCTACTGCAGTCAGTGAAGAGCCGGGGACCATAGAAGAAGTGTACGAACCATTTCTTATTCAGGAAGGTTATTTAAAAAGAACACCCCGCGGAAGGGAAGTAACAGAGCTTGCCTATAAACATTTAGGTAAGGCGGTCCCAGCTCAGCCGGGAAGTTTATTCACCTGATCACTTTGTTATCAATAATTTGTTCCAATAATTATTTTGTTTTAATATGAATCAACCTTCACAGGAGGCAAGTCGTGCAAAACTGGTGAAGGATGAAGCCCTGCGATTAGGTTTTGATTTTTGCGGCATCTCTCGAGCAGATTTTTTAGAAGAAGAAGCTCCCCGATTGGAGCAATGGCTGCTACAGCATCATCATGGTAAGATGGCATACATGGCCAATCATTTTGATAAACGTCTTGATCCGCGTAAGCTCGTTGAGGGTGCCCGTTCAGTGATCTCGCTCTTGTACAATTACTTTCCCGGGGATAAGCTCCAGCATGATACAGCACCGAAGATCTCGAAGTATGCTTACGGAACAGATTATCATTTTGTTGTCAAGGATAAACTGAAAGAATTGTTGTTTGTGCTTCGGGAGAAAATTGGAGACATCCATGGCAGAGCATTCGTAGATTCTGCGCCCATACTTGAGAAAGCCTGGGCAAAGAAGAGTGGATTGGGTTGGATAGGAAAAAATGCCAATCTCATCACTCGTCAGCAGGGTTCGTTTTTTTTTATTGCCGAACTCATTACTGATTTGGAACTGAGTCCTGATGGACCCATTGAAGATTACTGTGGAACCTGCACCAGATGTATAGATGCTTGTCCGACAGATGCCATCATAGCACCTCAGGTTGTCGATGGCAGCAAGTGCATTTCTTACTTCACAATAGAGCTAAAGGAAGAAATTCCTCAATCGATGAAGGGACAGTTTGATGACTGGGTATTTGGTTGTGATGTCTGCCAGGATGTTTGCCCCTGGAATCGCTTTTCAAAAGCACACAAAGAAAAATCATTCGATCCTCAGGATGAAATGATGCAGATGCACAGAAGGGATTGGGAGGAGATCAGCGAAGATGTATTCAATAAAATCTTCAGTTCGTCCGCAGTACAGCGTACGGGTTATAAAGGCTTGAAACGAAATCTTGAATTTATCAGGAGAACTTCCTGAATACGTCAACTATAACGTCAGAGTAGGTAGCGAAAGAAGCTACACACCATACTTTTAGTAATAATCTCTCGTCCTTTTTCAGAAGTCGCAGAGCTTTGATCAACTCTTTCCGAAACAGACTTTTGTCGAAACTAACCTTTGTTAGGATTTGCTTAGTGTATTCAAACATAGTACCCGGCTTAGTTTTTGGTTAGACGAATATACACAACTATCAACGCGCTGTCAAGAAAAAATAACGAACAAATCCCGGTTTTATTCCACGCTTTTTAGAGCTTATTCTAACCTAAAGAAAATCAGATAGATAAAAACCATCAAAAAATACTGTTAAAATTGTTATGAACAGGTTGAAGTGGAAATGAGGCGGAATGGGGATTTCCGAGCTTTTTCTGAGTATTTTTTAGGATAGTTAAACTCGCTGTTCAAAGAACAGCAAACCTCATCAATGAACCTCCCTTGCAGGAATGTTTCTTAGTAATTGATGGCTGCTTTTAAAACTTAGGGTTCAAAATTGGGTTATGCATGATTTTTTGTACTTAGCTTTGCTTAAACTGTTTACTAAGGCTCAATGACCTCGCACATGGCCAATCACACAACATTCAGCCAAGCGATGTTTCTAAATAATTTTTAAAATGAAAACAAATAAATTTGCAATACCGGCAGCCATAATTTTCATCCTTTTCATAAGCAGCTTCAAGAATCCTTATGTTGGCTTGGACTCCTCTACAATCGAGAATTCAGTAGTTGAGATCTCGGATGAAGTATTCTGCAGCAAATACGAGGTCTCCAACCAACTATACAATACATTCCTGCATGATCTTAAAAGTAATAATCGATTAGAGGATTTTGGAATAGCACAAATTGATTCTACGGGATGGGTTCGTAAGCCGGTTTATTTTGAAGCAATGGTCCATGAGTACCACAGAGCTGAAAAGTACGCTAATTATCCGGTTGTGAATATTTCTTATGAGGGTGCAGCATTGTTTTGTGATTGGTTGACGAAAAAGTACAATTCATTTCCGGACAGAAAATTTAAGAACGTAGAATTTTATCTTCCGGGCAAAGAGGAATGGACTCTTGCTGCAAGTGGAAAAAGTAAGGATGCAGTTTATTCTTGTGGAAATTCTTTAGTGAATGAAAAGGGAATGCAAATGGCAAATTATAGAAGGACAGATATCCCTTTGGGACTGGATGAGGGAGATAAGACAATTGATATTGGTAGCGCAGTTTCTGTAGGAGAGATTCTTGCTCCGGTTAAGTCTTATTGGGAGAATGATCTGGGTGTTTACAATCTAAGTGGTAATGCCGCTGAGATGATTTCCGAAAAGGGAATTATGAAGGGTGGAAGTTTCAAGGATGAGTCAGAGCAATTAAAAATTGATTCTCAACAAATTTATACTGAACCGGCTTCCTTTATCGGTTTTAGATATTTTATGAGGAAAAAATGAGTTGAGTTAAGACTTAATTGTCATACTGTTGATACGATCTTCAGATTCAAAAAAAATCAGCCTTTGTCATTCCATCTGTAGGCAGTATGATTTAATCCCGCAAGATCTATCACTCGATCTACAACTGTAGCTGCAAGTTCTTCAAAATTTGTTGGGCCAGAATAGAAGGAAGGTGATGCCGGACAAATAATCCCACCGGCCTCTGTAATAGCTTTCATGTTATTGATGTGAATAAGGCTGTAGGGTGTATCTCTTAAAACGAGAATAAGTTTTCTTCTTTCTTTCAGAATAACGTCGGCGGCTCTTGTTATGAGGTCATTTGAAATTCCCTGTGCAATTCTTGCCATTGTACCCATGGAACAGGGGCAGATGATCATTGTTTCATATTTTGCGGAGCCACTGGCAAATGGAGCAAAGAAATCGCTTTTGTCGTAGGACTTAAACTGAATTTTTTCGTAGTCCTGATTCTTTAATTCGAACTTCCAGACATCCTTGGCATTGTCAGACATTACAATTCCAACGGCCTCTATCTGAGATTGTAATTGCAGTTGTGTCAACTTATCGATCAGAACTTTTGCATAAACAGAACCACTGGCACCGGTGATGGCAAGAATGATTTTATGTTTATGCATTGTATGTGATTTTAACTTAAGACAAGGTAATCAATTATCGGAATTTATCTCTGTAATTTTTTGGCTAAGAGGTATCTTTTATAGATCCACCATCCAACGAGTGCGCCGATTGTATTTGCCAGAGCATCTCTGATATCCCCACTGCGGTTGATAAATACACTGTATTGAAGAAACTCAACAAGAGCTCCGTATGCAATGCTTAAGCAGATCGCGAAGGTTACTCTATATTTTTGTGCTGAATTTAGTGCTTCCGCATCGATAAAACTGCGGAGTATGAGTATTGTTAAAAGTGCAAATACCAGAATGTGAACTATCTTGTCAGGTTTGAGCCACTCCAAAAAAGTTAGTTTTGGAATACGCTCACCCGGGATAGCACAAATGACCATAATAAAAAGTGCCCACAAAAAAGTGGGCAGGTGATACTTTAGAAACATGTCGATTTAATTCTCAATGCCCTGTAAGCTTTTTATATTCTTCTACGTTCAGTAATGTATCAGCTTCAGATGGATCGCTCATTTCTACCTTGATCATCCAACCCTTTCCATAAGGATCTTTGTTGATAGATTCAGGACTGCCTTCAAGATCTTTATTAAAGGCAGTAATTTTTCCTGACACAGGCATAAAGAGATCAGAGACTGTTTTCACTGCTTCAACTGTACCGAATACAGCCTCTTTATCAAGGGTATCTCCCTCAGTTTCGATTTCTACATAAACGATATCACCAAGTTCGCCTTGTGCGAAGTCGGTAATTCCTATCGTAGCTTCATTTCCTGTGATACTGATCCATTCATGATCTTTGGTATATTTCAGGTTTTCCGGAAAATTCATGTCTTTAAAATTTAAGTCAAACCTAATTTAATTTTAGGAATTGGCAATAAGTTTGATTGATAATTTATACGATATTTTTATTGAGCAAGAGTAAATCTTATACTGATACCTGCATTGGTATTTGATGTTGGATAGCTTGAAGATACAAACGGATCATTTGCATTCCAGTCGTAGAACAGTCTGATATTGAATCTGTCAGTCACCGGATAATCTGCGCTGAGTTTCACACCCACAGTCTGACTTCCGGAACTTGGCTGGTTGGTATTTTCGAGAAGTTTTCTAAGAATGGTTGTGTTTTTCCTGAGGTTGAAATCAGCACGAACACTCAGATCATTGGTCGGTTTCTTACCTCTGCCGATACTGAATGGGAAAGTTACTTTCTTGAATTTATATCCCAGTCCGATGACATATTCAATACCCCTGACTTCAGTCACCTGAATATTTGAATAAGCCAAGGTCAAGGTTCTGTCGCGTTTGATTTCAAATCTGGTTTGCAGAGAATTTTTCCAGGTTATATCAATACCGATCAAGGGTGCTAATTGTTCTGCAAGTGTGATTTGTTGTATCTCATATTGAGGAACAAAGTTACCGGCTGTATCTCTTCTTGAAGGTGCATTATTCAACTCTTCATACAATAGATTTTGCGTAAATGAATTGATACTGTAAGTAGATCTGTAACCATGTGATAAACTGAATGACTGTATTATCTTTTGGAATGCTTTCACACGACTGAGTCCATCATAGGTAACTCTCCAGTTAGGTTTCGGGATCTTAGGGAAACGCTCATTGAGTTTTTTGGATGGATTTTTTCCTGAGTAAGCAGAAAGAAATGCATAAGTAAGCACCTCTTGCTGTGAACGACCATAACCGGATTGATATCCTGCTGTATCCACTGTTCCCGGTGCATTGGGATTGTCAGCTGCCAGTAAGGACGAGACTAGTCCGAGATTTGTTTTAAAGGTCTCAAAATTCTCGTTAGAGAAATTGTCGGCATCGTTCACAAAGTGAGTGCTCCAGCTAAGATATGAGATGGAGTAGTTCCCTGACTCTGTCGGACTGTAAGAATGAAACTGTTTGTCTGCACCATAGCGATAGTACTCAGAACGGGATCTCGAAAAATTTCTGTTTCCTGTGATCTCGATCTTCAAACTCTTAATTGGCTCTGCACTAATTCGTGCAGATAAATTCTCCTGATGGGTAGTCGTGAAAAATGAATTGAGTGTCGTATCCTCTGTGAGCCAATTATACTTTACTGCCTCCGGCCGCGGGTCTTTTTGTGAACCCAGGAGGAATCCCCAACCCGGTGCTCCTTTTTCTCCATTGAAGTTCCAGTCTTGTCCTACCCAATCAGGTGTACCGCGGAATCCGGGAAGTGCAGTTCCATCTGTCTGACTGTAGCTTAATGAGGCAGTTTTAAACATCATCAACAGTTTCACAAACTCTTTTACAACAGGCTCAAACGGTGAAGGCTTTTTAACTTTCGTGGAATCTTTTCCTGCATTAAGGCTATCAGTTGGATTTTTGAGTTTGACTTGTCTTGGAACGTCTCTTCCTCTTGGTGGAGCATTTGCATTAACCTTTTTCAAATAAGGTACCTTATTGTAAATGGTAGTGAGAGTAATGTTTCCTGTGTATTGAATGGTTCTTGCATTCTGTATTGTATTTGCCCAGGGATTTGATTTAATCTTATCATCTATAGAGTCTCTATAAAGCGGAGATGCCTGCCAACTATAAGTCCCTCCGTATCGAATATTCCCATTGATAAAGTCCAGGAAAGGGAACTTAACGAATGGAATATTATAGGTTAAATTGGTTGCATGGTTGTAGCGTGTAAGACGACCAAGTCTCAAAATATTTTCTTTTACCGAATCACGTTCCTCTCTTGTATCAAGTCTGCCGATAGGTTCATCGATCATAGCATTGGCAGTAGCGTTGAAATCAAGTTTTAATGACTTGGCAAGATCCCAGTTAAAGCCATAATTTCTTTGCATCGTGTATGACTTGATAAAAGTAGGATCAATCTTAAATGCAAGACCTGTATTGTTTCTTAGTTGTGTTTCAGAATAACTTCTGTCAATGCTTGCTCTGAAATTTAAGCTTGATGGCAATGGATTAAAATTAAAATCTTTGATCCATCTTAGGCCCTTCCCGCCGACAGCTCTTACTTTGTCAAATGGAACAATTGGTTTGGAAGAAGTATTAAAATTATATCCTACAATTCCCTGATGAGTCTTTGCCAGGCTGTACTCTGTATTATAATTTCTTTGATAAATTTCTGTGTATGCATAAGTAAAGTTCAGGTTCTCTACATCATAAATACGACTTTTAGCACCTGCGCCTGTTTTTGTTTTTCTGACGTTAGTAAAATTGAGACTTTTTCTTTGAGTATAATCCTGAACCTGTTTTTTGATTGAGTCTCTTGTCTCAGTATTCGGTGTGGCATCCAGTGCTTTGCTGAATTTCACATCAGGGTCAAGAGGGTTGTATTCAGGATTGATAAATTGTTCACCATAGCCGAAATACATCGGGACTTTTATACCTGTTTTCTCAGGAAGGAATTTGCCTAACTCAATCGTAGTAGCAATATCATAGCTGGATTTATTTTCTTTATCCCGTTCACTTACTTTTTTCTCGATGCTTCCCCATCCTGCAGTACTGTGCAATCCTGTAATTGAAAATGTTCCGAGATCGGCAAGCTTGGTTGTAACTCTTGCCGTTGTAGCCCATCCACCTTTTTCATCAAACTCTGATACCCTTAGTTCATTAATCCAGACTTCAGCACATACTTTAGGCCCATCACCATTTGGATCCTTAGGGTTTCTTATTCCGATCATGATCGATCTGACACTGCTCAGGTTAGGAGTACCCTTCACTATGATTGTTCTGTCGCCATCGACAACACGATAGGGGGTGAGAAGAGTAACTGTTGCATTCGAGAGGATGGCATTGTTCCGCAACAATTTAGCATCAACCAGTTTCTCCAGATCAATTTCCATGTTGTTTCCATCCGGCCAGACATCTTCTCTTGAAACAGAACCCCATGGTGAGATCAAAAGAGGAATCTCGTATTCATAGTAGTTGTCGTTGAAGTCACTTCCTAATCTTACAAAGGCATGGATGTCGCCATTTCTTAGAGCATCTGTTAGTCCTGCTGATTCAGCATGGATGAACATTTTTAATTTCTTGTATGAACGCAGATCAACTTCAGTATTTTTATAAGCTGCACGTGCATCACCATCCTGCAATTCGCATACTCTTAATACAAGTGATTGCTCATTTAGAGTAGACAATTGAGTAGTACTGATATCACGTTCCTTTTCGATACCGGGAGGAAGCACATAGGGAACAGGCTGACGGCTTCCGTTTTCTTCGATGCTTACAGATGCGATGTCAAATTGAGTTCCACCGGGAACTTCGGGAGTCGGACTGTATTCTCCCGGCTGTAAAAGTGAAAAATTATATCTCCGCCAGTCGCCACGAAGGAATTCGAGTTTAGCAAAGCGACAAATAACAGGCTTCTCGAATTTTTTCATGAACATCCTCACAAAGCGGATGTTCTGCAGATCCACTTCACCGATAGTTTTTTCAGGAGATTTAACAGGGATCTTGAATTGATACCATTTAACTGTACCCGTTGTATTATTTGCAAATCGAACAGGCGACTCAACCATGTCAGTTATGTAATTCTGACCTACGACCATGCTGCCTTGTTTGATATCAACTTTATATTGGAAGTAGTTCTCACCTACATCCATATTGTTATCACGGTTTATATCCTCACCATCGGGAATAGAAGTAGCTGTAGATTGAACACCATTGATCGTTCCATTTGCAGGTGAGTTACCCTGCTGACCATTATAATATTTGTAACGATCGAGCGGAGGAGCGTCAACGGTACTGTAATCAGGATTGAGGAAGTATCTGTAATTATCATTGGAAGGATCGGCTTGTGCTGCAGTAAGTGCTCCTGCAAAGTTGGCTGCAACAAGATCCAGGTAAGGCGCTTGAAAAAATGTTCTTTCGGCATCATCGCTTAGTCCATCCAATCCGACGTCCTGTGCTGTTCTGCTTGCAGGATCGTTGTCAAAGGCATTTACAATAGACTGTTCAATTGGGTATTGCCCCCAAACTGAAGTTCCGGTGGTGTAATTATTTGTTGGAGCAGGAATACCGTTCTCAAAACTTTTATGTCCGTCACGTAATATATCTTCTGATACACTACCGAGGTTAAAATATAGTTCTCCACCTGTTCCATCGTTTGGTGTCCCATCAGCAAAAGGATCCATCATCCAGAACTGAATAAATTCGATATTGCTTGCTTCGAAATCATTCGTTTCAATTTTACGCATGATACCACCCCATCTGCTCTCCGGTGAATTAAGGTTTCCTGCAGCATTCATACCGGCTGAGATTCCACTAACAGGTAATACATCGTAATTGTAAGGTCCCCTTTCTTCAGGATAGAATGCAACGTTCATACAGGTGACAGTCTGCGGTCCGTTTGGCTGGGATTTATTTGGAAAAATTTCAGCTTGTGGTACTTCACGAACGAAATTATTACTCATGTCATTGGCATCTACGTCAGCAGGAGTTATACCTCCCTGATTTCTTTGGAAGAGTGGATCGACATAATACCATGCTGTACGTGCACGGTTGAAGCCGTATACAAGACTATCATTGAACTGACCTTCAGGGAACATGTCCGGTTCAATCTGTCCAAGAGGTGTGCTGGCAAGAAACCAACTTCCGGGATTTTTCATATCCAGTGGCGTGATCGCACCCTCGAAGTCATCTATATATGAAGTCCCTGATTTACCAACGGCCTTGGAGTGCCCCGGAAATAATTTCGCCACCTCTGCACTAACAGTAATGGTTGAAACTTCTTTGGTGTTATAAAAAGGAAGTTTATCTAATAGTTTAGTAAGAAACCGGGAATCTGTTTTATAGTTTCCGTCGAAACCAACCATAGTATTTGCAATAGGTTCATCTCCGATATTTACCTTTTGTGTCAATGGTCTTTCTGTCAGACGTAAGAAAGTTGCACCGACTTGCAGGTCTTTATGAAATACATAATCGAAACGACTGCCGATCATGGTTTTTGTTTGCAGGTTGAAGAGTGAATTGCTTTCAAGTGAGATACTGATCGGTGTATTCGATCGTAGCAATCCTTCGTCAATGATCTTCACTCTTCCTAAAGTATAGTCTACGGTGTATTCTACGTTTTCCGTAAGTTGTCTTCCTCCGGCGGTAACTTTCACTGAACCTTGCGGAACGTTAATGGCATTGAGTGGTATGTCAGACCCTGAAGAACTTTGATAGGTACCTCTCAGACTAAATTTGTTCTTTTCAGGTTGCTGTTGTGCAGCTGTTTTGGTGGAATCATAAAGTGCATAGTAGCCATATTTATCCGCCAGAGTCGTATCTCCGCAAAATTGATTTCGGAGGTAACTTCCAAATGGCTCGCGAACCGGGAAAATAATTCGTCCTGACTGACTGTTAATGGTTATACCTCCAACAAAGTCGAACATCCCATCAGGTTGAGGATCGCCGTTCGAATTAAGGTCATCTAGATTCAAGAGTCGGATCAGTGGAATACCTTGTACATCAGCGCAGCCGTCCGGGATGTAATTAATATTTCCTCCGATCCTGTCATCCTGGTAAAGGATATCCAGCCGGAATTTCTCAGGTGAAATATTATATCCATTCAATGAATAGATATTTTTCATCATGAGGTCCCAGGTATAGAATTTGGGAGTGAAGTTTGTACTACGAATAAGTTTTACAAAAAGTGCATCCGGAGGTGGAGCGATGGACGAAGTCGTCAATTCACCGACCTGATGTACTGTACCACCTATGGTGTATTCATATGCAACAGCCAGGACTTGATTGGGTTCAAGAGTAGTGTTAAGAGAGATATAACCCAACTGATTGTTAACTGTATATTCATTTGCCTGCAACATTCTTGCATTTTCAACGGTCTCAAAATTCCGGGTGCGAACGAATCCTAGTGCAGATAGTGGATCAAGGATAGAGGATGCATTGGAGATCTGACGCAGGCTCGATGTTGGGATGGCACCATACAACAAGTTGTTCGAAGAGTCAGAAGGAATCAGATAATTGAAAGGAGGATTATTGTTAATGAACGTGATGTTCTGTGTTGGATCAAGACTTGATTCACCCAGGTCAGCAAAGGCAACGATATTTCTGTTTTGATTATTCTGAGAAGATATGAATGAACGTGAAGTTACCCAAACTTCTAATCTGGTGATGTTGATACCGGAACCGATCCGATTCAGATCACGCAAATTATTATCATAATTATCTTTGAAATACTGACTCAGGAAGAAATGGCGGTTAGTCTCATATTGATCTGCTTTGATATCGAAATCTACCGTCTGCGCTCCACCTTGCACATCAATGGTTTTTGCTTCACCTTTTTGTTGAGAGAACACACTGGTGACTGTCATCCTGCCAAATTGGAGCTGAGTTTTTATTCCGAATAAACTTTGTGAACCCTGGATGAGCTGTGTGTTGAGAGGAAGATTTACGTTTCCTGCTTCAATTTTTTTTATGATATCGTCTTCGTAACCTGTGTACTCAAGTTTCATTTTATTTTCGAAGTCGAAGGTCGCTTCAGTATTATAATTCATGGTGAGTTTCATCTTGTCGCCGATGTTGGCGATGACGTTCATCTGAATTTTTTCTTTGAAGTCGAAAGTGGTGACAGTACGTTGTTTTTCCGGGAGTGCAGGATTTTGATTCTTGGCGATGTTCACAGCAAAATTCAATTCTGCAGAACCTTGCGGACGAATGTCAATAGTATTGCCGCCAAAAATTCTGTCAAAAGCTACACTGTTGATAGTTATCTTTGGTGCGAATGCTTTCTTTGATAATTTATCATCCTCGGTAGCTCTGAGCTTCCAGTAATCTCTTGTAGATTTTCTGAATTCACTTTCTCTAAATTCATCAAAAGACATATAGGAAGGATTCCGGTAAAAGAGCTCGCCCATGTTATCATTGATATTGTAGCGATGATTATCCGGGTCATATTCAGCTTCCGTTTTGATGTTGGAAGGATCAGAAAGATACATTGGACTGTTATCCGGCTCAGCACTGTAAGGATCAGTGATTCGATCCTTAAATGGATAAGGCAGAGCTGTAGTATCAGAATCAGAGGGAAGAAAAGTGGCTTCATTGTACAAATTATCTGCGAAGCCAAGAGGCACTTCTGCACCCCAGACAACCCCTAAGAGAGACAATACACTTCCAATCCCGAAAAAGTACGCTTTATAATTTTTCAAGGCCTTTTAATTATTTGACTAGCAATCATATGGGTAAAGGTCTCCCCGATAATGCCTGATTTTACAAAGGGACTAAATTACTTTTTTTAGGCACTCATCCGTCAAAATCCTCAAAGAGCTTTTAAAGCTTGTTTGATTAGATCCTCGACCGTTGCTGATGGGCTGGTTTTCAACAAAGTATCTAATGTTTTGTCGACAGAGTTTTTTGTAAAGCCAAGAGTAATCAATGCAGAAACCGCCTCATCCTTTATTCTCAACGGAGAATTAGCTGCCGGAATATGTCCATCTTTTCGTAGTTTATTTTTTAATTCGAGAATGACACGTAAGGCTGTTTTTTCTCCGATACCCTTTATGCTTTTAAGTTTTGTTGCATCTTCCTGCAAAATATATGTTTCAATCTCAGCCACTGTCATGGAGGAAAGCATCATTCTGGCAGTATTGCATCCGATGCCGGAGACAGTAATCAGCAAACGAAATAATTTTCTCTCCTCCTCATCCGCGAAGCCGAATAACGTATGGGCATCCTCAGTTATTTGAACATGTGTCAGAATTCTGACATCTTCTCTATCACCTATTTTTGAATAGGTATTCAGAGAGATGTTCACAAAATATCCTACACCTGAACATTCAACAATAATACTGGCAGGATTTTTCTCAATAAGTTTACCGCGGAGATGATTGATCATTTTTAGAGTGTAAGATTGGTTTCCTGTATTATTAAAAGGCCTTAATGCACCTTTTACTATGAGATTGTGGCGAATTTAATAAAATGATCATGAATCGCTGAATAAGTTAATAAAGGTTTTGTCAAGGGCTTCCTCCAAAAAAAACCGTAATTTCACAGAAACTAATATTGTTAATTCTAAAATCATTCGGATATGAAGCTAAAAAACTACTCACTCTTCGTTTTCTTTCTTTTTATCAATATCAATCTTGTATTTTCCTGGGCAACTGATGTAGAAGTAAGTGCCGGAGAACCACAAGGTGCCACATCTGTGGTGGCAAATGCAGGGGGGATATTATATGCAAGTGTTCCACAGACTTCGTTGAATCCAAGCTATGCTATGGCTATCTATGAATCAACCGATAATGGAGCCAGTTGGACACAATTGAATGTTGGTGCGGGAGGACCGGGACAGGTGATTGTGAAATCTAAAATGCTTGTGACGGGGCTTAATAATATTGTGTGTGTTTATCTTCTGAATGACACAATATACACTCTTGATATTTCAAGCAATTTAAGTACCGCTTTCACTTTAATTGCTGCACGTGATTTTGATGCAGCTGCTTCTTTGTCAGGAAATGGTCTCTATCTTTTTGTTGATGAACTGACTACAAATAATATAAGGAGATATGGTTCGACAGACGCTGGCTTAACATGGGGTGGGTCATCGGCACTGGTTACAGGGAATGGTGCTTCACCAAGAGTTTACATGTCAGGAACGAGATTGCATCTTTCCTATTTTGGCCCGATACTTAGTGACACAACTCTTTCGATTGTGAGATCTGCTAATTATGATGAATCAATACCGGGGAGTTTGACTTCAGTGTCTTCAAGCTTTCAGGATATCGTTACAAATGTTTCTGTTCATAAACACCGGATTCAACATGTTGATGTGGGGGGCACTGTTTGGTTTTTTTGGACCGAGGGTGATTCTCCATCAGTTTTAAAGTGCCGGGTAAGTACGGACAATGGTGGAACTTATGGGACTGAGTTTACGGTTGCAGGTTCTGCAACAATGGATGTAAGAAGATTTGATGCAAAACATCACACAAACACGATCACCAGTGGTGTAGAGATAGCATACTATGCTGATAGCATTCAGGCAGGTGCTGCTGACCCATTCACTGAGAGTATTGCATTTACTTCTGCAGATATTTCCGGTCCGCAAAGTTTTTTCACTCCTCAAATTTTAAGTGACTGGACAGTTGATGCTTCCCGTGAAAGTTTTAATATTACCTTAATAACCTATTTCTTTAATTTCAGTGGTGCAAGCGGAGTTCTATGGATTGAGGATTCGGGAAGCGGAAATAGTTTATACTATGATGCGAGTTCTTCAACTGTGAATGCTGTGAATAAGGTTATGGAAAACATTAATTTTACGTTCTTCGCATATCCAAATCCTGTAAATGAAAGTGTAAATTTAAACTTGCAAATAATTGAAGCAGGAGACTTTCAGATTGAGTTAAGAGATCTGAATGGTCGTAGATTGATAAAAAAAGATGTTGGTTATCTGAACAAAGGAGTTGAGCACTTTATGCTGGATCTCTCTGAGATAGGTGCAGGGATTTACTTTATAAACTTTATAAACGAGCACAGCATTATCAACAGAAAAATTATTAAAATGTAATTTATTATTTATTCGAAATAATGAATTAGTTCATAAAATGAAAACCGGTCTGTGACATTAATTGTCTTCAGACCGGTTTTCGTTTTTTAGGCTTGAATTAAAACTCTAACGCGAATTCTTCCTTGATTGTGCATCAACAACAGCGATAGTCACCATATTCACTATCTCTCTGACAGAGCTACCCAATTGCAAAATATGAACCGGTTTTTTCATTCCCAACAAAACAGGGCCGATAGCTTCAGCAGCACCCATTTCCTGCAGTAATTTGTATGCAATATTGCCTGCATCAAGACTTGGGAAGATCAAAGTATTGGCACCCTCTTCGGAGAATTCACAGAACGGAAAATTGTCGGAGAGCAAGGCAGGATTCAATGCAAAATTTGCCTGCATTTCACCATCTACCAGCATACCGGGATACTTTTGGTGAAGTATTGCTACTGCATCACGGACTTTTCTTGCCCCCGGGTCATCGGAGGCTCCAAAGTTAGAGTAGGAGAGTAAAGCGATACGGGGCCTGATATTGAACTGTTGTACTGCCCAAGCAGTAAGCACTGTGATCTCTGCGAGGTCTTCTGCTGTTGGATTTACATTGATAGTCGTATCGGCAAAGAACACAGGTCCGTTCTTAGTGACCATGATATACATACCGGCAACTTTTTTCACTTCATCCTGTGTTCCTATGATTTGCAAAGCTGGCCTGATAGTATCGCTGTACTTTCGTGTTAGGCCTGATATCATCGCATCGGCCTCGCCCTCTTCGACCATCATGGCGCCGTAATAATTACGTTCATTCATGATCTTTTTAGCTTCATAAAGAGTGAAGCCTCTGCGTTTTCTTTTTCGGAAAAGCAATTCACCGAAAGCATGTCTCTTATCTTCTTCCTGACGTGGATCTATGATTGGTGTATCACCCAGATCAAGATTGTTTTCATCGATCAGTGCTCTGATTCTCTTTGCATTTCCCAGTAGAATTGGCTTGGCTATTCCTTCATCGCGAACAATCTGTGCTGCTTTTAAAATTTTGTAGGAATCAGCTTCTGTAAATACTATTCTTTGAGGATTCTGTTTAGCCTTGCTTGTAACAACACGAATAAGTTTATTATCAAGTCCAAGTCGTTTGCGTAAATCATCCGTATACTGTGGCCAGTTTTTAATAGGTGAGTTTGCGACGCCTGAGTCCATCGCTGCTTTGGCAACAGCGGGAGCAACAGAGATTATCAATCTTGGGTCCAGCGGTTTCGGGATGATATAATCGACACCAAAAGTTATGTTCTTTTTATTGTATGCAAGATTTACGATTTCCGGGACAGGTTCTTTTGCCAGATCAGCAATGGCTCTGACGGCAGCCAGTTTCATTGCCTCATTGATCTGAGTAGCTCTTACATCTAATGCACCACGGAAAATGAAAGGAAATCCCAGCACATTATTGACCTGGTTAGGATAATCGGATCTGCCGGTGGCAATAATGATATCCTTTCTGGCAGCAGCAGCTTCATCATAAGGAATTTCAGGGTCCGGGTTGGCCAGAGCGAAAACAATGGCATTCATCGCCATTGACTGTATCATTTCTTTGTTTACAATATTTCCTTTCGAAAGACCAAGAAACACATCTGCGCCCTTCATTGCTTCTGCAAGTGTATTCAGATTTTTAGCTGATGCGAAGAAAGTCTTGTTTTCGTCCAGATCTTTACGGTCATTTCGAAGCACTCCGGTGCTATCCAACATGATGATATTTTCTTTCCGGGCACCTAATGACAGATAGAGTTTAGCACATGAGATTGCGGAGGCACCGGCACCATTGACAACTATGGTCACGTCTTCGATCTTCTTATTCGCAATTTCTAATGCATTGAGCAAAGCAGCTGCACTGATGATTGCCGTACCATGCTGATCATCGTGCATTACAGGAATTTTCAATACCTCCTTAAGTCTTCTTTCAATTTCGAAACATTCAGGTGCTTTTATATCTTCCAGATTAATACCGCCAAACGTTGGCGCAATGGCTTTGACAGTCTGTATGAATTTCTCTACATCAGTTTCATCAATTTCAATATCAAAGACATCGATATCAGCGAAAATTTTAAAAAGCAGTCCTTTTCCTTCCATTACAGGCTTGGAAGCCTCTGCCCCAATATTTCCTAAGCCAAGAACCGCAGTTCCATTAGAGATCACGGCGACCAAATTCCCTTTTGCCGTGTATTTGTAAACGTCCTCAGGATTTTCGGCAATGGCAAGACAAGGCTCGGCAACACCGGGTGAATAAGCAAGAGAAAGATCACGTTGAGAACTATATGGTTTTGATGGAATGACTTCAATTTTTCCGGGCCTGCCCTTTGAGTGATAATCAAGGGCTTCCTGATTTTTTTTTGATTTAGACATAGACAATTTTTGGGAAGATAAATGTAGCATAAAAAAAGCATCCACCGAAAGGCAGATGCTGCGCAATTTTAGCTCCAAGTAAAATTGTTGAAAGGTGATTTATTTTTGATAATCAACCTTTGAATGCTTTGATATTTTTTTGAGACAGAAAGCTCTTTAAAATTGTGATTAAGAAAAAGGAGTCAAACGTATTGTGATGATGTTGTTTTGTTGGTGATATTCTTGGCTTTGATACTATTTACAGTTTTTACTTAACCTGCAAAAGAACATCAATGATCACCCTAGCAGATTGAGAATCAATAATCTTAAATTGTATGGAATAATGCAAGTTAAATTATAATATTCCAAGAAAAAGAGGTTAAATTGATTGTTTTATGGCCTTTTGAAGAGATATACTTTTCCACAGCTTATCGGCAAATCCGCTTTAGGACTATTGACAGCCCGGTAAGATGAATTTAATTTCTATTTTTGGAGATCTATTTTACCTAATATACAAGCTAGTATTATGAAGAAAACATTCCAACAGGGACTATTGATCATCTTCTGCCTTAGTCTGAACGTCCTTTATGCCCAGGATGCAGGAAGAAAAGTGCCGACTGCATCTATTAAGACACTCACCGGGGAAGTATTCAGCACTGAAAATTTTTCGAATGACGGTAAACCTATGATCATCGATTTTTGGGCGACATGGTGCAAGCCCTGCATAGAAGAATTGAATGCTATTCATGAAGAATATGTTGACTGGAAAGAAGAGACTGGTGTGAAACTCATAACTGTTTCAATTGATGATGCAAGAACGATGACCAGAGTTGCTCCATTTATCAATGGCAAAGGATGGGAATATGAAAATTACCTGGACCCTAACGGAGATTTTAAAAGAGCAATGAACGTTAACATGCCGCCACATACATTTGTGATCAATGGCAAGGGTGAAATAGTATGGCAGCATGTAGGCTTTACAGAAGGCAGTCAGGAAGAATTGATCGAGGCAGTTCGGAATGTTCTTAAAGAAGAGAAGGCAGCTTCGGAAAAAGCAAATTGATCCTATTTGCATTTGTTCATTGAGTAAGTGAATAAATTTGGATATGATTCAACCTAGAATTGTTTCTTTTATATTATAAATCTAATACCCCCTGTCCAGTGAAAAGAACATTTACTCAAGCAGTATTATTTATCCTGATATCTACAATTACGCCCGCCGTTGTTGCTCAAAATACTTCACCTATTCACGGAAATTTTCAACTCGATGCACAGTATTATTTTAAGGATTCTCTCATTGGTGCACCTGAAGTACCCCAAAAACTTTTATCTAATGGCTTTGCCAATTTTGAATATGTGAAGGGCGACTTTTCAGCAGGATTACGATATGAAAGTTACCTCGACCCTATACTAGGCTATGATAGCCGATATCAGGGTAGCGGTATTCCTTACCGCTATCTGAAGTATAATAATGGAGATCTTGAAGTAACGGCCGGCTCCTTTTATGAGCAATTTGGAAGTGGTATTATTCTTCGGGCTTATGAAGAACGTGGACTGGGCTATGATAATGCCATTGATGGATTCAGGGTAAAGTATATTCCTGTCCGAGGTGTAACAGTAAAAGGTTTGATCGGAAGACAAAGGTCTTTCTTTTCAACAGCGGAAGGTTTGGTACGTGCTGCAGATCTGGAGTGGAATATCAACGAATCTTGTGATTCAATGGCAGGAAATAAAACACAATGGATTTTAGGAGGAAGTTTCGTGAGTAAGTATCAGAAAGACCAGGATCCGGTTTTTAATCTTCCGGAGAATGTAGGAGCAGGGGCAGGTCGGATCAGCATGAATTCAGGAGGCTGGTTTGCCAATGCTGAATATGCATACAAGATCAATGATCCTTCCGGCGGGAATGGTTATATATATAAGGATGGTCAGGCATTACTTTTGAATTTTGGATATACAAAAAAAGGTTTTGGTGCCCTCTTTGGTGCAAAAAGGATTGATAATATGGGTTTCAGGAGTGACAGGGATGCAACTGGCACAAACCTGATGATAAACTATCTTCCTGCTCTCACAAAGAATCACACATATTCTCTGGCTGCATTATATCCTTATGCAACACAACCTAATGGTGAGGTAGGTCTTCAGGGGGAACTCTTTTTTAACTTCAAATCAGGAAGTACCCTAGGTGGAAAATACGGAACAGACCTTAGTGTGAACTACAGCAGAGCACAAGCAATTGAAAAAACACTTATAGATACCGTTGGAAATCCTGATGCTATAGATCTGGGTTATACTTCCGGTTTTTTAAAGTTTGGCAAGGAAGTTTATTTTGAAGATTTCAATATTGAGATCAATAAAAAGCTCAGCAAAAAATTAAGAATGCACTTGCTGTACATGTACCTACATTATAATAAATCTGTCGTTGAGGGACGATCAAGTGAGCCAACGGTTTATGCTCACATAGGTGTTTTGGAACTTGGTTATAAATTGAATAGCAAAAATAATTTAAGGACTGAAATACACCATTTATACACAAAGCATGATAAGCAAAGTTGGGCAGTCCTTCTTTTGGAATACAGTTTAGCGCCACATTGGTTTATTGCCGGCTTCGATCAGTATAACTATGGTAATAATGATGTTGATCAAAGGATACATTATATAACCGGAACGGTAGGGTACACCCGAAAAACCAACAGGATCACTCTTGGCTATGGTCGTCAGCGTGCAGGAATTTTTTGCGTAGGGGGAGTCTGTCGAACAGTTCCGGCATCGAACGGATTTCTAATGTCGATTACTTCCAGTTTCTAAAATGCCATGAAATAAATGCCGGTGAAGAAATTAACTATTCGAATTAAACATTCACAGTCTACAATTGTTAACAAAGGTTAGTCATGTTAAATAAGATAAATAAATTTGGAGTTCTCGTACTGTTTGTGTTGACATGTTTTTTTGCATGTGACAAGATTGATGCTCCTTATCGTGATAAGCAAAATGTAATCTCCACTCAGGGAGTTATTTATTTGAGTGACTCTGAAGTCATCATAGACGGAGACACTTTTTCATTTTCCGGCGAAACATCAATACCTCAGAAAAAGATTCTTGCCGAAGATTATACCGGAACACTTTGCGGTAACTGTCCTTATGCAGGTGAGAAGTTAAACGATACTATTAAGCCGGGATATGGCGACAGGCTTGTTGTTATATCAGTTCATTCAGGTTTTTTTGCGAACCCTTGTCCGGGTGGCTTTGCCTGTCCGGTGAGTAGACCTGCGGGAGCTCTTGAAACTGATTTCAGGACTCCGATAGGAAACGAGTGGGATGTTTTTTTTGGAAATTCAAACGCCGGAAATCCTAATGGTCTTATCGACAGGATGGAATATCCGAGCTCCCAGCATATTAAGACGCCGGCTCAATGGGCATCAAGAATACAAAGCAGGAGTGTGCTCCCTGCAAGCTTTGCATTGAGGATTGATCATCTATATGATGCCGGCACAAAAAAAGTTAAGCTTGCTGTTCAGTCACGTGCAGTAGGTGCTCAGACAGGAACTTATAAATTACAAGTCGTTCTGACCGAAGACAGCATTGTCGACTGGCAATATTGGTATCCACCTGTAACACCGGCGTCTGATCCTGACTTTTTACATCGTTCTGTGCTTCGGGCAGGTGTGAATTCAAATTTTGGAGAGGAGATCAGCTCAAGTGGTTTTTCCAATGGAGGTCTTGCTCTTAAAGGATATAATGCCATCATCGATGATCATTGGGTTGAAAAAAATGTTCGCATTGTTGCATTTATTTATGATGCCACAACATATGAGGTCAAGCAAGTGGAAGAAGTTAATCTGATTCCATAAGAGAGTAGTTCGCTGCATGCATAAAGTTCTATATGTTTTTATTTTTTGTTGCTTCGGACTGCAGTCTTTGCAGGCACAGGATTTTCATGCCGGTCTTCGTTTTGGGATGAGCGCTACACAAGTTTCAGGAGATAATCTCAGTGGTTTTGATAAGGCGGGAGTGCTTGGCGGTGCCTTCGTCAATAGAGATTTTTCTCAAAAAATTTCCGTGCAAATGGAAATGATTTTTATTCAAAAGGGGAGCAGGAAGCCGGTATCTACAATAGACAATTCTTATTATCGGATGAGGTTACATTATATCGAAGTTCCATTACTCCTTCAATTTCATCCCACAAAAAAAATATGCATAGAAGGAGGACTGTCGGCAGGGGTTTTGATCTTTTCCCGTGAAGACAATCAGTTGGGAGATATAGCATACACTCCTCCATTCAATAAAATGGAAATTGCCTCTCATTTTGGCGTACAGTTTGTCTTTTCCGAACACTGGGCACTTGATCTGAGGCATAGTGGATCACTCAACCCTGTGAGAAATTTTCAAGGGTCCTACAATTACAATTATTTTGACCGTGGGCAGTACAATTCTACCTTGCAGTTGAGTATGGAATATACCTTTTAATCGCACCTTCCGATCACAGCTTTGCCGGAACGAATCAGATGCCGGGCAATTTTTCCGCATTAATGCCTAAAATTTATGGATTGCCTCATTCTTTGTATATTCGTGCAATAAGGTCAAAAGACCGGCGATAGATATCGAAGATGAAAGCTATTAAACACGATTTTATGGACAGTCCTCCGATAGACCAGGTTGGTGTGGAGGAACGCATTTCCAGGCTGACGAAGCGCAGCATTAAAAAAGAGTCGAAACTGAGCGCATTAAAATTGGCTCTCAGCATGGTTGACCTGACCACATTGGATGCGAAGGATACACCCGGAAAGGTGAGGCAATTATGCACAAAGGCAATGCATCCGCATGATGCTATTCCGGGGATTCCACAAGTAGCTGCTGTTTGTGTTTATCCTACGATGGTAAGAGTGGCAAAACAAAGCTTAAAGGGCTCAGATATACAGGTTGCTGCTGTATCTACGGCATTTCCAAGCGGAATGTCTACGAGAAAAGTAAAGATTGAGGAAACACGTTATGCAGTGAATGAGGGTGCTGACGAAATTGATATGGTTATTTCGCGAGGACATTTTCTTCAAGGAGAATATAATTATGTCTTTGATGAGATTGCAGCTGTTAAAGAAGCATGTGGAGAAGCACATTTGAAAGTGATCCTCGAGACCGGTGAACTCAGCACGCTAGATAATATTCGTCTTGCCAGCGATATTGCCATGCTTGCAGGTGCTGATTTTATTAAAACATCTACAGGAAAAGTTCAGCCTGCAGCTACCTTACCGGTTACACTGGTTATGTTGGAAGCTATCAGAGATTTTTACTACGAGACCGGAAAGAAGATCGGAATGAAACCGGCAGGAGGCATTGCAACAGCGAAGCTTGCAATTCAATATTTGGTTCTGCTTCGTGAAACACTGGGTGACGATTGGCTTAATCCAAAAATGTTCCGCTTTGGAGCAAGCACTCTGGCCAATGACTTACTCATGCAAATCGTGAAAGAGCAGACCGGCGTTTATCAAAGCATTGATTATTTCTCCAAAGATTAAGTAAACAGCAGGAGACTTAAAATATTTCTCAGGATAAAAATTGAAATCCTTGTAACATGAAGAAGAAAAGCAATAAGAAAGACCTGAAGTTGAAGTTTGACACAACCTGGGAGTATGCCCCTGCTCCCGAAAGCAAAGATCATGTGAAGATAAATACCCGTTATGATTTATTTATTAACGGAAAATTTACCGCACCGGATTCAGGAAAATATTTTGATACGATCAACCCGGCCACAGAAGCCAAACTTGCATCAGTTGCTGATGCAAATCAGAAAGATGTAGATAAGGCAGTCAAGGCCGCCAGGTCTGCATACGAGAATGTATGGAGTAAAATGCCTGCGAAAGAAAGGGGCAAATATATTTATCGAATTGCCAGAGTCATGCAGGAGAGAGCGAGAGAACTTGCCGTCATCGAAAGCATGGATGGGGGTAAGGCTATTCGCGAATCTCGCGATATTGATATTCCACTAGCGGCTGCACACTTTTTCTATTATGCCGGATGGGCAGATAAAATAAAATACGCAATTCCTGGTGCAGATTCAAGAGCTTTAGGTGTGGCGGGACAAATAATTCCCTGGAATTTTCCACTTTTGATGGCAGCCTGGAAGATAGCGCCGGCCTTGGCAGCAGGAAATACAGTGGTTTTGAAACCCGCTGAAACAACTCCTCTTACTGCATTAAAGCTGGCAGAGATCATACAGGAGGCTGATCTGCCTGCAGGGGTAGTAAATATTATCACGGGTGCAGGTGCTACGGGAGCAGCACTTGTTAATCATCCCGGCATTGATAAGATCGCATTTACAGGTTCAACAGACGTAGGTAAGATCATTCAAAAAGCAATAGCAGGAACAAATAAAAAGTACACCCTTGAATTGGGAGGTAAGGCTGCCAACATTATCTTCGAAGATGCCGCACTTGATCAGGCTGTAGAAGGAATTATAAATGGCATCTTCTTTAATCAGGGACATGTATGTTGCGCCGGTTCACGATTGTTTGTTCAGGAATCGGTTATGGATACCGTCGTCCGCAAACTGAAAGATCGTATGGAGACGCTCATCGTTGGTGATCCTCTTGATAAAAATACTGACATAGGAGCGATTAATTCAAAGGAACAATTATCGAAGATCAGACAGTATCTGAAGATTGGTGTGAATGAAGGTGGC
>DAOQWA010000032.1:0-34537 GCA_035341855.1 Bacteroidia bacterium
TCTAAGTCCGGCTGCTTCCGAATATGCTATCAATCTGCTTTTACAAAGTTCCTTTAAAGAAGGCATTTGCCGGCCCCTGGATCCGAAAATACCTGTTGCTCATAAATTTGGTGAAAGGGTTCTAAACAGTGTAGCTCAACTTCATGAGTTTGGAATTGTATACTACAACAATTCGCCCTATTTAATCGGGGTCATGACGAAGGGTAACAATCTTTCTCCGCTAAAAGACACAATGGGAGAAATCTCCGGAATTGTATTCAATTACGTGCAGGCTAATTCTTAAAAACTATTTGCCTTGTACGTTCGCATCTTCCGGAAATGTTTTTTTCCATGTCAGCAAATTTACCACTCTCGTTCCAACCTCATAAGAGTCGCCAAACTGTTTACGTAAGTATTCATCCGGAAACTCATAGGTATATTGCATAACGCCAGCAGTGCTGATGACCGCCTGAGTATTGGAATATTCATTAGTCGATCGAAAATAGTTTTTGTACAGATACACTCCCTTGACATCAGTAAGGTAAAAGCTTACATCATATGACTCTCCGGTTAAGTTATAAGAGTCGTAAAATTTTCCGTTATGAACAATTGCGACTTTTGCTGCTCTGGGATATTTGTCAACATTATAAAGGGTATCGTAACGATAAAATTCCTGGGTAGATGAGACAAGCCAAATTCCTTCAATAGGATCAAGGCTATCTTTTTTTTCGCTGAAGTAGGATTTAAATGAAGATTCGTTATTGGGTATTTGCGCCCGGTTAAAAAGCGAACAACAAACAAAACCTATTATCGTTAAAAGAAATTTCATGTCAACAAAAATAAGGCTTTTTATTAATTCAATTTATTGGGTGTTTCAGATGAACGTCTTGCTGTTTCTTTTTTAGCACTTGTATCAAGCTTACTGAATAACGCCGGCAAGCTTCATGGTGACCAACTGAATCAATTGGATCCTCTTTTTAAGAAGCGGTAAATCAATTTTATCGACAGTGTCGCTGACTTTATGGTAATCTTTATGTACTCCATTAAAATAAAATAAATATGGAATATTTACTTTAGAAAAATTATAGTGATCGCTTCTGGAAGAAAATTTATTAGGCTCATCGGGGGAATTAAATCTGTAGTCAAGAATTAGTTCCGGACCGGATGAATTACATTCTTCATTAATAGACAATAGGTTTTTGCTTAGATCTTTGTCTCCAATCACATAAATATAATTTCCGGTCAGCTTGCCATCGTATACGGTATCTTTTCTTCCTATCATGTCAAGGTTTAGGTTGGCAATAATGGAGCTTGGCGGAATTGGCAAATGATCGATGAAGTATGAGGAGCCTAACAACCCAATCTCTTCCCCGCTAAAGAGGCAAAAAACAATGGACCTTTCAAACTCTGCTCCATTTCTTTTTGCAATCACAAGATCACGTGCCATTTCCAGAATAGCAGCTACACCACTCGCGTTATCATCTGCTCCAGGGAAAAATGTAGAATCCATTGCTCCCAGGTGGTCGAAGTGGGCAGAGACAACGACATATTCGTCTCTTTTGTGTTTTCCTTCTATCATTCCAATAATATTTAGTCCCATTAAATCCTGTGGTCTACCCATAATCGGAACAACAGCATCGGTTGAAGAGGAAAATGAAAATGGTTGTGTGCGTCTGTCAATATTTTTTTTGGCAATTTTAAACCTGTACTCTTCGTGCTCCGGGAAAAAATTCATTGCGAGATCTTCGGAAATAAAAATGACCGGAATAGAACCCGGGGCATTTGCCAGTCTATAAAAATCTGTGTGTCTTGCTTCATTAGAAAGGGAGTCGGCAGTGTTTTCAAGTTTTGATACAATTACGAAGACAACAGATGGTCGTTTCTCATAAATCACAGAAAGCTTTTTCTTCCAGTCCCGGCTCCATGATGTTGGGTGTTCCAGTTTTCTTCCGTATATTTTTCTACTCAAACCGGGAGGTTCTCCATCATACAATATGATTGCTTTATCTTTTACATTATGTCCTGCATAGTCATCATAAATTGAGTCTGAAATACCATAACCCAAAAACAACAAATTATCAAGCAAGATGGATGTGTCCTTGTAACCGTGCACGTAAAAAAAATCTTCTTTGAAAAGATAAAATTTTTGATGGGCTTCAATGTTGTATTGAAAATAGTGGTCCTGTAATAGCGAATACTCCTGCATATGGTCGTTCATTCCGATAAAGGGAGACAGCTCCAAATTTGTCATTCTTTCAACTAAAAAATTTGCTGCATTCTGTAGACCAATGGTCCCGGTCTTCCTTCCCTGCATAAATTCTGAAGATAGAATGCCTATATCTTCTTTTAGCTTTTCATCCGGAAGATCTATTCCTAAGTTCCGGACTTCTACCGATTGACCAACAGAGAATGATGGTAAACAGGAAAGGAGGCCTGTGAATAAGGCAAAAGATAAAATGATCCGTATCCGATTCAACAGAGAAATGATTTAATGCTTTCTAAAGTAAAATGAAAAATCAAAGAGCAATTTTATTAACTCTTTGTGCATGTCTTCCACCCTCAAACTCCGTATTCAGAAAAATATCAATAAACTCTACTGCCTGCTCCTTTGAAACAAATCTAGCCGGAATACAAATCACATTAGCATCATTATGTTGTCGTGCCAAGGCAGCAATATCATTCTCCCAAACAATAGCTGCTCTAATTCCCTGGTGTTTGTTTGCGGTAATTGCAACACCATTGGCGCTTCCGCAAATCAGTATTCCAACATCTTCAACATGTTTTTCAATTGCTTTTGAAAGGGGGTGCACATAATCCGGATAGTCTACAGAGTCGCCGGAGTTGGTGCCATAGTCACGAACCGGATACCCGGCTGAGTTTAATTTTTCCTTGATAAAGTTTTTGTATTCGAAACCGGCGTGATCGCAACCAATGGCAATTCGGGCTTTTTTCATGATATACACAGATAAAAGGTTGATACCAAAGGTACTCAAAATGTTATGAACATTGCCAAAATATGAATTCGTACCATGTTGAATTTAAGGCATGTGAATAAGCCGCTATTAACACTATTTTTGTTGAGATTTATTTTTTCGGTGCTTAACATTTCAGAAGTTTATCTGGCTTTGTTCATTCCTCCATTGGTTATGAAACGAAATCAACAAAGCAAGAAAAAGTTAGTATAAATAATCAAAAAGTTCCTGACAAGGAAAAGAGTTATTTTGCAATCAAAATGAAAAAAAGAATGAACATGTAAGTTCTCAGCAACTGTTCATTAAATTCACATAACAATACTAATCAAATGCTTGTTACCAACAAACCTGTTCATAACAATAGTTCCTTTGTGTGTAAAGCATAAGTCAAGTAAAAGTCAAAAAAATTGCCAACAATACTAACAGGCTAATAGTAGTAATACATTTATAAATTAATTTAAAATATATTTATATATTATAGAAGGATGGAGACAAGGGAAATGAAATTAAAAAGAGTTTCTTTGCAGGGTTACCTGGAAGTTGATATCGATCCCACGATGGACCTCTTCGGGGAAATTCAAAAACTAAAAAAAGAAAAAAATGCTATCATACTTGCACATTATTATCAGGATGCTGACATACAAGATATTGCCGATTACATTGGAGACAGTCTGGGTCTTGCACAGCAAGCGGAAAAGGCAAAAGCGGATATAATTCTTTTCGCCGGTGTCCATTTTATGGCTGAGACAGCCAAGATCTTAAACCCCGGGAAGAAAGTACTTTTACCTGATCTAAGAGCAGGATGTTCACTATCTGATTCTTGTCCGCCTGAAGCTTTTGCTGCATTCAAGAAAAAACATCCTGATCATGTTGTAATATCCTATATAAATTGTTCTGCGGATATCAAAGCGATGAGTGATTTTATCTGTACCTCATCAAATGCTGCACTTATTGTAAATAGTATTCCTTCTGATCAAAAAATTATTTTCGCACCTGATAGAAATCTTGGATTGCATGTGATGAAGCAAACAGGACGTGACATGGTTCTTTGGAATGGCTCATGCATGGTTCATGAAATATTTTCTTTGGAAAAGATCCAAAGACTTAAGGCCAGACATCCTGATGCTGAGTTTATAGCTCATCCGGAATGCGAGACGCCGGTCTTAGAGATTGCAGATTTTATTGGATCGACAACTGGTTTATTAAAGTATACTCAACAAAGACCGGGAAAGGAATTTATCGTTGCAACTGAAGCCGGAATATTGCATCAGATGGCAAAGGCGTCTCCTGAGAAGACCTTTATTCCTGCACCACCGGATAATTCATGTGCCTGCAATGATTGTCCGCATATGAAGCTAAATACGCTGGAGAAATTGTATATTTGTTTGAAGTATGAGATGCCCGAACTCATCCTCGATGAGGACATCAGAAAAAAGGCACTTATACCAATTCAACGTATGATGGATATCTCAAAAGCCCATGGTCTGTGATCTGATGATTAAACTAAATTCATCCTCTATCAAGTTTTTCAATTCAGGGCTACTTTTGATCGTAGTTTTATTTTTTTCTGTACATCAGAAAGCCTCTGCACAACGAGACCAGAATATCGATCCCAATGGATATAATATATTTTATTATCCCGATGGAACAAAGTCGAGTGAAGGAAAGCTGAAAAATGGAAAGCCTGATGGTTATTGGAAGAGTTACCATGAGAATGGTATTTTAAAATCAGAAGGGAACAGATCAGACTTTCAACTTGACAGTCTTTGGAAGTTTTATAATGAGAATGGAATAGTTACGGCAGAATATAATTATTCCAAGGGACTGAAAAATGGCGTTCAGCGAAACTATTATGATTCAGGAATATTACAAACTGAGCAGAATGATTCAATGGGTGTTTTGCATGGACTAAAGAAACAGTACAACGAAGATGGAGTCTTAGTCAGGTCCACACCATATTTAAATGGTGTTGAAAACGGGATGGTAAAAGAGTTTCGAAATGATGGAACAATTATCACTATTACAACCTATAGGAATGGTTTTTTTCAAAAGGAAGAAAAGATCAACAGGGTAGACAAGCTGGGATTAAAACAAGGGGTTTACAAAACGTTTTACGAGAATGACGCATTGAAATCGGAAGGGTTTTACAAAGACGATAAAAAAAACGGAATATTCAAGGAGCTTTCACAAGATGGAAGGGTGATCAAGAAAGAAGAATATAAGATGGGGGTACTTATTGAACTTGCCGCAGCAGAGAAGGAGAGGTTTGAGGTTAAAAGAAATTATTATCCAACGGGTGCCACGAAAATTGTTGGAACATATAGAAAAGGTTTGCCCGACGGAGTGTTTCGGCAATATGACGAGACCGGTAACATTGATTCCGCTAAAGTATTTTCATCCGGAAGACTTTTACGCCAAGGAAAAATGGATAACCAGGGCAGAGAGCAAGGGGAGTGGAGAGAGTTTTATGAAAGTGGCCAGCTAAGATCTATTGGAAATTATGTAGATGGACTAAGAGAAGGTTTGTGGAAATTTAATCACGAGAATGACTCGCTTGAACAAACAGGAAATTACGTTAAGGGAAAACCACAAGGCCCCTGGAAGTGGTACTATGCCAATGGACAACTGTGGCGTGAGGAAGTATATCTTAATGGTAAAGAGAATGGCTACATGATAGAATACAGCGATTCAGGAACGGTGATGGCAGAAGGAAATTATGTTGACGGGAAGCAAGAAGGAAAATGGATTTACAGGATAGCGGAATATTTGGCTGAAGGCAATTTTCTGGACGGGAAGGAAGATGGAAAGTGGACACAGCACTATTCTTCCGGACAATTAGCATTTGAGGGAGAGTACCTTGACGGTCTGCCTACCGGTATACATAAATATTATTGGCCTAACGGAAAGATCCGAGAAGAGAGGAGCTACAGACTCGGTGACAGTGATGGTATCTGGAGATATTTTGATTCCGGCGGCAGTCAGATCTTACAAGTACAATACAGAAGCGGTGTTGAAAAGAAATTAGACAAGGTAGATGTTCCCGAAGGAGGGCCTGCACCCAACTGATAAGGCGGATTATTTTTTTCTCTTAGCCCCTGCAGCTCCGGGTCGCTTTTTGCTACCGGAACTTTTTTTATCAGGTCTTTGTTTTTTAATATTGGTTTTTGCAGGTGAGAGAGAGCCATGAGATTTTTTATCGTTCGATGGAAGAGGGGCCTCACCATTTACCAATCTCATGTCAATTTGCTTCCTTATAAGGTCACATCGAAGTATTTGAACCTTGACACTATCCCCAAGTGTATACTTTCTCCTTGTCCGGGATCCTATAACGCAATAGTTGGTGTCATCAAATTCATAAAAATCATCGTCGATATCACGCAATCGTATCATGCCCTCACATTTATTTTCGATAATTTCAACATAAAGGCCCCATTCCGTCACACCCGATATTAAACCATCATATACTTCGCCAACCTTATCGAGCAGAAACTCAACCTGTTTATACTTTATGGACGCACGTTCAGCCTCAGATGCTTTAATTTCCATTTGAGTACTGTGTTTACACTGCTCTTCCAGCAGTTCTTTTACAGGCATTGCATCACTTTCAAGATAAGCTTGCAAAAGCCGGTGGACCAAAACATCCGGGTATCTGCGAATTGGTGAGGTGAAGTGTGTATAATATTCAAAGGCCAAACCATAGTGACCAATATTCTCTGTAGTATAAATTGCTTTAGACATTGTACGAATTGCCAGTTGTTCCAGAACATTTTGTTCTTTTTTACCTTGTAAATTCTTCATCAGATCATTCAGAGAATGGGCAATTTCTCTGTCTGTGTCGATATTTAGTTTATAACCAAAGCGATTCGCAAACTTTGTAAAGTTTTGTATGCGGTCTTGAACCGGCCCGTCGTGAACACGATAAACAAAAGGACGTTTAACAGCATTCATGGAGACATCGCCCTTATTGTTTTTAGTAGAATTTAGCAGGTGCATTTTACCAACACGTTCAGCTACGGAGCGATTAGCCAGGAGCATGAACTCTTCGATAAGCTTGTTGGCATCCTTGCTCTCCTTTAAATAGACTCCTATTGGTTTACCCGATTCATCAAGCCTGAACTTTACTTCCATTTTTTCAAATGCCACAGCACCTTTTTTGAAGCGCTCTTTCCTAAGTTTCACCGCCAGGTCGTTGAGCAGGAGAACCTCGGTTGACAATGGTCCTGTGCCATTTTCAATAATATCTTGCGCTTCTTCATAAGCAAAACGATGATCGGAATGAATGATGGTTTTACCGAACCAAACGTTATGAATCTTTGCATGACTATCAATCTCGAAGACGGCCGAAAAACACAGTTTGTCTTCATTGGGCCTAAGTGAGCAAACACCATTTGATAGTTTTTCAGGCAGCATTGGAATAACCCTGTCAACCAGATAAACAGAGGTCGCCCTGAAATAAGCCTCTTTATCAAGGAGAGTTGTGGGTCTCACGTAATGACTCACATCGGCAATATGCACACCAATTTCCCAACGATTTTCGGAGAGCACTTTGATAGACAGAGCATCGTCGAAATCTTTGGCATCATGAGGGTCGATAGTAAAAGTGGTGACGCTCCTAAAATCCCTCCGCTTACCAATTTCGCTTTTAGGAATTGTTGTCGGGATTTGTTCCGATTCTTTTTCAACCGGATCGGGAAATGCGAGGGGAAAGCCATACTCTGAAAGGATGGAATTCATCTCCACATCGTTTTCTCCGGGCCACCCAAGCAAGGAAACAATTTTTCCGATAGGGTTCTTAGCCTCAGGTGGCCACTCAACGATTTCTGCTACGACCTTCTGACCATTTTGTGCTTCACCAATCAGATGACGGGGGATGAAAATGTCTACAAGCATTTTATTGCTGTCGGGCAGAACAAAGGCATACTTTCCTGTTATTTGAAGCTTGCCCGCAAACTCTATTCTTGAGCGTTCGAGCACCTCTGTAACGGCCCCCTCCAGTCTTTGGTTTTTATGGCGCGCATAAAGATAAATTCTTACACGATCACGATGGAGGGCGTTCTTTACGTTGCGGGGGGCAATGTACACGTCATCATCGTCATTTTCGCTAAGGAGGTATGCAGCTCCACTGGCAGTGATATCTATTACCCCCTCCATATATGCATGCTTCGGTTTAAGCTTGAATTTTCCCGGGCTTACTTCAAGCAATTCCTCTTTAGTTCGCAGATCATTTAGAATAAACTGCACAGAACTTTTAAGATCCGAGTTCAGCTTGTCAAGATCAAGGTCATCACCAAGATTCTCGTGCGCCTTCTGGATCAGCGGCGACCGGATCAATTTAAAAACCTGTTTATAGTTGAAGTTTTTATATGGATGAAGATTGAACACCTTAAAAACTTCAGCAAGCACAATGTCGTTGAAGGGGCTGTCTTCTTTCTTTTTCTTCTTACTCATAATTTAAATAAAACAACATTAGAAAACACGTAAGGAATTCTGTGTCCTACATGAATTAATTAATGTGTAAGGTATGGAAACAAAATGGAGAAGAGTAAAGTAAAAGCACTAATTATGAAGCATAAGGAGTTGATAAGGGCATGCAGGTGTGAAAAACCTTTTTCATAACTTTTATTCTGTAAACAATAAGCAAGGCACACCCTCGTTACTTTTGATGTAAATAAAAATAAGCACCTAAACCCCAAAGAGGAACAAAATGGAAACCAAAAACACTGAACAGAAAAAAAGTAATAAAGGAACACTATGGATCGTGTTGTTCTTATTATCTGCTGTCATGAACATTTACCAATGGCGAAACCATACGACCATGATCAATAATTACGAGCAAAGAGTTGACACGCTCGTGGTTGAAAGGGTTAACGTAGAAAAAGAGTTGTCGGACACAAAAGCGGAACTTGAAAAATATCGAGGCATTTCAGCTAACCTTGACAGCTTGTTAAATGAAGCAACAGCACAACTGGATGCTCAGGCTGCCAAGCTTAAAAACCTGACCCGTTCAGAAAGAAATTCGGTGGCGCTTAATAAAAAATTGCAGGAACAACTTAAAGACCTGCAAGGCTTGCGCGATGAGTATCTGGGTCGTATTGATTCCTTGTTAATGGCGAACAAGCAACTGCAGGGAGAAAAGGAGCAACTCACGAGTAATGTAGAGTCTTTGTCAAAAAATCTTGAGACAACGGTAGCGACGGCATCTGTTCTTAAGTCAGAATATATAAAGGTAAAATCATTCAAGCGTCGTGATAGCGGCAAGTATGTTGAGACGGCTATGGCTAAACGTACACATAAGCTAGACGTTTGCTTTGATATCCTTGACAATAAAATTTCAAAAGCCGGCGAAAAGTCTGTGTATATGAAAATCACTGAACCGGGAGGCAAGCCTATCGGAAACCGCAGCACAGGTTCCAGCACCTTCAGAACCGCATCCGGGGAAGAAATAATGTATGCAGCATCAGCAACGGTAACCTATACAGGAGCAAAGCAAAATGTGTGTATGAGTTATGAGGAGCAGGAAGACAAAAAATTCCCTCCGGGAACCTATCTTATAGAAATATATGTTGACGGTACTCTAAGTGGTGCCGGTTCTTATACCTTGCGCTAATAATAAAGCCAGGGTTATTAAGGCCAATAGTGAAAAACCCAAAAGGCCACCCGATATTGTTTGGGTGGCCTTTTGGGTTTTGTTTGTTTTTGATCGAAGACTTAGTGAGCCATGGGCTTTTCAATAAATTTTTCCAAAGACCTTATCATGACGGGAGCAATGTCAAACCCGCGCATTCTCCACGCTTCATTACCATTTCTTAAGAGGACAAAAGTAGGAACGCTCAATACCTTAAAGTTTCGAGAAAGCTCGGGGTGTTGATCAATATCGATTTTGTGCAAGAATACGGCTCCCTTAAAATGATCAATAACCTCTTTCACTACGGGCTCTGCCCACTTGCATGGTTCGCACCAGCCAGCGTGAAACTCCAACAAGACTGTCTTGTACTTTGCGAGCATTGACTCAAGCCGGGAATTGTCCATTCTTGAAAAAATTTGAACTTATTTTTGTAGATGCATAATGTTTTCGTCTTATTCACCATCACCAACAGGCATTCCTGTTTCAATTGGAACGGAAGTGTTTTTTATCTCGGACCAACCTTTATATACATTAATCACATTATTAAACCCTTTACTCTTTAATATTGATGCAGCGATCATTGACCGATAGCCGCCGGCACAATGAATGTAGAGTGGTTTGTCAGAAACCACAGAGGAGACATTCTTATTCAGGTCTGCCAGAGGAATTATGTTTGCGTCCTTTATATGTCCCGCCTCAGCTTCAGATAATTTTCTTACATCAAGTACGGCAGCCCCTTTGCCGACTTTCTCAGCAAATTCCACGGCCGACACCGAACAAATGCTGTCTGTTTTCAGACCCGCATTAATCCAGGAAGGCATCCCGCCCGAAAGAAAGCCTTCAACTTTTTCATATCCGACCCTTGCAAGACGAAGTATGGTTTCTTCTTCTTTACCTTCTTCACACACAACAATCATGGGCTTTTCAATGTCAAGAACTGTTCCGGCCCAAATTGCAAACATGCCGTTGAGGCCGATGTTAATTGAGCCCGGAATAAAGGCCTTCTCGAACGTATCGGGATCACGTGTGTCAAGAACGAGAGTGCCGGCATCGATCAGATGTTCAGTTTCCGAAGGGCTAAGTGCGCGCATGTTTTTTTTCATGACACTTTCCAGCGATTCATAACCTTGTTTATTAATACGCGCATCGGCGAAAAAGTAAGCAGGGGGAGCAATAAGGCCATTGGTAACTTCTTTAATAAACCCATCACGACTCATTTCCTGTAGCGCATAATTTGTTTTTTTCTGGTGACCAATTGTGCTCCATGTTTCTTTTCCAAGGTTCTTTCCGCAAGACGATCCGGGACCATGCGCAGGATAAACAATTACTTCATCAGGCAATTTTTTGATCTTATTGTTGAGAGAGTCGAACATCATCCCCGCCAACTCTTCCTTGGTCATTTTTCCGTCCAACAGATCGGGGCGACCAACATCTCCGACGAATAAAGTATCACCGGAAAACAAACAGTACTCCTTGTTGCTTTCATCTAACAATAACCAGCAAGTTGACTCGGGAGTATGTCCCGGGGTGTGAATAGTTCGGATACTAATACTTCCAATATTAAAAACCTCCCCATCTTTTGCGTTATATACTTTGTAGGCGGTGTCTGCTCCCGGTCCGAAAATAATTTGCGCACCTGTTTTATTAGAAAGGTCTATATGTCCCGAAATAAAGTCAGCATGAAAATGCGTTTCGAAAACATATTTTATTTTGGCCCCTCTTTTTGAAGCCAACTCTATATATATGTCTGTTTCCCGAATGGGATCAATAATTGCAGCTTCGCCATTCGACTCGATGTAATAGGCGGCCTCGGCAAGACAATTCGTGTAAAGTTGTTCAATATACATGGTATTATTTTTTTACAAAGATAAGCACTCCGGATCATTTCAGAGTAAAGACAATGTAATTGCATCAATACAGAGCCGGATGCCGATTTGTGATGGCTTTTATCTTGATTTTATAAATAGAATGATCATTAAGGCATATCGGTCGATAACAAATACTGTTTTGGGTGCAAATTGAAAAGGTTAAGATACAATTTTTACGATCTTGTGTCCGGATATGGAGGAGAATATCGCACAAAAAATTTTTCGATCAAAAGTGGCAGCACGGACGGTTTTTTTCACTCTTCTATTCTGTATTGTCTTTTTCTTCCTTTCAGCCAGTTTTGCTCTGGCCCTGGGCCTGGTAGTCGGGATAGTTTTTTTTAACCCCTTTCCTGATAAGAGTAAAGTTGTCACCAAATATTTGTTACAGGGAGCAATTATTGGTCTTGGGTTTGGAATGAACTTTACCAAAGTCGTTGAGGCAGGCAGAGAAGGATTTGTCTTCACATTGATGACGATAGGTGCAGCAATGGGGCTAGGCTATCTGTTAGGACGTTGGTTAAAGGTTGAAAAGGGAATTTCTTATTTAATTTCTGTAGGTACAGCAATTTGTGGTGGTAGCGCTATTGCTGCAGTTAGTCAGGTAATAAAAGCAGATGACAAAGAGATCTCGGTTTCCATAGGCACGGTATTTATCTTAAATGCAGTTGCGCTATTTATTTTTCCACCGATAGGAAACTGGTTTGGAATGAGCCAGGAACAATTTGGTGTTTGGGCTGCAATAGCAATTCATGACACCAGTTCGGTTGTTGGAGCAGCATCACAATATGGGAACGAATCTCTGATGATAGCCACTACGGTTAAGCTTGCCCGTGCTTTGTGGATTATTCCGCTTGCACTAATTACTTCTGTGGTGTTCAAAAAGCAAAGCTCAGCCTCATCTTTTCCATGGTTTATCTTGTTTTTTATTCTTGCATCGCTTTTCAACACCTACATTGAAATTCCGGAATTTCTGAGCACCGGAATTCTTAAGATTTCTAAGTTGGCTTTCAGTGTTACTCTGTTCCTTATTGGAGCAGGCATATCCTTGAAGACGATAAAAAAAGTTGGAGCAAGACCATTGATACAGGGTGTTGTGCTCTGGCTGGTAATTCTTTTGGCATCACTGGCGGTAATACTCAATAAATAGGGTATAAGTATGCTTATAGCGAAAAATAGCTGTTAATGCCTTTTTATTCGATTGGGATTGTTGGGGAATAATCTTAGATTTGGAATAAATAACCTAGACATGAAGCAATCACTTCTTCTGCTTTTTGCGTTTAGCTTTACCCTGGCAGCTGCGCAACCATGCATCCCTAACAGCAATTCGGTAGCATTTGACGGGACCGGTTCTTATATTGACTTTGGATCAGCAACAGCAATTGACACCCTAAGCGGCCCTGTCACTATAGAAGCCTGGATTTTTGCAAGCGCATGGGGCTTTAACAGTGCACAGAATTCGATTTTTTGTACACATGGATGGACAAATGGTGAGCAGGGAATGGTATTGCGGGCAGGAGGCACCGGAATTCTTTCGTTCAATATAGCAGGAATAGACACACAGCTTATTCCGGTTAGTTGGCAGGAAGTTGAAAGTCCGATCAATTCGATACCACTTAACACCTGGACTCATGTGGCAGGTACTTTCTCCGGAACAGACCTGAAGGTTTTTGTGAATGCTAACGAGGTTGCTTCGATCCCGTTTTTTGGGAGGATCGTGCCATCAAGTTATGGTGCAAAGATCGGGAAGCTGGCGGACCAGAACCAAAGTCCCGGAAGGTATTTTAGTGGAAACATTGACGAAGTTAGGGTTTGGAATCGCGCACTATCTGCTTCAGAGCTCTCAACGTCCATGGGCACACATTTAGACCCTACAGGAGCAATTGGGCTAGTCGGATATTGGCGACTGAACGAAGGCAGCGGGGTGTCAATTTCGGATTTAGGCAACGGTTCCGGCAACGGAACGGCAATCAATAGCAGTTGGTCCCTTAACGTTCCTTTCAATGAAGTTCCGCCAATGCCTGTTATTACCTGGAACGGCTCGGCGCTCATTTCGAGTGCATCATTCAATAATGAATGGAATTTGAACGGGACACCCATCATCGGGGCGAATGGAACCAGTCACGTTCCAACACAGAATGGAACTTATACTGTTACTACCACAGGACTTAATGGTTGCAGCGCTACATCGCTTCCTTATTTATTAACCAGTGTTGGCTTAGGAGAACTTAGTTCAGACAGAGCCATTATGATCTGGCCAAACCCGGCACAAGATCTAATATATGTTAAGGTCAATACCCGTTTAGAAGGAGAGGCAGAACTCTCTATATATGACATAAGGAACAAGTTGGTAAGGCAAACGTACCGATCGGAAGCAGGCAATCAAGGAGTGTCAATAAATATATCAGACCTTCCAAGAGGGGTATACAGGCTGTCGATCGTTTGCGGATCCGACAAACTTAACACGAGATTTTTGGCTGACTAACTAGCCAATGCAGATATCAGATCAGGATTAGCTTAATGGCTTTTTAAAAAACTTCTCAATATGGAGATTGCAATTGTCTTAGGCTTATTGGTTGTGGCAATCCTGCTTTTTTCATGGGAAAAGATAGGTGTTGATGTAGTCACGCTATTTTTATTGGTAATTCTGATCATTACAGGGATACTCACTCCGGCGGAGGCATTTGCAGGTTTCGGTTCAGACTTTATAATCCTTCTTGGCGCAATTTTTATAATAAGTGCCGCATTGCAAGAAACCGGGATTCTGGACCTTGTAGGTTCACGACTTCTAAAGATGGCAAGACTCCATCCGGGATTTCTCATTACCTATATAATGGCCGGAGTTGGATTTACTTCAGCTTTTATGAACAATACGACTGTCACTGCAATATTTGTTGCACCGGTGATGGCAGTAGCAAGGCGACTAAAGGTGAGTCCTTCGAAACTTTTGATGCCGGTTGCTTATGCCTCCATTGTTGGAGGTACCTGCACCATAATTGGCACCTCCACTAATATTGCTGTTAATGGATATATTGACAAGGCGGGCCTGGGAGGCCTCGGCTTCTTCGAGATACTTCCGGTGGGCATAGTATTGTTTGTCATCAGCCTTGTGTATATGGCACTTTTCAGCAACAAATTACTACCCGATCATAAGGAAGAGAGTCTGACAGAAGAGTTTCACTTAAAAGAGTTTGTGAGTGAAGTTGTGATAACGGCCAAATCACCCATGATAGGTCAACAGATCTTTCAATCGAACCTTAGCGATATGGGGTTTCGAATATTAAATGTGATAAGAGATGGACACAATTTCTTACCCGGGGATTATACAATTATTAAGGAGAATGATATTCTTATTGTTGAAGGATTTATCGACAACCTGCTTCAGGTTAAAGAAACTGCAGGTATAGAGATCAGGGCCGATATATTATTAGACAAGGCATTGCAAGGAGAGGGAATCAAATTGGCAGAGGTGTTAGTTACCCCGCAATCAGACTTTGTGAATACAAGTTTAAAAAATGCGAGCTTCAGACAAAAGTTCGGACTTGTGGTAATTGCGGTGAACCGAACAGGATATTCTTTCAGGGATAAGCTAGGGAGTATAATTTTAAAGACCGGAGATACCTTGTTGGTACAAGGCCCTGCAGAGAAGATCAACTTTCTAAAAGCAAATCGCGATATCGTCATTATGGATGATTTCAGGCCACTACTTTACAAAAGAAGAAAAGGTGTCTTGACCCTTGTTGTATTTATCGCTGCAATTTTTGCCGGGAGTAATGGCTGGGTACCACTATCCGCTTCTTTATTATTATCCGCATTGGTTGTAGTGGTCTTTAAGGCCGTATCATTAGAAAGAGCGCATGAGGCTATTGACTGGCGCTTGTTGATTTTGATAGGAGGGATGGCTGCTTTTGGGACCGCGATGACTAAAACAGGTGCTGCCGACTGGTTATCTGAACTTATTGTCCAATACATGGAGCCCTTGGGTGTTTTGGCAATTATGGCCGGTTTCATTATCCTGACAGTGTTTTTAACTCAGCCAATGTCAAATGCTGCCGCAGCGCTGGTCGTGTTACCGGTAGCTATTCTAACAGCAAATAATTTAGGGGTGAGTCCCAAACCCTTTGCCGTTGCAGTTATGTTATCGGCATCGGTGTCTCTGATAACACCTTTCGAACCATCTTGTATACTTGTTTGGGGTCCCGGTAAATATAAGTTTAAAGACTTTTTCAGGGCGGGATTTTTTCTAACGATAATACTCATGGCCGTATTGTTGTGTATGATACCTTTGATTTGGCCACTCTAGTCCGGTCTAAAAAGTCTCTAACAGTTTTCTGGCTTTTCTTGAATACGAAGAACCTTCGGATATCAAGCGTTCAAGTATAGGTCTTGCCTTTTCGTATTCTCTTGTTTGCACATAGGATGAAGCCAGATACCAGTCGGCCTTTTGTGCTTCTTTTTTATCACCGGCAGAAAAATTCAAAAGAATATTGATGGCCTGAATGTAATATCGATTGTCATAGGCCATGATGGCACTATCCAGAATTTGCCGGGATTTTTTTTGATCGATGGCAGCAATCTTTGTATTGGACAGAGTCACCTCATCCGATACGGTACTCTCCGGAAATTCTGTGATCGCATCTGCTGCCTGAATCTCTTTTGTATCAAAGGCAACTCTGCTGCCTTTTATGTTTTCGAGGTCTTTGGTTTTGTCCGAAGCCGGACGAGCAGACTGATTTACTGTTGCAGGTGTTGTTTTATAGTTTTCATTGGACACTTTAGTAAAGCTCTCGGCAGACAATTCTTCCCGGAAGTCCAATTGCATGTCTGCGTCACTTTTGTCCGACAGTTCTCTTTGTGGTAGATTTTCAGAGATTTGATCTTTGGTCTTGACGGACCTGCCATCCTGCTTGACTGCCTTTGCTGGTTCCGGAGCCCGGTTAAGGCGATCTTCTGATTTTTGCATGGTTGGAGCCCTTTTAGAGACCGGCGCTTCCATTACCAGGTTCTTGTCTTTGTTTTCAGACAAAAGAAAATATAAGCCCGTCATAGAAAGCAAGACGAGGGCCAAAAGTGCTGCATACTTAAAGTACTCTTGAGAAGAGAATCCAACTGTTTTTTTCCCGGTCTCGCCACGCAAAATTCTACCTTCTATATCACTTAGCTGATTGCTTATTTCCGTCAGTTCTCCTTCTTCCCTATAAGCCTCTATGGCTTCGGAACAAAAAGCACAATCCACAAGATGTTCTTCGACAGCATGCTCTTTGGAAGGGTCTAGCTTTCCGGCCAGATAATCAAAGAGCAGTTGTTTGTCAGGACAATCACTTTGCGTAAAGATATTTTTTAATCGATCGTTCATAATTTCTTTTCGAGGAAAATTTTAAGATTCCTTTTCCCGTTTTGAATATGACTTTTTATTTGAAGGAGAGTGAGACCGGTTTTCAACGCAATTTCTTTGTAGCTCAACTGTTGAATGTAGAACAATTCGATACATGTTCTTTGTTCAGAATTCAGGTGCAGAATTCCCTTTTCTAGTCCCTGCAGGCGCTCTTCTATATCTGCATCTTCACTTAGATGCACGGAACTCAGCTTTTCCATATTTCCGGCTTGTGTTTCAGCCGACTCTAAAGGTACTGAAAAGAGCCCCTTTTTCTTTCGCAGCTCCATCAAACAATGGTTTCGAACAACGCTGTGAAGCCAGGATTTAAAATTACGGATATCGTGATGAAGCAGGTCATTATGAAGTTTTTCAAAAACCTGCATTACTGCATCTTCGCTTTCCATGGGGTCGCGGAGGTATTTTAATGCCACACCAAAAGCTTGCGGAAGGTATCTTCGGAACAGTTCTCCCAGGCATTCTTTTTCACCATCCCGGAAATTTTGGATTAGTTCAAGGTCATTAAGCTGCGACGGAGAGTCTGACATTTAATTATTGGGATTGTTGCAAGGTACAGCTCACAGATTTAACGACAAAAAGTTTGTAATCGGTTTTTTATTTTGTGCATGCTGAGAGTCAACTTAATTTTTAATAAAGAACTCTAATAATTTATTAACGCTGAATAAAGCAATCATGCTATTTCATAGGGGAAACAATCTAGCGTGAATGAAAAATAATTTAACCAAAACTGTTAATTGTTTATTCGGCCGTATTTACATTAACGACTTGAGCAAAACCTATTTGTTTTTTGGTCAAAGCGCAAGTCGTTTTAACATAAGAGGCTTTAACAATTTGTCTAAAACTCAAAGAACTTTAAGGCCTTCCGATAAAATGTTAATAAGTTAAAAATGCCTTAAAAACAGCCATGGTAACGCTTTTCCGCTGATTCTCAATAGTTTTAAGACCAGTTATTTTAACGTTTACCCAATATTTTAAAACATTGGCCACTAATGACAGGCATGAAGAAGAAAGAGATTTGTTAAATTGATTGACTTAATTAACTTAGTGCTACAATCATGGTCGGTAACTGCCATAATTACCGGGTTTTTCAATAGAACATCTTTCGACATAAATTAACTGATTAGGGTTTCGAAGTGAGCTAAGAATTGAAAAAATCAGTGGGGCTAAAGAGTTGACATTTTAAAAAACACACAATCAATAAAAAACCAATGCTCTTTTAGTAGACTGCGGCTAACAGAGAGAAACAAGAGTGAAAAGGGAGCTTAACAAGACACACAGAGTATGATTATTTTTTACCAACCAGAAAACATATAATCCTGAAATTAGTGCATACCCGTTTTATGATGGGCGTGCATTTTTTTTATAGGATACAAGATAAATCTAACAAAAACACACAACCTTTTTATTTTAACAAACATGAAAACAAACAACTACTCTAAAACGCAATCAACGAGCTTTAATCGTTGGATGTTATTTGCAGGAATTGCAATGATGTCAATGTTCACGTTCGTTGCACAGGCACAAGTGAGTGTCACCGCAACAGCAGGAGATGTCGGACCGACAGCCTACACTACAGTGAATGCAGCATTCACAGCCATCAATGCGGGCACCCATCAGGGAGACATTACAGTAACTGTTACTGCTAATACTACCGAACCGGCCACACCCGTTCCATTGCTTCGTAGCAACTCTCCAAGCAGTTATACCAGCGTGTTGATCACAGCATCCGGTGATGTTACGATTAATTCTGCCGCAAGTCCATCCACCAACCGTGGTATTATTGAGCTTGCGGGGGCAGATAACGTTACCATTGATGGTGACGATCCGGGCACAGGAGGTGACAGAAATTTAACCATTCAGTCTGTGGCTTCTTCGACAGCCGGAATAGCTTGTGTCAGGATATCTTCAAATAGTGCTACCGGAACAGACGGGGCAGATAATGTGACCGTGAAGAATTGTAACATTGTTGGGTCAAGAAATTCGGCAACGTCTACTGTAAACAATTATGGAATACAATTCTCTAACGGTACTTCCACAAGCTCGTCATCAACAGGTGCATATTCAAGTTTGAATACTGTCATTGAGAACAACCTGATTACCCGTACTTACAGAGCTGTTCATGCCTATGGAAGCAGTTCATCTTATCCCAATACAGGCATCCAAATCCTGAACAACATTATGGGTAGTTCTACTTCTGCAGACAATATCGGATTCAGGGGAATCCTTATACAGTATTCTGCAGTAAGCTCTGGCGGGGCCGTCATTAGCGGGAACGATATTAGTGTAGGAGACCTGGGAAGCTCCGGCTATTCTTCAACTATTGCTGGCATAGAAGTGGGAACCGTAAACTACGGCATCTCTATCATTGGAAACAATATACACGACATTAATCAGCCAAGCACCAGCGGTTATGGTGCACATGGAATATACGTTACCGGAAGCACCAATAATACACTTTCTACAATTGCAAATAACTTTATCCGTGATTGCAAAATGGTGGTTTATCAAACATCAACTACCAGCACATTCATTCCAACCGGTGTATTCTTTACAGCCGGTGCAACAGGGGTTAGTTTTATTCATAATACTATTTCACTTGGTGCTCAACTGGGATCAGGTGTTAACTTTTCTTCTTTTGGCGTGAATGCAAGTGTCAGTGGAGTCAGGTTTACAGAATTCTCAAACAACATTGTTGTGAATAATTCCACAAGCACAACGGCTTACGGTTTTTATACCTCCAACACATTAAACATTAGCGGAGGCACCGTTAATAATAATAACTATTATGTACCGGGAGGACATGTCGGATACTATAACGCAGGCAACAGAACTTCATTGGCAGACTGGCAATCAGCTACAAGTAAGGACGCTGCATCGCTGAATATCAATCCGCCATTTACCTCTTCATCGGATCTGCATATTCCTGCTTCCACCTCCACCTTATTGGAATCAGGAGGCCTTTCGTCCTCAATAACTACAGACTTTGATGGGGACTCACGTCCAAGCGGCGGTCTTGCAGTTGCTCCGGATATCGGCGCAGACGAGTTTGATGGCAGCAATCCTAACTTTTGTTCAGGCACACCGACAGCGGGTACCATTTCCGGTGCTGCATCAGTTTGCGGTGGAACAGGCACTACACTTAGTCTTAGCGGAGCATCTACAGAGTCAGGTATAAGTTACCAATGGGCATCATCTACTACTATGGGTGGGCCATATACTAATATGGGAACGGCAGCCACGCAAGCAACAGGAGCGCTTACAGTAGACACATATTATATAGTTACACTTACTTGTAGCAATGGTGGCGGAACAGCATCTGCTGCTGAGCATGCTATCACAATCACTGCTGCTCCGTCTGTTGGGGTCTCAGGGTCTGCATCTGCATATTGTACCGGAGGTTCTCCGGTTACTTTGACAGCCTCAGGTGCTGACACCTATGCCTGGTCACCTGCCGGCGGCTTATCGGCAACAACAGGCACGACTGTTGATGCAACCCCAACCCTTAATACCACCTATACGGTTGTTGGAACGGATGCGGGTACAACATGTACAGCCAGCGCAACCACAACAGTTGCTGTTGTTGGAACACCAACGGTTAGCGCAACAGCTACTCCTGCTTTTGTTTGTAGCGGAGGTAATTCTCAATTATTTGCTACAGGTGTATCAGGAACACAGGTAGCAAACTACGGATATACCTACAGTACAGGGGCAACATTAGACCCGATGAGCGGATCAACAACCGTTATTTCATCCGGCAATGACGACACACCTATGGCCTCTCCGGAAAACATTGGGTTTTCATTTGTACTGAATGGCACAGCATATACCCAATATTCAGCATCACCTGATGGCTGGCTCAGACTGGGAAGCGGTACGGCTACGGCAGAATACTCAAATTCAGTCACCAGCACTTCAAATACTCCAAAAATTTACGGCTACTGGGATGATCTGGCAACAGGAACCGATGGTAATGTTCAGACACTATTAACAGGTACAGCGCCAAGTAGAATTTTCATTGCCCAATGGTTTGTGACAATTCCTAGAAATACAACGGGTGCGGCAAATTCAACGTTTCAGGTTTGGTTATATGAAGGATCAAACAAGATTGAACTTCGTTATGGAACAATGGGTTCAGGCTCAATGTCTGCATCTGTTGGAGTAACCGCTTCGGCTACATCATACCAATCCATCACAGTTACAAGTAATACAAGCAGCAACACAACAGCAAACAATTCTGTTGCCAATCAGCCTGCAAGTGGAACGATGTATTCGTTTTCACCGGGAGCCTTTACATATTCCTGGACACCGTCTACGTTTTTAAATTTTGATAATATCCAGGATCCTGAGGCGCAATCCGTAACAGCAACAACCACATATACTGTTGTTGCAAGTGAACTGGGTTGTGTTTCGTCCGGATCAGATGTGACTGTGTCCCTTGCAACTCCGGTTAGTGTTGCTGTAAACAGCCCAACTATTTGTGATGGACAAAGTGCAGCTTTAACAGCTGTCCCAACAGACGGCGGACCACCTATTACTTATGCCTGGTCACCTGCAACAGACCTTGATGCAACAACAGGCGTTACTGTGAATGCGTCACCAACCTCAACAATAGACTATACAGTAACAGCAACAGATGCTTGTGCAACAACAGCTTCTGCTATTGCAACTGTGACGGTTGAAGCAACTCCAAGTGCAAGTGTAACACCTGCCGGCCCGCTTGTTGAGTGTTTAAATGAAGCTTCACAACTGGTATCTTCTACAAGTGCCGGCAGCCCAACATACCAATGGACCCTCAACGGAGGAAATATTGGAGTTGGAGGAACTTCAGCGAATTATACTCCTGCAGCATCAGGTAACTATGCAGTTATCGTCACTGATGGAAATTGCAGCTCGACCTCAAACGTGGTAGCTGTTACAATTAACCCATCGCCTACTGCCGTTACTGCAGATGCCGATGTTAGTGCAATTTGTGCCGGCGGAGTTGTTAACCTTACATCTTCGGCTAATTCAGGAGAGAGTGTTTCTCTAAACTACAGCGAAGGATTCGAGGCAGGATTGCCATCAGGTTGGACGGTGTTGCAGGGAGGAACCGGAAACTTGTGGACAATCACTACATCGCCTTCAGGTTCTGCTCATGGTGGTAGTGGAGTTGCACAATATTTATATAACTCAACGGAGGACGCAAACACCTGGTTGATCACTGATGCCTTCAATCTTGTGGCAGGTGCAACTTATACAATTGAATTCTGGGAGAGAACATCCGGTTCATTCCCTGAGCAGTTGAAGTTGACTGTTGGTACTGCACAAACTATTGCTGCACAAACAACAACTCTTCTGGATCTTGGAAGTCATACGGCAAGCTCATATACTTTGAGATCGACAACATTTGCACCATCTTCAACCGGAACTTATTATTTTGGATGGCACGCATATTCTTTAGCTGACGAATATTATATAAACATAGATGATATATCTATTACAGGTTCACTCTCTATTCCGGCAAGCTTTGCCTGGACTTCTACCCCGGGAGGATTTACTTCTGCAGCAATGGATACTCTTGACCATCCGTCGTCTACCTTAACCTATACTGTAACCGCTACAAATTCTTTTGGATGTACAGCCTCTGCAACAACGTCAAGTGTATACGTTAATGACTTGGGTGTTTCAGGAACCCCAACTGATGCAACTTGTTATGGAGTATCAGACGGTTCGATCGTAGCATCCGGATCAGGCGGAACACCTGCTTATGAATATTCATTAGATGGTAGCATCTGGCAATCAAGCGCCACATTCAGTGGATTGGCATCAGGTACTTATACTCTATATATTAAAGACACTCAACCATGTACAACTTCAGTTGGTGGAATAGTTGTGGGATCACCTGCACAGTTGGTTGTATCTGCATCAACAGGCTACAGTGGATTTGCTTGTGACGGAGACGATGTAACATTAACAGCAACTTCAGGTTTTGTAAGTTATGACTGGACCGGTCCAAACTCATATAGTGATAATGTTAACCCTTCAGTCATCACAGGCGCCGGTTTGGTTGCAAATGGCACCTATACTGTAACCGTTTCTGACGGTTCATGTTCTGAAACTGCTACAACAGATGTAACATTGAATCCGGTTGGAACAATTACCGTAAGTCTTGCATCCGGAGCAAATCCTTCTTGTGATGGAACACCGATCACATTCACAGCCACACCTGCGAATGCCCCATCACCTACTTATGAATTCTTCTTAAACACAGTGTCAGTTCAGAACAGTTCATCTGATACATATACATATACTCCGGTAGACGGAGATCAATTGTACGTTGTATTGAGCCAGGTTACTTCAGGATGTGCTACAGGATCTCCTGCCACATCTAACACAGTTACTCAGAATGTTGATACTGTACCTGATGCTCCAACGATTTCAGCGGGAGGTCCACTTACTTTCTGTGCAAATATTGCCGATGTAACACTTACCTCTAGTTACGTTGGAGGTAATGAGTGGAGCACAACAGAAACAACTGATGCAATTACAACTAATGTATCCGGTTCATATACTGTGACCTATACTGATGGAAATGGTTGTTCTGCAACTTCAGCTGCAACAGTAGTTACTGCGAATACTTCTGCGGTGGCCATTACTTCTTCAAATCCGGGCGGACTATGTACGGGTGCTACGGTTACTTTAACGGCCAATGCTACACCGGCTGCTACAGATTACCTCTGGAGTACCACTGAGACAACTCAAGCAATTGATATTACGACTTCAGGAACATATGATGTTACAACAACAGATGCTAACGGCTGTACGGCTACAAACTCAATAGTTGTTTCTGACGTAGCCCTTCCTACTGCTTCAATCAGCGGTAACGCATCCATATGCACCGGTACAACAGAAACCTTAACCGCATCCGCAACAGCAGGATCGGGAACTATTGCAACTTATCAGTGGGTGCTTAACGGTTCTACAAATGTTGGATTGAATCAAGATACTTATGATGCAACTGCTGCAGGATCTTACACTGTTATTGTCACAAACTCTAATGGTTGTTCTGTTACATCTGCTGCCCATGTCCTGGCGGCTACGGGTCCACTATCCGGCGCTTATACCATTGGAGCAGGTGCTGCATCTTGTACGAACTACACATCATTTGCCTCAGCGTTCAATGACCTGAACACCAAAGGTGTGGCAGGCAACGTAGTATTTACTGTTTCATCAGGATATACTGAAACCGCGCCGGCTGGAGGTCTTACTCTTAATCAGTGTGCATTGTCTACCGGACTTGTTTCAAACGCATCTCAGACTATTTCATTTGTTAGTGCGGGTGCTCCGAATCCTGTAATTACTGCAGGTGTTGGAACAAGTACTACACTTGATGCGATTGTTAAGCTTGTAGGTGCGGATTATGTTACTTTCAACGGTATCGATCTGGCAGAAAGTGCAGCCAATACAACATCAACTACAAGGGCTGAATGGGGTTATGCTTTATTAAAGTGTGATGGAAACAATGGATCGAACTATAATAACATCATCAACTGTTCTGTTACATTAAACAAGGCTCATACTGCCACACGTGCGATTTACTCCGGTAACCATACGGCAGCAAGTACAACCGGCCTTTCTTATACAGGCCTGGCTAATGATCCTGCTGAAGTTAATGCTTCACGCAACGGAAATAATACATTCTACGGAAACAGCATTCAGAATACATACGGAGCTTTCTCTTTGAATGGAAACTCATCAGCATCAGGTAACCAGTCATTAAATGATACGTTAAATGCTATTGGTGTTATCGGTCAAGGAGCAAACGTGATCACTGATTTCGGTGGAACATCTACATCCTGTACTGTGATCGGTTCAGCAAACCAAAGAGGCATTACTATTGACAACAATAGCATTACAGGCGGAACAGGTACAACTTCAACCCTGACCGGTATTAATCCGGGTGCAGGTGTTTGGGGCAAAATCCGAAACAATCAGTTGAACCTGGTAACAAGCTCTACCAGTTCTTCAATCACCGGTATAAGTATCAGCTTTGGAGGCGGTTCTGTTGCTAACCCTAACATCGTTATGGTTACAGGTAACACTGTTACCATGTCTTCAACAACCCTAACTTCAGGGACTATCACCGGTATCACCTGTTCAGCTTCCGGAACCGGAGCACAGATCACTGTGCGTTCCAATACAGTTTCTGGTTGTACATTTAATTCAGCTACTTCCGGTGCGTTCAATGGAATTACACAAACACACAGCAGTTCCAGTACCGTTAACGATGTCAGTAATAATATTGTCAGCTCTAATTCTGTTACCGGAACCGGTCAGTTCCTTGGTGTGAATTCATTTGCTGGTAACTCACCAACCAGCTCAACACTTAGCATGGATACCAATACTGTTTCCCTTAATACAAAAGGTGGAACAGGAAGCATGTTCTGTATCTATAATGGAGTTACGTCATCAGCATCTTTAACGATGACCCAAAATGGAAATACTGTTAATGGCAATGTAATAACAGGAGGTTCTTCAGCCTGTACTTTGGTTGGTATTACTGCACAGGCAACTAATTATACTATGGACGGAAACACGGTTACAAATAATTCTGTAACTACTGTAAGTGGTACAGCTGCAGGCAATGTACTTGCTATTCAAAGTAGCGGAGCGGGTACTGCAACATCTGCTATTACCAATAATACCATAGCAGGAGTAACACTTGGCGGCGTTTCTTCAGGAGCCAGCCTGGTACGTGGTATCCTTGCAACAACAGCTGCTACTGATAACAGAACGATCAGTGGAAATAATATTTCTGATGTTAGCACTTCATTTACAACAAGTGCAACCTGCATCGGAATTATTTCAGTAACCGGAGGAACGTCCAACATTTATAAAAATAAAATATATGGCTTCACTCCGGGACAAAATGGTACTGTATTTTCCGGAACTAAAGGTATCATCATTGGCGGTGGTACCACCAATAATGTTTACAATAACCTGATCGGATTTGATTTTTCTGTTGCTGTCTTAACGAGTAACAATTCAGTCGTAGGACTAGAGGTTAGCGGTGGAACAAATACAAATTTATCTTACAATACTGTTCGACTTGCCGGTAGTGGTAGCGGAACATCATTCGGTTCAAGTGGTATCAATTTAACTGTGACTACAGCAAATGTTACCATGAAAAACAACCTCATCCTTAACTTGCTGAATTCAGGAGGTACAGGAGGTGCTGCAGCCGTTGGTTTACGCCGTACATCAGCAGCGCTGACAGGATATAACTCTGCTTCTAATAATAACCTTTGGTATGCCGGTGCAGCATCAAGTTCACACCTGTTATACTATGACGGAACAAACAGCGATCAAACTATTGCAGCATTCAAAGCTCGGGTTAGCCCGGCAGAGTCTGCGTCTCAAAGTGGTAATCCGACACTTCTTAGCGTGAGTGGTGCAAGTGCAAATTTCCTACATGTAGATCCAAGTGTTTCTAACCTTGCAGAAAGCGGAGGAATGGCTATCACCGGAATAGATGATGATTTTGACGGGGATATTCGTCAAGGAAGCATCGGATACGCAGGTACAGGAACTGCACCTGATATCGGAGCTGATGAATTCGACGGAATTTCTTCTGCGCCAACCTTTAGCAATGTTGTAAATCCGACAGTAAGTTGTACGGCTTCCAGCCATGCAATTTCAATAGACGTAGCAACCGCAGCAGGAGTGATAGACTCTGTTAAATTGTCTTACAGCTTCAATGCGGTGCCACAGACCCCGATAAACATGACCGTTCCTACATCAGGAAATACCTATTCATTTACTGTACCTGTAGCTACACCTGGTAATGCAGTAGTTACATGGTCTGTTGCGGCTTATAATAGCGGAGGCTTTTCTTCAATCTATACCGGAACTTCTTATCAGGATGAGTATTTAGTTGCACCATTAGCAGTAGCAAGCCCTGACACCATTTGTCTTGGAGAAAGTGTGGATTTGCTTGCCAGTGGACCACCACCGGCAGCTCCTGCAGCATCAAGCTATTGTGCTTCAACACATACTTCCGGTTGCTCAACAGATGCAATCACGAATGTTACCTTGAATACCTTGGTTAACACAACAGGTTGTAATGTTTATACTAACTATTCAGGGCTTGGCGGGGCATATACTACCACAATTTCTGCTGGCTCAAATCCACATTCTCTTTCTATATCATTCGGATCAGATGGTAGCCAGTATTCCGGTGCATGGATAGACTATAACCATGACGGAGTATACGATGCATCAGAGTTTCTTGGAGCCGGTGGAAATGCCGGATCCAATGGAACAATTGCAATACCTTTCAATATCCCTCTAACTGCTTATAATGGAGTTACACGGATGCGTGTAATTGGCGGAAATGATTCTCCGGTTACAAGTGGTCAGGCTTGCGGAGCCTCTTCAAGTACATGGGGTGAAACAGAGGATTACGATGTAACAATAACAGGAGCAACCAGCTTTGGTCCTGCAGATCCAATCTTCACTTCATTCAGCTGGAGTGATGGGGTTAATACTGTTACAGGAAATCCTGCAGTAGCCATTCCTAGTGCAGCAGGCACCTATACATTTACTTTAACTGCAAGTGACGGAGTTTGTTCTATTAATGCGTCTACTGATACAGTAGTAGTATTACCAATTCCTGCAGCTCCATTCGGAGTTGATTCCACACAGTGTGGAAATGGAATTCCTGCATGTTATGTACAAGGAACTGTGGGTGCTACCTTCAATTGGTATGATGCAGCTAGTGGAGGAACATTATTACAAAGTGGTTTGGATACGACCTATTTGACATCAATCAATGCTACTACCGTGTTCTATGTTTCGGAAGTAGGAACGAATGGATGCCCTGGAGAACGTGTAATGGTTACTGCTACAGTAACAGCGCCGGATCCGATTGATGCTCAATCCACACTTGTAGCGATTTGCCCGAATGAATCTATTGATTTGAGCGTTATTCAAACAGGAAGTAACAATACATATGATTATACATGGACTGCGAGTCCGTCTTCAGGAAGTGGAATTAGCGGAACGTTGATTGGTAGTCCGGTGAATGTTACTCCTTTCATACCGGGAACATATACATATATAGTAACTGCAATAGACATTGCAGCCTCTTGCGTGATCCAGGATTCAGTTTCTGTTTTGGTAAACAATGTGCCTAACATTACTTCTATAACTGCTATTCCGGATACAATCTGTGCAGGAGACTCTACGGTTCTTACAGCACTTACACCTGGTATAGGACCAGGAACTGTGCTTTCCGGAACGGCAACTACAACAGAATTCAATGGCGTTTACAGAAATGGATTCGGTAACGGAGACTTCCGTCACCAATTGTTATTCACTGCCGCAGAATTATCTTCTGCAGGCTTGTATGCCGGTGATATCACAGGATTAACATTCCATGTGTCATCTGCCGGATCAGGTTCTGCTGATAATTATAACATCAGAATGGCACATACTTCTGCCACCGCTTTATCAAGTAGTGTGCTCTCAGCAAGTCTTGTGAATGTAGCCAATGCCGTAACCTATACTGCAGTATTAGGGGATAATTATCATCCATTTAATATTGCTCCATTTACATGGGATGGAACATCAAATGTCTTGATAGATATTTGTTACACTATCTCTGCATTTGGTGGTTCGTCAACGCTTCATGCAACTACACCTGCATTTATTGGTAATGTTAATATACTGGGAACTGCAGGTGCCTGTACATCTACAGGTACGACGAACACATTTGCAAATCGTCCGATTGTTACATTCTCAGGACAAACAAATGCACAAAGTGCCGGAACGTATAATTGGGTTTGGGATCCGGGAACATTATCCGGCAATCAGGTGAGTGCCTTCCCTGGAACTTCAACTAACTATACTGTTACTGCTACTGACCCTGCAACAACTTGTACTAACTCAGCAAACATTAATGTGTTTGTGAATCCGTCCCCTCCTGCACCAACTGCAGTAAACGGATCTCATTGCGGTAATTTGACTCCAACCTGTTCTGTAATAGGAAATGGCGGAGCATATTTCACATGGTATACTGATTCTACAAGCAATTCATTCATTGCAGGACAAAGCGGATCAAGCCTTGTTTCATATCCTCGTACACAAACAGATACATTCTATGTGTCTGAAACGTATGCTGTAGGATCATGTGAGGGCCCTAGAGTAATGGTTATTGAAACGTATACAGCAGCAGATGCCATCACGGCTACTGCAACTGTACCAAATGATACAATTTGTCCATTTGGAACGGTGACTCTTGATGCAACACAGGGAACGCTGAACACTTATACGACATATGACTGGACAACTGTTCCGGCTGGTGGATCAGCTACAGGTCAGAACACAACTGCATCTGCACCAAACATTCCGGGCCAGCTCATCTGGAAAGTTACAGCCAGTGATGGTACCTGCTCTACAGAAGCCTACGACACAATTTTTGTCGCAGCGCCTCCTGCAATAGCAAGTCTTACTGCCTCTGAAGATTCAGTTTGTCCTGGAACGAATGTGACCCTGACTGCTCAAACAGCTATGGTGACTACATATTATACGGACTCAGTCACGATATCATTATCTAACCCAACTACTGATGAAGGAAATGGAAGCTCAGGAACTGGTGGCTATGTATGTCCAGGTAACAACCTGATTGGTTCGTTCACCCTTCCGGTAATCGCCGGAACTCCTGTAGGAGCCAGCTTAAAAATTAACGGTATAGGCCTGAACGGTGGTTCTTTTGGATCCGAGGTTCGTTTAAGCTTGAGCGGAAGTGGAATCACAGGAACATCTCCTTGCTTCCAGGGTGCAAGCAGTACTTCTACACCTAATCCATTTAATTATGTAACCGGAGTCGGCGGGCCTGCAAGTGATACGGCAACCATGGCCGCGCTTCTGAATCCTGCCGGTGGATCTGTTAGCATTAATTATGCAGATGCATACAACGATGTAACTGCAGGACCTGATGCCAGCTTCCCTGCCTCAGCTACATTGGTATACACATATTCAGTTACATCGCCTGCTACTGCAGTGACATGGACATGGGAGCCCGGAACGATTGTCGGAAATCCGATCGTTGTGAATCCTACTTCTACTACTACTTATACAGTTAAAGCAGAGGACGGAAATGCATACGGATGTTACAATGAAGCAACAATCACAGTGGTGGTTAATCCGGAGCCTTTAGCTCCTATTAATCCGGTTGATTTGGTTCAGTGCGGTAGTTCTGTTCCACTGATTAGCGTGACGCGTTCAGGTGCATCTACAGACAGCTTCAAGTGGTATACAGTATCAAGTGGAGGAACGGCTATTGTGGGTGAGACTGATTCAGTTCTAACTTCATTAATAGTTAGTGCAACTACCACATTCTACGTTGCAGAATTTAATGGATATTGCGAAGGACCACGTACTGCGGTTACAGTTACTGTTAATCAGCCTGATCTTGTGACCATCAATGCATCTGCAACAAGTGTTTGTTTACCGGTATCTCCGGCAATCACTCTTGATGCGGTTCAGACAGGTTCTACCAGCAATTATGTTTATACTTGGTCAGCTAATCCATCTGGAACAGCAGGTCTGAGTGGTACTTCAGGAGCTAATGTGACCGCAACACCGACGGCTGCAGGTACCTATACTTATACTGTCACTGCAGTTGATGCAGGTGCAAGTTGTACTACAATAATTGATCAGATCATCGAGGTTAACGCATATCCATCGATTACTACGGTTTCTGCTGTTCCGAGCACTATTTGTGCCGGTGAGGATGTAACACTGTCGGCCACAATTATTGCGTCATCATCTGATACATCTGCCCTAGGGAACATAACTGGATCAAGCAGCAGCACTCCTACACCATTCTATCATGGATGGGGTGGTGTAAAAGCACAATATATTGTACGTGCTTCCGAAATGACAGCCAAAGGATTTGTTGCCGGTGATATCACAAGCCTTGCGTTTGACGTGCTGGCTACGGGCACAACCTATAATGGATTTGCTATCTCCATGGATACTACCAGTCAGTCTGCATTTACCGGAGCAACGGCACTTCCTGCTACTCAGCGCTATTCTTCCGCTTCCGAAACGCCGGTGGTTGGATTGAATACATATAATTTCACTACTCCATTCACATGGAATGGAACTTCTAACATTGTTGTTTCAGTTTGCTGGAGCAATAACAATTCAGGCGGAACAAGCCGAGCAGTTAAAACGACTTCACCTGGATTTACATCTTCAATGTATATCATTGCGGATAATGCTCCTTCCGCAGATGTTTGTGCAGCCATTACTACAACTACTCCTGTGACGCTTGGTACTCTAAGATCAAGTGGTACAAGTTCTACACGACCTCGTATGGTATTTACCGGTCAAATTGGTTCATCTCAAACAGCAAATTACGCTTGGGAGTGGAACCCGGGTAGTTTGAGTGGAAGCAGTGTTGTGGTTAGTCCTTCAACAACTACTACATATACCGTTACTGCAAGTGCAGGAGTTTGTACAGATGATTCTACTGTTACAGTAACAGTAAATCCATTGCCGACTACTCCGGTTGCTACCAATTCTACACAGTGTGGTATCGGAACACCAACATGTTCTGTTGCCGGTGGTGCGGGAACATTTAATTGGTATCTGGTTCCGGCAGGTGGTACTTACTTACCAGGACAAAGTGGTACAAGTCTTACTTCATATCCTATTTCCGAAACAGATACATTCTATGTTTCAGAACATGATGGATTGTGCGAAAGTATGCGTGTAATGGTTATTGCAACTGTGGATCCGGTAGATACATTAACAGCCACAATTTCTTCTGATACAATTTGTATCGGAGCATCCGCCACCCTTACTGCGGTACAAACAGGTGGTGTTGCTAACACATTTACCATTACTTGGACATCAAGCCCTGATAGTTTAAGCGGTATTGTTGGGTCTGCAGGCGGTGGAAGCGTAGTGGTCACACCTCTGCAATCCGGAACTTACGTTTACACTGTTAATGGAGTGGATGGAGCATGTAATGCGCAACCATCTTCAGTTACACTGGTTGTACTTGATAACCCGACTATCGATATCGGACCTGATCTTACAATATGTTCAGGTGAATCGGTAATGTTGACGGCATCCAATGTATCCATCGATGCAACTTTGTCTAATTCGATCACAGTTAATTTGTCAAATCCTACCACTGATGAAGATGGAGGAGTATCAGGTACATCAGGATATATTTGTCCTGGCCTGAACAATGTAGGATCGTTCACCTTGCCTCCAATTCCTGGTACGGTTATCGGTGCTCGCCTGACTATTACCGGCGTTGGACTGAATAGTGGATCTTATGGTTCAGAGGTGAGACTCAATTTCTCAGGTACCGGTATCAACGGAACGTCTCCTTGTTTCCAGGGAGCAACTTCCGCTACAACTCCAAACCCGTTCAATTGGGCGACCTTTAGTGCAGATACAGCATCCCTTGCAGCCTTGTTAAATACTGCAGGAGGTAGTGTTGATATTTACTATAGTGAAGCATATAATGATAATACTACAGGTCCGGATGCTACTTTCCCTGCCACGGCTACCCTGCAGTACTACTATACTCTTCCTGTTGATATTGACTGGACATCAGACCCTGCCGGAATTACCGGAACAGGTACTACCCTGAATACCGGAGCGCTTACAGCATCTACCACAATTTATGCCACCGCAACAAGTTCAGCAGGTTGTTCAACAACAGATACTCTTGATATCACTGTTGTAACATCACCGGGTATGGCGACGATCACAGCATCTTCTGACACGATCTGTAATAGCGGAAGCGTTACACTCACCGCAAGTGACCTTGCGATCGGATCATCAATTCAATGGCAGAGTTCACCAAGCGGATTGGATGATACCTGGACTAATGTTGGTACCGACTCGCTTCAGTACAATACAGGTTCAATCACTTCTGACACGTACTACAGATTATATGCTACTTGTAGTGGTACTGATACTTCTGACGCAATCCTGATTGTATTTGCTGCACCGACTGTATCAGCTACAGATAATTCACGTTGTGGAGTTGGTCCGATTACATTGACAGCCACCAGCAATGGTACTGTCAACTGGTATGCCGGTTCAAGTGGCGGATCACCTGTATTCAGTGGTAATCCATACACTCCTGTCCTGACTGCTACAACTACTTATTGGTTAGAAGCTGCGATCGGAACTTGTATCAATACAGGTGGACGTGTTCCACTGACTGCTACACTGAACACAGCTCCGTCTGTTGGATTTACAGTCAGTGCAAGCTCGGTTTGTGATGGAGAATCTGTCACCCTTACTGCCAGCAGTTCCAATGATCCGAATTACACCTATTACTGGTCAACTGATGGTATCAATACCATCTTTATCGGTAACCCTTATACATTCACTCCTGATTCAACAGCGAGTTATTATGTAATTGGTATTGACAGCACCGGTGGTACTTACGATCTGTGTGGGGCTATTGACGGACCACAAACAATAACATGGAACGAACAACCTGATGTTCCGGTTGTCACCCCTTCGATGTCTACGGTTTGTGTTGCAGGTGATTCTGTTCAGTTAACGGTAACTAATCCACCGACCCCTTCTCCGGGACTTGGTCAAATCGGTACCGCTACTACAACCACAACTGCAGAACCTAATCCATATTATACAACATACCATGGTAATAAAAACCAGTATCTGATCCTTGCTTCTGAGTTAAGCTCAGCCGGATTTGTTGCCGGTAATATGACCAATTTAGGTTTTGATCTGCGTGGTGTAACTACATCCCTTGATTTGACAAACTTTACTCTAAGCATGGGTAATACATCATTGTCAGCATTGACTGCGGCCTTTGAGACCGGTTTGACTCAGGTTTATACAACCCCTAGTTATTCTGTGATTGCTAATGCAAATACCATTACCAATCATACGTTCTCAACACCTTTCTATTGGGATGGAAGTTCAAACATCATCATAGAGACATGTTTTAACAATTCAGATTGGAATGGTTCGCAGACCATTGCTTATACAACAACAGGCTTCACTTCTGCAACCTATTATCGTGCAGATGCACCTGATGTATGTACAAGTCCGGGTACGCCTACTACAAGTTCAAACCGACCTAACTTGTATATCAATGGAATGCAAGCTTCGCAAGTTGTGTACACCTGGAATCCGGGTGGAGCAACAGGACAAAGTGTGTATGTTACTCCTACTGCATCCACTGTTTATACAGTGACTGCAACCATTGGACCTTGTAGTGCGACCGGTACAGCTCAGGTAGATTATACTCCTGTTAACCTTGTGATCACTCCAAGCGGATCCACTTCATTCTGTGGTTCAGGTACAGTTGATTTGGATGCAGGTGCAGGTTATGCTTCTTACTCATGGTCAGACGGTACTTCCACTATTGGAACTACTCAGATGATCACAGTAAGTCCGACTGCAACAACCAGTTACACAGTTACAGTTGATAGTGGAGCATGTACTGTTTCTGAAACTATTGATGTAACGGTTTATCCTTCTACACCGATCAACATTTCTCCTTCTTCTACTGTACCAATTTGTGGAGGAGCAGGAAGTATTACTCTGACAGCAGATGCAGGCTATACTAATTATATGTGGAGTCCTGGTGGCGAGACTACTGATGCCATCGTAGTATCACCTGTAGCAACTACAGAGTATACTGTAACAGCAG
>DAOQWA010000033.1:0-34326 GCA_035341855.1 Bacteroidia bacterium
CGTAAAGAATTGCATGCCCGCGGATATTTTACCCCCTTGGTTGCAGATATTCACTTCACCCCTAATGCTGCTGAATGGGCAGCAAGGATTGTAGAGAAGGTGCGCGTGAACCCCGGAAATTATGCTGACAAGAAAAAGTTTGAGAACATAGATTATTCCGATGCGGGTTATCAAGCGGAACTTGATCGCATTCGTGATCGTTTTACACCTCTTGTAAAAATTTGCAAAGAGTATGGAACTGCAATGCGTATAGGAACCAATCATGGTTCGCTTAGTGACCGAATTCTAAGTCGCTATGGTGATACCCCTCTGGGAATGGTGGAATCGGCTCTTGAATTTTTAAGGATATGTGAGGACAATAATTATTTCAATATTGTACTTTCGATGAAATCGAGTAATCCGCAAGTGATGGTTCAGGCTTATCGTTTGTTGATCTCGAAGATGCGGGAAGAAAACATGAATTACCCGCTTCATCTTGGAGTTACCGAGGCCGGTGAGGGGGAAGATGGGCGTATAAAATCTGCTACCGGCATAGGAACACTTTTAGAGGATGGGATCGGAGATACTATCCGCGTTTCACTTACTGAAGATCCTGAATTTGAAATTCCTGTAGCAAAAATGCTGGTTGACAGGTATACTCACAGAAACACTGATCAAAAACCAATCCCGCCTGTTGATTCAATTGCAGCTCTCCCCTATTCTCCTTTTGAATATCACCGAAGAACGGTAAAGGTGGTAGAAAATATTGGAGAACATCAAGTGCCGCGTGTTGTGGCGGATTTTAGTCACAAGGAAAATATCACAGCCGGTACGCTTTTTCCTGTTGGATATAACTATTCCGTCAAACTGGATAAATGGAACCTGAGTGACCAGGCATGTGACTATATCTATACCAAAAATAAAATCCTCGATTTTGAAATACCGGGAACACTTGGAATTATTGTTGATGCAAACTTCCTGCAAGAAAATAATGTCAGGGAAAGACACTACCCTTTCTTCAATTCTTATGAACAATTTCTCCAATCAAATTTTTCAAAAGAGATAAATTTCATTCGTCTTGATATAGAAGAACTCCTTAGTATCAAAAATTCCTTTTCAAGAGATGACCTCAAGAATGTGGTTTTTGTATTTGAGTCTGACAATGTTCACGGCATGGTAGAAATTCGCAGGATGTTCATTGAGTTGATGTATGATAAAAATGCAAGTGATGTTCCTGTAATTATAAAGAGAAATTATACTTCACTCTCTAACCAGGAATTACAAATTCATGCAAGTACAGATGCAGGGGCCTTACTCCTGGATGGTTTCGGAGATGGCGTTTGGATAAACACTGATGGAAAGAATTCGGAGAACACTATTAATGCGTTGTGTTTCGGGATTCTTCAAGCCAGCCGAACTCGAATTTCGAAAACTGAATATATCAGTTGTCCAAGTTGCGGTCGAACACTGTTTGATCTGCAGGATACAACTGCAAAGATCCGTTCACGTACTGATCATTTAAAGGGTATAAAAATAGGAATCATGGGTTGCATCGTTAATGGCCCCGGTGAGATGGCCGATGCAGATTATGGTTATGTAGGAACGGGTCCGGGGAAAATTACTCTATACAAAGGACAAACGGTGGTCAAAAGAAATGTACCTGAAGAAAGGGCCGTTGATGCATTAATTGAACTCATCCGTGAAAACGGAGACTGGGTAGAATTAAAAAGTCCCAGCGAAGTTTTCGAATGATTAGATCTTTGAGAGTGTCATTTCATAGAACTTCGTCCACTGAGTTCCATTGATGCTGAACTCCCCTACTTCATGCCACTTTTTATCGATGAGTTTGATTGTATAACGTAAAACCGGACTTAACTCAGCCACTTGAAAACTCCAAATGAATGTTCCGTCTTGCTTTACTTCAACATTTGCATCAACATATCTTCCATCAGATTTAAAAGTGCGCATAAGATATTTATGTGCATGAATATCGTAGGAGATAACAGAAAATGATTCGTTGGTAGAATTTGCACCTGACTTATTTAGTCCTGTACCTTCAATGAGGAGCACCGTGCCTTTTACTTTTGATATTACACTCTGGGATTGATTGAATAACATTCTTTCGCCTTTTGAATCAACCCAACCATCACCTGACCAGTTACCCTTTAACCAATTCAATTTTTGCATTGCACGGAGAGCTAAGCTGTCAGGACTGGAGCCTTGCTGGCCGTAGGTTTGAATGTGGTTGCAAGAAAAAACGACAAGAATCAACAAGATCTTTTTCATTTCCGGATATTTTATGAAACAAAAGTACGAAGAATTTACAACTATTTTATTGGTAAGTATGTGCTAATATCAGCGACATATTTTTCAAAAGCTTTAACTCCTTTAGGAGTGATCGAACATGTTGTCAAAGGATAATTATCACGAAAAGATTTTTTTACAATTATATATCCGGCTTCGGTTAGTTTGCTGATCTGCACACTTAGATTTCCGGGAGTAGCACCGGTCTTCTCTTTCAGGTATGCAAATTCAGCTGCCTTCACAGAAATGAGAAGTGACATAATGGCCAGCCTGAGCTGACTATGTAATAATGGATCAAGGTCTTTGAACATATTTTGTTCGTACAATATATAACAAGCTAAAGTAAGTAAAGAATGATTAGAGCCTAATTGTATGTTGTTACTATGAACATATCGATCAAGAAACTCTGTATGCCTTGAATTTATTCCTGAGCATATACCCGGGAACAATGTAACCAAGAAGCACTGCAAGAGCCAGCATGATCAATTGAAACTCAAAGTGGAGAAATACCGAAGTAATTCCAAGTACCCAATTCAATACTCCACCGATTATCAATGGTCGGAATTGAATGATACCGCCGGAAGTAAAGAGCCATAGCCCGTATATCATCATGATGAGCGGATATGTCATGAGGCCAAGGCGTGGCATAAAAATTAACACAGTAAATAATGTTACCAGAAATGATATCAAAACATACTTTATAACTTCATCAGTATATGTTTTAATGCGGCGACGTTTTCCTTGTTTGTAACCATAGATCATGGATGCTATTGAGCCTGCCGGCATCAGTATCATCCAGCCTATGTAATTAAGAGACAAGTTCATTTTCATTAGACTGAATTGGAGAACGCAGGCAATAAAGACCAACCAGCCCCAAAGCAAATAGTGAAAACTATCGTTCTCAATATCCCGTTTGGCTGCTGTGATCATTTTGTGAATGAGCTCTAAACTTTCCTGTTCGCGTGGTGCTTGTTCTGAGTAGTTCATGATTGTAGGTTAAAATGATGCTACAAATATAAAGTAGTTTATTATATAAACCTAATTATCCACATTAATTTCTTTCTTTATTGCTGATTATCAGCTACATATCATTTAAAAGTAATTGCAGGACTCAAGTTCTAAGGACGAAAATTGACAATACAGGCAAACATTAACCTGCATGATAGGGTGTAACTTGTGCGAAAAAGTTCTAGTCTAAACCGAAAACTGTTTTCGAAACCCAGCCCTTCCCCCACTCGTTCATTTCAGTTTCGCTATGCAGTGAAGGATAAAAAATTCTCTTTTGAAAACGTGGAGGTAAATATTTCTGCCAATTCGTACCACCTGTCGCCTTAATATCTTCAGGATCTTTTTGCAAATAACGCACAGCAGATTTGTAATGGCTCAGGGGCCAGTTGATATTCACACTTACATCCAACAATTTTAATGCGGCTATAATCTGCTCATTCTTTTGTTCTGCTTGTGTGAGTCTCTTATAGATCTTCCACAAATTAACTGTGCTGTAATCATTTGCAAGCCGGATTAATTTAGCTGAGTATTTCTCCTCAAATTGTTTTAATGTTAAAGTCTTTTTCCCGGTTGCCAATTCTGTTGCTCCGGCTTTCCAATAAATATGACTGAACATTTCTTCAATGGATGCTTGCTTCTTTTCCATCTCCTCTCTCACATCTTTATCCACCAATCGAATGAAATCTGTGGAACAAATTTCGATCATACGATACTGTGCACTTTGAAAACCACTGGCAGGCAGCAAACTCATCCGGAATTTCAGGAATTGGTCCGGCTCCATGCCGGCGACCATCACTTCAAACGAACTGATAAGATTTGCGAAATAACAGTTGATCCGGTTTAAGCGAGCCAAGAAAAACTCTGCCTTGATATTCTCTTTTTTTGCGATCTGATCATATTCATGCAGACATAATTTAAAATAGAGTTCTGTTATTTGATGATACATTATAAAAATTTCTTCATCAGGAAAACTCGTTTTCGGATTTTGTAAAGACAACAAAGTGTCAACATGAATATAGTCCCAGTAAGTCAGATAATCTGCATAAAGCAATCCATCCAAATACGATGTGAGGTCCTGACCCATGGCCAGATATTTCTTCTCCAATGCGTCGATGCGCTCTTTAATTTCAGGCTTCATTTCCATGAGGGTAATTTCGGAAAGTTCTATGAGACGACAAAGGTAGAATACAAAAATGAATTTGTCGTTTTGACTAAATTGAATAAATCAATTATTTACAATTGCAGGTGTATTTGCCAGATTCTCATAATCGGTCAGGTCCATTTTGATTGACCCAATGAGAATATTGGTTTGAACGCGGATAGGAATTCTGTTTTTATCGTCGCTGACCCAAACGGTCATATCTTCCTGCTCTTTAAAAACGCGACCTTCCTGCAACATTGGTCGTAATTTGATACATCGAAAAGTTCCTTTCTTAGTTTTCACTTCTTCTCTTCCAAGAAATTTAAGATTAAGTGGAATGATCGCATCATCCAGATAACCGGTGATCTCAAATTGGTCTCCTTCTTTGGCATTCGTAAAATTAAGTGTTCGCGCATAATAAAATGCTGAAACCAAATCCTGGGTATATTCAGGAATAGCAATCGTTGCTTTCTCGCTTGTAGCTGAATCTTTATAATGATTGAAGCTCACATTTTGATTGATCTTGTATCCACCCTCATTCACTCTACGGATGAAAAGCCATGGCATCATTCCTTGTTGATCAATCACACTTTCATAACGGTCTCTCACTTTGAAAAACCAATCGAATGCTCCGAGTGTTCGTCCGGTACCAATAACATGATAACAATCTCTTCCGGCAAAGGTCCTCACTTCTTTTTTCACTTCAAGGATGGCTTCACCGGCATCAAGGAATCCATAGTGAATCCTGAATTTTAATACTTCGCCACGGTTAAATGCCTCATTCTTCACCGTACGCAATGTCTTTTGTCCGGCTACAACCCGGCTGGAGCTAAACAGAATAATAAGTGTAAAAAGGAGAATTTTAACTTTCATACCGGCAAGTTTGCAAAGATTGTTCCAATTTTCAGCAAGGCCTAAATGCAGGTTAACAGTCAGCACTTTAGAGGCCGGCTTTTGAAGTTTAATAACTAAACTTTGGAAAAAATATTGAAAAAGCCGGACACTAATCAGAATTCGTCAGGCTGATGCTCAAGCAATTTCCGAATCATCGGAAGCAGTAAAATCATCAGAACTCTCTTCTTCTAAATCGTTGTCAGAAACGATAGTCTGGCTCTCAATAAAAATTGCTTTACGATCAGGCAACACAATTCCTTCTTCTTCTGTCACAGAATGCATATCATCTGATGACTCCATTTGAACATTTAGATCCGTATCTGCTGTAAGTATTTCACGTTCATCTGACTGAGCAAGGATGCTTTCACTTTCGGAAAGTTCTGATGCCGGGTCCTCCACCAATTGAACAGGATTTTCAAGTTCGGAATTTTCGGCTTGTATCTCTTCAGTTTGTGTAGCTGTTTCTTCACTTCCGTACTCAGAAGAGATACCAATTTCATTTTGCTCCATATGAAGATCCTTCAATTGAGGAAGATCTTTCGGATTTTGTATCCCAAAATAATCCATGAAGTTTTTACTCGTAGAATAAAGTACAGGTCGCCCCGGGCCTTCGCTCTTCCCGGAAATACTTACCATTTCTTTCTCGAGTAACTTATGAATCGCATAATCGCAGTTGACACCACGAATATGTTCTACTTCACTTTTAGTTATAGGTTGTTTGTATGCAATGATCGAAAGAGTCTCCATTTGTGCAACAGAAAGTTTCTTCTTTGACTTATGCTGGATCAAAGCAGAAATTGTTGCATGGTATTCTTTTTTGGAAAGAAACTGATAACCCTCTGATATTTCTTCCAAACCAAAGGGATAGTCTTCAGATGCGTATTTTAATTTAATCTCTTCAAGCGACTTAAGGATCGTTTCCTCATCAAGGTCCCAGTCAAAAGATATTTTCAGAGAACCGGCGATTTCGTCGATTGAAATACTTTGTTCGGAACAAAAGATAAGGGCTTCTATATGTTGATTTAACTGATTCATTTTCAGGGATTCGTAATTGTTGATTTCAGATGGCAAATTAGACTATTTTAAACAATTATACCAAGCAGAATGAAAAATTTTAAACTAATCACCTGTTTACAAAGACAATAAATTATACAGTATTTGAGACAGAATCTGCATTTTTCTGATTCTTATTCCTCAAATGAATATTACAAGACAATATTTACAATCCGACCCGGTACAATTACAACCTTTTTAGGTGAGTTACCTGCAAGAAGTTTCTTTACTTCATCAGCACTTAAAACCTCTGCTTCAATCTCCTCTTTATTCAATGCCAGAGAAAGTTCGAGGTTAAACTTTGTCTTTCCGTTAATGGAAATAGGGTATGCAAATTGTTCTTCGACAAGATACTCTTCTTTGAATTCAGGAAAAGATGCATGACTGATACTTCTCTTGTTTCCTAATTTTTCCCAAAGCTCTTCTGCAATGTGAGGTGCATAGGGAGAGACCAGAATTGCCAATGGTTCCAGTATAGCTCTTTTATGACATTTCAGATCTGTTAATTCATTCACGCAAATCATAAAATTACTAACGGAGGTATTAAACGAATAACGTTCAATATCCTCCATTATTTTACGTATTGTTTTATGCAAAATTTTATACTCCGCCTTTGATGGTTCTTCATCCGTTACGCACCAACTAAGATCCTTTGAGTTGTTCTCAGGTACATGATACAATCTCCAAAGTTTACGAATGAAGTTTGAGGTACCGCTGATTCCATTAGTGTTCCATGGTTTAGATAGTTCAAGTGGTCCCAGGAACATTTCATACAAGCGCAGACAATCAGCACCGTATTTATCGATCATGGCATCAGGGCTGACAACATTCCATTTTGATTTAGACATTTTTTCTACCTCGGCACCGCAAACATAAACTGCATCAGGACTTGAAGATTCCATTTTAGTGTTTTTGTCTTCAAGAATAAAAGTTGCATCGGCATAATCAGATCTCCAGATCTTGAATGCTTCGATATCCATAATATCATTTTCAACAAAATTTACATCAACATGAAGCGCTATAGTATCATATTTATCTTTGAGATTATATGAAACGTATTTATTTGAATCTTTAATACGATAAACAAAATTCGACCGGCCCTGAATCATTCCCTGGTTGATGAGTTTCTTTGCCGGTTCATCAAGTGGGATTAAGTCCAGATCATATAAAAACTTGGTCCAAAAACGAACATATAGTAAGTGACCTGTAGCATGTTCAGCTCCGCCAATGTAAAGATCTACCTGTTCCCAATATTTGAGAGCTTTCTCAGAGGCAAATGTCTCCGGATTTCCTGCATCCATGTAGCGAAGAAAATACCATGAGGAGCCTGCCCATCCGGGCATGGTGGTAGTTTCATATTCGTATATACCCTTATATTTCCAGTCTTTCGCTCGTGCAAGTGGAGGTTCTCCTTCTTCAGTAGGAAGGTATTTATCCACTTCAGGTAAAATCAAAGGTAATTCTGACTCTGACAATGCCTGAGGAATTCCATCCATATAAAAAATTGGAATGGGTTCTCCCCAATAACGTTGTCTTCCAAAGATTGCATCCCTCAATCGAAAATTGATTTTCCCGGTACCAAAACCTCTCTTTGAGATTTCATCAATAATCCTTCGCATTGCATCCTTAACATTTAACCCGTTCAGAAAATCGGAATTAATGCATGTACCCTCTTTTGCATCGAAGGACTTTTCCTGTATGTCTATTTCTTCAGCACCTTTTATCACTTCGACGATTGGCAATGAAAAATGTTTTGCAAAAGCATGGTCGCGTTCATCATGAGCCGGGACAGACATGACAGCACCCGTACCATAACCTGCAAGTACATAGTCGCCTATCCAAACCGGGATTGGATTTCCCGTGAATGGATTAATGGCATATGCACCGGTGAATACACCTGTAATTCGTTTTACTTCTGCCATCCGTTCGCGTTCAGAACGCTTTTTTACTTCGTCGATATAAGCATAGACAGATTTTTTTTGCTCATTGCTCGTTATTTTTTCTACTAACTCATGTTCGGGAGCTAGTGTCATAAATGTTGCACCAAAGATGGTGTCAGGTCTTGTGGTGAACACTTCAATTTTCAACTCAGAATTCTGCACTTTGAATTCAAGTTGAGCTCCCTCACTTTTTCCAATCCAATTTCTCTGTTGTTCTTTGATTGATTCCGTCCAGTCAATATTTTCAAGACCCTGAAGAAGACGATCTGCATAAGCAGTAATACGAAGGCTCCATTGTTTCATTAATTTCCGTTCGACAGGGTGCCCACCGCGTTCACTTAATCCTTCTTTTACTTCTTCATTGGCAAGTACTGTACCGAGAGCCGGACACCAGTTTACAGTAGCTTCGGAAATATATGCCAATCTGTAGTTCAAAAGAATGTCCGATTTTTCCCTTTCAGAAAATCCAAGCCATTGAACATCTGTAAATATTGTTTCCTGGGAGGTGCATGCATTGACATTTATGTTTCCGCTTTTTTCAAATTCACTGATGAGTAAATTTATATCCTCCGCTTTGTTCGATCTATTGTTGTACCAGCAATTAAAAAGTTTGAGGAAAATCCACTGAGTCCATTTATAATAAGCAGGATCAGAAGTTCTGACTTCACGACTCCAGTCGAATGAAAGACCTATATTATCAAGTTGCTCCCTATACCTTTTGATATTCTGTTCTGTTGTGATCGCAGGTGCTTGTCCTGTTTGGATTGCATACTGCTCTGCCGGAAGTCCGAATGCATCATAACCCATCGGATGCAACAGATTAAATCCTTTCAAGCGTTTGTATCGCGTATAGATATCTGAAGCTATATAACCCAAAGGATGGCCAACGTGCAAACCGGCACCTGAGGGATATGGGAACATATCGAGCACATAGTATTTCGGACGTGAAGAGTCTTCTTCGGTTTTGAAAGTTTCTGTCTCTTTCCAGTGTTTCTGCCACTTTTTTTCTATTTCTCTGAAATTGTACTCCATGTTATAATGACCTGCAGGCCCGTGAGATAAAATTAGTTGAGGAATTCCATCATGAAGCCATACAAGCCGATTAACAGTCTTTTAGACTCTTAAAATATTTGTGAAGCTTCTGAACATGCGAATGTAGAAAAAAAGCTCAAAACAGTGTGAAATTGGAGCTCTGACCATTTTTCTTTTTCTACTTTCGTAACGGAAATTATGCAGACAGAAGCACCCAAAAACAGCAACAGGAGATTACGTTCATCATACATCAGTGCGATACTAAGTATTTCATTGGTATTGCTGATGTTGGGACTATTAGGTTTGTTGATACTGGACGCAAAAAAGATTTCAGACTATGTAAAGGAACACGTTGAGTTGAATATTTTCCTGAATGACGGAATTTCGAATTCTGACATTAAAAAGTTTCACCAAGAGATCGTAAATAAGCCTTACACAAAATCGGTAGTATATATTTCTAAGCAGCAGGCCTTAGACAGTCTGATCATAGAGCTTGGAGAAGATGCACTTGGAATGCTTGAGTCAAACCCACTACCGGCAACGCTCGATATTCGTGTAAACGCAGAGTACTCTAATCCTGATAGTCTGGAGAAAATACACCATGAACTTTCAAGCAGCAATCTTGCTCGTGAAGTGAGTTACCAGCATACAGAAGTCGATAAGATGAATGATAATTTTCGCGCTATTGCCATGGTGATCATAGTATTTTGTGGTCTTTTATTTTTTATTGCAGTGGCCTTGATCAATAATACAATCAGAATTGCAATGTATAGCCGGAGATTTCTTATAAAGAGTATGCAGCTTGTAGGTGCTACAAAAGCATTTATTCGATGGCCCTTTTTGAAAAAAGGCATCGGTCAGGGCATAATTGCCGGAATCATAGCCAGCATTTTATTAATTGGCATTATATACCTCATCCATACTCACTTTCCTGAACTCGGACAATTATCGGACATGCGTATGCTAGGCATTCTGATTGGATCGATCCTGGTTTTAGGTTTTTTATTGTCCTTCATCTCCACCTACTTTGCAGTGAACAGATACCTGAGGCTAAAGACTGATGAGCTTTATTAGGCCGGAATCGTCCTAAATCTTGATTTCTTTTAAGTCAATGCATCCCTTTTTCGGATAATTAATTGTCAAAAAAACTATATTTGCACTTATAAAATTGAGATGCCGAGAATGCATCTAATACACTATTTCCACGATCATGGCAAAAAAAGACATAAAATCAGTTGAAGATTTTCCCTTTGGAAAAGAGAATTACATCATCATGCTTATTGGTATTGCGGTGATTTTTGTTGGTTTTGCTTTGATGGCAGGCGGAGGCTCTGAAGATCCAAAAGTTTGGGATCCGTCAATTTTTAGTTTCAGAAGAATCACACTAGCTCCTATTCTTGTTATATCCGGTTTTGTTATTGAAGTGTATGCAATTCTAAAGAAATCGAAGGAGTAACCATTCTCATTTAGAATTTCTTTCTGACAATTATCTTTCAAGAACAATTTTTCATTATGACAACATGGCAAGCCCTTGTGTTGGGGATCATAGAAGGTATTACCGAATTTCTACCTGTATCTTCTACCGGGCACATGATCATAGGTTCTTCCATAATGGGAATAGCTTCCGATGATTTTACTAAAACATTTACTGTTACGATACAACTGGGGGCTATATTATCGGTGATTGTTTTGTACTGGAAAAAATTTCTCCCGAAGAAGGGAGAACTTGCAGCGACTATTGATTTTTACAAGAAGTTATTGATTGCATTCATTCCTGCTGTAATTTTCGGCCTCCTCTTCAAAAAGTACATCGACATGTTACTTGAAAATGTATTCGTAGTAGCGATAGCATTACTTGTAGGAGGAGTGATCTTCCTTATGCTCGATAAATGGTTTGCTGATGCTGAAGAAAGAGGTAGCGATGAATTGAGATCAGATAAAAAGGCATTCAGGATCGGATTATTTCAGGTTTTAGCTATGGTTCCGGGCGTTTCACGCTCGGCTGCTACCATCATTGGTGGATTGACACAAGGGCTGAATAAAAAAGCCGCCGCAGAATTTTCTTTTTTCCTTGCAGTGCCAACGATGTTTGGAGCAACAGTAAAAGATCTTTGGGACTTTTATCACAAGGGAGCAGGCTTTCAGGAGCAAGAAATCCAGTTACTCATTTTTGGAAATGTGGTTGCATTCATTGTTGCCATGCTAGCGATTAAAAGTTTCATTACATACCTGACTAAACACGGATTTAAATTGTTTGGCTATTACAGAATACTGGTTGGCAGCCTTATCATTATCCTGCATTTGCTGGGTGTTGATTTGCAAATGTTCTGAGAGCGGAACAACTTAATACAGAATGAACTTTGCCCAACATATTTTTCTTTTCAATAAACCATACAAATGGACATCGTTTGATGTTGTGGCTAAAGTCAAAGGTGCAATTATAGCATCTTTAAAAAGAAATGCCACAAATCCTGATCTGCGAATTAAATTAAAAGTTGGTCACGCAGGAACTTTAGATCCATTAGCTACCGGTTTGCTAATTGTGTGTACCGGTGCTAACACTAAAAAGATCCAAGAAATTCAGGATGCTGAGAAGGAATATAGGGGAACGTTTTTTCTTGGTGCCAGAACAGCGAGCCATGACCTGGAATCTGAGGTGTTCGAGCAGGAAAAAGTCAAAACCATAGATCCGGATCTGTTAAAACAAGTTGTTCAGAGTTTTATTGGAAAGCAAAATCAGACCCCACCTGCATTTTCTGCGGTGAAAGTTGATGGCCGTCGGGCTTATAGCCTGGCAAGAGAAGGTAAAAAACCTATAATCAATTCTAAAGAAATTGAGATCAAAGCCTTCGAGATCACGAAAATTGATCTTCCTGAGCTTCATTTTAGGGTAGTGTGTAGTAAAGGAAGCTATATCAGGGTATTAGCTCATGATTTCGGCGAAAAATTGGGCACCGGTGCTTATCTCTCATCGCTTTGCAGAACAAGAATCGGCAACTATCTGCTTTCGGACGCAAAAGACCCGGTAGAATTTTGCACACAACTATCTGATAAACAGAGAGATTAAAATTTCTTTCATTTTCTTACAATTTATATTCAAAAAGACTTTACAAGGGGGGGTGCATGATGTTATCTTTGCCGCCCTTCATTTCTATTGAAGGATCAACCAGCACCAAAAATTATGAAATTATCACAGTTTAAAATAAGTGTTCCGGAAGCATTGATCGCTACGCATCCTGCAAAGCATCGTGAAGATGCTCGTCTTATGGTCATGGATCGTAAAACCGGAAAGATTGAGCATAAGCATTTCAAGGACATCCTGAGTTATTTCAATGAGGATGATGTAATGGCTGTAAATAACACCAGAGTTTTCCCGGCGCGTTTATATGGCAATAAAGAGAAGACCGGAGCAAAAATAGAAGTCTTTTTATTGCGAGAGCTTAACAGAGAAAGCAGATTATGGGATGTTCTTGTAGATCCCGCAAGAAAGATCAGGATAGGTAACAAATTATATTTTGGTGAAGATGATCTCTTAGTAGCTGAGGTGATTGACAATACCACCTCAAGAGGTCGGACACTTCGTTTCTTATTTGACGGACCTTATGAAGAATTTAAAAAGACTATTACTGCTTTAGGAAATACACCACTTCCAAAATACATAAAGCGTAAAGCTGAGCCGGAAGATGTAGAAAGATATCAAACAGTATTTGCACGACATGAAGGTGCAGTGGCAGCACCAACAGCCGGGCTCCACTTTAGTTTACCATTAGTTAAGCGTCTTGAATTGAAAGGAATTCGGTTTGCTGAGCTAACCTTGCATGTAGGCTTAGGTACTTTTCGTCCTGTAGAAGTTGAAGATCTTACAAAACACAAGATGGATTCGGAGCAGGTAATAATCACCAAAGAATGCTGTGATATTGTGAATAAGGCCAAGGCTAATAAGAAAAGAATTTGTGCAATTGGAACTACAGTAATGCGTGGAATAGAATCATCCGTTTCAACGCAGGGCGAATTGAAACCTTTTGATGGTTGGACAAACAAATTTATTTTTCCACCATATGATTTCAGTGTAGCAAATGCCATGATCACAAATTTTCACATGCCCGAATCGACACTTCTGATGATGGTTGCAGCTTTTGGAGGCTATGAAAATATCATGCATGCATACAAGGTAGCTGTGAAAGAGAAATATCATTTTTACAGTTATGGAGATGCGTTGCTCATCATTTGATCCAGACAAACATTAATAAAAAAACCGGCAATAAAATTTGCCGGTTTTTTTATGCTAAAATTATACTCGTCTTAAGGGAAGATTCCCAGTGCCTGATAGCTCACGCCCAATTTACGGATACCACTAACAAAAGCTGCAGTTCTCAAATCACCGACCTTTGGATTCTTCATTTTTATCTCACGAATTTCGTTGTATGCAAACAACATTGTTTCCTCTAATCCGGAACGCACCAGGTCGATTTCGTCGGGTCCGTGAACAAGAATCTTTCTGTGTATTGCATCCAGTTGTTTTCCGGTTGCGCTTTCAACCGCGGTGACCAATTCTGTGCTAGCCATTTCATGGAAACGTTTTTCCATTCTGCCAAAACGTACATGAGACAGATTTTTCAGCCATTCAAAATATGAAACAGTTACGCCACCGGCATTGAGGTAAAGATCCGGGATGATCATGACACCTTTTTCCAGCAGGATGGCTTCACCATTTTGCGTCACAGGTCCATTTGCACCTTCGGCAATAATTTTTGCTTTGATACGAGGGGCGTTATCTTGCGTAATTTGATTTTCAAGAGCAGCAGGAATAATAATGTCACATTCCATCTCCAGAGTCTCGAGAGAATTTACAACATTGGTAGCTCCCGGATAATTAAGAATTGAGCCTGTTTGTTCGCGATGTCTGAATACAGAATCGATATCAAGGCCTTTAGAACTATATATACCACCTTCGCGTTCTGCGATTCCAACAATAATAGCCCCACCTTCCATACAAAACTTTGAGGAGTAGTAACCAACATTTCCCAGACCCTGAACGATGATCTTTTTATCTTTCATGCCGGTGCTAAGGCCGATCTTTTTCATATCCTCCTCAATGCTGAGCGCCTCACGTAAGCCGAAGTACAATCCTTGACCTGTTGCTTCAGTTCGCCCTTGTATACCACCCTGACCAAGAGGTTTACCTGTTACACAACCTAATGCATTCAAGTCATCATATTTGAAGGTTGCATAGGTGTCAGCGATCCATGCCATCTCACGGGATCCACTCCCATAATCAGGTGCGGGAACATCTATAGCTGCACCAATCATACTCTTTTTAATTAGTTCAGTTGTATATCGACGAGTGATACGTTCAAGTTGTTTATCTGTAAACTTACGTGGACTGATCTTAATTCCACCTTTGGCACCACCGAAAGGCACATCAACAACTGCACATTTAAAAGTCATCAGTGTAGCAAGCGCTTTGACCTCATCCTCATTTACAAACTCACTGTAACGAATACCACCTTTTGTCGGCGTTTTGTGGTGGCTATGTTGAACACGTATTCCTTCTATAACCTGAAGTGTACCATCAACTTCAATAGGAAAATAAAATTTGTAAATACTATTACAAATCTTGATCTGATTTAAAAGCCCTGGTTCAAAATCCGTGAAGGCAGCTGCCTTGTCAAAACCAGCCATGACTCCATCGTAAAATTTTCTACCGTTTTCTAGATCGTTGTTCATAATTGAGATTTAAAACAATGGGGTAAATTTAAACAAGTTTTTTACTCATTTACATCAGAAAAAAGTACTTTTATTTTTTCTTACCAAGACGAAATTCAATAAAATTTTATATGGAATTGCTCAGTCGCCTGATCGTTGGAGTTTTAGCTATACTTATTACGGCCTGGTTGCTTCCGGGTGTGCATGTTGATAGTGTACTCACTGCAATCATACTGGCCATAGTACTGGCTTTTTTAAATGCCATAGTAAAACCTATCTTGATCATTCTGACAATACCGGTTACGGTACTGACATTAGGCCTGTTCTTGCTGGTTATTAACGCTTTACTAATTTTATTAAGTGCAAAAATAGTTGATGGTTTCTCTGTCTCCGGTTTCTGGACCGCACTTGCTTTCAGTCTAATACTTTCACTTACCAGTTCTATTTTACATGGTTTCAATAGAAAAAATGAAGAATAAGATTGATCCTTGTCATTGATTTTGTGAGAAAAGACCGGATCTTACTTCACAGGCAATATTTTTTAAAAGATCCGATCAAATTTTAGCCAAGCTTCAGCCGGGAAAGGAGAATGTAATAATGGAATCCATTATTTCATTTGGATGTCTTTGACATTCAGTTGAATGTTCGTTTTACCGTTGTAGGAATTCTCTTCAAGATTATAACATACATCAAATGGTATCCTGCGAGAAATAAAGGGGTAAAATTGACCCATTTGGAATGCAATACCATCCAATCCGAAACGGGTAGTCTGGTCATCCGCCAGATTTAATTTTAAATGGTTGTTACCAACAACTCTGGAGAGGCCGGTATCTCTGACATTTTCGGTTCTGAATACCGGGCTCATATTTCCCGGCCCAAAAGGCGCAAATTGCATGAGTACCTTAAAAAAGGAAGGTGTTATCTCATTAAGTTTAAGATTGGAATCAATTTCAATTTCCTGAACAAGAGATCTTTCATCGATGGTAGCGGCAACAACTTCTTCAAAACGCTGAGAAAATTTTTCGATGTTCTCGATTTTTAAAGTGAGACCGGCAGCATACATATGACCACCGAATTGTTCGAGCAAATCGCTGCAGGATTCTATGGCATTATAAATATCAAAATCTTTTACTGAGCGTGCTGAACCGGTAGCAACACCATTGGATTCGGTTAATATTATTGTCGGGCGATAATATCTTTCAGTTAATCTTGAAGCAACAATTCCTATGACACCTTTATGCCAATCGGGATGAAACAATACAGTAGATTTCCTTTGATTGAATCGAGGATCTTCCTGAACAATCTGCAAAGCATGTTCAGTAATAGACAAATCCAATGCCCGTCGTTCCGTATTTTTTTCATCAATAATTTGACCTTCAGAAAAGGCGTCATTACTATTCGCGGCAATCAACAGATCGACAGCTTGACTTGCATCCTGAATTCTTCCTGCAGCATTGATTCTCGGGCCGATGATAAATACGATGTCATTTACTGTAAGGTCCCTTTTCAAGGGGGCCATATTAAGGATCGCCTGAATACCGGGACGAGGATTTGAATTAAGCCAGCGCAACCCATGATAAACGAGAATTCTATTTTCATCAATAATAGGAACGATATCGGCAGCTGTACTTACTGCGACGAGATCAAGGTACTTCTCCAGTTCACTGAATGGGATATTATGCTTTTGGGCATAAGCTTGCACTAGTTTAAAACCTATGCCACAACCTGATAATTCATCAAAAGGATAATTATCATCTTCTCTTTTAGGATCAAGAACTGCAACTGCATCAGGGAGCAATTCACCCGGCCGGTGATGATCACAAATTATAAAATCAATACCCTTAGACTTTGCATAGTCAACCTTGTCATTTGCCTTGATACCACAATCAAGAGCTATCATTAGTGTTACTCCATTTTCATAGGCATAGTCTATACCCAGAAATGAAATTCCATAACCTTCTTTGTAACGATCCGGGAGATAATAGTCGACATTTTCATAAATAGAATGGATGAATGAATATACCAATGCTACGGCCGTTGTTCCATCTACATCATAGTCGCCATAGATTATTACTTTCTCTCCATTTTTTATGGCTTCTTCGATTCGGGTGATGGCTTTATCCATATCCTTCATCAGAAATGGATCATGAAGGTCATCGATTGAAGGACGAAAAAACTTCTTAGCTTCATCAAATGTATATACACCTCTCTGCACTAACAGGCTCGAAAGTGTCGTACTTATATTAAGAGCCTCTGAGAGTTCACTGATTATTTTTTCATCACCGCGTGGTTTCAATGCCCATCGCTTCTCTCTTATATCAACGTCTACCATATTAGAAAATATGTTGCAAGGTATAAAAAATGAGCTGATCCTATTTCAGCATAGCGCAAAAATAGGATAATAAGCTTTAAAAATCAGCATATCCAATGCAAAAGACTCCATTAAATAGAATTTCTCAAAGATCCTTGCATACAAATCACGTTCAGGTCATTGAATCAACAAAGGTCATAATGGAAAGCTGCAGTAATGTTATTCAAAAGCATTAATCCCTGTAACGTCCATTCCAGTAATAAGCAGGTGAATGTCATGAGTACCTTCATAGGTAATGACAGATTCTAAATTCATCATATGTCTCATGATAGGGTACTCACCTGTGATACCCATACCACCATGAATCTGACGAGCCTCTCTAGCAATTTGCAATGCCATATTAACATTGTTTCGCTTCGCCATAGAAATCTGAGCCGGTGTGGCTCTATTTTCATTCTTGAGCACTCCAAGCCTCCAGGTTAATAACTGAGCCTTGGTAATTTCGGTGATCATTTCTGCCAATTTCTTCTGAGTGAGTTGAAATCCGGCAATAGGCTTGCCGAATTGAATACGCTCTTTAGCGTATCGAAGGGCAGAATCATAGCAGTCAAGAGCTGCACCAATAGCTCCCCAGCTGATTCCATAGCGAGCAGAATTAAGGCAACCTAAAGGACCCTTCAGTCCTTTGACATTAGGTAACAAATTCTCTTTAGGAACCTTTACATTATCAAAGACAAGTTCACCGGTGGCACTTGCCCGGAGAGACCATTTTCCATGAGTTTCAGGTGTAGTAAATCCTTCCATACCGCGTTCAAGTATCAACCCGCGAATGATTCCTTGTTCATCTTTGGCCCAAACTACGGCAACGTGTGCAAAGGGTGCATTGCTGATCCACATTTTGGAACCATTGAGCAAATAATGATCTCCCTTATCCTTTATATTTGACAACATACCTGAAGGGTTTGATCCATGATCAGGCTCGGTAAGACCAAAGCAACCCATCCACTCTCCGCTTGCCAGTTTAGGAAGGTATTTCTTCCTTTGCTCTTCACTTCCATAGGTATATATTGGATACATTACCAGTGAACTCTGTACAGATGCAGTGGACCTCAGTCCTGAATCGCCTCTTTCCAATTCCATCATGATCAAACCATAGGCGATTTGATCCAGTCCGCCACCACCATACTCCTGGGGTATGTACGGACCAAAGGCTCCAATATCAGCAAGTCCTTTTACCCATTGTTTTGGAAATTCAGCTTTCTGGCATGCCTCTTCAACAACCGGCGACACATCCTTCTTGACCCATTCGCGAACACTGTTTCTTATGAGAATATGTTCCTCTGTCAGAAGTTCATCGGCAAGGTAATAGTCATGGTATTGGAAACGATCTTTACTCATATCAGGAAATATTATTTAGATTGATTTATTGGTCATTATGAATTAATCCGGACAATCCACAAATTTCTATGAAATACTGAGATTTCTCAAAGCTTAAATCTGCCTTCATGATCCATTTTCTTCAGTATTAGCAAGTGCAGTAGAACCGTTAAGCGCATGCAAATTTAGTAAATATTCATTCCTTTGTTGAAATGATGCTTGCTAAACAACTCTTTTCACATTATCAAAGCCTGTGTATCGCAATGATAATGGTATTCACTTGTTTTCAGTTTTATTTTGGAGTGGTTCCCGGTTGGACTGAAATCCGCAGTGATTTTCCTAACTATTATGTATCCAGCCGATTAATCTTTGAAGACAAAGATTCCGTCAATCTATATGATAATAGCTGGTTTCAGGAAAGTATAAAATCTCACAATATCGATGTCAAAGGAAAGTTCGCGCCGTTTCCTCCTCCAACAGCTTTTATACTTACACCTTTAGCCATTTTTGAACCACTTCAAGCTAAGCGAATATGGCTTATGATAAATATTGCTTTGATCTTTTTAATTATTCGACTCATTAAAAACATCTCAGGGCTGGATAAAAATAGCAGCCTGCTTCTGCTATTATGCACCGGTGTCGGATTAGCAAACACACTAATGCTAGGTCAGGTCTATCTACTGCTTTTATTCTCTATGCTCCTGGCATATCAATTAAATCAAAAAAGTAAAAGTGTTTCAATAGGCCTTTTACTTGGTTCAGGTATTTCAATAAAATACTTTCCACTGGTATTTGTTCCCTCATTGATTCATGATCGAAAGTGGAAAGCACTTTTCAGTATTGCATTTACAATCCTGACTCTAAATTTCGCAGCTGCTGCAATTTTTGGAATTCAAACCTACGTTGACTTCTTCAATAATGTATTCTTTCAGCATCTTGACGGCAATCTAAAAGATCAATCTCCCTGGTCTCCTGCATTTCAGTCCTGGAATGCACTTGCTTATAATCTCTTCCAATTTAATGCTATTGAAAATCCTTCTCCATGGATTCATTCTGAAGTTCTGTTCAATTGCCTGAGGTATGGCGTAGTGGTGGGAGTTTTAATTTTTTCTTCCTTGATCATTTCAAAATTTAAAAGAAGAAAAGATTTTTTTGAAGCAAGTATCATTATGTGTTCATCTATGATCCTGTTTTTAAGCCCTGCAGGAGCTACCTATCATAGCTTGTTATATATTCTTCCATTCACATTACTTTTGAAGTTAACAGGTCAGAGTCAAATACAGTCGAATCGACATTGGATTGTATTAATCGCTTGTTTACTACTTGGAGGAATATTACCACTTGCACAAAATAAATTTTCAATATTTACTGATAATCTACTCTTCTCGTTCTACAGGTTATGGTTGAATGCAATAATTTTTGTTTTAGTCTCTTCCTTGCTCATCAAATATCAAAAAAAACCTCCTTTGGGAAGCTGATAAAGCAGGTCACTTTAACTAAGGTAAAACTGTGTACGTACCCGGCCGATTAATTATTGTACCGGCAGGATTTTATCAAGGAATTCCGGAAAATCGGTCTTATCTTTGAGCATAGTCATGAACAATGTTCTCCTCTTCAATCCCAGAGCTGCGAATACAAAACCCAGGATACCCAACAGCATTCTGCAGGTAGCAGCATCTATAGATGGAATTCATGAATGGATGCTTGTTGATGGGAATCTTGAGGCTGATCCATGGGCAAGCATAGAAAATATTTTCAGGACAGGAGAATTCAAGTACTTCGCATGTACGGTTATGCCCGGACCACAATTGAAGCAGGCAATCCCTTTTTCCAAGAAGATCCGCAGTCTGTTTCCATCTGTGATCATCATTTGGGGAGGGTATTTTCCATCTAACCAAAGTCGCACAGTGCTTAACTCCGGGTTTGTTGATTATGTAATAAATGGTCCGGGAGACAAAGCATTTCCTGCACTGCTTTTGGAACTGGAACGAGGTACATCAAATTTATCAGGCATTCCGAACATTATTTACAAATCCTCAGATCAAAGCCTGAAGGATAATATTATCATTAACAAAAAAGATGAACTGTATGACCAGGATACTTTACCTGAATTACCCTACAAAAAATTAAATTCTATATATCCGCTGAGCCGTTATCTTGGTAAAACATATTTAGGAAGTAAAACTATTGCCTATCATTCCAGTTTTGGATGTCCTTTCACCTGTTCTTTTTGTGCTGTGGTACCAATCTATAAGGCGCGGTGGCGAGGGAAGTCCGCTGAAAACATTTACAAAGATATTTTAAAGTTAAAACACATGTTTGGGGGGAATGCAATAGAGTTTCATGACAATAATTTTTTCGTATCTGAGAAAAGAACTGCTGATTTCTCAAGATTGATGTTAAATGAAGGAATGAATTGGTGGGGAGAAGGTCGTATCGACACTATCGACAAATATTCTGATGACACCTTAGATCTCATGCAAAAATCAGGGTGTCGGATGATATTTTTTGGTGCGGAAACCGGCAATGATGAAATTCTCAAAAAGATGGATAAAGGAGGCACTCAAAGCTCTGCACAAATTAGAGCTTTTGCAGCCCGAATGAAAAAATTCGACATTGTACCTGAATATTCTTTTGTACTTGGAACTCCGGCTGACAGTGAAGCTGAAGTTTGGAAACAACTACATGCTGATATAGAATTCATCAGAGAGATAAAAGAAATAAACCCTGAGACAGAGATCATTATTTACATATATAGTCCGGTGCCTGCAGAAGGCAGCAGTTTGTACAATGATGTTTTAAAATCAGGTTTTCGCTTTCCGGAAAAGCTTGAAGATTGGATTGAACCTCAATGGGAAAAATTTGATCTTCGAAAAAACCCACTTACACCTTGGCTTACTGAAAAAATGGTTGACTACATCAGAAATTTCGAAACAGTTTTGAATGGGTACTATCCGACAGTATCAGACATAAAACTTAGTCCGGCTAAAATTAAAGTTCTGAAGAAAGTTTCCTATCTAAGATACCGTATGAAAATTTACGGGTATCCTTACGAGATAAAATCTTTGCAAAAAGTTTGGCGCTATCGTCAACCGGAAATAGAAGGCTTCTAATTTTGAAATCAATTTCTATGCTGGTTTTACAGCTGTTTCATGGAAAGTGAAATAGAGAATGGCCTTTATTCATCCTGACCTTCGAAATTTATAATTATATTTGAAAATTATTTTACCATGCTTTGCATTCAGGCGAGAATGAATTTTATATAAAAAGCACTCAGATACAATTTGACATATTGAATACTTCAAATATTCGTTTAAGAAAACAATCTGTCTATCGAAAGATGGAAAAAAAACTCATGGAAAAAACATTTCGTCCATGGGCAAAATGGTATACATCTTCAAAACGAAAGTTTCGCTATGAAGACATAAATATTATTGTAAACCCGGGAGTATTTCATCCGGGCTTATTTTTCAGTACGAAAATTCTTTTAGAGTTTATCTCAATCCGTGAACTCAAGGACAAAAAAGTTTTAGAGCTAGGGGCCGGTACCGGCCTGATCTCAATCTATGCCGCTTCTCAGGGTGCGCAGGTTACTGCAAGTGATATCAATTTGACGGCTGTCCGGAACATACAGGAAAATATTGAAACGAATAAGGATCGAATCAATTTGAATAATGGTTGTGTCGGTGTAATTCATTCAGATCTATTTGAAGCATTCAGTGATTGCAAATTTGATTTAATCCTGATCAACCCTCCATTCTTTAGAGGAGAAGTAACAAGCCCTTCTCAACATGCCTGGTATTGTGGAAAGGATCTCGATTTTTTCTCTTCATTATTCAAAGGGATAAAGCCTCATTTACATTCATCTACTGAAGTATACCTGATCCTTTCACAGGATGCAGAAATCGACGAAATTAGAAAACTGGCGAATGAAAATAAGTACCACTTCGAGTTGGTCTCGCAGAAAAAAAACTTTTTCGAAACGAATTATGTCTTCAAAGTTGTTTTATTCCCTGGCTCAAAAGGATCAAAGGAGGCTAAAACATGATTGGACAGACAATACAACCTTTGATAGAACGAGAAAACACTTTGAGCTCAGAGGAATCTTCCGTCCTTAAAATATTATTATACTTTGATATTTTTCGACATCCATTGAGGCTTGAAGAAATATCAAGCTATTCTAGTTTTGGGAAAAGGGGTATATTAAAAGTTCAGACAATCCTAAATGATCTCAAATCAAAAGGATTGCTTTATGAATTTGAAGGTTATTATATGACACAGAATAATGAGCAATCGGTGAAGAGGAGATTGAATGGAGAAAAATATGCTCTTAGTTCAATAGTCAAAGCCAAGCGCTATTCTGCTTTGATTGCGAGGTTTCCTTTTGTGAGAGGAATATGCCTGTCAGGGTCAATTTCCAAATTGTATATGGATAAAGAAGCAGACATTGACTACTTCATAATTACAAGTCCGGAAAGATTGTGGATCGCAAGAACGTTTCTGGTATTATTTAAAAAAATCTTCCTGTTAAATTCTAAAAAATATTTTTGTGTAAACTACTTCGTCACTGAAGAAAGCTTAAGTATACCGAACAAGAATATTTTTACTGCCACCGAATTAGCCTTTTTAATTCCTACCTATGATTACCATAGCTATAATAAGCTCATGTTATCAAATGAATGGTATCGGAATTACTATCCACAATTTGACTTGCGCGATAAAAGTCATATCATACCAGAGAGCAAATATTTCCTCAAGCCATATTTAGAGAGACTTTTCTCAGGGAAACTAGGTGAAAAACTTGATTGTTTCTTTTTTAAGAAAACTTTGAATCATTGGAAAAATAAATTTCAACACTTTGATCCGGAAACTTTCGATTTAAGATTGAGGAGCAAGAAGAACGAATCCAAACATCATCCACTGGGCTATCAAGAACGTATTCTCCACCAATTCGAAAATAATATCTTGAACTTTGAGAAAAAACATGCTGTAAAACTGGATTCATGAAAAAGGTTTTGTTCAGTCACAGTTATTTTTTGCGTTTCGACCCAAAACAATGGAAGCTTCAACAAGCTTATCCTCCACTTGCCACGATATTTGCTGCAGCCCAAATCCGCAAGGCGGGCTATGAAGTAGATCTGTTTGACACGATGTTTGCATCTGATCCATCCTTAGTTGAAAAGAGGTTTGAGGAGTTTGTTCCGGACTATTTTGTCATCTACGATGACGGCTTTAATTACCTCACAAAAATGTGTCTCACCAATATGCGTGAGGCTGCGATCCGAATGATAAGAATAGCTCGGTCGAAGGGAATAAAAGTTATTCTCTCCGGAAGTGACTCAACTGATCATCCTGAAATTTATTTACAAGCCGGTGCAGATTTTATAATCTATGGTGAAGGCGAGATAACTCTTGAAGAATTACTGAAGAAATGCTCCGCTGAAGAAGCGGCACTTGAGAATATCAATGGGTTGATTTTCCGATCGAACGGAAAAATCATCAGGACTGCCAAGAGGGAGGTGATGAAAGATTTGGACCGGCTGAGCTCACCAGCCTGGGATCTGATAAACATTGATGAATATAAAAATAGATGGCTAAAACATCATGGCTATTTTTCATTGAATATCAGCACGACCAGAGGTTGTCCATTTCACTGTAATTGGTGTGCAAAACCTATATATGGAAATCGATATTCTGTTCATAGTCCAGGACGAATAGCAGAAGAATTACTCTTCCTGAATAAAAACTTTGGAGCTACGCACTTCTGGATGACTGATGATATATTTGGTTTGAAGCCCGGCTGGATTCAGGAATTTTCAACAGTCGTAAATAGCATGAATGCAAAATTTTCATACAATATCCAGTCGAGAGTAGATTTACTTTTAAAAGAAAACACAATTGAAGCACTTGCCGCCAGTGGTTGTGAAAAGGTTTGGATGGGAGCCGAAAGCGGTTCTCAAAAAATTCTTGATGCAATGGATAAAGGCACCTCTGTAGAACAAATACATGCGGCCACCAGACTACTTAAAAAGTCCGGTATTAAGCCGGCCTTTTTTCTACAATTTGGATATCCGGGTGAGATGAAGGAAGACATAGACAAAACTCTGGATATGTTAATCGAACTCATGCCGGATGATATCGGTATTTCTGTCTCCTATCCTTTGCCGGGTACGAAATTCTATGAAAAGGTAAAAAACGAACTCGACTTAAAAGCAAACTGGACCGATAGTGATGAATTAGCGATGATGTTTCATAATACCTATCCTGCGCGCTATTATAAATTTTTACAAAGGTTCATACACAGGAAATACCGAACTAAACAAGGGCTTTCTGAGATCAGCAAACTTTTAAAACAACCCGGACTTACATCATTTTCAAGTCTGCGGCGTATTGTTTCTGTTCCTTTTCACTTTGGAGGATCGATCTATTACAAGAATAAAATGAACAAGCTTCTTGATACAGCCTCCTGACATGTCCCCACCGGCCCATCACACTAATTATGTCTTTGATGAATTTGCTGATGACTATGATAAGTCATTCACTAATTCCTGGATTGGTAAAAAACAACGTAAACAAGTTTGGAATTTTTTAGATCGCTATGTTGACCCTTTAATTACAAAATCAGTATTGGAAATTAACTGCGGAACCGGTGAAGATGCATGCTACCTTAGTATAAAGGGGCATCAGGTAATTGCGAGTGACATTTCATCATCAATGCTAAGTATAGCAAATGCTAAAAAAACAAAACGAAGAATACAAAATCTTGATTTTATTCAATCTGACATGAGGTCAGTCGATACAGGATTAGATGATGCATCCGTGGACCTGATCTTTTCAAACTTTGGTGGGATCAATTGCATATCTCCGGAGGATATAAGATCCTTGAGTTCAGGCTTCAGGAGAATTTTAAAAAAGAATGGAAGAATCATTTTAGTTGTGATGAGCAGGAAATGTCTATGGGAAAGAGTTTATTTTAAAGCTAAAGGAAAAAAACAAGAAGCAATCCGAAGAAGAAGCGATAAATCAATTTCTGCTGCAATAGGATCAGGCTCACAAGAAGTCTGGTATTATAGTCCAAGGGAGATTGTAGAGCTTTTTTGCGGTGAATTTATCGCAGGAAAGATCAGACCGATTGGCTTATTTATCCCACCCTCCTATCTGGAAAAGGCCATTGAAGGGAAAGGTATTGTAAAAAGAACATTAAGTGTACTGGAAAAACTTTTTGAAAACGTCTCCATTTTATCAGATTACGCAGATCATTACCTCATTGAATTCAAAAAGAAATCCTGATCCATGGCTGTAAGAATTTAATAGCCGGATTGCTTTTGTACCTTCGTAGATCTTCCTCAAGACCAGATATGACAGATTCAACAGATGCACATAATAAAGTATTCCTGACACATGGGTATTTTATTTCGGAAGATCCGAAAGAGCAGCTGATCATGAAACCATACCCGCCGCTAGGGATACTCTATGTTTCGGCATATCTGGAACAAGCAGGAATCAACAACGATGTTTTTGATTCAACCTTTTCAAACTATGAGACTCTGTGCAAATCGCTTTTGACAAAGCAACCAAGGATCATTGGCATCTATACCAATCTTATGACGAAGATAAATGTTCTTCGTATCATCCGATTTGTCAAATCAAGACCTGAGCTTAAAAACACAAAAGTAATTCTTGGCGGACCGGAGGTAAGATATCATATAGAAAATTTTCTACGACATGGTGCAGATTACCTCGTAGTAGGAGAAGGAGAGGAAAGTATGTATGAGTTATGTACTTTATTGTTGGCGCAAAATGAGTCACCTGATATTTCTGCATTAGAAAAAATACAGGGAATTGCATTTCTGGATCTTCAGCAACAAACGATAAGAACTTCCGAGAGAAATCTTAAAAAGGATCTTGACATGCTTCCGTTTCCGAACCGGAAAAAAATTGATCTGGAACTTTATATTAAAGCATGGAAAGAAAAACATGGTTCATCAACGGTATCCGTTTCGACGATGCGGGGTTGTCCATATACCTGCAAATGGTGTAGTCGGGCTGTGTATGGACAGAGTTATCGAAGAAGGAGTCCAGCCTCCGTTGCAGATGAATTACAGTTTTTAAAATCAACCTATGAATTTGATACAGTTTGGTTTGTAGATGATGTATTCAGCATCAGTCATAAATGGTTAGATGAGTTTCGGAAAGTTATAAGTGAAAGAAAAATTAACATTTCATATGAATGTATAACCCGTGCAGACAGACTAAATGAAGAAGTCATCGTCAATTTGAGAGAAAGTGGATGCTTTAGAGTATGGATTGGAGCAGAAAGTGGTTCTCAAAAAATTCTTGATGCCATGGACAGACGAGTTGAGGCAGATCAAGTTCAGGCAATGATCCGTCTGGCAAAAAAACATGGTCTTGAAACAGGGACATTTATCATGGTAGGTTATCCCGGTGAAACAGAAGCCGACCTGGAGCAAACTATCAGACACTTAAAATTATCAGACCCTGATCATTACACTCTGACCTTAGCTTATCCGATTACCGGAACAGAATTATATAATGAAACGAAGTCAGTTTTTCTTAAACAAAGAGACTGGACACTTTCTACCGATCGTGAACTAGATTTTAAGCGGAGCTACCCTCGCCGCTATTACGATTTTGCTATCCGACGAATTCACAATGAAGTTTCATACTTTAAAATCCGGACTTCAAAGAACGCAGGGCTAATGGTTGGGAGCACTTTTAAGTTAAAGGCCATGGCTGCGAAGGTGGCTATGGTTATTAGCAGATTTATTTGAATTGGAAAGAAATCCTTATATTTTCGTTTCTTTGCATTTTAAGACGCTTTTAAATTAATTTCCATCCCATTGAACACACAAAAGCCTATTAGTGAAGAAGAACTCGTTCCTCTGCTTTTGAAAAAAAGTTCAAGTGGACTAGAAATTCTTTATGATAGCTATTCTGCCACACTTTATGGAATTATTCTACGAATTGTGCAAGATGAAGAGTTGGCTGAAGAAATATTAAAAAAAACTTTCATAAAGATCTGGGGTAATATAGCACAATACAATGCTTCAAAAAATCGTTTACAAGCCTGGTTGATAGGCATTGCCCGAAATATGGCATTGGAAAATTTGAAATCTTCAGGAACCAAATCCAGAACACAGTATGATCAGGTTCAAACGATTCTGGGTAAGGCAGAAAAGTCAGGGTTCGGAAGTTTCAATCCTCAGACAAAAGAACTCAAAGAGCTGATTGATAAAATGGACAATGAATACAAACAAATACTATATTTATTGTTTTTTGAAGGGTTTAACCAAAGTGAGGTTGCATTAAAATTGAACATTCCACTTGGCACAGTAAAGACCCGTTCACGTATGGCTATTTTTAAATTACGATACTACTTTGAACAACACCAGAAATAAAATGGATATAAAAGATTATATCAATTCGGGTGTGGTTGAAATGTACAGCCTGGGAAACCTCAATGAACCTGAAAGGACTGAGTTCGAGCAAAAATTATTATTGTATCCTGAACTTGGAAAAGAGTTGAACAAAGTACAAGAGGCCCTAAGCGGATATGCCAATGCATATGAAATAAACCCACGCCCTTCTTTACGATCAGAAATTTTGGAGAGCACTTTAAATGGAAAAGCTGTCGATAAAAAGATCCTTCCAAATTCAACTTTAGCAAAAAACCACTCATTAACATATAAATATCTGATTGCAGCCAGTCTGGCGGCACTGGCAATAAGCACTTTTGCTTCATGGTTTTTTTATAGCCGCTGGGAAGATTCTGAAGAAAGATACAGTCAGCTTTTAAGAGAAAAAAACCAACTGGCGCAAAATTATAATCTTGTCAAAGACGGATTCGATAAAACCGTATACGACATGCTTGTGATAAGAGATCCGCAAGCGAAGGTTATCAATTTACATTCAATAGACAGTACACAGAATTTTATTGCACGCATTTATGAGAATGTAGTTTCAAAAGAGATTTATATTGATGTAATAGCCTTGGATGAACCAATGCAAGATCACGAGTACCAATTGTGGGGACTCGTTGATGGCGTAGCATTAAGTGCAGGACTTTTTGACGCACATGAATTTTCCGGCATTCAAAGGATGCAAGAAATTGAAAATGCAAAATCCTGGTTTGTAACACTCGAACCTAAAGGTGGAAGTACAACGCCTACACTCGAGAGACAGGTTCTTGTTTCTGATCAGCAATAAAATATTCTTAAATTGCATTTTCAGGTAGAACTTTGCTTCACTGCGCCCAGGTTCCATTTCATCATAATTTTTCTTCCATTCTCAATTTTTTCCATAAAGTCATATTGAAAACCATGAAATAGCAAGAGTTCTGCAAAAAGGCTTTATTCCCGGAATACTCTTGTTATATTTGTGTATTCATGAAAACATTTTTTTACTTAACCATTTTATTTGTGTTCGTCACAGGCTGTTCAAAAGAGTCTGCGACAGAGATATATGCCAAACCGGAAGGATGTGACAGCATAGCCTTCACTTATTCAAGAGATATTGCACCGATTGTTCAAGTCAACTGTAATCTTCCTGCATGCCATGCTACAGGCGGACGAGGGAGTTACGACTATTCAAATTACGAAGTATTAGCCGATAGGATTAGAAATAAAAGACTGAAAGATCGTCTCAATCTTCCGGTAGAAGATCCATTACACATGCCTGTTGGTATCAGAATGAATCCATGTGAGAAGTACAAGCTTCTGACATGGATTGCACAAGGCTTTCCCAATAATTAATACACCATGAAAACTACGCTCTCTCTTCTCACATTATTTCTCGCAGTTTCTGCATTTGGGCAATCGGTGTTTATCGACAAGGGTGGAAAAGTTACATTTTATTCTGAGGCTCCACTTGAAAACATTGAAGCAAAACATACAGGTGTAAATTCCATACTTAATACAAGTACCAATGAAGTTGCGTTCATTGTACCGATCAGAGGATTTACATTTGAAAAAGAGTTGATGCAAGAGCACTTTAATGAAAAATATCTGGAGAGTGATAAATACCCCAAGGCAACCTACAAAGGAAGTATCGTAGATAGCATTGATTGGTCAGTCCCCGGAACATATATTGTTACAACAACAGGGACCTTTTCCCTTCATGGTGTAGAAAAAGAGATTCAAGAACAAGGAACTTTTACGGTTGACGGAAATAAGATTAATCTTCAAAGTCAATTTAAGATCGCTATCGCCGATTATAATATCTCAATACCAAAGCTTTTGTTTCAAAATATTGCAGATACTGTTTTGGTTACACTGAACTCAGATTTTGAACCATTCAAAAAGTAATAAATTTAACATGGACAAGTCTCAATTAGCAGTAGTAGAAAAATTCACACAGAAGATATTCAAAAAAGCTTTCTTTCTTCTTCTTACTTTGGCATCGTATAGTCTTTTTGCACAGGAAGACCTTTTGAGTAAACTTGAAAATGAAACAATGTCGGATAAGCCGGTTTACGTCCTGGCTTCATTTAAAGGAGATAAAATCATCAACATACAGACCAATGAAACCGTAAAGAAGAACAATCTGGATGTTAGAGTTAATCATTTATTTGGCAATATAGGTAAAGAGAGCGGTGGCGGATTTCATAATTTATATGGTTTTGACCAAAGTCAGGATATCCGTATTGCGTTTCATTATGGCATCACAGATAAACTTATGGCCGGCTTGAGCCGTTCGAAACGGAATGAAAATTTTGAAGGCCTTTTGAAATTCAAATTATTGCAACAAACTACAGATAACAAGATACCACTAAGTCTCACCATATTCGGAAATGCGACATATTCTGCAAGATCGGGGTCATTAGTTGACAAGGACATTCACAGATTAACCTATAACTCCCAGGTTATTATTTCGCGGAAATTCTCTCCGAAATTTTCATTGGTTCTGACACCTTCGTACTTACACCGCAATTTCGTAGAAGCAGAGGACGAGAATGACATTTTTAGTATTGGCGGTGGTTTTCGTATCAAGCTTACCCAAAGCACATCTTTAATAGCAGACTATTTTCACAGCTTTCGACCAAAGATCTCAGGAACAGAATACTTTGCGCCTTTGGGTATTGGTATAGAAATTGAAACCGGGGGACATGTTTTCAGTATAATGTTTACCAATGCTTCAGGAATTCTAGAAAACGATTATTTAGTTAATACTGTTGATGACTGGGCAAAGGGAGGTATTAAATTTAGTTTTATCGTTTCCCGCATGTTTAAATTTGGGAAGTCCTGAAAATTAAATTAGTTAGCGCCCGGGTTTATCGATCTCATAAGCTCCGGTAAAAAAATCATGCAGGATAGTTTGATTTATTTTAATAATTTGACTTCACCCGTCAGAACTCAGCAGGATACAAGCACTGTTCCCTATGAGTCTGCCGCATACACGGTACAAGAGTATAGCGTTCAATACCTGAATTCATTATCGGAAGGAAATCCCGGAAATGTCAATTCGGGGCCGGAAGGATATATCGACTTTTACAAAGGTCATGAACTCAGGACGGTAGAAATTACTCCACATGAAATCGTAAACACCTATCAGGACTGGTTTTTTCCTGTCTTTATATTTGTATTGAGCATTTATACATGGCTCAGGATGTTTTACAGCAAGTACTTCAATCAACTCCTACAAGCATTTCTAAACACAAACCTCACAAACCAAATCGTTCGTGATGAAAATATACTTGTCCAAAGGGCATCCATTTTGCTTGCCTTGAATTTCAATATGATTGCAGCGCTTTTCCTTTATTTGTTAAGCCTCGAAACAGGTTGGTCACTGGGTGGAATAGGTATGGGGTTCAATAGATATGTATTCTTCTTTACGATCGTTTCTGCTGTTTACACCTTTAAATTTTTAATTCTCAAGATTATCGGATGGCTCTTTGATCTGGATCGGGAAATGGCAACTTATATCTTCAACATATTCCTCATCAATAATGTCCTTGGACTAATTCTCGTACCTATAACGGCCTTGATGGCTTATAGTCCAAGCATTGAAGGCCATTTTTTGGCGGATATTAGCCTCTGGATAATCGGAATAGCCTTTTTCTACAGGCTTATTCGCGGAATGCTCTCTGGAATCACGGTTACAGGTTTCTCTCCAATTTATTTATTTTTGTATCTTTGCACCCTTGAAATCGCCCCTTTGTTGGTCTTGATTAGAATTGTCAATCCATAGAGGACTGTGAAACAGATTTTTTAGTCGTAGAAAGAGTCATCCTGGTATGAGTTTGAAAGTTAAAAGTATCCTTGTAACACAGCCCAAACCTGAAACTGATAAGTCACCTTATTTTGATCTTGCCAAGAAATTTGGCGTAAAGATTGACTTTAGACCCTTTATTCAGGTAGAGCCCATCGTTGCAAACGACTTCCGCAAGGATCGTGTGAATATTTCGGAATTCAGTGCGGTTATACTTACAAGCCGGAATGCGGCGGATCACTTCTTCCGTATTTGTGCAGAAATGAGGATTACCGTACCGGAGAGCATGAAATATTTCTGCATATCTGAATCGACAGCCTACTACCTTCAAAAATTTGTTGTCTACCGAAAGAGAAAAATATTTTTCGGAAAGCAGACCATTAATGATTTGATGGATCTGATAAAAAAACATAAGAAAGAAAATTTCCTGGTTCCATGTACAGATATCCACAAGCAGGAGGTTTTTGACACCCTGGATGAGCATGGAATAAAATATTCTAAAGCTGTAATCTATAAAACTGTAGCAAGTGATCTTTCTGATCTGGCTGAAGTGAATTATGATGTTTTGGTGTTTTTCAGCCCATCGGGAATAACCTCTCTCTTTAAAAATTTCCCAAAATTCAAACAGAATAACACACGTATTGCAGCCTTTGGACCAACTACTGCTCAATCTGTTCTGGATGCAGGGTTACGATTGGACATTCAGGCTCCTGTACCGGCAGCCCCGTCGATGACCATGGCGCTTGAACAATATATCAAGAAGGCAAATAAGTAATTCACATTTCATGTCTGCTTCTGCTTCCCCGATCCGCTCGCAGACTTTCCAAAAATCGGAGCGCCTGACAAGCCGTCTTATTTTCGAATCACTGATCAAGGATGGGCATTCGTATCAGGAATCGCCATTTCGTTTAATATGGATAGCTACCAAGCTGGACACTAAGTTTCCGGCACAGGTTGCATTCAGTGTTCCAAAAAAAAACTTCAAATCTGCCGTTCATAGAAATAGAATAAAGCGAATGATACGGGAGGTTTATCGTAAAAATAAAAGCAATTTTTATCCGTTATTGAGACAGAAAGAGAAACAGCTTGCAATTCTTATCGTATACAGTGGAAAAACTATTCCGAAATACGCTGAAGTCGAACAAAAAATAACTTTAATTTTACAGCGACTTGCTGAAATTTTTTAAAAAAATATTTTCCGGGATCTTTATAGCGTTGATACGCTTATATCAAGGTGCTATATCCCCTTTCTTCCGGGCATCCTGTCGATTTAATCCTACCTGTTCTCAATATGGAATCGAGGCCATAAAAAAATACGGACCGCTGAAGGGTGGGTTGCTCACCTTAAAAAGATTATCTCGCTGTCATCCGTGGGGAGGTCACGGATACGATCCGGTCCCATAAGTAATAAATCAAAAATGAAAAAAATCGCAAATAAAATCAAGGTCTGGAAAATTGTTTTGTTGACTTGTTTTGTTTCTGTCATCAGTTACAGTTTTGTTGATGAATATTTTGAGATCTCCAAGAACCTGGACATCTTTAGTTCGATGTACAGGGAGATAAATATCTATTACGTTGATACCACAGATCCCGGCAAGCTGATAAAAATCGGGATGGATGCCATGCTTGAATCTCTTGATCCATACACCAACTATATTCCTGAATCAGATATCGAAGACTATCGCTTCATGACTACCGGTCAATACGGAGGTATAGGAGCATTAATACGAATGCGTGATGACCGGATTATCATAAGTGATCCCTATGAAGGATACCCCGCACAGAAGGGAGGCTTAACTGCCGGTGATGTTATTCTTGAGATTGATGGCAAATCTGCCAAAGGAAAGAAAACAGAAGATGTAAGCAGAGCTTTGAAAGGATCACCTAAAACACAGGTCCAGCTGCTGATTGAAAGAGAAGGTGTAGCCGAACCATTGAAGTTTACTTTGACACGTGAAGAAATAAAAGTAAAGAATGTGCCTTATGCAGGAATCATTGAAGATGGAATAGCATACATACGCTTAAGCCACTTTACTGAAAATGCAGGAAGAGAAGTCAGCGAAGCACTAAAAGGAATCAAAGATAGTAATGAGGTAAGCGGAATTGTTCTGGATCTGCGAGGTAATCCGGGTGGTCTTCTGCACGAAGCAGTAAATGTATCAAACATATTTGTTGAACGTGGACAAGAGATCGTGAGTACCAGGGGTAAAATAAAAGATCTTGACAGGACATATAAAGCAATAAATACTGCTATCGATAAAGAGACACCGGTTGCAGTTCTTTTTTTTTTCAAGCAGAAGTCGGCATACGAGATTGTCTCAGGAGCTTTACAAGATTTAGATCGAGGCGTGATC
>DAOQWA010000034.1:0-33782 GCA_035341855.1 Bacteroidia bacterium
TGCCTGAGGATAGAAATAGTTAAAGGTGGAGGATTCTCCTCCATAAATATAACTGTATGTGTAACCATTGGAACTATACTCTTTGTCAAAGATATTATTGACCTGTATTTTTAAAGCCAGTTCCCTGATGGGTTTTAAGCTAAGCTTGTATTGTAGCTTCAGGTCATTGATTAAATAGGCTTCTATTTTCCTTTTAGGATTTTCGGTGTTGTCGAGAAATTGTTGACCGACATATTTTCCCGTGAATGATATAGAAAGTGGCTGAACCGGGTTCCATGTGATCATTCCGGCCCCGATGAGAGTAGGAGAAAATGCTATGTTTGTTGAATTGAAGCGGCGGAGGATCTGTGTTTCCGTGTCATAGTCGTCGATGTACTCCTCAAACACTTTTATCTTGTTTTTGCTTATGGTTAAGTTTCCTTCGAATTTTAACTTGGGAATGATCAAATAGTAAAGTTCGAGTTCAAGACCTCTTCTATAGCTTTTGTCTACATTTTGTCTTGTGTATTCGCCAACATCATTTATTTTTCCGTTAAGAATAAGTTGATCATGATAGTCCATAAAATAGGCATTCAGTACCAGGCGTATCTTAGCCAGTTCCAATTCATATCCCAGCTCATAGTCGATAAGCTTTTCCGGCAGCGGTCTGCTTAGAGTAGAAGAACTTATAAAGTCATCTCTTACCGGTTCTTTTTGTCCGATGCCTGCAGAAGCGTAAATTCTCTGTTCTTCATTTAGAGTATAGGATAATCCTAGCTTAGGATTAAAAAAAGAGTAGTCCACATGTTGGGGTAAGATATTACCTCCAATATCCGGTCCGGCAAAATTATAACCAATATTTCTTAGTTGGAGGTCGAAGAATGAGTTGAGTCTTGGAAATAATTTTGCTTCAAATTTTGCATATACATTAAACTCTTCTTTTTCTGCTTCATTGGAATAATATTCATGAGGGAAAGTATTGATCGCCCGGTCCTTTGTCCATATAACTTTACCAAAATGATCACCGGAATATTTATTCGCAGCAGCACCGAGGGTGACCTTGTATTTATTCTGAGTATAAATGCCTGATGCAGTAAGGCCGTAAAAATCATTCTTCAGCCATTTTTGCCGGATGAAATCAGAGTATTGGATAGTGTCGAATCCATTGATCGCATCAGACATACCGTATTTGCTATATGCATCTCCCTGTGAATATTCTTCATAGTATCCTTCTCCTAAAGTTCCATGAAAAGCAAGGTTAACATTTAACCTTTTGTTTATGATTTGAGAAAAATGCAATTGATAATTGTCCTGCTGATAATTGTCTGTCTGCTCTTCATAATATTTTATATCACCATTTTGATCGTAGTATAAACCGGCCGGATTGAAGCGACGATTATTTTTAAGAGAATCTTCAGGCACTCCATTCCATGCGTGGTAAGTTTTTTCTTTCCCTGTCAGGATGATTGCCCTTATGCTTGACGATTCTCCATAATAAGATCCGGTCAGGAAAGCCGATTTCAAATCCGCGGAAGCTCTATCAATATAGCCATCAGATTTTATCATGGAAATGTTTCCATCGATCGTAAAATGATCAGAAAGCAGTCCGCTCCCGAAACCAATACTGTTCTTAAAGGTATTGAAAGACCCTGCCGAACTGCTTAACGAAGCGTAGGGATTTTTGCGCAGGGAGAGAGTTTGTATGTTCACGCTTCCTCCAAAGGCACCTGCTCCATTTGTTGATGTTCCGACACCACGTTGTATTTGAACGTCTTCAATTGAGGATGCAAGGTCCGGAAGGTTCACCCAATAAACCTGATGTGATTCAGCATCATTTACAGGTATCCCGTTGATAGTGACATTTATTCTGGATGCATCGCTTCCTCTTATTCTCATTCCTGAATATCCGACTCCTGTTCCTGCATCTGAAGTGGAAACCATTGATGGAGTAAGTTGGAGTAAGTAGGGGATATCCTGACCGACATTATTTTCCCCGATATCCTGGTGAGATAAATTCTTATGAGCGAAACCTGTTTCAATTCCGACACGAGTCGCAGAGATCGAAATTTCAGGACTTAAATAAGTATAGATTCTTAATTTGACAACAAGTTCGTTCGACGGTATCAAAACTTCGAGTGTGTCTTTTTCGTATGACAGATGAGAAAAAATCAGTCGTAGCTTATTTTTATTTTTAATTTCTGAAAAAGAAAACCTGCCATCTTTGTCGGTCACTGTGTTCATATATGTTTCTGCGATGTGAACGACGACTCCACTGATTGGTTTTTCGTTTGCTTCGTCAAGGACCCGTCCGTTCAGCGGAGATTGACTATAAGATAAACTTGCTGAAATGAGATGTAGAGTAATGACTACAAGAATGTAAGTCAAGCTCCTTAGTGACATTGGATTTTTCATGCTAAGATTAATTTCAAGATTAATAAATGCGTCACATGGGGTATGTGAGCATAATAAAAATTACCTCGTTCCCTTCGCAGGCATTATCCTGAACAGGTTCGATGGGTATGATCTCAGCCTCAAATTGATGAAGCACCCCAATTAATCTGCATCAAATATAGAAAAATATATTACTTCAAATCAAGGTTGTAAGTGGATATATTATTTATTCAGTAATTTAGGAGCAAAATAAAACAACATGAAGAAAGTACTGCTTTTAATATTGCTTTGTGTCTTCAGTTTAATGAGCTATTCTCAACTTTACATCTCCGGGATTGGCATTCGCGGTGGAAAATTTAATACAGGAATCACTTCGAAATTTTTTTTTGTTGCCAATAACAATACAGGCTTACAACTTGATGCCTACTATACTAATATTGCTTCAGGAGGTTATACTGTAAAAGCGTTCTTAATTCAACAGGTTCCGTTTAAATTGCCTATAGTTCAGTTACCTCTTGATTTTATTATTGGAGGTGGTTTACATGCAGGATATTTCCCATTTGAGCCTCAAGGATATTATAAGCGTTCTAAGAAAGAAGCAAATTATTATTCTAAATCTGTCGTTTCAGCAGGTGTAGATGCAACGATCCAGATAGAATATCAGGTGAAAAAAGTGGTTCCTATAACCATTGGCATTGATGCTGTTCCTTATTTTGAATTTTTAAATCAGGGACCTGAATTTATAGACTTTGGCGTATCTATACGATATGTATTTCGCTAGTTGTGCTGAATATGATGGTCTATCGCATGGATTGCCATCCTTAGTCTTTCCTGACCTGTACCTCGGATTATTGTATAAGGAAGCTTCCTCTTCAGAAGTTCCTGTTCATACCAATTAAAAAAATAATCTCTGCGATGAGGGTTTTCTCTTACCGGATCATTTTCAAATGCAAGATCAGGTAGTGTTAAGAGGTATAGGTCATAAGGATACTCTGAAATGTATTTTTCAATCAGGGAAGATGAATTATTGAATACGTCTTTAAGCCAGACTCCTGCCATTATTGCTTCAGTATCTGCAAACAATATTTTATTGGCTTTTTGTATCAATTGTTTTTCCAGAGAGGTTTGTGCCATCAGGCAGTGAATAACATCACTTTCTAGATATTTTCTGTCAAGATTTTCGACATAAGCTCTTGAATATTCCGGATTGAAAATTGTTTGATAGTGTTTGGCAAGACATTCGCATAGTGTAGTTTTTCCTGTTGACTCAGGACCAATTAATGCAATACGAAAAATGGATGAGTGCTCAGGCATCAGCAGTATTGATTAGAGATTTTTTCCAGTTCATCCAGCCATTTATTGCCATGATCAGAAATATCAAATATAAGAAAGCTGTCAGAGGTAATCCTTTGTACAAATAAACAGGTATGTAAACTGTGTCAACCAATATCCATAATAGCCAGTTTTCTAATTTCTTTCGGGCGATCATCCATTGTGCAAGAAGGCTGATAGTGGTGAGGGCTGAGTCTAACCAAGGCAGATCGGCATTAGTGAATAGGTCGAAGAAGAGGGATGAGATCAGGAAAACCGGCAGGGTTACCAATAGTGATCTCAACCAAAGCGCTTTGGAAGTTTTTGTGATAAGTATCTTTTTATCCTTGTGACCTGAAACTGTCCAGGCATGCCATCCATAGGCAAGTAATAGAAAATATGTACACTGAAGAGTTGCGTCAGCATATAAGCGCACGGAGGGAGTGAAAAAAAGCCAGGCATAGAGCAAAACGTTAATCATTCCTACCGGAAAGCAGGCCACATTTTGTTTTAAGGTCAGCCAAACCCCGGCTACTCCCGTGAGCATGGCTATCAGTTCTAAATAAGATAGCCACTGACTAAAGAAGTAAAATCCGTATTCCATAATTTTGGCAAAGATTCAAAAAAGGTAGCGACATTGTCCAAAATATCCTTCTTTTCGATTTTGATGGATTTTGAATTTCAACAAAGTGTCGGAAAGTGGTCTAATTCTGTCATGGTTTTGTAATTATATTTTATTGAATTAATAGATTCATCATATATATTCATGGATTATTTTAACATTGTCCTTTAATTTAACATAAACACCTTCAAATACGGGCAAAATTCCCCGATTTGAAGATTGAAACTTTAGCGGGGGGAATTATTATGTCCTTATTAAATAGGTTTATTGACTCACTGAACGTGACAATTTATCGTGCAGGGTTTAGAGAAGGTTTGAAGCCTTTTTCTATGCAGGATCATTTTCAAAAATCAAATGTAATCCTTCACTTACAGAGGGGTGATGTATTTGTCGGGAAGGAGGAGACCCCAATGGCAGTTGATAGTTTTTATTTTTTACCTGTTGGTCAGCCGATCACAATGAAGCATGGTATTGGTCCTTATCAGGATTTGGGCGAAGATGGCTTTTATAGTGATTTTGAGGTGACTAAATATTTGAGATTTGTTGATCCTTCTGAAGATAGAAGTCAGTTAAAGCAAATTTATTCCTTGGTCGCATTTGAAGTAAGTTTGTTTAATGCCATACCGTTTTTTGAGGTACTCGATATGCCGGCATTTGTTATACCACCGGATGAAGAGTTTAGCTTTTTAATAAAACACACAGCTGCGGAGTTTCATCAAAACAAATTAGGCCGAGACAAGCTCATACAAAGCTATATGGAGGAGATGGTGATACACCTGTGCAGGTATCTTGCATCTGAACCTAAATTTGAAAAGCATATTGAAAAACTTGAATTCTTATCTGACAGGCGCTTGGTGGATATTGTAAAGTATATTCAGACAAATTTGGAGAAAGATCTTTCAAATAAAACGATTGCCAATATTGCCTATGTTTCTGAGGACTATGTGGGTCAATTTTTTAAATCTTTAACGAAACAGAATCTTCAGGATTATATCGAGAATCAACGTCTTGACAAGGCCATGTTTTATTTAAGAACGGAACCTGATAATATTCAGGTAATAGCACATCGTGTTGGCTTCAAAGATCCGGCATATTTCAGCCGTCGATTCAAAATGAAATTCGGGTTTAATGCCAACTCAATCAGAAGTCAGCCTAGCCAGTTATTTTGACAATGCCTTCAATGCACCTGATAACTCAGCCATCAATTCTGAGCCGGCTTCAAGTGCATTTCCAACAACAATGATATCTGCCCCGGCATTACAGAGTTCTTCAGCTTTCTCAGCAGTTTTTATTCCTCCTCCTACGATCAAGGGTAAATTGATCGATCTTTTAACCGTTCTGACCATTGAAGCGCTCACCGGATAACGAGCACCGCTTCCGGCGTCAAGGTAAATTGCACTTAGTCCTAAGAGTTCCCCTGCAAGTGCGGTGCATTCAGCAATATCATTCTTATCATGAGGGATCGGGAAAGTCTGACTCATATAGGAGGCAGAAGTCGGAGAGCCGCTGTCGATCAGCATATATCCTGTGGGGATCACTTCAAGCCGGCTTGCTTTTATCAAGGGCGCAACTAATACATGGTTTCCTATGAGTAGTTCAGGATTGCGGCCACTGATCAGCGACAAGAACAAGATAGCATCAGCTTTATTGCTTACCTGCATGATGTTTCCCGGAAAAAGTATAACAGGTATAGTACATGTATTTTTTAATGCCATGATACATTGCTCCAAATGATCTTGCTTAAGAATACTGCTACCGATCAAAAAATAATCAACCTGACAAGCAGTGGCTTCTTTGGCCATGACCAGACATTGTTCAGGGCTTGTTTTGTCGGGGTCAATGAGAACAGCCAGACTTTTCCGTCCTGCTGTCCGGTTTTGCATCATTCCGGAATAGATAGAGCTCATCATGTAGTTTATGGAACGAATATAGGATTTTTAGAAGCAGATTTTTTATTGTTTTGGTGCTAGCCAAAAGACTTAAATGGACCGAACTAGTCGGATACACTATATGCAAGCATCATGTTTTGCCATAATTCATAGTTGATGCGGTGTCTCTTTTGGGTCAGTTCCTTGTTTATTGTAGCTATGATGCTTCCTTTCGCTTCGTAGTTAAATGCTTCAACCATCAAATGTGCACGAAAATCAAGTTCGCCTCTTCCATGTAGTTTATACAGTACCTCTTTAGCTCCCCAAAGGACATGCAAATATTCGATCTTATTTTTAAGCGGTACGGACCGTTCTTCTGCCTCGCTAATAAATTTTGGTGCCAACACTGAAATGCTGTCTCTTAACACTTCAAGGTCGACTCCGGCACTCATCTTAGAAGTAGTAATTATGGCGATGAAATCTTTGGTATGAGATATCGAAATGGCTTTTGGGATATCTAAGAAAGGTTTGCCTTGTTCATTATATGTGATAATGGGAAGTCTTTGGTTCGGGAACAGAGTTCGAAGAAGGACCCTCACGGTCAGCCATTCTCTCTTTCGTTTCTCACTTTGAAACAATGTCCATTTTTCAAAGTCCGGTTTGTTTAATGGTTCTATTTTCAGAAGCTCATCGAAACTCTCGGTGCTTTGCCAGATGCCTAAAGAAAAATCGTCTGTATCTTTTTTTAAAACTTGGGGCATTTTTTGATATAATGACTGCAAGATGCCGATTTTTTAGTGAAAACATCAATTGATCTTTGAATATCAGGAGCAATTTCGTACCTTTGCCGCCTGAAATTCAATAAGATCAACCTAAACAAAAGCAAATGGCAAATACAACAAGCGTGGAAAAATTTGTAAAATTTAAAGTAAAGGATATCTCTTTAGCTGAATGGGGCAGGAAAGAAATCCAACTGGCTGAGGCAGAAATGCCGGGCCTTATGGCTCTTCGTGAGGAATTTGGAAAGCAAAAACCATTAAAAGGTGCAAGAATTGCAGGTTGCCTGCATATGACTATCCAAACTGCAGTACTTATTGAAACTTTAGTTGAACTTGGTGCTGAAGTTACATGGTCGTCTTGTAACATATTTTCTACGCAGGATCATGCTGCTGCAGCAATTGCCGCTGCAGGGATTTCAGTGTATGCCTGGAAAGGTATGAATGCTGAAGAATTTGATTGGTGTATAGAGCAAACCCTTTTCTTCGGAGAAGAGCGCAAGCCATTAAATATGATCCTTGATGATGGAGGTGATTTGACTAATATGGTATTTGACAAATACCCTGAATTGGTTTCTGAGATCAGAGGACTGTCGGAGGAAACAACAACAGGTGTACACCGTCTTTACGAGCGTATGAATAATGGAACACTTCCAATTCCTGCGATCAACGTCAATGACTCGGTAACCAAATCGAAGTTCGATAATAAATACGGTTGCCGCGAATCACTTGTTGATGCGATTCGTCGTGCAACAGACTTGATGCTTGCAGGAAAAGTTGCTGTGGTAGCGGGTTTTGGTGATGTAGGAAAAGGTTCTGCTGAATCATTGCGAGATGCAAAGGTTCGCGTTATTGTAACTGAGATCGATCCAATTTGTGCTCTTCAGGCAGCAATGGAAGGTTATGAAGTGAAGAAAATGGATGATGCTGTGAAGGAAGCTGATATCATCGTGACTGCTACGGGTAATTATAACATTATTCAGGAGCGTCATTTTAAGGCAATGAAGCACAATGCAATTGTTTGTAACATAGGTCACTTTGACAATGAGATTGATATGGCCTGGTTGAACAAGCATTATGGCAAAACGAAGAATGAGATAAAAGCTCAGGTTGATAAGTATACTGTAGATGGCAAAGATATCATCGTGCTTGCCGAAGGAAGACTGGTAAACCTTGGTTGTGCGATGGGGCACCCTTCCTTTGTAATGTCAAATTCTTTCACTAACCAAACCATGGCTCAGTTGGAATTATGGAAGAATTCTAAAAATTACGAGAATAAAGTTTATACTCTTCCTAAACATCTTGATGAGAAAGTTGCGCGTTTGCACCTTAGCAAAATTGGTGTTGAACTGGATGTTCTCACGGATGAGCAGGCGAAATATATAGGCGTATTGAAGACAGGTCCATACAAGCCTGAGCATTACCGCTATTAATAGGATATAATTCTTTTTCAAAGAGCCCCCGGACATGTATTTGGGGGCTCTTTGCATCTATGAACTTGGTGTGGAATTTGAAGAATGAAAGTGGATTCGCGGTTCGAATAACCTACACCAAATGATTCAGAACATTCACCAAAGAAAACACAGGTAGCTGCTCAAATCAGCAATTTAATTATTAGGTTTGAAGATGTGCACGAACAGGACGCTGCGACCTGTCCCGGATTTCTTTGTTCAACATGTTTCACTTAGGTTCAGGAAGGAACCTTAGGGTAATAATCAAGTATAATTGAACTTCATATCTGCTTTATAAGAGTAAATTTTATTACGTATGAATCATCCCCGCCAATTTTGTAGATTCCCCATGATCAATTTGTATCGTCAAGGTCTTGTTTTACTGATGTTTCTCTGCTGCCTGTCTCTTGCTGTTTCAGGACAACCGGGTAAGAGAGGACAAAGTTTAAATGCTGTTCGCCATGATAATGTGAACATGAAAGATCTTGAACGAGCTGAAAAGAATGATCCTTCTCTTGACAACACACTTAAGGTTCCCAATCAATATGGTACTCCCGGAAAAAGAGAAAAGAACGGAATTCCCCGCGATCGGAAGATCCCTGATGGAGCGAAAATTTTTAAGGAGAACAGTTCTATGCAGCGCGGAGGTGCACAAGGCCCGAATCAGGTCTTGTCTCCTTCTCCGACAACCGGCTTCAATGCACTAGATGATAATATTTCCAGTATACCTCCGGATGTAAATGGTGGTGTTGGGCCTAATCACCTAATGGTGACTCTAAATTCTCAGTATGCCATTCAAACAAGATCCGGTACGAATCTTTCGACAGTAAGTATAGCAACTTTTTGGTCCGGACTAGGTATCAGCGGCCCATTTGATCCGAAAACTACTTATGATCCATATAATAATCGCTGGATCACTGTAGCGGTTTCAAACAGTCGCTCTGCAAATTCCTCCTTGTTGGTTGCTGTCTCTGCTAACTCTGATCCTACGGGTACATGGAACAGATATGTAATTGATGCCACCGGTGTGGATACCATGTGGCTGGATTATCCAAGTCTGGGTTTTAATAAGGACTGGATTGTGGTTTCTGGAAATATGTTTGGTAACACTCAGTCTTCATACCAAACATGTTTAGTTTACGCTTTGAACAAGGCAGATTTTTATGCTAACGGGAGCGGACAATATTCTGTCATTGATGCCGGTAATGATGCCTTTACCTTAGCACCTGCAATAACTTATGACAATTCAATAAGTACTGTTTATTTGGCAGAGTCCTATAATGGAAATTCCGGAGGCAGTGGTTACATAAGATTATTTGAACTAACAGGTAGCGTAGGTGCTGAAGTGTTGAGTGCAGGTACATATGCCAGTACACCAAATCCCTGGCAATGGGGAACAGGCACTGATTTTGCTCCGCAGCTCGGATCTACAAGTAAGATAAGGTGTAATGATGACAGGATGCTTAACTGTGTTTATCGAAATGGTGCAGTGTGGCTGGCACATTCAGTATTTCTGCCGGCTAGTTCTCCAACAAGAGCTTCATTGCAGTGGTGGAAATTGACTACGGCCGGAGCTGTTACTTCCAGGGACAGGATAGATGATTCTTCAGGAAATACCTTCTATGCCTTTCCTAGTATATCTGTGAATGCAAATGATGATGCACTCATGGGGTACTCGATATTTTCTTCAACAATTTATCCGAGTGCGGCTTATGCTTTGAAGCTTTCTACGGATGCTAATTTTCAAAGTGATTATATTTTCAAGTCAGGCCTTGCAAAGTATTATAAAACATATTCAGGTTCTGCAAATCGTTGGGGCGATTATACCTTGACTCAGGTTGATCCTGTCAACGATAATGATTTTTGGACCTTACAGGAATATTCAATAACACCCGGAAGCGGTTATGACAGATGGGGAACATGGTGGGCGAATGTTACGATGAGTGCACCCGTTGCAGATTTCATTGCAAATAATACCAATCCTTGTACAAATAATGATGTGATCTTTACAAATACTACTGCCGGTGCTGTAAGTACATTTTCCTGGAATTTTGGAGCAGGGGCAAGCCCTGCCACATCATCATCAGCCGGACCGGTAACAGTTCAGTATTCAACGACAGGTTTGAAGACCGTAACATTATCCGTAACCGGTCCCGGAGGTACTGATGCAATCACTAAAACGAATTATATTAATGTTATCTCCGGACCGGCAGCTGCTGTAGGGATAAGTGGAAGTATAACCGTTTGTCAAGGCCAAAATTCAGTTCCGTATTCGACTGCAAGTATTGCCGGGGCTTCAAGTTATATTTGGACTCTTCCTCCCGGAGCGAGTATTGCAACAGGAAGTGGTACGAATTCCATTACTGTTAATTTTTCTGCCGTGGCGGCATCGGGACAGGTGAGTGTCCGGGGAAATAATGGCAGTTGTTCCGGACCTGAGTATTCCATGTCTGTTACTGTAAATCCCTTACCTGCTGCAATCCAACAATTCAACTTTAGCTCAGGAGCAGGAATTACCATCAATGATAACAGTATAGGTACACCATTTCCTTCCACGATAAGCGTCTCCGGACTTTCAGGTTTGGTACAGGATGTCAATGTTATTATCAACGGAATTTCTCATACTTATCCTGATGACATTGATATACTACTTAAATCACCCGGCGGACAGTATGTGACCTTGATGTCTGATTGCGGAGGCGGTACTGATTTAACTAATCTTACCCTCACTGTAAATGATTCCGCTGCAATAAATTTTCCGGATGCTTCCTCGATCACAAACGGAACTTATCGTCCGACTAATATATCATCACCTGATAATTACCCTTCACCCGGCCCCGGTTCCCTTTCAGCTCCTACGGGTAGTTCTTCAACAGCATTGTCTGTTCTCAATGGTCAGTCTGCGAATGGTGACTGGAGTTTGTTTGTGATGGATGATATTGGTACAGATCTTGGGGCAATAAATTCCTGGACGATCCAGATACTGGTAGAACAGCAAGCAGAGAATATAAGCGGCACAGCAAATGTTTGCCAGGGTCAAAGCGGTGTTTCCTATAGCATACCTGTTGTGATTGGGGCAAGTGGATACAACTGGACATTGCCCGGTGGCGCAGTGATCGCAAGTGGTTCAAATACAAATTCGATAACAGTAGATTTTTCGAATGTTGCAGTTTCAGGGAATATCTCAGTGACTCCATTTAATTCTTGCGGGAATTTTATCAGCTCTAATTTATTTTCTGTGACGGTTGATCCTTTACCTGTAATCAGTTCGTTGAATCCCGGTAGCGGACAGGAGGGAGCAAGTATTCAATTCATCGGCTCCGAACTTAGTGCTGTTACGGCTGTGTATTTTAATGGTCTTCCGGCAGCTCATGTCGTGAATAATAATTCTTTAATCACGGCAACAGTACCGGCAGGCGCGACAAGCGGGTTTGTTCAGGTTCAAAATTCCTGTGGCAGCTCGCAAAGCCCGATGAGTTTCACCGTTCTTCAAGCCAATACCGATCTTAATCTGAAAGTTTTTATTCAAGGATTTTATACAGGTTCAAATACAATGCGCGCGGTAATTGATCCATCCGGATTCCCCGGATTGTGTGATACGGTGACCGTAAGATTAGCTGAATCATTTTCACCATATACAATAGCGCATACGCTTAAGGGTACTATTGGAACGAATGGAGAAGGAGTCTTTACTTTTCCGGGAGTAGTACAAGGAAACAGTTATTATGTGGTTGTAAAACACAGAAACACAATGGAGACATGGAGCGCTGCCCCGGTGATGTTTAATTCGTCTTCAGTCAGCTATGACTTTACAAATCTTGCTTCAAAATCTTTTGGAAGCAATGAAGTCTCTCTGGGAGATGGAAACTTTGCTGTTTGGAGTGGTGATGTAAATCAGGATGGGTTTATTAACATGGCAGATTTTACAAGCTTGGAAAGTTCCTTGTTGTCATATTTGTTAGGTTATTATAGTCAGGATTTGAATGGTGATAATCTTGTGGAAGCCGCAGATATGAGTTTAATTGAAAATAATCTTCCTTACTCCCTGATCATACAGAAACCTTAACCTTCATTGTGACGGTTGAGTCTATCGACAGAAAATCGAGAATTGTAAGGTTTCATTATTATTTGCTAGAAAGTTATTCCCTTTGGTCGGATTATTATTATTTGAGACTAATCCGATGATTATTGTTGATTTTTTGAGGGATAATTGCGTATAAACAACACATATTTACTTTCAATCACAAGTTAATTCACCAAGCTCTGTAATCAGTTTACCAAAATATTCTGTACACCGGCGGTTGTTGATTGTATTTTTAAGATCTCGGACACATTACTTAGTACTTTTGAATTTTATTTTAATGGGGAGAAACATCTAAATGTTAAATACCGGAATATATAAGTTTATTGCCTTGTGTGGAATTGCCTTCTTTATAGATTCAAGAAGTGTTAATGCTGCAGTCGGTAGTGCAATAGCCAGCGGACACTGGAACAACAATTCTACCTGGTCATTTGGTGGAGTTAACCGGGTTCCTGTGAATGGCGATACGGTTAATATTGCTTCCGGATATACAGTATCAGTTGCCGCACAGAATGATTATACCGGATCTACAACACTTATATTTATCACTGTAGGAGGGACATTGCAGTTTACGAACGGTAATAAATTGTCGCTTCCTTGTAATTCAACAGTAGATATATTGAGCGGTGGCTTAGTGAAGAAGGCAACTGCCGGAGGTGGGAATTCTACATTTATCGAAATATGTGGAACCATTGAATGGAAGGCAGGCGACGGACCGTTGCCCGGCCCGGTGACTCTTGGGGGTAATACACTTCCTATCGAATTACTCTATTTTAAAGCTGAACTTAATAATGAGATCGTAGACCTCTACTGGGCGACCTCGACTGAGATTAATAACGATTATTTCAGTGTTGAACGATCAGAGAACGGAAAATCATTTGATGTAATTTTCACTATGAGAGGTGCAGGAAATAGTAGTACGAATAGATATTACTCCTTGGTAGACAATATGCCTTTATCGGGCACATCATATTACAGGTTAAAGCAAACCGACTTCGATGGTAAGTTCAGTTATTCACCGATAGTTGCTATTCGTCTTAAAGAAAAGGATGCTTTTGATCTGAAAGCCGTGAGTGCAGAAGCCTCTTCTTTGGCTCTTATGTTACAGGACCCCAAGGGTGGAGTAAGGTCATTGACGGTTTCTTCTATGGATGGAAAAATAGTGACTCAGGCTAATTTGGAAACGCAAAGAGGAATAAACCGTTATTTAATTCCAGGAATTTATTTGAAGGGAGGAATTTATACATTGACAGTGCAAACTGATGATGAAATTAGTTCCTTGAAATTCATTCAGCATTAAACAAATCTAAACAGCAGGGCATAAAAAAAAGACATCCTTTGATGTCTTTTTTTTATGCAATATTAATGGCCGTTATCAGGATCTAAACAGATTCAGCCAGAATAATTATTTTATTTTTTAGATTTTCTACTATCCCACCTTTAACATCGAAAGTTTTTACGCCCTCTTTGTCTTTGATTTTTACTTTTCCGTTCAACAAAGAAGAAATTACTGCAGCGTGATTCTTCAACATTTCAAAGCGGCCATTAGTGCCGGGCACAGAAACTGAGCTCACATCACCTGAGTATACTTTTTTGTCCGGAGTGATAATTTCAAGTTGCATATTACAAGGTAAGATTTGTATTAGGTTGAAGATTCTGGTATTGATTATCTTGTTTCAGAAAGTAATTTTTTCCCTTTTTCAATAGCGTCATCAATAGTTCCAACCAGGTTGAAGGCTGCTTCAGGATATTCGTCAACTTCTCCATCCATGATCATGTTAAATCCTTTGATTGTTTCCTCGATTGGAACGATCACTCCTTTAAGTCCCGTAAACTGTTCAGCAACGTTGAAAGGCTGAGAAAGGAAACGCTGAACACGACGTGCGCGGTTAACAGTCATCTTGTCATCATCAGAAAGTTCGTCCATACCAAGGATGGCGATGATATCCTGAAGTTCTTTGTAACGCTGAAGAATTACCTTCACACGCTGAGCAGTGTTATAGTGCTCGTCACCAACGATAGCCGGCGAAAGAATACGCGATGTAGAGTCAAGAGGGTCAACGGCAGGATAGATTCCAAGCTCGGCAATTTTACGGTTTAGTACTGTTGTCGCATCGAGGTGAGCAAATGTTGTCGCCGGTGCAGGGTCTGTTAAGTCATCTGCAGGAACATAAACAGCCTGAACAGATGTGATGGATCCTCTCTTAGTTGAAGTGATGCGTTCCTGCATCAATCCCATTTCAGTTGCAAGAGTAGGTTGGTAACCTACTGCAGAAGGCATACGACCAAGAAGAGCGGACACCTCAGATCCTGCCTGAGTAAAACGGAAGATATTGTCGATAAAGAAAAGGATATCACGGCCACCTGATTTTTCATCACCATCACGGAAATATTCTGCAACTGTTAGTCCTGACAAAGCCACACGTGCACGAGCTCCGGGAGGTTCGTTCATCTGTCCGAAAACCAGTGTAGCCTGAGATTTTGCTAATTCTTTCAAATCAACTTTACTTAGATCCCATCCGCCGCTTTCCATGCTGTGCTTGAATTCATCACCATAGCGGATAACACCTGATTCTATCATCTCACGTAATAAGTCATTTCCTTCACGGGTACGCTCTCCAACACCTGCGAAAACAGATAGTCCTGCGTAACTTTTTGCAATATTGTTGATCAGCTCCATGATCAATACCGTCTTTCCAACACCGGCACCACCAAAGAGACCAATTTTTCCTCCTTTGCTATAAGGCTCGATGAGGTCGATAACCTTAATTCCTGTAAGTAGAATTTCTGATTCAGTAGATAAGTCTTCAAAAAGAGGAGCCTGACGGTGAATTGGAACGCTGATTTGTTTAGAAACTGCACCGATTCCATCAATAGCTTCACCGACAACGTTGAAAAGTCGGCCTTTAATATCTTCGCCGGCAGGCATTTGGATTGGAGAGCCTGTTGTCCGAACCACCGTACCACGAGTCAGTCCATCCGTCGAATCCATTGCAATTGCACGGACAGTGTCTTCACCAACGTGTTGCTGACATTCCAGTACAAGCGGTGAGCCGCCGGGACGATCAATTTCCATTGCATCCAGGATATTCGGTAATGCTACTCCTTCAGTATCGAAACATACGTCAACTACAGGTCCGATGATTTGCGTAATTCTTCCAATATTAGCCATGATTATTCTTTAATATGTATTGTTTGATTTTGAGAGCGCAAAAGTACTGTTTTAATCCATAAAATTCATGGATGTTGGTAAAATTCTTTCACAGTCCGGAACTTCCAATTTCAGTTGTAATTTGCAGAAAATCAATTATTTAGATCAAGTACGAAAAATCGGGAGACAGTTATAAAGTTCATCAGATATCACTTTGGATACCCGATTTAAATCAGCATTTAATTGATACATTTAAAAGTAATCCGGCAAACCAGGACCCGCTCTCGGGAAATTCCTGATCGTACAAGCCTTCTTCACCAGGAAATCTTTATATCTATTCATCAATGACTGTGACAATGAGTCCTTCCTGATTATTTTTGCAGGCATGATCACTGTCCCTGAGCTTTACAATTATTTTTTACAGAATCCAAAAGTGTGTACAGATAGCAGGACAATACTTCAAGGAAGTATATTTTTTGCTCTGAAGGGTCCCAGTTTTAACGGCAACACATTTGCTGATCTGGCAATCGAAAAAGGTGCTTCATTTGTGGTAATTGATGAATCTAAATACCGGAAAGATGATCGTTATCTTCTTGTTGAAAATGCATTAAAAGCATTGCAGGACCTTGCGGGAATGCATCGAAGACATTTGCAAATTCCGGTACTGGCTATTACCGGTTCAAATGGAAAAACCACAAGCAAAGAGTTGATTCGTTCTGTCCTTGCAAAGAAGTTCAATGTACTTGCGACAAAGGGTAATCTGAATAACCATATTGGTGTTCCTCTGACATTGTTAGAAATCAAACCGGATATCGAAATTGCAATTATCGAAATGGGCGCTAACCATCAGGGTGAAATTGAAAGTTATTGCAAAATTGCTGACCCTGATTATGGCCTGATCACTAATGTTGGTAAAGCGCACCTCGAAGGATTTGGTGGTTTCGAAGGTGTTAAAAAAGGTAAGAGAGAATTATACCATTGGATTGATGAACATGGGAAAATAATATTCATGAATGGCGATAACAAGGATCTGGGTGAAATGGCTGCAAGCTTAGATCCAAGAAAATTTGTTCTCTATGGTACGAATTCTGCCTTTGATGTTTATGCAGTTTTACAAAAGACCCAACCTGCTCTTGAGCTGAGCTGGAAAAGTGCGCAACAGCAAGGGCATTGTGTTTCTCAGTTGATAGGTGAATATAATTTTGAGAATATTCTCGCAGCTATTGCAGTTGGAAATTATTTTGGTGTGGAAGCCCACTTGATTGATGCTGCTATCAACGCTTATGTGCCTGACAATAGCCGCTCACAATTAGTAGAAAGAAACTCTAACAAGATCATTCTGGATGCATACAATGCAAACCCTAGCAGCATGGAAGCAGCCTTGCGAAACTTTTCCTTGTTGCCGGATAATAAAAAAGTGATTTGTATAGGTGATATGGCTGAACTCGGTGATGACACTGATAAAGAGCATTTACGTATTCTGAAACTTTTGGAAGATATTCCGCATGAAGAATTAATTCTTGTAGGAGATAATTTCGGAAAATACAAGGCCGGAATAAAATGTCAGCCTTTCTCTACGGCAGAACAAGCGGCAGCATGGATCAAATTACACCCCTTTAAGGATAAAACAATTTTGATCAAAGGTTCCCGCAGTATAAAAATGGAAACGATCCTTGATGCAATTTAAATTGTACACTTAATTTTATTTGTCTTATTTATAAGCCGGATAACAAATTGGACTCAGAATTGAAGATGTTGGTACTTACTAAATAAAAAGCTCTCAGGCTTTTCCAAAGAGTTTTCTGAAAAATCCGGTTTTTCTTTTTTCTTCGTCATAATAGCCGTAGCCGTGGTACCCGTAGCTATATCCATAGCCATAACCATAATGCTGATTCAGGCCGGCATCATTAAGAAGAATACACAGATTTTTCACCTTTCCCTGAGTATAATACTCATTGATGGTTTTGATGTATTGTTTCTTCGAATAATTTTCTCTGAGAATGAAAACGTTTATGTCAGCATAGTTCATCAGCATCATTGCGTCACTGACTATTCCAACCGGTGGAGTGTCGATGATGATATAGTCATACCTGTCCTTGAGCTTTTCAAGTAATTCTTTGTTCTCTTTTTTTGCCAAAAGTTCGGCAGGATTCGGTGGCACAGGTCCTGACGGGATGATGTCAAGATTTTCAATGTTGGTTTTGCAAATGACCTCATCAAGTGCAATTTTTCCTATCAAATATGTACTCACACCTTTATCATTCGATATGCCAAGATCCTGAACCAACTGAGGTTTTCTCAAGTCCATCCCAACAATTATCACTTTATGATTTTGCAATGATAACACAGTTGCCAGGTTCAATGTTGAGAAAGATTTGCCTTCACCTCCGACGGAACTTGTGATCATTACGATTTTATGCTGATCTGCTAATCCAAAGAACATGAGATTAGCCCTGATGGAGCGGAATGCTTCTGCTATCGATGATTTTGGTTTTTTAGCAACAATGAGTCTTTCACCATCGCTAAGGTGGCCAACCACTCCGATGATAGGAATTTTTGTCAGCTTCTCTACATCATCACGGTTGCTGATAGTGTTCTTTAAGTAACCTCTAAGAAGAAGAATGATCAAAGGAGTAAAAAAGGCAAGCAGGCAAGAGATGATGAGTACTGCCTTGGTGCTTGGGATCACAGGCTTGTCATTCACGCTTGCATCATCCAAAACTTTGTTATCGGATACTGCAGTTGCCTTTGCTATTCCTGTTTCAGCCTTTTTTTGTAACAGGTAGAGGTAGATATTCTCATTTACGCTGAAGTTTCTCTGGATCCCCAGTAACTCTCTCTCGATATTTGGTATTTTACGAATGTTATTCTCGTAAGCTAAAAGTTGCCCGTTGATCCCCTGTAGCGTAACACGGGTTCTATTCCTGATGTTATTGATATTTTCGATGAGAGCTTTTTTGGTTTCAGAGATTTGCTCTTCGATAACAAGGAGTGCGGGCGATTGTGCACTACTCCCATATTGTAAACTTTGTTTTTTATTTTGAAGCTGTTTCAGTTGGGTGATCAATTCAATAAGTAAAGGATCAGGAGTTCCGATTGAAGCAGGTGCCAGTTGCGAAAGACTTTTATTCCCAGCCACATATTCATACAGATAGTCCAGTGATTCAAGTTCAATTTCTGCCTTGACTCTGTCGGCATCAATTGTGGTTACTCTTTCAAGGTATGCTTTAGACTCTTCGCTAAGATTGACAGTGCCTTTTTCTTCTTTGAATTTTTGAAGTTCTTGTTCTGTTGAATGAAGTGTTGTACTGATCTCTGCTAATTGTTCATCAACAAATTTTAAAGTCAGTGCTGCAACTGATGATTTATCTTTTACATCTCTGTTAATATACACTTTTCCAAGAGTGTTCAGGAAGTCTACTGCCCGTTCTTTGATGTGATCCTGAATAGTTATTTCTACTATCGTTGCATCCTTGTTGAGTGGTTCAGCTTTCATGGATTTCTGATAGGCGGAGATCATTTTGTTCATGGAATTTACCACGAAAATAAAATCTTCACCTTCATTGGATCTTGCATCAAAGGCTAGTTTGTTGACTTTGATCGTAAAATTTGCGTTTCTTATTTCTTCACCAAAACGATGTGTGGAAGAGTATGAGTAATTTTTAAAGTATGCATTGGATACATCAATCGAAAGCTTGAATCGACTTGAATCCAGAATTGTTAAATGAAAATTTTCATCATAGATTCCATCTGTCAGGCGTAGTACTTCTACAGAAAATGGTTTGTTCTTGTATAAGGGAACATTAAAAAGAGGTGAGTAGTTAAAATATCCGACTTCGAGATTCAGTTCACGGATCGTCTCGTCCAATACTGAACGAGATTTTAATATTCCTATTTCGGTTGCGATGTTTTTAGTATTTCCGAAAAGATCTCCTGTGAATATATCTTCAATGTTTTTAGAAGTGTTTTTTGTGTCCTTTACAAGAATACTTGTCCTTGCCTCGAACACAGGCAGGGTAAAGCGAATATAAAGCAGGGCTCCAATTGAAAACAAAATTATTGAGAAAAGAAAATAATGCCAATTCCTTCTCATTTCCTGAAACAGAAGTCTCAGGTCAATTTCGTCGTCATTGCGTCGTAGTTGCATCCCTTCTGAATTTCGCATACTTACTTCGTTTGGGTAATTATAAAGGTCAATGCTATCACCGCAGTAGTGATGATAGATGTGAAAAGTGTCACAGAAGGTGTGATGTTCTGAAAGGCTCTTCGTTTTACAGGCTGAACATAAATGATGTCGTCAGGATGAAGATAATAGATCTCAGGTCGTATAGAGTTTGCGGAAGTAAGGTCTATCAAAAAGTCTTTTGTCTCATTATTCTCTTCTCTAATAATACGTAGCTTTTGCCTGTCTCCAAATTGTGAGATGTCCCCTGCAAGTCCCAGTGCTTCCGGCAAAGTCACCCTTTCATTTAAGATCGGATAAGTCCCTGGTTTATTAACCTCACCGAGTATTGTAATTTTGAAGTTTAATTTTTTCAGGGTAACGATTGGTTCGTCGATGTATTTTTTTAATCTCGATTCTAAAACCTTGGTAGCTTCTGATATGGTGAGGCCATGAAGGTTTATTGAACCGATCAGCGGAAGCTTAATAAGTCCGGAGTCACTGACAACGATCCCTTTTTCATAAGCAGACCTCGTATCACTCATGGGTTTGTCAATGGATACGGAGAAATAAGGATATGCTTCCGCATTAATGGTAAAAATATTTACTGAAAGTATATCGCCCGGGTAAATTTTCAATTTGTATTTCTCCGACTCATTAAATGATGGTATTTCTCCCTGAAAATAAATTACTTTTCGCTGAGATGAACACGCGCTCATGAAGAGTACTATTGTAATAGTTATCAATACCTGCAGACGTTTGAACATTTCCGGGATCTTGCTAAACAAGCTTTATAACTAAGAAAGTATTGAACGGGAAATGACTATTTTTTGCACTTCGGTAGTACCTTCATAGATCTGGGTGATCTTGGCATCCCGCATTAATCGTTCGACATGAAACTCTTTGACGAAACCATAGCCTCCATGGATCTGAACTGCTTCAACGGTAGTTTCCATAGCTACGCGTGAAGCAAAAAGTTTAGCCATGGACGAGGACAGATTATAGTCCAATTTATTGTCTTTATGCCAGGCTGATTTCAGGCAGAGTAATCTGGCTGCATCAATTTCAGTAGCCATATCTGCCAGTTTAAATTGAATTGCCTGATGTTCGCAAATAGGAACGCCAAAGGCTTTTCTTTCTTTAGAATACTGGAGTGCCAGTTCGTATGCACCGGAAGCAATTCCTAATGCCTGCGAAGCAATTCCGATTCTGCCACCGGTCAATGTCTTCATCGCGAATTTAAAACCAAAACCTTCTTCTCCGATTCGATTTGCTTTTGGAACTTTCACATCAGTGAACATAAGCGAATGAGTGTCGCTTCCGCGAATTCCTAGTTTATTTTCTTTAGGGCCTACACTAAATCCTGCCATGCCTTTTTCAATTATCAAGGCATTGATCCCCTTATGCCCTTTTTCAACATCTGTTTGTGCCATCACAAGATATACCGAAGCAGTGGAGCCATTTGTTATCCAATTTTTTGTTCCATTCAGGATGTAATGGTCACCTGCATCAATAGCCGTAGTATGCTGTGAAGTGGCATCAGATCCGGCTTCAGGCTCAGATAAACAAAATGCCCCAATGATCTCACCTTTGGCCAGAGGGACAAGATATTTTTGTTTTTGTTCTTCATTTCCAAACTGTTCAAGACCCCAGCAAACAAGGGAATTGTTAACAGACATTACCACTGAGGCGGATGCATCTACTTTAGAGATTTCTTCCATGGCAAGGACGTAAGAGATAGTATCCATCCCGCCACCGCCATACTTAGGGTCGACCATCATTCCCAGGAATCCCAGCTCCCCCATTTTTTTTATTTGCTCTGTTGGAAATTTTTGAAATTCATCGCGTTCAATGACACCCGGTTTGAGTTCATTTTGTGCAAAATCTCTTGCAGCCTGGCGTATCATCAGGTGCTCTTCAGTCAGTTCTAAATTCATTTTTTACTATATCGTTTATGCAGATAAATCGAGGTAATTCGATAAAAAAAGCTTGTTTTTATTTCAGCAAACCTACACGATTTGAACCGTATTCCCAAGAGAAAAATATATCTGAGGAGAATTGAATTTTCGACCTAAGTTTCTGGTTGTCTGTATTCTGTAATACATATCAGGTAGAAAAGCGGATGGAATCATGTACATCTTTCAGAGGCAAAAATTGTTAATTTGTTTTTCAGTTTCTTTTCGACCAAAAAGAAAACGATACCTTTCGATTGAAAAAAGAAAAATTAATTTTCAGCATTTAGATGGATTCGTACAAGGTAATCGGATTGATGTCAGGCACTTCACTTGACGGACTAGATATTGCGTTCTGCAGTTTTAAGTTCAGCAACAAATGGGAGTATAAAATTCTTGATGCGGAGACGATTGATTATAGTGAAGAAATGAGACAAGGATTAGCAACACTTGCTACTTCCACGGCTTTAGAGTTTTCTAAGTTCCATAGCAGTTACGGGCGATTTTGTGGAGAGATGGTTGCGGAATTTGTAAGAGAAAGAAAACTTCAGGTAGACTTTATCGCTTCTCACGGACATACTATCTTTCACCAACCTTCACTCGGGTTCAGCACGCAAATTGGGAGTGGTGCAGCACTTTCTGCTGCGTCAGGACTGCCGGTTATATGTGATTTCAGGAGTGTAGATGTGGCCCTGGGAGGTCAGGGAGCTCCGCTTGTTCCACTAGGTGATGAGCTGTTATTCGGAGATTACACTGCTTGTCTTAACCTGGGAGGAATTGCTAACATTTCATTTAAAGATAATGGCAAGCGTATAGCATTTGATATTTCAGTATGTAATATTTTGTTCAACTATCTGGCACACAAAAAAGGCAAAAACTTCGATGAAAATGGTGAGATTGCAGGATCGGGAAGGGTCAATGGTCAGTTGCTTGAACAACTTAATTCATTGCCCTATTATAAATCTGAATACCCAAAATCACTCGGACGAGAAGATGTTGACAAGATCATCGCAAAATATTTTGATGAGAATCAATTCGATCTGTCTGTTGAAGATCTCATGGCAACGGCTGTCGAACACGTTGTGATGCAAATTGCCGGATTTACCGGCAAAGGTTCTTTGTTGATTACGGGCGGAGGTGCATTTAACAAATTCTTGATATCCAGATTAAGACAATTATCGTTAGCTGAATTACATGTTCCTGATCCTCTCCTCGTAAATTATAAAGAGGCATTGATTTTTGCTTTTTTAGGTCTCAAAAGATGGAGGTCAGAGTTCAATTGTCTGAAGAGTGTGACCGGAGCGAAGAAGGACAATATTGGTGGTGCAGTATATCTCTCATGAATTGCAGGACGAATATAAAAAAAGGAGTAGCACTGCTACTCCTTTGTAATAATTGATTGCCTTATTTGAATCAAATTACTGAGGCTCTTTAAAAATCATCATCATCATCGAAATCATCCATTGATCCATCATCATCGAATCCTTTCAAATCATCATCCATTGAATCATCGATATCATCTGTATCGATTTCTGCAGGCTTGATGGAAGTGATTTCAATAATCTCAGTTTCGCGGAACAATAATGGTGTGCTTTCTTTTTTTATTGGATTCGCCGGACTCTTTTTAGGTTCTGCCATAGTAGCAGAAGTGTTTGAAGAGCTAGCCTTTGCCGGAGTTGCTTTTATTGGAGCAGGTTTCTTAGCAGCAGGCTTTTTCGCCGTAGCTTTTTTCGCTGCCGGCTTTTTGGCAACAACTTTTTTCTTTGCCGGTTTCTTAGCAGCTTTTTTTACTGCCTTCTTTACGGTCTTTTTCTTTGCAGGTTTTTTTGACTTTTTTCTTGTAGCGGCCTTGGTAGCTTTTTTAGCGGCAGCCTTTTTCTTCGCAGGCTTCTTGGCCTTTGATTTTTTTACGGGTTTCTTTTTTGTTGCCATGGCTGGTAGAAATGTTTGATTGACGGTTTTCTATTTTATGTTCACGTTGATCAAAATTACAATATCCTTTCACTTACTTCCAAATAATTAGCTAATAGATTTGAAATATTTTTTTTGCCTTCGGGCTTGATGCAATCATGTGGTAATAAGCCGGGGTTCCAGTGGCCAATGAAGAGGTCAAAGGCTTGGGCTTTTGACCTATTTGATGTAGGTTTGCAATCACAAAATAATATGGAAAATTCATCTAATACTCTTTCAAAAGTGCCCTTAAAGGAACTGATTCAGCGCTTTGAGGAAAAAAGACCTGAAATCGTGTTCGAATGGAAGGATTCTCTGACAGATGCAGAAGGCTGGATCGTCATAAATTCTCTCCGGGGGGGATCTGCCGGAGGAGGCACCAGGATGAGAAAAGGCCTTGATAAGCGTGAAGTTGAGTCCTTGGCAAAGACGATGGAAGTGAAATTTTCAGTGAGCGGTCCACCTATCGGTGGTGCCAAATCCGGCATTAATTTCGATCCCTCTGATCCCCGTAAAAGGGCTGTTCTGGAAAGATGGTTTGCTGCTGTGATGCCTTTGTTAAAATCTTATTATGGTACCGGAGGAGACCTGAATGTTGATGAAATTCACGAAGTAATTCCTATTACCGCTGCCTTGGGCCTAAGGCATCCTCAGGAAGGGACTGTCGTTTCGCATTTTCATGCTAATGATGCTCAGAAAGCGCAGATAATATCCCAGCTCCAGAAAGGTGTCAAGAAAATCCTCGACGACCCTCGCTACAGTCCAAATACTGATCTGGCAATCACTGTTGCAGATATGATCACCGGTTATGGAGTTGCTGAAGCTGTGGCACACCACTATAAACTGAAAGGCGGAGACATTCAGAAGAAAAGGGCTATCGTTCAGGGTTGGGGAAATGTAGGGGCAGCGGCAGGATATTACCTGGCACTTATGGGGGTAAAGATCGTAGGCATTATAGACCGCCATGGCGGTGTTAGCAACAAAAATGGATTTACTTTTGAAGAAGTTCGCGAATTTTATTTGAATCGAAACGGAAATCAACTCGAAGCTCCTTATCTCATTCCTCTCGACAAGATCAAGAAGGAAATATGGCATATGGATGCAGAAATATTCATTCCTGCTGCAGCTTCAAGATTGGTTCATCGTGAACATGTAGAATGGCTGATCGAAAATGGATTGGAAGTCATATCCTGCGGAGCAAATGTGCCTTTCGCAGACAATGAAATATTTTATGGGGAAACGGCTGAATTCGCGGATATGAATTTAACGGTGATACCTGATTTTATTGCTAACTGTGGGATGGCCAGAGTATTCAGGTACTTGATGAATGATGCTGCCTTGATCACCGATGAAGCAATATTTAATGATGTCTCTAATTGTATTGGAGAAGCAATGGGTGAAGTTCATCGGAGCCACAATTCTGCAACAGGATTTACTGCTGCTGCCCTCGAGTGGTCAATCGGAAAACTGGTTTGAAATCATTCTAAACCAATTTGATGATCTGTAATGGAATGACTGCCTGCTCATAAATTAATTTGAATTTTTCATTTTGAACATACAGGAATTCACCCGTATAAAACACGTTAATTGATTATGAACGAGTATTTAGATCAGGTATATCTTGGAAATACAATCAAAGACTACTTGTTATCTGCAAGTATTCTTATCGGGGGCTTAATCCTGAAAAAGTATATCTCAAACCTGCTTAACTGGATCCTATACAGAACTTTCAGGCGTTATGGAAAGACGGTGGGCGTGAAAAAGTTTATTGAACTTCTTTCGGCTCCTTTTGGATTGTTATTGCTCATTACTATAATTTATTTTTCATTCTACAGGTTGTCATTCCCTCTTGAATGGGAAATGGCTGCAGTTAAGGATTTTGGCGTTCGTTTTGTCTTTGTTCAAATTTTCGAGGGGGCTATAATTTTTGCCATCACATGGTATGTCATTCGGATCGTAGAGTTCATTGGCCTGGTCATGGCTGCAAGAGCTGAATTAACAGAAAGTAAACTCGATGATCAGTTTGTCCCTTTTATGAAATCTGCCATGAAGGTAGTAGTGGCAGGCGCCGGTTTTGTTTTCATGCTTGGCGCAGTTTTTAATCTGGATGTGGTATCTATTCTAACGGGACTGGGTATCGGCGGTCTTGCTTTTGCCCTTGCTGCTAAAGAAACTCTGGAAAATTTACTGGGATCGTTTACGATTTTTTTAGACAAGCCATTTAAGCTGGGCGATCTTGTAAAAGTTGGCGAAGTGGAAGGAAGGGTAGAAGGTGTAGGTTTTCGATCTACAAGAATTCGTGCTTTGGATAGGACACTGGTGACAGTTCCAAATAAAAAAATGGTGGATTTTGAATTGCTCAACGATACGGAAAGAGAAGTCAGAAGAGCAAAATTTAACATTGGACTATTGTATTCAACAGAAGAAGGGCAGTTAAAAACCGTTGTAGATGAAATTGTAAAGGCCATCGACGATCATCCATTGACAGAACCAGATCCGGTCGTTAGATTTTTAGAGTTTGGAGCAAGTTCTTTGGATATATTAGTTATCTATCTGGCACGTACTCCCGACCTAAGTGAATTTGCCAAAGTGCGTGAAGAGATCAATTACAAGATCATGGAAATAGTCAAAAGAAATGGCTGCGATTTTGCATTTCCAAGCAGAACTATTTACATGCAGAAAGATTAATTTGTATCCGGGCAATGATCGCCTAGGCAAGAGTCTAGTTGAAAATGTAAAGAGTATTTGATCCGGCATCATAATCTGTTTGATAAAGCTTTAATGATTGATTGGCCGGTCCTTGTAGTACACTACCATCTGTGAGGTAAAACCTGCTTCCGCAATGGTAATCTATTCCTATAACATTGGATGAATCTTTTTGAACAATAGCGTTTGGTTCTAAAGGGTCATATGAACAAGCAAGCTCCAGGGCGATGTATTCGTTTTGAAAACGATGGTAGACTAAAATGCCTTTGTAACCACCATCTATTTCAATTGAATTGCCTACGCTATTGAGTGGAGCATATTCCGGTAGTGCCAAGGGTAGCGAAATATTGACGGTGACATTCGGGATGCTTCCATTATTCTTGTCTTTTTTGCAAGCTGACACGCCACTAATCATAATGATTATAAGTAATGAGCCTATAATCTTCAGGCGAAAGATAGAAAGGATGGCACAATAGGCTTTCAATAAAATAGCTTTTAAAGCGTTCATCAATTGTGAATTTGTTAAAACTAACGAAACATTTGAGTGTTCATTTCAGAGGTTTCTGTATTTTTACAAAAAACCAGTTAACTTAATTCCATGAAAAAGTACATATATATTATTGCAATAGCACTCTTTGGACTTGTTGCATGTAAAGGTAATGAAAACAAAGAAAATTCATCTGAAGGGACTGAAATGGCTACAGATTCTTCATCTACTCAGGAATCTGTCTATACTTGCCCGATGCATCCTGAAGTAGTTTCCGATAAACCGGGTACTTGTCCGGATTGCGGAATGGATCTCGAGATCAAAAGTTAGTTGCATTCAAACTCGTCTGACAAGAGTGTAGAATTTGCATCATTCTTTGAATTAGTTGTGCAATTCTTATTATTTGAAGTCCTTTACAAGGGTGATGATTCCTCTTATGGGTCTGTCATTCCGTAGGTAAAATAAATATGTTGTTGAATTGATTCGTCGCCTTATCATATTGAGTGGTTTAATGTTTTTACCTTTCCTGATGTTAGGTCAGGATCTGGATGCCCGATCACCAAAACCTGCACAGGGATCCCATCAGCAAAGAAAAGCTGAAGCCAAAAAGGCTAAGCAGAAAAAGAAACTGGATAAGGCCATAGAGAAGGGTAAAAAACGACATCTAAAGTATCAGGCACGTCAAACAAAGAAGATGATGCGTAAGAGTAAGAAGAAGGCGAAGAAGTGGAATAAGAATTAAGCAATGTCTGATGTTTCAAATACTGTCCAAACCTAAATAAGTTTGGGTGAAACTTGCTTCTCCCTTTGATGCCTATTTAATCCACCTTTGTAAGTTATATTAAAATCCTAAGTTTTAAACATTTTTCTGGAGCCATCTTCGGCCATTGTCAATATTTTCTCCTGCCTAGTTAGCAACATTTTTTAGCCAAGCAAATCTGGACATTAGCCAAAAGTCCCGTTAATAGAGGCTTTCCCGACTTATATTTGTTCCAGAGTTATTTTGGATCATACCGAAAATTCATTTGGAATAAAGAATTCGATTAAAGTTTTATGACGGTTTCCAATGCTTCTACACGAAAGTTGCGTCAAGTTTTTCTTTTTGGCTCTGGGTATGCTCTTTATGAGTTGCACAGAAAGTAATGCGCAAAATGATTTACCATCCCCGACGGCAAATATGCAAACCATTACTACAGGTTCTGTAGTAATCCCAATGGATAATTTAATGCAATCATACGGCGGATATTTTAATTTGAAAGCTTATGGTCTTGTAAATTATTTATTGCAAAATAATATTCCGGTTAAATGGGCAATCAGGGCAGGAAAGGGAAAGGATGCAATTGATTTTAGTACGAATGCTCAACGAGTAAAACCAAGTGTTCAGTTTCCGAATTGGTTCGACTTCAGATGCGGTCCTTTTATTGTTGACAGTGCTTATGCTAATGCTGCTAAATCGCTGGCTACAACTTTTGCAAATAATGTTAATGTCTACCAGCTTACGTCTAATGTCAATGTAGATATAAGATACACACTAGACTTTAAACCAAAAATAGGAATATGCAGCAATGGAAGTGATCAATCCATTCATATTGATGCACTGACAGCAGCAGGAATTTATAACACTTCCTGGGTAACTGTTATCCCTGCTTCACAGGTGGTTCCTTATTGCGGATATACAATTGTATCTGAATTACATTGGAATGCTACAAGCGATACAAGTAAGACTTTTCCGGTTTACAGGTATGTTAAAAATGGAGGCAACTTTTTTGCTCAGTGTCTCAGTATTCAGGCTTATGAGAACATGGATACTTTGCATACCACAAGGGGGATAGATATTCAAAGCGGGTCAACCATGTCATACCATAATGCCGATCTGCCTATCATGCAGTTCGATGGTGCATTATCTAATCCCGGCGGAGCATTGGAGTATTGGTCCAGAAAAACCAGTGGTATTTTTAGAGCTACAACATATACCGGAGTGCAAACCTCCGGTTCTCCTACTTATCAGTTTATGAATGGAGCAAAGGTGCTTCCAAATAATGTTGCCGGAGGTAACGTATTTTATCTGGGCGGTCACGATTATGATAACACAAGTTCAAACGGCGAAATTAATGGACGCAGGATATATCTGAATGCAGTTTTTATTCCACCAAAACCTTCTGCCTGGTGTTCTACCTTACCTGTTAAACTGCTTTACTTCCATGCGATCCCCAATGGCGAGACTGTCAATCTTAGGTGGGCTACTGCATCCGAGTTGAATAATGACCATTTTTTGATAGAACGAAGCAAAGATGGGCTGGAATTTTTTCCTTTTAAAGTAGTACAAGGATCAGGTACGGTAAATTCAGTTTCATATTATTCTACAGAAGACCTGAGTCCAATGAGAGGAAAATCTTATTACAGGCTAAGCCAGATTGATTATGATGGTACGCAGGAAGCATTTGAGCCGATAATGATCAAGCTGGGTGAACTGGAAAGTAAGTATCGGATATTCCCTAATCCGGCAGTTGATGGGATAACAATTCAACTTGGAAAAGAACCTGAATCAGAGATGATAATTGAGCTTACAGATATCTATTCCCAAATTTATATTTCTGAAAGAATAACATTAGAACCTTTTCAAACTGAATATTATTGGGAATTTCCCGGATCAGTAAGTGCCGGTATTTATACTTTAAAGATATCTGATCGTTACGACAATGGCTGTTTTAAATTATTAGTGAACCCCCGAAAGCCTTAACTGGCGGGGCTTTCTGAGTTTTTTGCCAAGCAAAACCGGACATTCGTCAAATTTTAAGATCATATAACAGCAATTAATTGACTGGGCTGTTTCAATGAACGATTTTTGTTTTAAATAGTCCAAGCAGCACTAATTAAATAAAGCTTTAGGCCTATCCGGTCAATGATAGCAAACACTCCACAGGGACATCCAATGAGACCATTGCGACTAGTATTTTCTTATTTATCACTCTGGAATTTCCGGTTAGTATTGCTTTTATCATTTATCACAAATCCTCTTATTAATTTTCGTTTTATTTCTTCCATTCTTTCTTACGATCAGTTACAAACTGACTCACGCATATCAGCCTATTCTTTAAAAAGATTAAACAATCCTCACTTTCAGGACTGACGGGAAAAATTTTCCGTTAGAACAAATTATTGGCTTTGCATCAGTTATATGCAATTAGAGTCATGTTCACGGGAGAATTGTCTCTAAGCGATAAAGAAATCATCAGCTGTCTGATGTCAACAATATTAAAACTCACAATGCAAACACAAAAACAAATGAAACAGATCTACACAAAATTATTGAATAAATGTTCCGCTAAATTCCGATTGCCTGGAATCATGTTGCTCCTCATCCTGATCTTGAATGAAGCAAACGGACAATATTTTTCACAAAATTTTGATACATCTTCGACATTATCCTATTATTTCAATGCCAGCAATCCTTCCACTGCTCAATTCAATGCCAGCAGTGTGTCGACAGGTACAGCGATGAGCATTGCCAACCAGAAATTGCGCTTTGTCAGATCGAATAATGGCGCAGGTGCAGCGACCAGAACTACTGATTTTATTGGTTCACCGAATTTTATCATTATGACATTTGATATGACAGTCAGTGGTTCACACTCAAGTGGAACTGATCTTGGTCGAATTGCTATAGGTTATGACTTTACTGCTAATACAAGTAATGAAAATAGTACAAGTGGAGGATCGGGTCGTACTTTTGCCTATCTTCATATTGAAGCAAGAGGATCAAACGGATATAGGATAGAAACTGCTGATGATGACTCACCGGATCAGTCTTCTGGCAGTACAATTTCAGTAACCTGGGTTTTGAATAATTCAGGCGCAACACAGACTTATGCTCAACCATCCGGCGGTACTACCACAATTGGTAACGATGAAGTTGACTGTTGGATTGGTACAAGCAGGTTCTCCAATAGTAGTGATGTCAGCAAGACCAGTGCTGCATTGGAAGATCTCAAAATCACTGTTTACGGTGGTACCTCGACAACCATAGATTTTGATAACTTTAATATTAGCGGACTGCCACCTGCAGTTACAACTCAACCTTCTAATCAAACTGTTTGCCTGGGTGCTTCGGCATCTTTTTCTTCTGCTGCCAGTGGATCTCCTACTTTGCAATGGGAAAAGCAGATCTCAGGGGTTTGGACTCCAATATCCGGCCAAACAACCAGTCCATTGGTAATAAATCCGACAACTGTACCGGACATCGGAAATTACCGTGCGGTGTTCACTAATTCCAGCGGTAGCACAACTTCAAATGTCGTTTCATTGAATTTGGATGTTCCAAGCGATGGTGGAGCTGTTACACCGGACGTCACGGTCTGTTATGGCACAAATTCAGGCACACTAAATCTGAACGGCGAGACCGGCACACCAACTAATTGGCAATATTCAACCAACAGCGGAGGGAATTGGACGAATATTACAAATACCACTACCAGCCAGACATTCAGCAACCTTACTGCTACGCGATGGTATCGGGCTGTCGTTGCCAATGGAACTTGTCCTTCGGCAAATTCAACCCATGCTGTGGTCACTGTTCAACCTGGATTAGCTCAATTCTCTCTTACCGGTGCGACAAGTTATTGTTCAGGTGGAACTGGATCTGTGATTGGATTAAGCGGTTCCGAATTAAACGTGGATTATCAATTAAAACTTAACGGTGGAAATGTTGGTTCACCGGTTAGTGGAACAGGATCGGCCATTTCTTTTGGCGCTCAAACCGCAGCCGGCAATTATACTGTTGAAGGAACCAATACTAGCACAAGCTGTACTGAGTTAATTGGCGCCACACTTAGTTTGTCTATAACAGCAAATCCTGTCGTGAATTCAGTATCAGCAATTCCGGGATCAATATGTGCAGGTGCGAATTCGGTTTTAGCGTCCAGCGGATCTTCACCAATTTTTACTCAACCTTCTTTTACGAATTCAACCAGTGGAACAATTACTGATAACAGTACAACGGGAATATCAAGAACAGTTACAGTGAGCGGTTTACCTTCAGATCTTTCACAGGTTCAAAATCTAAGAATTACAATCAATTTATCACATAACAATGATTTTCATCTGGAAGCATATTTAATTCGTCCGGGCGGTAGTTTAATATCCTCATCAAGTGGATCAAGATCGAAAACAATTGTTGCCGGACAGTCAATTTGCTTGGTTGATAGCCGGGGTGGTTCAGGAAATAATTTTACCAATACTGTGTTCTCCGACGCTGCCGCAACGGCGATTGGCTCAGGAAGTTCTCCTTTTACCGGCACATTTAATCCTGAAGATGCATTGAGCACATTGACCGGAGATCCAAATGGTGTGTGGACCTTCCTGGTTCTTGACAATGTAAGTGGAAGTACCGGTTCATATTCAAGTTGGACTCTTACAGTTGATTTGTATAATGGTGTTTCCTATTCGTGGACATCTAATCCGGCAGGATTCACATCTTCGGTTCAGAATCCCGGTAGTGTTTCGCCAACTGTTAATACAGATTATATTGTTCAGATCACAGATGATGGAACGGGATGTACAGCATCTTCCACGGCTAGTGTCACCGTTAACCCTGTAACATCAAATACAACAACCATCTCTGCATGCGATTCCTACTTCTGGGCACAGAACGGTCAGACTTATACTGCAAGCGGTACTTATACTGATGTAGTTGGTTGTCATACCGAGGAATTGGTACTGACTATCACAGCTTCAACTTTAAATTCAACTACCATATCAGCCTGTGACTCCTACTTCTGGGCACAAAATGGACAGACTTATACTGCAAGCGGAACCTATACCGACGTGGTAGGATGTCATACAGAAGAATTGATACTCACAGTTACACCGACTACTTCTAATTCTTCAAATGTATCAGCTTGTGACTCTTACTTCTGGGCACAGAACGGACAGACCTATACTGTAAGTGGTACTTATACTGATGTTGTAGGTTGTCATACCGAAGAAATAGTGTTGACGATCACGACTTCAACATTGAATTCAACTACAGTTTCAGTTTGTGACTCCTACTTCTGGGCACAAAATGGTCAGACTTATACAACAAGTGGTACCTATACTGATGTTGTAGGATGTCATACTGAAGAATTAGTGCTAACAATAACACCAACAACCTTCAACTCAAGCAATGTCTCAGCCTGTGATTCTTATTTCTGGGCTGTAAACGGACAGACATATACGGCAAGCGGAACTTATACTGATGTTTCCGGATGTCATACAGAGGAAATTGTATTAACAATTACCACTTCTACAAGCAACTCGACTTCTGCTTCAGCTTGTGACTCCTACTTCTGGGCACAGAATGGACAGACCTACACAGCAAGTGGTACTTATACCGATGTTGTAGGATGTCATACCGAAGAGTTGGTGTTGACGATCACTGCAAGTACTTCAAATACCACAACAATTTCCGCATGTGATTCATACTTCTGGGCGGTTAACGGACAAACTTACACTACAAGTGGAACTTATACAGACGTAGTTGGTTGTCATACCGAAGAATTGGTATTAACGGTTACACCAACAACTTTCAACTCAAGTAATGTCTCAGCCTGTGATTCTTATTTCTGGGCTGTAAACGGACAGACTTACACAGCAAGTGGTACTTATACTGATGTATCGGGATGTCATACAGAAGAAATTGTGCTGACAATTACTGCTTCAACAAGCAACTCAACTTCGGTCTCAGCCTGTGACTCCTACTTCTGGGCACAGAATGGTCAGACTTATACTGCAAGTGGTACTTATACTGATGTTGTAGGATGTCATACTGAAGAATTGGTGCTAACGGTTACACCAACAACTTTCAACTCAAGCAATGTCTCAGCCTGTGATTCTTATTTCTGGGCTGTAAACGGAC
>DAOQWA010000035.1:0-30673 GCA_035341855.1 Bacteroidia bacterium
CGAGCTGCGTTCCAAAATTGAAGGCATATGGCTCCGGAAAAAGATCAGTATTGTACATCCGATTAAAACGGTTGGCAAAAGTTCTGGCCATCTCAAGGTGTTGCTCCTGATCTTTTCCTACGGGTACTTTTATTGCTCTGTGTATAAGAATGTCAGCAGCCATAAGAGTAGGATAGGTGAGTAATCCTGCATTGATATTATCAGGCTGTTTTCGAATTTTTTCTTTGAATGAAGTGCAACGTTCCAATTCGCCAACGTAGGCATTCATATTTAATAACAAATACAACTCAGAAATTTCCGGCAGGTCACTTTGTATATAGAGTGTACATTTTTCAGGGTCAAGTCCGCATGCAAGATATTCTACCAGGACACTTTTTACATTTTGATGAAAATCTGCAGGTGATGGATGAGTAGTCAAAGAGTGATAATCTGCAATAAAGAAAAAACAGTTGAACTCATCCTGCATACGGATGAAATTCCTCATGGCTCCAAAATAATTTCCAAGATGCAGGTTTCCGGTGCTGCGTATTCCACTAACGACTATTTCTTTCATGTGACGAAATTAAGCATTGGGCTCAAGACTACCTATTCAGAAGAATTCTAAAAATCGATTTCTGCGGCTTTTGGGACGAAATTCCGGACACTTAAAATCGTACTTTAGCGCCAAAGATTTTTTAATGGACCATAAACTAAAGCAGCTCGAACAGAAAAACGAAGAAGCCCGCCTGGGTGGTGGGAAGAAACGTATTGAGTCACAACATAAAAAGGGTAAACTGACTGCCAGAGAAAGGATTCACTTTCTTGTGGATGAAGGTAGTTTTGAAGAAATAGGAATGCTGGTGAATCATCGATCCTTTGAATTTGGAATGGAAAAGGAAAAGTATCCCGGTGATGGTGTAGTCACAGGATACGGAACGATCAATGGCAGGATGACCTATGTCTTCGCACAGGATTTTACTGTTTTTGGTGGGTCACTATCAGAAACCCATGCTAAAAAGATTTGTCGGATTATGGATCTTTCTATGCAGAATGGTGTTCCTCTGATTGGATTAAATGATTCCGGAGGTGCAAGAATTCAGGAAGGTGTTGTTTCTCTTGGTGGCTATGCGGATATATTTTATAGAAACACCTTGGCCTCAGGCGTTGTTCCACAGATCTCTGCCATCATGGGGCCCTGCGCCGGTGGTGCAGTATACTCTCCGGCGATAACTGATTTCATTATGATGGTAGAAAATACTTCATACATGTTTGTGACCGGACCCAATGTGGTGAAAACAGTAACTCATGAAGATGTTACATCCGAAGAATTAGGCGGTGCAGTAACGCATGCCACAAAATCCGGTGTGACTCATTTTACATGTTCAAACGAATTGGAATGTATTCAGTTGCTGAAAAAATTAATGTCTTACATCCCTCAAAATTGTGAAGAGGCTGCACCATCTTATCCTTACGAATTAGCAGAAGAGGGCAGACCTGCTCTTAACAGGATTATTCCTGAAAATCCAAATCAGCCTTATGATATGCATGAGGTTATAGCTTCAATTGTTGATGAGGAATCATTCTTGGAAGTGCATAAGGATTTCGCAGAAAATATTATTGTTGGATTTGCCAGACTTGCCGGTAAAAGTATAGGTGTTGTTGCCAACCAACCTGCACATCTTGCCGGAGTCTTAGATATTCATGCCTCCACCAAGGCCGGTCGCTTTGTCCGTTTTTGTGACAGCTTTAATATTCCTTTGTTGGTATTTGAAGATGTACCCGGCTTCTTACCCGGAACAGATCAGGAATGGAATGCTATTATTACGAATGGTGCCAAACTTTTGTATGCATTCTGTGAAGCAACAGTTCCGCGCGTAACGGTCATCACCCGTAAGGCATACGGTGGTGCTTACGATGTAATGAACTCCAAACATATCGGTGCTGACATGAATTATGCATGGCCATCGGCAGAGATTGCGGTGATGGGTGCCAAAGGAGCGGCTGAAATTATTTTCAAAAAAGAAATTACTGAAGCTAAAAATCCTGAAGCTAAACTCAAAGAAAAGGAAGAGGAATATATTTCACTTTTTGCAAATCCTTACAAAGCCGCAGAACATGGATACATCGATGAAGTGATTCGTCCTGAAGACACACGTAAAAAGTTGATTGCGGCATTTTCTATGTTGCAGAATAAGGTAGCTAAGTTGCCAAGGAAGAAGCACGGAAATATTCCTTTGTAATTTAATGCTTAACGATCCGGATTGAAACGAGTCCTCTTTCGGAGGCTACATTTATTTATATCTACCACCTTTTTCTTCACTTCATACTTTGTGGACCATTTCAATATGAATGGAACAAGGATGATTGTAGTTAAGAGTCAAATAGCTACTCCCGGAATTTCAACAACAAAACTTTTTGAGTTTACAATACGGAAAGCAATAAAGGCCGCTATGTCGTTACATGTCTTCCTTTGAATTTGAGCTGCCAGCCATAAATTATCCCCTCTTGACTTGCAATTATAATTCTGAAAGTAATAACGGACGAGTAGCAAACTGAATAATCCAAAATAGTGTGTTATGAATATCTGCTTAAACCCGGGAATAAAGAAAACGCTGGTTGTAAGGAGCATAAAAATTCTCAAAGCCACATCGATACAGGCCGGTCAGGCATTTTCTCCGGGCATCTTGAAATGTATATATTGTTTACCTGTACCTGTTAGATATATTGTATACATACCGGATTAAAATTGGTTCGGGTACTTTATAAGAAGTATCAATGATGGAAAAGCGGCAGTCAGCACAGATTAACAATACAAGAGCGGGGAATAGGTGGACAAGGGATTCAATGATTTGTTCTGTCTTGCTAAGCTCTGTTGCAAACAGCTCAGAGGCAAAAATGCCCGGGAATATTAATAATAAGTATGCATAATATTCTTGGTGCCAGGGAAAAATAATGTGTCTTCTTGTTGACCCGGCAACTTAAAAATAAGAAATCACATCAGGACCGTCTAATTAGTCTATTGCAAGATGTTTAGTAGTATATTTTTCCACTTAGATGATTATTGCCCCTATTGAAAGTGTAAAAATAAAGTCCATGCGAAAAAGTTTTTGTGTCAATGTTGAATTCATTTATACCGGGGTTCGCAAGTATGTCATTATTGAAAACCATTCTTCCCATGACATCAATCAGGCGACAATTGATAATCTCAGTTTTGCCGGATTCAAAACTTAAACTGATCTTATTTTCGGCATAATTGTTATTGATATGTAGAAGTTGGAATGTCATAGATTGGGTTTCAAGCGCAATCGTTTTCGAAAAAGTTTGTTTACCATCGTAGTCAACCTGCTTCAGGCGGTAATAGACCGGTTCTTTGCTGTCATTCAATTTGTCATAATATGAATAGTATATCATCTGCGAAGAAGTGCCATTGCCGTTTACAAGTCCCAGCTTGAAAAAAGTTGTTCCGTCAAGACTTTTTTCAACGATAAAATAATCGTTATTGATTTCAGATGCTGTTTCCCATTCTAAAAGAACGTTCTTGCCTTCAGTTTTTCGGGCTTTGAAGTAAAGTAGTTCAACAGGTAAATGCGAAATCGTGACAGGGCATATTGTTGATGTGTCTAAAGAACTCAATGTACTATTGAAAAGGATATCAGCAGCACTTACACTGCTGATAAATGAAGGATAGCGGTCCACGATCTGGAGCGAAGGTGTGATCTCAACGAGTACATCAGGATTTTTACAAGGTACAAGTCCGATATTGTCAGTTTTAAGCAGAACGGTTCCTGCCAATTGTTTTTTACCGGTGAAAATGAATGAGCCATCGCTGGTACTTCTTCCTGATCGTGATCCCATCGTAGCAATGCCATCCCAGGTATATGATCGTGACCAGAGCATATTGAAATCAGCATCTGTCTTTAGAATTTGTGCCTGATCACCAAAGCCGCCGTAGCCACCCATACCTGTAAACAAGTATCCGCCATCTGTATTTTGCTCTACCGAAGAAAAACCGCTTTGAAATGACTGTGGAGGAATTGAAGTGTAAATTGCAGCATCAATAAAATTCCCCAAACTATCTAATTTTAGTATATATGGATGGTTAAGTTCATTCATAGAGTGGTTTTTGTCCATAGATCCTGCAATAATAATTTCTTTATTGCTGCTTTCAAGAATATCTAATCCTAGTGAGAACCTGTTTACCGTCATATCATGTTCATAGGATTTTGCCCACAACACATCAGCAACGGAATTTAGCCTGATTACATACAGATCAGCCTGATGTGCCCCGACAGTCGTGCCGGTCATTACATAGCCACTGTCAGACGTTTGATTAAATACCCAGGTAAGTCCTTCTCCGGTGTCGAGATCGCGCACTGCAAACTCGTAAGATCTTTCCCACTCAAGATTTCCTGCCGAATCTGTTTTGATGAGCATTGCATAAGTCGTACCTGAAAGACTCATAGGTGAAGCATCATGAAATGCTGATATAGCGAATCCTCCATCGAAAGTATTTCTAACACAAAAGCCCAATTCATCCTTTCCACTATCAAATTTTTTTGCCCACTGTATGTTGCCATCAATGTCACATTTGATGAGGATCACATCATTGCTGTCCGGTGGCCATTGTTGATCCTGATTACTCCTTCCGCAAAGTATCATTCCACCATCTTCAGTTGCTTCTTCCCAGGTGGCGATGGTACGATGTAGCGGTCTTTGAAATATTTTTTCCCAAAGCAGAGTGCCGTCACTTGTCGTTTTAAAAAGATGAATATTCGTATTTCCTATGGGCGACATAATTGACCAGTGAAAATTGTAGTAGTAGTCGGTGCCCCCGGCAACTACATATGAATTTCCATTAATCTCTCTGACGGCATAGCCACAATTTCCGTTTATATATGATTTTAGAAAGCTTGATGGTTGTGCAACAGATCCACTCAAACCGACGATTAAAAAGCAGAACAGATGAATTGTTTTTTTCATGTTCTATAAAATTCATTCAAAATTGAAGACTCCTCATTTAAAGGTAGGGAAAAGAAATTTTTGCGGGAAGCTGCTTTTGGTGAATGTTCGATTCTGATGGGTGACAGAAACAGAAATAATTAATAATTTTAGCTTTAGCTAATGACCAAACATGAACGTATTAATACTATTCCCATGAAAAAATTACTACTTACCATTTGCGGATGTATTGTCTATTCTATGCTATCGGCAACAACATTTACCGTAATTAACACAAATGCAAGCGGTGCAGGATCATTCTTAGAAGCTATTGACAATGCTAACTTAACTGCCGGTGCAGATAATATTGAGTTTAATATTCCGGGGATGCCTCCTCACCCAATCCCGTTAACTATTCTCAATACGGTTCAAATCACTGAAGCTCTCATTATTGATGGAACTACCCAGCCTGATAATGGATACACCGGCAACTGCCCTAAAATTATTATTGATGCTTCGACTGCTGATACGAATCTAAATGAGATGATCAGTATTAATGCTATTGACGTATCTGTTTATGGTCTGGCATTTAAAAATTATACGCGATTATATTCTTCTTTTCTAAGTATAAATGCAGACCGTGCGAATATTGGAACAGCCGGCAAAAAAAACATGTTTAATAATGTGTATAATTCTATTAATATCTATGCTGATAATGTTTCGATCAGTTCTAACTATTTCGGCTGCAATTGTGATGGAGATGCTCCGGATCCCAATCTGGGAACAGCTATTTTTAGTACCAATGTTATGAACGATATTCATGTTTCCAATAATTTAATATCCGGTAATGAAAATGGAATGATATTGGGATCTAATATTGGCAATTCATCGAACTTTACGATACAGGGAAATTTTGTTGGTACTAATTTAAGTGGAACGGCTGCGATACCCAACGAAAGAACGGGCATTGAGTTGAGGAGAGTAGAAAGCTTACAGTTAGGTGGCTCCGGTGCGGGTGAAGGTAATTTAGTTTCCGGTAACGGAAGACAGGGTTGCCTCTTGAAGGCATGTTCAGGATTTGTTCATGGCAATAAGGTCGGGACCGATATTACCGGACATGATACAATTCCCAACGACCCAACAAACGCCCAGTACTCAACTGCATTCAATAATAACGGCATTAGTGGTGTTACCTGCACATTAATGGTTGGTGGTTTTGCTGCAGGAGAAGAGAATGTTTTCTTCGGAAATAATATCGCAGTTAGTATTTCCGATTCATCTGGGTTGTATTCAATCATTAATAATGTGATTGGTCAAACTTTATCCGGACTGGTTTCACCTACACAAAATTTAGGAGTTCAATTGTATTATGATACTAATAATGTGATTATTCGAAGTAATTATTTATATGGAACGAGCGCCGGATTCTATGCCACTCAAAGCCGTGGATTTACTGTTACTGATAACATTATCGGAGTAGATGTTAGCAGTAATCCTTTAATGATGGAAGATGGGATTCAGTTTGCGACAGCTTCAGATTATACTGTCTTGAGTAATCAGATTCAAAATTGCAATTCGGGAATTACAATTAGAGACGGTAATAACGGTTATCTCGGATTCAACCAAATTCATGATTGTGAATATCCGATTCATGCGGCTACCATAAGTACAACTTGTCATTATAATCAATTTGATAAGAATATTATTTCAAATAATCTATATACTGTTAAGTTGAATAATGGTTCAGTGGCAGCAGCAAATGATGATATTCTGCCACCCTTAATCTTAGGTTCAACTGCTGATAGTACATGGGGAACAGCAGAGCCCGATGCATGGGTCGATCTGGCCTTAGACATCACACTTGACCCGGTATATCCTCAGGGTTATTCCTATCCGATTCCGACTATCACCGCAGATGCTACAGGCCATTGGGTGCTTTTAGGGCCCTTGTCAAATCCCAACCATTATACTGCAATGCAGACAGACCTCAATAATAATTCATCAGGATTTTCTCAGAGATTAAACCTGGGAATTGCCGAACAGAGTGAAAGTGAATTTCTACTATACCCCATGCCGGCAAGAGATTATTTATACATTCGGTCATTGAAGAAAAATTTAATTTCTCAGTGGGAGATATTGAATTCATTGGGAGAAATTATAAAGCAGGGAACCTCCTCGGGAGCTGCATCCGAAAAAATTGATATCAAGGATCTTGATCAAGGTTACTATTTTGTAAGGGTAAATCAAGGAGAGCACGGTTCGATACATAAGTGTATAATTTATAATTAACAAAGAATAATAAATTATACTGAATAAGAATGGACCAAAGGATATAAACATGTCCTTTGGTCCATTATTAATAGTCAGTGGCTTATATCCGGTATCCACTACTCCCAAATGCTTCCCCTTTGCCTGTTTGACAATATTATCTTAGGCTTTCCATGTAGCTGCCCCGGGTGAAAGTGCATATTCCCATCTAATCACCCTCTTCCGGAAAACCTCCATGCGTAAATCGCACGTGCGTTTTGCCTTCGTTATCATCGAGATCGAAACCAAAAATGTTTCCAATCCAACCATGAGGACTTTCAATACACTCCCGGGTTCTTTTTTCGCCATCTTTCAACGCCATTACTTTCATGTCAGGTTCGCCACGATCAGCAAAACGAAATTTTATTACTCCATTCATGCCTGTGTCTCCTTTCACATCCATTGTCCACCTGTTTGACAAACCTTCTGGTGTTGTGATGGCTTTATAAACATCTTTTCGTTTTGCGTTGATGTGAAATAAATGTTCGATTGTATGGGTCAGGAAAATTAAATTTTATAAAAAAATAGTAAGATAAATTTGAGATAGCTTGAAAGTTATTTCTGTGCCGGCAAGGTCAGGTTTTTTTAGCGGCTTTCTTTGGAGTTTTCTTTGCAGCTTTCTTTTTCTTTGATGCTTTTGCCAGCTTATTAAATTCCACGCAAAGTTTGATCCAATAGTCAAAATCCTTTTTCGACTTCATGCCATCATTGCTTACATATACGTATCCCTTCATGGGTTTACCTGTAAAAACCATCTCTCTGCAACCTTGTTTTTCAAGTGCCTCTTCATAAGCATCAGGACCGATACGACACATCATTTCATCCTTCACAACCCCAATACACATCTTTCCATTCAACATATAACAAACACCGCCGAACATTAAACGTTCTTCAACATTTGGCAAGTGAGCAATTGCTTCACGAATACGATCAGATAATTTTTCAGAGTAGGCCATAATTATTTTCTTTTTTTAAATCCTTCATCGATTAATGCAGCTTCAAAAATGTATGATCTTAACTTATCAATGTCAATCTCTTCAATTGATTCAAATTTTCTCATCGTTACAAATTTTCTTTTCCCTTTCTCAAAGTAAGCCTCTTCATCGATGATAAGATGTCCATAACTTAATCCGAAAATTACACCGTTATAACTCTGGGTTTTCCCCCAATAAACTGAAGCGGGCCATATAAAACAAATGTTCTTATGGATTTTGTAGAAGGGAACCTGATAGGACAATTTTTCGGTACATTCCGGTAGGCAGTTTAACACGGTTGTTCTTAAGACATTCACTATTTTTAGTTCATTCTCAGGAATAAATTCCAAAAAATCCGAAATATCTCTAAAGGAAACATTTTGCATATTCCTCCTGAGAGTAGTATCGTTTTTAGGTTTCAGTAATAGTTTGTGTTTCATCCTGAAAATCCGGTATTGATTTCAACACAGTTGAAAAGTTGCTAATGCCTGTCAATTTGTAATTCACAATTTACACCAAAAACTTAAAAATGAATTAAAAATAGAACATTAACAATAATTGTATGGCTTAAAAAAAGCCTGTTTTAAGTCAAAATTCATAAAATTTAGTAACTTTGTAGCCTTCGAAAAAAAACCATAAAACCATGAAAATAAAATTACTACTTCTGATCTGTTTGATGGCCGGGCATCAGATGTCTGCACAGCTTAACGGAAATTATACTATTGGGGGAGCCTCACCCGATTATCCGACGTTTGGAGCTGCAGTTGCAGCACTTGTGTCTACCGGTGTATCAGGTCCTGTAACTTTTGATGTTCGTAATGGTGTGTATCCGGAAAAGATCGTGATCAACGATATTCCAAATGCTTCATCTGTGAATACCATCATTTTTCAATCTGAAGACCAAGATAGTTCAGTTGTGACACTGATTGATTCTTCAACAACAGGATCTGCTAACAATTATCTGGTTCAACTTAACGGAGCCGACTGGGTGACTTTTAAGCAACTTGGTTTTCGTCGTGTTGGTGCAAATGCTTATGGAACAGTAATCAGTATCGGAAATTATTCTACTAACATTACTTTCCTGAATAATTACATCGAAGGTGCTGCAGCAACTACTGCTACTGCAAACTCTTGTTGGTTTAATTCAGCGACAGCAACTACATCAAATGACTCCAACCTGGTAATCATGAATAACCGTTTAGTGAATAGTTCTTACGGAATTTATTTGTTTGGTCCGAGTGCAACTGTCTTGGAAAGGGGTCTTGTTATAGAGAATAACGTGATGGAAAATGCTTACTCAAGATCCATTCATCTTGGAAATCAAAATGCGCCGCGTGTTGTCAATAATACTGTTACGTCAAATACGAATGTAGCTACAGCATATGGTTTTTACTTTACATCATGTGACAATAATCTTGAGGTAAGCAATAACAAAGTTGATGTCCCTAATGGCGGATATGGTATTTATTTTACAACTTGTGAAGGTGCTGCCGGGTTACCTATTAATGTTGTAAATAATTTCTTTCATGTTGGAGGAACCGGTACCGGTTATGGAATCTATGTTACGGGCACAACTAATATTAACTTCTGGTATAACTCTGTGAATGTTTCTGCCAGCGGTGCTACTTCAAGATGTTTTTACCTGACAGGGGCAACTTCTATTAAGGTTGTATCACAAAACAATATTTTAGCTAATACCGGTGGAGGTGTAACATATTATATTGTTACTTCCGGAGCGCCTGGTTTGAGTATTTCAAACTATAATGATCTATATTCAAATGGTCCGAACCTGGCTTATTACAGTACCGGTAATGTGGCAACATTGGTTGACTGGCAAACAGCAAGTACAAAAGATGCAAACTCTGTTTCTGTCGATCCGATTTTTGCATCAGCCTCAAATCTACATGCACTTGGTGGCGGTATCAATGATCTGGGAACTCCTCTTGCAGCGGTGACTACAGATATTGATGGAGAACTAAGAAGTTTAACAACGCCGGATATTGGAGCCGATGAGTTTATTCCTTTGACAGATAACGTGTCTATGGTTGCATTGACACAACCTGTTGCGCTTGGAGCTTGCGGTCAGGATAGCATCAGTCTCGAAGTGATGGTTTCCAATCTTGGCAGTAACAGTCAAAGTATGATTCCTATAGTTGTAGAGATCACCGGTGCAGCAACCTTAACCATATTGGATACCGTTCCCGGTCCGCTTGCCTTGAATAGTAGCACAAACTATATGCTCTCGCAAACAATTTCTACGATTGCAGGTGGTGAATATTTCTTTAAAATATATACTGCACTTCCAGCAGATCAATTTAATGATAACGATACGATTGAGACTAAAAGAGCATATTATACAATTCCAAATGCACCAACAGCTGCTACACCACAGCAAGGTTGTAATACAAGCGTAGGAATTGTTGCTTCACCGGATTCAGGTAATGTAATTTTTTGGTATGATGCTGCAACAGGAGGAAATCTGGTTGGAATCGGAAATCCTTTGACAATTCCGATCAATTCAGATACTGCTTTTTATGCAGAAGCGCGTGAGGGTGGTGGTTCAGGTGGTTGTCTGAGAATCGTTGAGTGTGAAGTTGGAAATACGGATTTTGTAGAAATTCAAAACCTTAGCAGTACAGCCTTCGATGCTACCGGATGGACATTAGCTCTGAGTAATAATTATACTGACATCAATTCAGTGAACACCATCACCTGGTCATTAGGTAATTTTGGACCCGGTGAAATTCAGTACAAATCAGATGCCGCAGCCGACAACTATTGGGGAAATAATATTTTGTGGAATCCGGGTAACAATGGATGGGCTTTATTATTAGATCCTTCAAACCAGGTGAGAGATTTTGTTGCCATCCTTTGGCCTGCAGCCGCTATTCAGGGAATGGCTCCTGTCGTAAACGGTGTTCCAATTACGATTGGAGCAGAATGGATTGGAGATGGTATTGCAAATTGTGGTGTGCCAACTCTTAGTCGCATAGGTAATTCTGATAATAATGATTTGAATGATTTCGCCTGCGAAACTGCAACGAAAGGAACCCAGAATGTTAACCTGAGTCCTGCATTTGCAAATTGTGGACTAGGACTTTGTGGTAGCAGCCGTGTTGAAGTTCAGGTTAACATGGTGACAGGTGTAAGCACTGACCTGGGTCCTGATACAACTCTTGTCAGTCCATTCTCTTATCCGCTGGATGCAGGAGCAGGTTTCACTGCTTACCTTTGGTCAGATGGAAGCACTGCTCAAACACTAACTGCTACGGCACCCGGAATATATTGGGTGAAAGTTACCGGAAGCAATGGTTGTGAATACACTGACAGTATTGATATCAGCATCTTTACAGGAATACATTTGATTTCCACCACTGATAGAGTTCAGGCTTATCCTAATCCGGCAAATGATCACCTGACCGTTAACTACACAGGTAAGGATGCAATAGCTCGTATTATAGATTTGAATGGACGTGTTGTTGCTATTAATAGAATGCAAGAAAGTCTTGAGTTGTCATCGGCCTCTTTCGATTTGAACAATATTGAGACAGGATTATATTTTATTCAAGTTCTTAATAAGGATGAGGTGCTTACGATGAAGTTAATCATACAACATCCTTAATCCAATGATTTAAGAATAAACATGAACAGGCTGCCTCAAAAAGGTGGCCTGTTTTGTTCGGGGGTGGAAAAGTTTTTTCTTTCCTTTGTATCGAGGAATTTTTAATGAATTTAAGAATGAATATTTTATTATTAGGTTCGGGAGGAAGAGAGCACGCATTGGCCTGGAAGATAGCTTCAAGTCCCTTATGCAAACAATTTCATACCGCCCCCGGAAATGCGGGAACAGAACAGTGCGGAATTAACGTTCCAATACCTGTTACCGATTTTCCTGCATTGAAAAATTACATTATTGAAAAGCAAATTGATTTTATTATCGTTGGTCCTGAAGATCCACTGGTGAAGGGCTTTAAAGAATATCTTGAAGCTGATTCGTTAACAAAAGAAATATTATTTCTTGGCCCCGGAAAAGCAGGAGCAGAACTTGAGGGAAGTAAGGATTTTGCAAAAGTTTTCATGCAGCGTAATAATATTCCTACAGCAGCATACCAAACTTTCACGAAAGATACACTCGAAGAAGGCTTAGGTTTTTTAAGAAGCCTGAAAGCACCTTATGTTTTAAAAGCAGATGGCCTGGCAGCAGGGAAAGGTGTAATTATCTGTTCTGAGATTAAAGAGGCCGAAACCACATTAAGATCCCTTCTGTATGATCGTGCTTTTGGAGAAGCAAGTGATAGGGTCGTGATCGAGGAATTTCTTGATGGCATTGAGCTTTCAGTTTTTGTACTGACTGATGGAAAAAATTATGTGATTCTTCCTGAAGCAAAAGATTACAAGAGGATCGGAGATGCTGATACTGGACCAAATACAGGTGGTATGGGCGCTGTATCCCCTGTACCGTTTGCAGATACTGCTTTCATGAAGAAGGTAGAAGACAGGATCGTTAAACCTACGATTGATGGTTTTGCAAAAGCAAAAATTGATTACCGGGGTTTCGTCTTTATCGGCTTGATGAATGTTAACGGTGATCCATATGTTATTGAGTATAATGTCAGGATGGGTGATCCGGAAACTGAAGTAGTAATACCCAGGATAAATTCAGATCTGGTAGAACTTCTTTCCAGTGCAGCAAAGGGTAGTTTGTCTAAAAATCATATCAGCATAGATTCTCGCTTTGCAATGACAGTTATGCTGGTGAGTGGAGGATACCCGGGGGGGTATCAAAAGGGAAAACGCATCCTTGGAATTGATCAGGTCAAAGATTGTAAAGTATTTCATGCAGGAACTATGTCCGTTGAGCGAAATGAAATTATAACGAATGGCGGAAGAGTGTTGGCTGTCACAATTCAATCGGGGAGCATTGCAGAAGCCAGAGAGCGCATTTATAAAGAAATTGAAAAAATATCTTTCGAAGGAATGAACTACAGAAAAGATATAGGACTTGATCTCATGAATTTAAAATAGCACCTGATCTTTGAAAGCCTGATGAATTGAAGAGGATAAGTAGTTTATTCAAAAACCGGATGAACATTATTTGACTCATTCTCTGTCAGGTTCAGATTAATGAAGAATAAAAAAATCCTGTCTGAATTCACAAACAGGATAATGTTTTACAGGTAGAGTATTTTTAGTCGAACTTTTGCTCTTCTTTTTGCTTGCTCATATAGCTCAACCAAAGAAAAAAGGCTATAAATCCTATCACAATCATCATTTTGTTGAACCACAGACCAATTAAAGGAACCGCTTTGAAAATTCCTTCGAAAAAACTTGCTATAAAATGCCAGATTGCGTCCATGTCTTTATCTTGTTTGTTTAGGGGCAAATATAGTACGAAATCCTGATACACAACAATGAAAATTCTCTACTTTTAAGGCCAATGATCCGCTTTTTTAAATCGACACAGCCTGCAGCGCTTTTTGCCATTCCGCTCATTGTCATTTTGTTATGGGCAGAAAGATTTAGTTCCTTCCCGGTTACGAAGGATCATTATCCAATGCCTTTATGGAATTTGTTTGAAAGCTTTTTCGTAATGATACCCAATTGGCTAAGCCTCTTGTTGTTCATCGCCATTATTTCATTTGAGGCGATTTATTTTAATCTGATCGTAAACAGGCATGAAGTTCTCTACAAGAATTCATACCTGCCTTCACTTTTTTTTGTCCTGTTCATTTCTTCGATACCTGACTTTCTTGCCATACATCCAATACATTTCGTAAATCTTATTCTTCTGAGAATCTTCGACAAGGTATTTTCTTTGCATAAAAACAATAGGGCAATTGTCGCCATTTTTGATTGTGGGTTTCTTGCAGCTACTGCAGCTTTATTTTATTTTCCTGCCATCCCGATCTTATTATTATTGATGTTTACTTTATCTATTGTCAGGCCTTTTCATATTCGTGAATGGTTGGTTTTAATCATTGGATATACGATCCCATTTTTATTTTTAAGTGTCTTTAAGTTTTGGAATCATGAACTACCAATTTTTTGGCAAGGATTCTTTGAGAAGCTTTCAGAAAAAACACCTTCATTCACCTTCCCTGACATATTACCTCTACAAGTAATTGCAGGATTGCTGATTCTTATGTTAATATTAGCCTGGTTACGCTTACGGGCTAATTATTACAAGAACATAATTCGAATTCGTACTTACCAACAACTATTGTTCTTCACCTTCTTCCTTGGAATTCTTTCAGTATACCTTTCCAGAAATATGGCATTAATAAATTTTGCCATATTTGCCATGCCGGTTTCGATATGGTATTCTTACTTTTTTGTAAGTCAGAAGAAAAAACTGTGGATCACAGAAGGTCTGCTTTGGATTTTTATCGGAACAATTATTTGGAATCACCTGACCTAGTTAACCTAGTCTCCCTTCCATTAAAAGTTCAGGGTATTTACATTGCAATTTTATTGATCCTGCATTTCATTTTTTAGGAAATCGCTTTGTGCAGGTTTTGGGATGTTTTGTTATTATACATAAAGCGATTAACCATACTTCCCTTTTCTTGGACCGTGTTTACAACTTCAGATCGAGAAAAGGTTTGTAACTGTTTAGCGAGATGTAGAATTATGATAGTAATTCGTGTTAAAGAGAGAAAATTAATTATAACATAAATTAAATGATCCCTAACAATAAAAATTATCTAAGAGTTGCGCGACGACCTTTAAAATTGTGAAAGGTATTTATCTTCCATTGCACGCATCTTTTTTTTATCTTTTTCGGTTTTGTCTTTGTATCCTAATAAGTGCAAAAGACCATGGATCATTACTCGGTGTAATTCATTGTCAAATCCTGTTTCAAATCTTTTTGCATTTTTGTTAATCGTGTCAATCGAAATAAAGACATCTCCCTCAATAATATTTTTTTGAATGCTATTGTCGAAGGTGATGATATCTGTAAAATAGTTGTGGTTTAAATAGTTTTTATTCATCTCCAGTAAATAATCATCATTGCAAAAAATATAATTGAGACATAGAATTTTATAGGACTCTTTTTTTGCAGTTGCCTTCAACCACTTTAATAGCTTCGCCTGATCGTTAAGCCGGAACTTAACCCCTTCTTTAAAAAAATGTATTGATCTATCCATTGACATATCAGCACTAAAATAGGCATTCCTGATCTAATGTACATCAAACGGAAAATAATTATGCATTAGAGCTTTGTTCTTATCTTGTTCCCGCTATGCAAAAAATTGCTCTGTTTATCGTATTGATCACATGCTTTTTTTCTGAACTTAAAGCCCAGACAGAATATGCATGGTGGAATGACAAGCATCAATGGGACGGCCATACTTCATGGATTCAGTATATGACAATGTCAACCTCTTTCATGGGCCCGAATGCACTTCCTGTACCTGAAGTTAGAACGGGAGCTTTGTACAATGAACTGGAGGTCGAACAATTGCTTGGTGCTCATTTTAGCAAAGGGGATAAGACGCAGGACTTTTTCTCGAGACTATACGTGCCGATAAGTCAAGGAAAAGTAGCTCTGGAAGCCTTTGTCGTTCCTTTCGAATTATATTCAATGGATACAACTACACGCGATCAACGTGCTGCAAGAACCAGAAGTGGAGAAGGTAATGCCGGTGGTGATATTTATTTTGCAACACATGTTCAGATCTTGCAGGATAAAGAAGCCTGGCCGGATATTGCACTGGAATTGTCTTTCAGGACAGCTTCCGGAACAAGACTCAGTGATGCAAGATATACGGATGGCTCCGGTTACTATATGGATCTTTCCTTTGGAAAATCATTTGCACTGGCATCAGAGAAAAACATAGAGTTAAGAGTTTTTGCAATGGGAGGATTCTATTCCTATCAAACGTATGACGAATTGCATTTGCAAAATGATGCTTTTCTGGGAGGCGGAGGCATAGCCCTATACACAAGGAAAATTTCATTTATGCATAGTATTTCAGGCTATCGGGGTTACCTCAATATAGGGGACAGGCCTATGGTTTATAAAACTGCCTTTCAATGGAAGCACAGAAAACTGGATGCAAAGATCTGGTACCAGTGGGGACTGAATGATTTCCCCTATCAAAGCGTCCGCTTCGGTGTAGTCTATCATCTTCCAATACGAGGTTGATGGAACATGGATGACACAGATGGAACTGATAAAAATGGATCACCTATAATTTATTCATCTAATCATTAATTCCGTGAGAATCCGTTTGATCTGTGTCATCCGTGTTCCATATTTTTTCAAAAAAAAGAGCCCCTTCCGGAGCTCCAACGTGTCTAACCAAAATATTTTTATCAGGATGCAGAGATCCTGAAATTCATCTCCACCACTCTTCCGTTTTCTGAGAAGATCAGCTGATCTGTCAAATGCTTCATCAGAAATATTCCGCGTCCGCATTCTTTTTCGATATTTTCGGGTGAGGTAGGGTCGGGTAGATTGTAAAAATCAAATCCCGGTCCCTGATCAGTTACTGTAAATGTTATACTGTTTGGGTTGTGTGCTATCGCAACACTTACCTTCTTGGAAGGATCCGATTTGTTGCCATGATAAATGGCGTTGGTAACAGCCTCCGTTATTGCAACCAACATGTTACCATACATGTCTTCGCTTACGTTGTACTTGTCACGAACTTCTTCGATCATCCGTTCAACGACGGAGATGCTATCTGGGTTTGAGTTTAATTCCACCGTTTGGCTTTCTCCGTCCACGAGCATAAGTGAACTATTTTTCAAGTGATTGGAAATAATCGTTAACTTTCTGTTTGTAATAAGAATTCAAGGAAGGGGGTATCGTCCTAAGCAATTCCATTTCTTTCAACTTTAATCTTTTATACTCCTCAAACTCCGCAGGGTTACGGTGATAGAGACTTTTTGCTTCTTCTGATTTTCGCTGTTCATCCTGGTCTCTTTCTCTCTGAGCTCGGTCGCTTTCAAGGAGTTTTGTGAGTATGTCCTGTTGACGCTTAAGTGTTTGTTCAGAGATCATGCGGTTAACGATGTCTTTCTCGGTTTCTTCCATCCTTTTGGCCATATCTTCCAGGTTTCCAAGGCTATTCTTGCCGTCCTTATTCTCTTGCTGGTTAAGCTTTTGCAGCTCATTTCGTAAATATTCCTGCTGAGCGGCCATCTTGGCAAGTTCCTCGCTCATTCCTTCTCCTTGTCCCTTTTTCCCGGTTTTTCCCGGCTTATTCCCCTCTTTTTCCATCTTTTCCTTCATCTTCTGCATGTTTTTGTTGAGCTCTTCCTGCATTTTAGCCATTTCTGATAAAGAAGGGGTCTTTTTTCCCGGTTTTTTGCAAGATCCGCTCGACTGGGCACTGGCTTGTTGTTGTTGCATTTGTTGAAGTGCCTCACTTAACATAAGCGTGAGGTTGTTGATAGATGTCATCACGAATTGTTGACGACTACGAGCCTGAGGTACCAGACGATCTTCCAGATTTTCGAGGGCATGTTCCATGTTCAGATTGATGGCTGCTATTTCCTGGTTGACCTTTGATTTGATCTGCATCACACGCTTGCTCAATGCGAAAAGAGAATCTTCAACCATTTTGGCATTGTCCTTTAGCTTGTGTTGCTCCTGACTCATTTTTAAATACTGAGGATTGTTGATATCCATAGTACGCAAAGCTTCCATCAATTTTTCCTGATCGAAAGAAAGACGCAGCAAATTTTCGAGAAGGGCGCGAAGTGCCTGCATGTCTTCCTCATTCTGTTCTTGCTCCATTTGTTGTTGCTTGTCCTTCATTTTTTGGGCAAGCTTTTCCATTTTTTGGGAAGAACTTTTTTGAGACTTGGATGCTTTACTCTTCTTCTGATCTCCCAGTTCTTCAGAACTTTTTTGCATGTCTTCTTCTATACTTTGCTCCTGTTCATCTGTATCTGGAAGGTCTTTTTTCTCTTCTAATGCTTCATTCTTTTCGGCAAGCTCATCCATGTCCTTGCGGAATTCATCAAACTCTTTGTTAAGCTCATCCTGCTTAGCCTGCAACTCCTTACTGTCACTGTTTTTATCTTCTGATTCCTTTGAAAGCTCATCCTGCTTCTTTGCCAACTCATCAAGCTTATCAATGTTTTCCTGAAGCTTTTGTTCAACTTCCAATTGCTTGAACAGCTCTATGGCTCTTTCAAGCTCCTTCTGCAGATCTTTACTATCTGTCTTCATCTGGCTCAACTGTTCCTGCAACTTGTTCTTGTCGACATTCTCCATGAGCTTTTGAAGTTCATCCATAAGCTTCTTCAATTCAGGAGACATCATTTTATCCATCATGGACTGAAGTTGCTCCTGTTTTTGCAGAATGTCTTCATTAACCTTCTTGTATTCTTGTTCCTGGTTATTTTTTTGTTCGTTTTTCCTGCGGATTTCTTCCATCTTCTTTGCCAACTCCTCTTGCTTTTTCAGAAGTTCTTCCGCTTTCTTTTTATCTTCCCAGTTGACCTCCTTTTTGTCTAAAAGTTTTTTTGTCAGCTCATTGATATCCTTCTGGATTTGTTTTGATTCAGCGATACTTTTTTTGAGATCATCTTTAATTGAAGCATTGCTTTTCTCGGTATCGTCAGAGATTTCTTTAAGACTTGGTGCCTTGAAAACCAATGTCTGTGACCTTGTCGATTTCGGACCTGCAATTCCATCGTTATCGAAAATCTCAAAATAATATTCTACCTCATCACCTGCATGAATGTTAATGGTTGACAGATCCCAGTAGTGAAAGAACTGATCAGAGCTTGTATTTCGATTGAAAGGAAGACTTTCAGTAAACTCTTTTCCTTTTTTGTTTTCTAAAGAGTCATTAGACTTCAGGAAACGATAATTGAAAGTGAGTTTAGAAAATCCATAATCATCTTTTACCAGCCCCTTGAAATAGGTGCGCTTGCTTGATAAAGAATCTCTTTGCTGTTCTACCGAAATAGATGGATAAACATCCGGGATGACAGAGATCCCAAATCGTATGGAATCTTTATTCGATAGAAAATTATTGGCAGTACTGATGATATATGCATCATTCCTAAAAAACTTCCTGGAAAAAGTGAAGTTATCTTGACCCGTTCTTTCCGGGCTGATAGTACTGTCCTGAAAGATCATCCTGACGTTTTCAGTATTTTGAGTGTTAAATGACCAATGCACTTTTGTGCCTGCAGGAATTACAAGGTCACCGGTATTTTGAATCGTTTCGTTTTGTTTGTTGAGGTATGAAGGATAATCAAGGCGTACATCAAAATTTATAAGGACGGGATTCGGCAGTGCCTCCAGTTCATACTCTTCGGAATAAAAACCGTCGGCATACAAACGAAAAGTTTCGTTGCCTTGTATGTTTCTAAAAGTATAATGGAAGGTGTTAATGTTTTCTTTTTCGAGACGAAATTGATTTTCATCTATTTCAATAAAGGCTTCAGCAGGAACTTCTTTGCCATCTATTTTTATGTCAATTTGAAAATCCTGTTGCTGAATGGCTTTTAGGTCTTTGTTTAAGACAGTAAATGTGAAAGGAGCCGGCTTTTCAAAATATGTTCCGTGTGAGATCAGCCTTTTTGTACTGTCCTTGATAAGGCTTGGAGCTGTGAACAATAGAAGAAAGAATGCCAGCAAAGGAAGCATGGCATAGCGCAAGTATTTTTTGTTTTCTGAAATGTTGATTGCACTTACAAATGGGATCGGTTGCAATTCAAGGATCTTTTGATCGATACCCGCATCTAAGAGGTCATTACTTGCTGCAAGCCATGGTTGTTGATCTTTCGATCCTTCCTGAAGTTTTTTCAGTTGAAGAACATTCAATAGCTTGTCCTGTACATTGGCAAAATGAGTTCCAATGATCCCGGCAGCTTGCTCGTGAGATATAATTTTTCCTATACGGTAGAGATGAGCCAGAGGTATGGCAACAAATTTTCCCAGAATGAAGAGAAAACCGCCAACAAATGAATAGAAAAGTATTGTTCGGGTATTACTGTCAAAATGCCCGAAAAATTCAAGGCTGATGACCAATAAATAAAAGGCAAGCGATAGGGCAAAAGCATAAATGGCTCCACGAATCAGGAGATTCTTGTAATACTTTCTGATGAAAGCATCCAGTTTTTCAATGAGCTGTTGGTAGCTATTTGTCATGAAAGGCTTAATTCTATTGACTTCGTAGAATAACAAAGATACGTAATAACGAGGAAAAAGGCCTCGATATTGCTGTTAAGCTTCGTTAAAAGAGGGTGAATTATCGATTCTTTTAACAGAAAAAGACATTAATAGTTTCCGGATCTTAGAGAAGTGTTTAAAGATCTCCGGTATAATACCTTCCGAAAACTCCCAGAGGAAGCTTTATTCCGGAGCTTGCATTTAAAAACAACTCTCCGGTTTGTAAATTTTTTGGACCGGCAAGCAGATTCTCCACTATTAGGGAAGAAAAGCCAAGCGAATATGTATTCAAAATGAGAAAATGTTCTTCTTCATCAAGTAACTGAAAAACAAGTTTCATCATTTCATTGATCATGTCTTCCAGCTTCCATTTTTGCCCTTCGTTACCATGCCCGTATGCAGGAGGGTCCAGAATTATTCCATTGTATTTTTTACCACGCTTCACTTCTCTTTTTACGAATGTAAGTGCATCTTCAACAACCCATCGTATATCACGCAGGCCGCTGAGTTCCATATTATCCCTCGCCCACGTGACCACCTGTTTGATAGAATCAAGATGTATGATGTCTGCACCGGCAGCCTTGGCAGCCAGAGATGCTCCACCTGTGTAAGCAAATAAGTTCAACACCTTCGGGGTCTCTGCATTCATATCCCGGACACAATCACTAATATAATCCCAGTTACAAGCTTGCTCAGGAAAAATACCTACATGCTTGAAAGAGGTAAGAGCTAATCTGAAATCAAGACTTTTGTGCTCAAGCGGATCTTTGATCGGATAGCTTATGGTCCAGCGGTCAGGCATGTCCTTAATTTTTTTCCATGTGCCACTGGAACTTGACTTGGAAACAAAGCGGACGTGTGCAGTTTTATCCCATTCCTTTTCAGATAATTTTGGATCCCATATAGCTTGGGGTTCGGGACGGATAGTGACATATTTTCCAAACCTTTCCAGTTTTTCAAAATTACCGCAATCGATCAATTCGTAGTCGGGGAATTGGCTTGGACTTAAAAGGAGCATGTGGCGAAAGTAGATAATTTCCTTTGCTGTTTTAAGCTTAGAGCAATGAGCCCACCGGATCTTATAGTTTGATCTATTGCAGGCCTTTTCTCTGTTAACATTTATTTCCGCTGATTTTATAATGTCATTAAAGTCAATTTTTTACCTTCATTTATCCTCATGTCTTATCAGAAGTTATAAACAGTTTAGCGGAAAACGAATCAATAAAATACTTTTATACCATCATTAACTCATTTTATTCAACCATTATATGTCTTCTGAAAAAACTCCACCACAAATGACTATTGAAACGATGCAATTGAAAATCAGTAATCAAAAGAATTTTATTGATCAATTGACGGAAGAAAATGAGGAGCTTTTTCATCAGTTCAACCACCTGATGATCCGCAACACTAAGCTGTTAAAGCGGGTTGACGACCTTCAAAACATTATTGATGATCTGCATTTGCGAATAGAAGAGCTTCAGTTGATCAACAGCAATCAACTTCATCTGAATGATAATTTACGCCGTCGGACTGATTATGCCATTGGTAAAGGAAGTGATGCTTATGCCGGTCGAGGTCAGGCTTATTCTGCCGGCTCATCAGGCATGAAATATTTCAACACACTCGAAACTGTATCCGATCCTGCCTATCAATTTGATCTGGATCAGTTGTTTGAAAAATGGAGAAACTATCCCGGACAGGAAGCAAGTAATGCACCGAATCTGCGTAAGCAGGTATTGATGATGCTGCACTTGTATAATACCAAAAAGCTTCGTGCAGCAGAACTATTTAATTTGAGTGGTGTGGGTGGAGTTACGGGAGCACGCTATGTAGCAACTTTGAAAAAGATGGGTCTGATCACCTATACAGGTGCAAGAAAGAAAGGTCATTATGAGATAACTGAGAAAGGTAAAGCATTCATTGATTCAGGCGATATTGAAAGTTCAGGTGGCACTGAAGAAAAAGAATCTGCGAATGAAGAGGCAAACAAAAGAGGTATTCAGGCTAAATATCATATCCCCGGGCCACGAAAGAGTGCTATGAACAGGGACGATCTTTGATCCCTCACTTTTTCTTTACGATCACAGACTATATTTACACTAAAGTTTCAAGGCTGATATATTAAAAAGGCTGGTAGGATGAGCATCCGGGTTCCTCTGTTGTCTAATGTGGTTTTAATGCTTGTGATCTTCTCATTTAGCTCGAACACATTTTCTCAAGTGCCACAGTTATGGGGAATGACTCGAGGAGGAGGAGCATATAACGGAGGGACTATCTTTAAAGTAAATGGAGATGGGTCAGGCCTTCAGATCATCTATTCTTTTGACTCACTTACCGGTGCATGGCCAACCGGTAATATGGTTTTTCAAGACGGAAAATTGTATGGTGTGACCACAGGTGGAGGGATGTGGAATCGTGGAGGATTGTTTTCTTTCGACCCGGCAAATCTTCACTATAGTGCGCTGTATGATTTTGATCTCAACTCAGGGTATCAAAATCTTGGTAGTTTGTGTGCAGCCTCAAACAATGTAATCTATGGGATGAACAGTTTTGGTGGTATCGATCTGAAGGGTACAGTGTTCAGGTATGATATTAACAATTCATATTTTTCTTTGGTTCATGAGTTTATCAGTAGTGATGGTTATTGGGTGACAGATAATCTGTTGGAAGCGAGTAATCATTTTTTATACGGCCTCACGGCATTCGGTGGTAATTTTGGTGTCGGGGTTTTATTTAGTATAGATATTTCAAACAATAACCTTGTCAATCATTACAATTTTGAACAATCAACCGGCGCTGACCCTCAGGGAGATCTGATCCAGGCCAGCAATGGGAAATTGTATGGAATGGCTTGCGCCGGCGGACTGAAAAATTATGGTGTCATTTATTGTTATGATCCCTCATTGAATCACTATCAAAAAGTACACGATTTTGACAGTATTGATGGACGCCTGCCAGTGGGTGGCTTGCTCGAAGCAGACAACGGTATACTTTATGGTCTGGCCTATCATGGTGGGACGAACGATAAAGGGACTCTTTTTAGTTTTGATCCAGTCAATGGGTCCTTTAATAAGTTGATAGATTTTTATGACTTTATTGGAAGGTTTCCGCTTTGGAATTTAATTCAGGCTAGTGACAGAAAACTTTATGGTATCACAATTCAGGGTGGTAGTTTTCGCAATGGGACCATTTTTTCCTATGATATTAATACTGGTGTTTATGTGAAAGTAATTGATCAGGCAAACTTTGGAGGTGCGATCGGTAAATTAGTTGAAATTGATTCAACCCTATTCACTAAAACAACTTCTGTTGACCTGAAAACTTACTTCAGCATCTCACCAAACCCGACCGGATCTACTTTTCTGATTCAAGTCAATGGAGAAATCGAAAATGCAGAACTGGACATCTTTACTATTCATGGGAAACAAGTGTATTCTTCCTCACTCAGGAGTAAAAGAGAAATTATACATTCTGAATTGACAGCCGGAATTTATTTTGTGAGAGTAAGTAATGGCATGAAGAACTTATCGAGAAAATTGATCATCGAAAACAAATAGCCGGGTTAAAAATAGCTATTGGCTAAGAAGGAATAATGCAATGTGCTTTCCAATGAAAAGGATGAATGTGTAATTTAGAAGATGACTCGATCTTTTGATCAGGGGGATCGCTGTTTCAAACTGATGGTCTGTCATTTAAAATTTCTTATTTAACTCTGGTTCCAGGTCATTCTTAGTATCTGAGATGTTGCGAAAAGCGATCGATACGGAGAAATGGGGTCTATCTGTTCTATCGTTCGGGTTTTCAGCAGGCTATGTCTAGGAAGTAAGCTTTTCACGATATCTCTAAAAGCGATTCAATTTTTTACCTTTGTCCCACAATTAAATTGATTATGTCATCTATAATTCGCGTTCGTTTTGCACCGAGTCCTACAGGTCCCCTGCACATGGGTGGAGTACGGACAGCACTGTACAATTATCTTTTCGCAAAAAAACACGGTGGTGATTTCATCCTGAGAATTGAAGATACAGACCGGAATCGATTTGTTCCCGGTGCTGAAGAATATATCATCGAAGCCTTGACCTGGTGTGGTATCACACCAAATGAAGGTGTTGGGTTTGGAGATGGTAAACATGCACCTTACCGTCAAAGTGAACGCCAGGGAATTTATAAGAAGTATGCTGATCAACTCATCGGCTCAGGACATGCATATCATGCCTTTGATACTGAAGAAGAGCTCGGCGCATTGCGTGCAGAAATGGAGCAAGAGAAATTATCCTTTGCATACAATTCCATTACAAGAAAGAAGCTTGTTAATTCACTCACACTTTCCAAAACAGAAGTTGACAAAAGAATTTCAAATGGCGAGCATTATGTGATCAGATTAAGAGTTCCGGAGAATGAGGAGATCCATGTGAATGATATCATTCGCGGCGATGTGAGTGTGCATACTTCTCAGATGGACGATAAAGTATTGTTCAAAAGTGACGGGATGCCAACATATCACTTGGCAAATGTTGTGGATGACTACCTCATGAAAATCACTCATGTGATCAGAGGAGAAGAATGGTTACCATCAGCTCCTTTACATGTACTTTTGTACCGGTCATTCGGCTGGGAAAAAGAGATGCCTCAGTTTGCTCACCTTCCTTTGCTTCTTAAACCAGAAGGAAATGGAAAGTTGAGTAAACGAGATGGTGATCGTCTTGGCTTTCCGGTATTTCCTTTGCGATGGATTGATCCTCAAACAAAGGAAGAATCTTCCGGATACAGAGAGAAGGAATACTATCCTGAAGCATTCACCAATATGCTTGCTTTGTTAGGCTGGCATCCCAGCGGGGATAAAGAAATCTATAGCATGGAAGAGCTCATTCAGGATTTTTCGCTTGAGAGAGTAAATAAATCAGGAGCTAAATTCGATCCTGAAAAGACCAAGTGGTTCAACCAGCATTACCTGCGCCTCAAGCCGGACGAAATACTGGCTGAACACCTTAAAGGAATTATAAAAAAAGAATTTAATTTTAACGATGATGATCCCCGAATACAGGATGATTTTTTGTTGAAAGCAATTCCACTCTTAAAAGAGCGTGTACATTTTGAACACGAGATGCTGGAGGTTGGAAGATATTTATTTTTAAGACCCAATGAATATGATCAACAAGTGATATCAAAGAAATGGCGTGACAGTCATGCAGTATTCTTTAAAGCTTTGTTAGATGCTTATGAAAACATGAATGACTTTAGTTCAGCAAGTGCTGAACAAGTGTTTCAGGAAACGGCTGCAGCTAATGCTCTAAAGCCTGGTGAAGTGCTGCAGCTCTTTCGTGTATTCTTAAGCGGACAGGCAGGTGGTGTGAACTTGTTCGGCATGGCAGAATTGCTGGGACAGCAGGAAGTAATTCAACGTATGAAAGTAGCCTTGCGTTCATTAAATGCAATTTAGAACACGGATGACACAGATTGTACGGATGTGGACTGATTTTAAAATTAATATTTAATCAGACAAGAATAAATTCAAATTGATCAAAAAATAATAAATTTTCCGTGAAAATCCGTACAATCTGTGTCATCCGTGTTCCATATTTATTCCTACAAAAAGTATAATTTTTAATTGAGTAAAAGAGATGAATCCCGATAAAGCTCCCAATTTTCTTGAAGAGATCGTTGCCGAAGACGTTAAAAACGGCAAGCACGGAGGACGTGTACTGACACGTTTTCCTCCTGAACCGAATGGTTATTTGCATATTGGGCACTCAAAAGCAATTTGTCTGAATTTTGGATTGGCAAAAGAATTCGGCGGAAAGACCAATTTGCGTTTTGATGACACTAATCCTGTTACTGAAGATACAGAGTATGTCGACAGTATTAAGGAAGATATACGTTGGCTTGGCTTTGAATGGGCAAATGAATTTTATGCTTCTGATTATTTTCCGAAGTTATATGAGTTTGCAGTCACATTAATAAAAAAAGGATTGGCTTACGTGGACGATTCATCTGCCGAGGAGATCGCAGCTATGAAGGGTACACCTACAGAGCCCGGAAAGAATAGCCCTTATCGTGACCGAACAATTGAAGAGAATCTTGATCTTTTCAACCGCATGAGGCAAGGCGAATTTAAAGATGGAGAAAAGGTATTACGAGCCAAAGTGGATATGGCATCGCCCAATATGCATTTCCGTGATCCATTGATGTATCGCATAAAACATGTTGCACATCATCGTACCGGAAACGACTGGTGTATTTATCCGATGTATGATTTTGCACATGGACAGAGCGATTCTATTGAAGAGATCACTCATTCTGTTTGTACGCTGGAGTTTGAAGTCCATCGTCCATTATATGAATGGTTCATTGAGAAGCTGGAAATTTTCCCTAGTCGTCAGTATGAATTCGCCCGCCTGAATCTGAACTATACAGTCATGAGCAAGAGAAAACTTTTGCAACTAGTCAATGACAAGCACGTGAGTGGATGGAATGACCCTCGTATGCCAACTATCAGCGGATTAAGAAGAAGAGGTTATACACCTTTGAGTATTCGGAATTTTTGTGATCGGATAGGCGTTGCAAGAAGAGAGAATGTCATTGATGTAGGCTTACTTGAATATTGCGTTCGGGAAGATCTTAATAAGATCGCGAACCGGGTGATGGTAGTGATGGATCCGGTGAAGTTGGTCATAACAAATTATCCTGAGGGTAGATCAGAAATACTCAAGGGAGAGAATAATCCTGAGATGGAAGACAAGGGAGGAGAGCGTGATCTGCCATTCGGGAAGGAGCTTTGGATTGAGCGCGATGATTTCATGGAAAATCCCGGAAAGAAATATTTCAGACTCGGGCCCGGGTTGAAAGTGCGGTTGAAACATGCCTACATCATCGAGTGCGAAGCTTATGATAAGGATGCTGCCGGGAACATTACAGAAATACGATGTAAGTATATTCCTGAAAGTAAAAGTGGGCAGGATAGCAGTGGCATCAACGTAAAAGGGACTATACATTGGGTGAGTAAGGAAGCAGCTATACCTTGTGAGATAAGATTGTACGACAGGTTATTCAGAGTGGAGGATCCTGCAACGGCTGAAGGAGATTTCAAAGATCACATCAATCCTGATAGTTTGCAGATAGTTTCCAATGCCATGGCAGAACCCTCTCTGAAAGAAGCTAGGGCAAGTGATAAGTTCCAGTTTATCCGCAAAGGATATTTTTGCCTTGACAGCGATTCGAAGGATGGAAAACTCATTTTCAACCGGACAGTTTCTCTGAAAGATTCCTGGGCAAAGGTTTCCCAATAACATTTGAATTTGTTTATCAATATAACATGATCATTTCTCTGAATAATATCAAAACCTATTCTTATCATGGTTGTCTGGAGGAGGAAGCCGGGATAGGAGGGCATTACCTTGTTGATGTAGACATCTTCACTGATTTTTCGGGGGCATCAGAGAGTGACGATTTAAGTGAGACCGTAGATTATTGTGAAGTGTATGAAGTTGTCAAACGGGAAATGGCGATCAGGTCAAAGTTGATAGAGCATGTTGCACAAAGAATAGGAGATGCTCTTTTAAAGATGGATAAGAAAATTGATTCGGCGGATGTTTGTGTAACAAAAATCGCTCCGCCGATGAATGGCGATGTGGAGAGTGTGAGCGTGGAGGTTTCGGTTAGTCGTTGATTATTCTTGATTTTTAATTTGCAATAATTATTTTCTAATTTATGCGTTTGTGATTTTTTCGAATGGAGCATAAATTGCATCATGCAAAAACATAACGAAATTGAAGCCATCGACCCTGCTTCAAGGATTTTATGCATCAGGAATCAGAATGTAATAGTCGATGCAGACCTCGCAGTTGTATTTGGTGTATCAACCAAAAGACTTAATGAGCAGGTTAAGCGGAATATAAAACGCTTTCCGGTAGATTTCATGATTCAATTAAATCCGGAAGAGAAATCAGAGGTGGTCGCATTTTGCGACCACCTCAGGCAATTAAAATTTTTATTCTAATTGCCTTATGTATTTACTGAACATGGTACAGTGATGTTAGCCAGTGTACTTAATAGTGATGAGGCGGTTAAGACGAGTGTCGCTGTTGTAAGGGCTTTCAACAGAATGCGAAGAATATTTGCAGAACAATAAGAACCGGCAAATCAATTGGATATAATCGGAAAGAAGGTAATCAACAGGATGATGATATCCGAAGATTGTTTGAGATTCAGAGAAAACTTCTTCCTGCAAAGAGTATACCTATGAAGCGGATTGGTTACAAACCTTGATTTTCCTCTCTCGGACAAAGCCAAAACCCTTCGACAGAAAGGCGGTATTTAATGCTTTTAAAGCAAATGAACTATTGCCTTTCACTGATTACCAATATAATACCATTGACATTAAAATTGACAAAAGCACTGAGGATTCGTATATTTGCAGCCTTTGCTATGCTTCGGCTGCTAAGAGCAGAGGTCTGTATGCAAGCCGGGGGATATACTGGTTCAAATAGAGTGCTAGTTCTTTAGTATCAATAATAAATAAAATTTAGGTCCTGTGGCCGAGTGGTTAGGCAGAGGTCTGCAAAACCTTGTACAGCGGTTCAAATCCGCTCGGGACCTCACATTTCGTTTCATTAGAAGCCATTAGGCCCCGTTTCACCAAAACGGGGCTTTTTGCTTTTCATTAGGAGCCGTTAGGAGCCTTTAGTGGAAATTCCGGAGAATGTGATCACCTATTTCCGGGCAATTCAGACAATTTAATCAGGAATTTGATGATCAGATAGACCGGAATTTCCAATTAAAGCTCATTATCCTTACTATTTGGCACAGATTTGAATAAAAATGAGCCCTAAATTGGCTCAGAAGGAGCTATAAAAGTGTAATTACGGCTCAAAAAGGTAAATATTAAGGCTCATTTTGTATGATATTTGATCCACAAGCTATATATTTGTGAGCTGCAAATATTAGATATGCCGAAATCAATCAAAAACACAAATATTATAATTCTAAAGTTCATCGAATCGAACCCATTGTGTTCATCAAAGGAAATTCATGATGGGCTAGGTGAGAAAATTGGATATGCAACCGTTAAAAGGATTCTGCAAAAACTACTTGCAGAAAACCTGATCACAACAGCCGGTAAAGGTAAAGGGACTAAATACCAAATCAGCCAGGCTTATAATTTATTACATCCGATTAATGTTGAGCAATATTTCCGGAAAGAAATTGATGAAAGAATTGTCAGAAATACTTTTAATCATTCTCTGATCAGAGAAACATTAATTCGCGTTTCTATTTTCTCAAAAGAAGAATTAGAATTCCTGACAAATTTGCAAACTCAATACAAAAACAATATTACGAAATTATCGGCAACGGAGTACAATAAAGAACTTGAACGATTAGCCATCGACTTAAGTTGGAAATCATCGCAGATTGAAGGCAATACTTATTCTTTACTGGAAACCGAACGACTGCTTAAAGAAAAGGAAACCGCTGCCGGAAAGACGAAAGATGAAGCAGTCATGTTACTAAACCATAAAGCTGCACTGGATTTCATAATAGCAAATCCTTCGTATGTAAAAACAGTAACAGTTTCAACAATTGAAAATATACATAGTATCCTGATTAAAGACCTTGGAATTTCACGCAATATCAGGAACAGTATAGTTGGTATTACAGGGACCAATTATAAACCTCTTGATAATGAGTTTCAGATTAAAGAGGCATTGGAGGATATGTGTATTGTGGTAAATGAAAAGGAAAATGTTTTTGAAAAGGCACTATTGGTTTTAGTCTTGATTTCTTACATCCAGCCATTTGTTGACGGGAATAAAAGAACGGCGAGAATTATCAGTAATGCGATATTTATAAATAATAATTTCTGTCCGATTTCTTTCAGGACAGTTGACTCTATTGATTACAAAAAAGCAATGCTGGTATTTTATGAGCAAAATAATATTAATGCGTTTAAAGAAATTTTTATAAATCAGTTTGAATTTGCAGTTAAAACCTATTTCTAAAATTCCAGTCATTTGATAACAGAATCAAGCTAAAGCGTTTCGCTCATGTTTCGCTGAATCAACATCTCACTCTATAACGGCAAGCAAACCAAGAGCATGTAAAAATGCTTAAAGATCGCTCGGGACCTCAAAGAATGATTTAGAAAATCCCATCACGCAGTGATTGGGATTTTTTATTTTGGAGCGACCAAGCCGAAGGCTTGAAGGAGCGTAAAAATAAAAAAAACCATAGCGCTCGCAGAGCGCATGGGATTGAACGCTTCATTCAGACTTTAGTCTTGAAGGATCCAGCGCAGCTAAATCCGAAATTGAAGACGCGGAGAAATAAAAAAGAC
>DAOQWA010000036.1:0-30655 GCA_035341855.1 Bacteroidia bacterium
GAAGGATCCAGCGCAGCTAAATCCGAAATTGAAGACGCGGAGAAATAAAAAAGACTTGACTTTGGCATAGAAATCGCTGAGCGGAGCAGGAAGGAAGAGTTTTTGGAAGCACTTTCGAAAACCTGGGCCTCAATGACTATTGGGTTTACCAATTATACATTGATTTAGGCTAAATATACATTGGTGAGACAAGTGCTTTGACTTTTAACATAGCTTTATTCCTTAAATAGCATTCAAAAACAGGGTTTTCTGCAATTAATTTATCGAAAATCTATATCAAAGAGATTTTATACTATGATAGCGGAATTGTTGACTCCATACGAGTAAAATTGTAAAGTCAAATTGCCTATTTTGTCTGAGTTTATTATTTATTGTAGCATCTGTAAGTGGAATTAATCTGATGAAATTTGAACAACGAAAAATAAAGGTCCGATATACGTTGATTGCACTTTTCCTTTTCGCATTCGGCAATAACTCCTGCAAGAAGGATTCCGGGATTTCAACAGCAGGTGAGCAAATCGAATGGATGCATGTTCTGGATGAAAATATTTCCGGTATTACAGAAGACGATACATTTCTCGGACAAAATGGTAAAGTGCTGACCGATTCCGAAGATAATATTTACTTGTATTATTATTCCGAATTTCCCAAGCAAGCAGTTGTGATGAAGTGTGATCCCACGGGAACACTTGTCTGGAAGAAGTCCTTTCCTGACTGCATTCCCATGGATATGGTCAGAAGAAACGACGGAAGTATTGTTTTAGCCGTGAGAGATTTACCGGGATACGAGCAGATATTCGTTTTGTATGTTGTTCTTCCCAATGGCACGGTTAATTTGCATGGGGTTGTACAGACTTCAACCGGAGGTTCTGACGGAGTTCTGAGTGCTACGATGTGTGTACTGCCTGATGACGGACTCATTATTTCCGGAGTGTATTTGCAGTCATTTTTAGTTGGCTTTCCGTTAAGTCAGGAATCTTTTGTCGTGAAACTCAACCCTTCTTATGGTAAGGATTGGGCTGTGTTAACTGCATTCAATATCAGTCAACAAGCCAAACCGTCTTATGAACAAAATTCTGTTGTACCGCTTCCCGGTGGCAAGTTTCTGGCGGAGTTTTCATTTAAGGGAAATAAGATTCAGGCAGATAGTGTTTCTTACGGGATTTTAAGAGGAGTGATTAACGCTGATTCCGTCGATTATGAAAGTTATATAATTGACCAAACAGGCTATGAAGTTCAATCGAGCGGAACAAAGAGTGGATATTATAATCAATATGGCGGAAGGCTTTTAGAAGACGGATTTGGAGAATGGATCTATCATTATTCAGGAGCGGTTTCTCTGCTTACCGGTTTACCACTTGGATCGGATGTAGTAAATGGTTTTATCCGAATGAATAATGAGGGTGCCATCTTGGATACAATTCCGATGCCTCTGCCTATTGGCTACCGGGTTCTTTCCTGTACCAGAGGGAAAGGAAATTTTCTCTTGACTGCGTACAAGAAAGGTACGGTGGACGTGACAAGTGATTATTCAGCGTTTCAAACATTGTTTCTTACAGGCGACGGCGGATGGCAGACATCTAAATCATTTTCCTTCCAGGAATTCTATTCAGATTTTTTCCCTTCGACTGCAGCTACGAGTGACGGAGGTTTTATCATCATGGGAAAAATCCAGAGTTTCAGCGGACCAAATAATAAACTGGTGTTGATTAAGTGGAAGGACAATTAATTAAATAATTAGGAATCATAATTAATATCATATATGGCTATGAAAATTACATTACTCGCGATTGCATTCAATATAATTAGTATTCTTAAAGTGACAGGACAACCGACTATTCAATGGCAAGTATCTCTAGGCGGATCTTTGGTTGATCAGATTGACCAGGGAAATGTAATTAATAATAATATGGCTGCAACAGTGGATGGCGGTGTGATTATTGCCGGTCATTCTTTTTCGAACGATGGCGATGTAACCGGTCATCATGGTCTGAGCGGCACCAGTGATTACTGGGTAGTGAAACTGGATAGCAGCGGCAGCATTGAATGGCAGAAGTCGTTAGGCGGTTCGTTCGACGAAGTGGCAAAGAGTGTGTTCCAGACACAGGATGGCGGATATATCATTTGCGGAGATTCTTATTCTGACGATGGAGATGTCTCCGGTCATCACGATTCTACGAATACAACTGATGCCTGGGTAGTTAAGCTTGATGCCATTGGAAATATTGAATGGGAACATTCTTATGGAGGCAGTGATTTTGAAACTGCTTCTCATATAGAACAGACTACCGATGGCGGATATGTCTTTACAGGTGATAGCAGGTCATCTGACGGCGATGTTTCCATCAACAAGGGATCACTTGATTTCTGGGTGGTTAAACTTGATAGTGTTGGAACAATTGAATGGGAAAAATCGCTTGGTGGTTCGGGAGCTGAGAGGGCATATAATTTTTGCCAGACTTTTGACGGAAGCTTCCTTGTTTGCGGGACTACTACATCTAATGACAGTGATATCACTTTCAACGCGCATCCGGGTTTTCTTTGGGACATTTGGCTTATAAAACTGGATAGTACAGGAAATAAGGAATGGGACAAATGTTATGGTGGATCTTCTCTGGATTGGGGATATAATATAAGGCAAACTGCTGATTCAGGGTATGTCCTTTGTTCAGCAACAAGCTCAACCGATGACGATATAGTCGGTAATCATGGTGGAACGGATATTTGGTTGGCCAGACTTGATTCTGTTGGCAACATCCGGTGGTCCAAATGTTACGGTGGAACTTCCAGCGAGCAAGCTAAATCTGTCAGGGAGACTCCTGACAAAGGATATTTGATTTCCGGGTCAACTGAAAGTTCCGATGGTGATGTATCCTCAGCTATAGGCGTTCAAGACTGTTGGATCGTGAAGACTGATAGCATGGGCACGATTGAATGGGAAAAGACCTATGGTGGTACCGGGAGGGAAAATATGGCCGCTGCAGTACCTGCCTCTAATGCAGGTTATTTCTTTGTCGGTGAATCGAGTTCGAACGATATAGATGTTGCCGGTCATCATGGCGCCTTGAGTGATAATGATATTTGGGCTGTCAGACTGAATTCGCTTACAACGAATATTGATATGCTCTTTGATGAGATTTCAGCAATGATGGTTACTCCAAATCCAATAAGTTCAACAGCTGTGATTTCATTTAACCTGGATCAAAATGAAAATGTGGTGATTGACATTCTGGATGTCATGGGTAAGAAGATTAAGTCGCTGGTTAATGAGCAAATGAATGCCGGGAAACATGAGTTTGCCTGGAATCCCCGCTCAGAAAATTCAAACCTTAGTTCAGGAACCTATTTCATTCAGATAAAAACTTCAAATCATTCACTCTCTCAAAGAGTAGTTCTCATAAACCGATAGATCGAAAAGATAAATTCTACACATCATGAAGCGTTCAAAAATACTCCTTCAACTTATTATTTGCTTATGTTTTTCTCTTGTACTAACAGCGCAACCGGCTATTCAATGGCAGAATTCCTATGGGGGAACCCTCGGTGATGGCCTGAGCCAGGGAAATGCGCAGCACGACCAGATCGAGCCTACTCCAGATGGCGGGTTCATTATTGGTGGGTATTCTTATTCCAATGATGGTGATGTTACCGGTCATCATGGGCTGACAAGCACCCTTGATTGTTGGGTTGTGAAGTTGGATAGCCTTGGTAGTATTGAATGGCAGCGCTCTTACGGCGGATCGGAGGATGAAAATATTCAATGTATTAAACCCACCAGCAATGGCGGCTATATCTTCAGCGCAAACACCAATTCAATTGATGGTGATGTCACCGGTTTCAATGGCGGCATTTTCGATACATGGGTGGTGAAGCTTGATTCAATCGGAAATATCGAATGGGAACAGGCTGTTGGAGGATCTTCAGGCGATCATGGTCGTTCTGTTTGCGAAACATACGATGGTGGATTTTTATTAGGTACACAAACCGCTTCCAACGACAGCGATGTTGCAGGGAATCATGGCGGCAGTGACATATGGTTGGTGAAATTCGATGCATTTGGAATGATGCAATGGCAAAAATGCATTGGGGGAACAGCTAACGATGGAGCTTATACGGTTCGGGAAACGGACGATCATGGCTTTGTACTTGCAGGAGAGACCAGTTCCACAGATGGCGATTTCATCGGGAACATTGGCTCACCTTTAGGTTCGGCATTTATTTTAAAGACTGATTCAACAGGAAATGTGGAGTGGTTTAATACTTTTGGCGGAAGTTCATTGGATTTTGGTCGCGAAGTTTATCCTACTGCCGATGGGGGTTATATTCTTGGAGCTTCAACGGCATCTGGTGACTTACCCGGAGCAAATGGTAGTCTTGATTATTATCTTGTTAAAGTCGATAGTGTTGGCAACCTGGTTTGGCACAATTGCTATGGCGGAACGCAGGGTGAATTCTTCAAATCTGCACGACCTACAAGCGACGGTGGCTTTGTTTTAATAGGGTCTGCAATGTCTAACGACAGCGACCTTACTAATAATTATGGCTCAGGTGATGTCTGGATTCTTAAGCTTGATGCAGCCGGGGATATTGATTGGCAACGTAGCTATGGAGGATCGGAAAATGATGATGGAACAAGCATAGTACAAACCTCTGACGGAGGATTTATTGTCGGAGCTGAATCCCATTCCAATGACTTTGATGTCAGTGGCCACCATGGAGCATTATCAGAACCGGACTTCTGGGTAATGAAACTGGGATCTTTTACCACCAAAGTTTCGGAGCCTGAAGACAAGGCCTTGTCTCTTATTGTTTCACCTAATCCTGCTCAATCATCTGCTTTGATCACTTTCACTCTTAAACATTCGGAATTTATTTCCTTGTCCCTTTTCGACCTGCAAGGAAGGTTCATTTCAAAACTTAAAGATGGAATTCTGCCATCAGGAAATCACTCCTTTGAGTGGAATATTGACAATGACGATAATGTACCCAACGGAATTTATTTCGTCAGGTTCAATAATGGAGACAAGGAACAAAATGTAAAATTAGTTGTGTGCAGATAGTATAATGCCTGTTCATAGAAAACAATATTAAATGCCTGTCTATGCTTAAAAGGGTTCTATATTTCTTTTGTTTGGCATCTATTGTCTTCTCCTGTAAGAAGGACGATCTCACCGGCGGTTCTAATTCTTCCATCAAGGTGATTTCTACAGTGACCGAGCCTAAACAAGTGAAGCTGGTTTCTTCGAATGACGGAACATTACTTGCCTTGTCGACCTCCGGAGATCTCATTGTACCTGCTTCCCATCAGGAACTCATCTTGATTAATGCCGGCGGAGTAGTGCAGCGCAGGATCTCTCTTTCCGATACTTTGTTCCAACACATGAGTGCTGTAAGGGGTATCAATGGTGGCTTCTTCGTCTGTGGAACCTCTAATACGTTCTCCTATATCGCTATTTATTATCTCGATGATTCAGGCGAGAAATTATGGTCAAAGTCATTCACCGTTAAATTCGGAACAAGCCTGAATGAACCGGTAGCGAAGATCAGTCCCGATAATTATTACCAGGTAATGTACCAGTCCTATGGATCGGGTTATTATATATGGAAAGGAGATGCCGATGGCAATGAGGTATCCAACATTAAGTTTCCTACGCCCAATGCAGTTCATTATGGTTCCGGACTGAATTACGGTGAACGTTATTCGGATTTTTTTCAGGTAAATGATACATTGATCATCGCTCAGGGAATAACAATCGACCGCTATGAAAGCGACATTGAAAATTGTTTTCTTCGTGCGGTAAATGAAAACATGGTCAAGAAATGGTATTCCGATAATTATGATTCCACTCACATGGAATCAGGTGCCGGCCTTGCCTATATCAATGATAAGATCATCTTGTTCGGATCAAAAGCTGATAATCAATACTACGAATACTACGGAGATGTCTTCGCGAGGACCTATTCCACGTCCGGCGATTTCGAAGGAGAAATCGTCTATCCCAAAGTAGGGGGCTCGGACACACGCATTCGGCAAAGCACTCCATCGCCAGACGGAGGATTTCTTCTTGTCGGTAGTAATAACCAGTATTCGCAGGGAGAATTAGTTTCTCCAAATAATATAGTGCTGATAAAACTTGATCATAATGCAGTCTTTAACTGGGCACGATCAATTGAAACTGATTCTCCATCCAAAGGATTTGATGCCGTTTATCTTGCCGATGGCACAATCGGGTTGATCGGCTTGCTGAAAGAGAAAGAGAATGCGAATAAAATAGTATACATGCATCTGGATGCATCCGGAGTGATTGTCAATAATTGAAACAGGCTTATATTTTACCAGCTGCGACAGACCTCACTCTAAACTTTTCTTTTAGCCAAATAAAGAATAATCCGGACTGCTTCGACGGACATTCGTCCGTTGTTTTGAGCTGTGTAATATTCATTCACCATAAAATGCTCATCGTGTTTAATAACCGCTAATATTTGTTGAGGAGCAATTAAGGATTAAAGAAATTATTAGCCGAACATTAATAAACGGAGGAGTTAAACAATCAATCTCCAAAACATTTGGTATTCCGTAATAATTTGGAGCAGAGCTAAAAAGATAATCCTGTTCATTGTAAACAATTTTGTCAACAACCGGATTACGATGTATATATTTCAGTTTTTGCCATGTCATTTTTTCGCCCGCTCGGTGGGCTGTTGTGTTAAAGCCAATGCGCAGGCTCATTCCACCCATGCAAGGTATTGCCAATTATCCTTATCTTTCCCAAAAATTTACACATGAAAAAACTCCTTCTCATTTCCACACTTATAATTCCTTTATTCGCCATGGCCCAGGTCTGCCAGGTGAGCATTACACATGTGATTAACGGCAATCAGGTGCAGTATTTTGGAAGTTGTCCTGATAACCCGGACATGTGGTCGTGGTTTTTTAATGGTGGTACGCCAACCACTTCTAACCAGCAGAATCCCGTCGTGACCTATAGCGTACCGGGTACGTACTATACGGGTTTGTCTGTTAGCGGAGGGCCCAACAACTGCTCGGCTTCGCTTTCCTCGACCACGGATTCGGTGGTTATTATAAGCACGGACATCAACCGTCCGGAAAAGGGCAGCATAAGCTGGCTGAACAACCAAGCCCTCCTCATTCGCTCCTCTATGCCCTCATCCGCACTCATTGAATTATTCGACCTCTCCGGCCGGTATCTTGAAACGGTGTTCCACGGCAGGATCCAAACTGGGGAGAACGAAATCCATCTGAACACTGGTGCTCTTCCGGCGGGAATCTATGTTCTCCGTTTGAAGTCGGGCGATGAAATCTATCCTATGCGGCTGGTTGTGCAGCGCTGATGGCTTATCGAAGAAGACAATTACGACCTAAAGCCGGAATTGATTTTGACTTTACTCTTGATGAATTTACTGAAAGTGTCTCCGCCTGTGACTTATAGCTAAGCTACCGTCCTCCCGGCTGCGATAGACTTCACTCTAAACTTTTCTTAATATTTGAAAAAAGATGAAAGGTTCAGTTTGGGGTATTGAGTCCGTAACAGTTGGTTAATCCTAGCAAGGGATCGGATTTGGTTTAATCGTATAATTAATTAATTTTATACTGAAATAGATCGGGCTATTAATCAAAACACAGAGCATATGAAAACGAAAATATTTTTTCTCTGGTTGTTTCTGCTTTCAGTCACACAATATGTCGGAGCACAATCACTTGCACCAATAGTTCTTTCTCCTGCAGGAAGCTACCAGAGTAATGGAGGGCATTCTCTTTCACAAACGGTCGGAGAGATGACCATGGTTCAAACTTTTTCCTCAGGAGCTTCAATCCTCACACAAGGCATGCAGCAGCCGCAAAGTGGTTCTGTAAGGGTTCCGGAATATCCAAACGCCGCTTATTCCATGGAAGTATTTCCGAATCCCGGTAGAGGGAATTTTTATATCGATTTTAAAACTCCATCAGCAGCTAGTGTTCGCATTCGTGTCTTGGATATAATCGGACAGATGGTTAAAAGAGAAGAAGTTCAAAATCTTACAGGTGACCAGCGGCAAGCGCTCGATTTGACAGGCATGCGAAATGGAGCCTATATGGTTCAGGTTATCTTAACAGACGCTTCAGGAAGCGAAATGTTTCGTAAGACAGTACAGCTTCAGCTTATAAAATAATAATGGTGTATAGCTCATGATTTAAGTGGTAAACCGGAGTTAACTGATCCACATAGATTACAGGCAATTGTAAATGATTCAATAGTATTTTTAGCTAATATGCATGGATTCCACTAAATATCTTGATATCCACTTCCTGGTCATTCACGAATAAAATTATGAAACAGTAGCGAGGATTTAGTAAATCTCGAACTAACACCTAATCACATATAAAAACATTCAAATTTTAAAAACATATAACATGAAACTCAATCAACACATCTTATTCCGGCTTCATCTGCCTTTGTTTTTTGTTTTAAATCTGCTTTGTTTCAGTTTCACAACTATTTTAGCAGGGGTAGTTACAGCTCCTGAGAAAATGAATTACCAGGCAGTGGCAAGAGATGCTGCAGGAAATCCTTTGCTTTCGCAAGCCATCAGCGTGCGCTTCTCAATTCGTGCAACCACTGCTTCCGGAACCATTGAATACCAGGAAACACAATCTCTCACAACAAACTCCTTTGGACTTTTCTCCACAGCAATCGGCAGCGGAACGGTAAGTTCAGGTTCATGGAACGCGATATCCTGGGAGAGTACCGATCATTTTCTTCAGGTAGAATTTGATCCCGCCGGCGGAACTTCCTGGATTGACATGGGCACGTCTCAACTGCTTAGCGTTCCTTACAGTTATTTTTCAAACACTTCAATCACCTCACTCGATAACCACTGGTCTTCATTCGGAAATGATATTTGGAAAGACATTATCGCGGGAAATGTTGGAATCGGAACTTCAACACCAACTCACCGTTTAGATGTACAGCACGCATCACCTGCTCCAAACACCGGAATCCTGAATGTGACAGCAACACAAAGCCCGTTGAGTTATTCGGACGCTTATGCTGTATATGGCGCAAATGATGTAGATGATTGGCATGGCATCGGTGGTGTATTTCGTGGAGGATATCAGGGAGTTTCAGGCACTGTTGAACCAACCGGTTCGCAGTATTATCATGGCTTGTATGGAAGTACATTCGGAGGATCAGGTACCAATATCGGAGCATTTGGATATAGTGATCAGGTTGGGGTGTACGGTGGCGGAACAGGAAGCGGAACAGGCCGTACCAGTTACTATGGGAGCAGCTTTTTAGAATGCATCGGAGTAGAGGGCAGTGGCCAGGTTAACAGCACTACAAATGGAATCAGCTATGGTGTCGTCGGAACGGCAACAAGCGGAGGAAGTAAAAATAATACAGGAATATTTGGTTATGCAAGAGGCGCCATGGGTACCAATGCACGGAATTGGGGTGTGCTTGGTGTTTCGGATGATCCTACTTCAGCGACCGGTCTGCTTGGAATATCTGATCCCGGTAGTGCAGGAAGCAATGGCCATGGAATCGAAGGCGATGTACTTTCCGGTGCCGATCAGGTTGCTATTTTTGGATATACTGTCGGTTCAACGGTAGCTGATTATGCCGGATATTTCCTGGGTAATATTTATGCCACCAGTGCCAGTTCAGGTATTAAAGCATTTAAAATTGATTATCCGCTTGATCCCGAAAACAAATATCTGATTCATTCATCAGTAGAAAGCAATGAGATGCTGAATATGTATAGCGGAAACATAACAACAGACGCGCAAGGTTACGCAGTTGTTCTTTTACCTGAATATTTTGAGACACTCAACAAAGACTTTCGTTACCAGTTTACCTGCATCAACGAATTCGCTCAGGCGATTGTTGGTGAAAAGATCCATAACAACCAGTTCACCATCCGTACCGACAAACCGAATGTGGAAGTCAGCTGGATGGTCACAGGGGTTCGCCACGATCCATTGGCAAATAAATACCGGATACAGGACCTTGTTGACAAACCCGAAAGTGAAAAAGGAACCTATCTAACTCCCGAATTGTATGGAAAAACAATCGAGCAGGCGACGCATAAACCTTCTTATCTGAAGAAAGGAAGTCCGGTGAATGTTGTAAGGAATCCACTTGATGATCCGAAGTTGAAAAGAAAATAAAAATCAAAAGGTTATTCGAAGTAATTATCTATTCATAAGATTCCAATGTCACATCGAAACTTCAACCGAAATAATTCATCGTCCCATCAGATAAAATCGCAATAGTATAAACAGGACATGTTCTAAAAAACATTCTACGCTCAAATTTGATGAACATAAAACCATCAAAAAGCTGACAAGTAAATTCAGCATGAATTTGAAATCAATCAGATCAGAATAAATGTTTTGGCAAAGACATCGCAGTATCTAATGCAGAACTATTCACCTCGGCGACTTTTTTCCACCACCCAACATGAATACTTCATAGATCCTACGAGGTCATGTAGAAACATCGATGACTTTACTTCCATCCAATGAAATTTCTTTAGAGAAAATTTCTTGTCCAATTGAATTGAATACAGAATGTAATGCATACTGCAGGTTTCCCGGTTCAACTATCACATGCAGTTTATCATGAGCCGGATTCGGATAGATCTGAAATCCATCTTCATCGATATATTCATTTATACCTGGATTTAAACAAAACGGATCACCTGGAGCATAAATGCCCAAAACTTTCCCTTTAACGGGGTGAAGTCTTTCGTACAATATTCTGCCGGGTGTAATCGTCAATTAATTTCATGTTTTTTCCGGATAATGTTTTCCTCACCACGCAAATAGACTGCGTTCTGCCTCTTTACATTTGTAATGATAAGAATGACCTTCTGATGATCACATCTCTTGGATCAGACAGATCATAAAACTGCTGAATATTTTAGCGATCATTTTTGTCATCATTTTCGAATCGTTGAATCAACTAAAAACTAAAAATGAAAAGAGCTGAATTTTTGAAACGATTGATTACTCTTGTCGGAGTTTCCTTAATCCCGCTTCCGGGACTGACAAAGTCAAAAAAAGTATGGCTTTTAAAATTTGGGATAAGGGGTTTTCAATATTATGAAGGCCCGAACCTGATTGAAAAGATGCAAGCAGGTGACAGACTTGAATTGCGACGTGAAGCCGAAAATCCATTTGATAAACGTGCCATTGCAATCTATTATCAGAATCAGAAGATCGGATTCGTGCCACGAGAGAAAAATGAAGTGTTGAGCCGATTGATGGACAGCGGCAGCATTAAACTTGTCGCAGAAGTTCTTCAGCTCCGCGATGATGTCTCCTGGAATGAAGTTTATGCAGGGATCTATCCTGAGATTGAAAAAAAACTTTTTGCATGATTAATTTTTCCGACGTTTGGAATTTATTTCTGTACGATTTGAATGTGGAAACTCCGATTAGCGCCTTGTTGTGTGAAAGCCCAAAGAGATGTCAATCCGTCCTTGCAAATACCTGGCATTTTGAATGTGGCTTCTTTTTTCGACAGGTTTTAATGCTAGTTTATCGTTGGGTGTTTAGCTTTGAACCGAAATGGGAGCAAGCTCTGCAATGGTACAGCTTGCAAGGTATAGGTTCACCGATCAATATCGATTGCAATTCCATTCGTTTTATACTGTACTACAACAAAACTTTGAGGTGTTAATCCGGCGGGATCAGGAAAGTTGAAGTTAACGAAACGTCCATTTTCAGTCTAACAAATTTAAATTTCTTATATTTGTGTCAATGATAAATCAATACACGCCGGCACTTTTTTGGGACACCGATTTTAAAACGATTTCTGAGAAAAATCATACCGGTTTCATCATTCAACGTGTCTGTATGTTGGGAACCTGGCAGGATTGGTTATTGTTGAAATCTCAATATGGCATTGAGAAAATAAAAACAGAACTTTTGAAGACGCGTTATCTGGATCAAAAGACACTTAATTATTTTAGTTTGATTTTTAATGTTCCCAAAGAAGAATTTCGATGTTACACTTTTCAGCAGTCAGCTCCGAAGCGTTGGAATTATTAAGGGAAATCCAAAGTCTGCCGGTTTTGAATGATTTTTATCTCGTGGGCGGAACCGCTTTGGCTTTACATTACGGTCACAGGATGTCTGTCGATCTGGATTTTTTTACAGACAATGAATTTGACACACACATATTAATAGATTCTTTCAAAGAAAAGTATAAGCTTCAGATTTTATCGCAGGCGAAGAACACACTCACATTAAATATTCGATCGGTTAAAGCAGATTTTATTCGACACAATTATCCACTGTTGAATCCTGTTCAGACAATGGAGGGTATTAAATTACTTTCCGTAGAAGACATTGCAGCGATGAAATTAAATAGCATGATGAACCGTGGTTCCAAGAAAGATTTTTATGACATTGATGAATTGCTTAATCATTTCAATTTGATGGAACTGATTTCTTTTTATAATTCCAAGTATGACTTTTCTTCGCAATTGATTTTACTAAAAAGCCTTGTTTACTTTGTAGATGCGGAACAAGAACCTGATCCGGTTTCGATTAAATCCAAAAACTGGGATTCGGTAAAACAAAAAATAAATGATTCGGTTAGTTCATTTTCAAAAAGGTAATGAAAATGGATTAGGTATATTAATTTTGAATAAACAAGTAAAAATGTTTCGTTCAGGCCTCTCCTGCAAATTCCGGTCACCCGGACAACCTTATTTGGAGCAGATGATCACCCTTTGATAAGTAGCATCCATTGAGATTTCAAACTCACCGATCCTCTCATTTCAAAAAGATTGCCCTGATGAATTCACCGATCAATATCGATTGCAATTCCATTCGTTTTATACTGTACGACAACAAAACTTTGAGGTGTTAAAGCCGTCTGGACAAGAAGCGGCAATAATAACGAAATATCCAGATTGGTTTTTTAAGATTTTTTAAACACTGGTATTTTTAATACAATTCTGTACCTTTATTGCTCCTTAATTTTATTTGCACGATATGAAAAAACTCTACCTATCCTCCCTCATCTTATTATTGTTCGCTACCGATTTAATGGCCCAACAGATTATCGTTGGTGCCGGAACGGGACCATCTTTATACACACCAATTACCAGAAGAGCTGATTATGGTGTTACAGAGACCATTTATAATTCTTCAGATATCGTAATTTCAGGTACGATCACGCACCTGGCTTTCGATCGCCTGGATGGAACGGATGAAGCTGACATCGACAGCGTTACTATCTATATGAAGCACTCAAGCCAGATCACAATGCCTGACAGTGTTTTTTCTACTGCTAACTATCAGCAGGTCTACTTCGGAAAATTTCCAAACGTTGGGACCGGCTGGCAGGAAGTTGCGCTTGATGCACCCTTTAATTATATCAATTCATCGAATCTCGTCATCCTGGTCGTGAAAGGCTATCAGGCTGCTGTTGCAAACACTCCTGTTGCTGTAAGGTGGCGTTATGAAACTCTGAGTTCTGAACAAAGTCGCAGATATTATGGGGCAAATCCGATCTCTGCTTCCACTAACCTGACCGGAATTAATTATACTCCCAATGCAAGGCTGACCTTTGGTTCTGTTGGTATAGCTGAGATTCGTGGAGAGCAACTGCAGGTTTTTCCAAACCCGGCGAATACTTATTTAACTGTTACAATACCGGCACATGGGACTGCAGCAAAAATTTCTCTTTATGATTTGCAAGGAAGGTTAGTGCATTCAAAAAATATAAATGCAAACGGCAACAGGATGACAGAGGATATATCTTTACATTCGCTTGTAGAGGGCATTTACTTACTTAGTGTTCAGGCAGGAGAAAAGATCTATACAAAAAGGCTGGTTGTGACAAAAGAGTAGTGTAAATTTTTATTTGATCCATGACTGATTTCGCATAGCCTATGTGCGGAATTATGTGACTAAGGATGTGTGGAAGCTAATTCAAAAGGCCATTTCGCTGCTAATGGTCCTTTAATTTAGATTGTCCGCCATTATAAAAATAAATTAGTTGCAGGTGATTTTGATCACTCAGCTTATCCCTGCAAATTTTTGTAACCCGGGCTTAGTTTGTCTGATCTCTCCTGACCTCGCTCTAAACGTTCTTTTTGCATTAAAATAATAGCCCTGAATCTCAGCTCCTCGTGATATTGCGTCTGCCGAAATGCAATGCAGGCAGGCTTCGAATCACAGGATATTTTATTATTTTTGAAACATGAATTCAAATCAGGAATTTTTTATTTGTACATCATTTCCTGATACACTCCATTAAATTAAAGGACTACAAATCACCTATCATTCTGTTTGTCAAATTAAAATTAATTTATGAAAAATATTATTTTAGCCGGTATCATTGTATTATTATCGCTTACATTATTAAAAGCACAATCTGCTGAATCCCGATTGCTTCGCTTTCCGGCTGTGTCGGAAAATTCTGTGGTGTTTTCCTATGCAGGGGATTTATATTCAGTAGCACGCAGCGGAGGAATTGCTCGTAAAATTACAAGCGATGTAGGTTATGAAATCTTTCCGCGCTTTTCTCCGGATGGAAGTACAATCGCATTTGCCGGGCAATATGATGGCAATTCAGAGGTTTACAGTATGCCTGCAAATGGTGGGATACCTCATCGTTTGACCTATACAGCCACACTGAGTCGTGACGATATAAGCGATAGGATGGGTCCCAATAATATTGTAATGACATGGCGTGATGATAAGAGCGTTGTTTACCGATCACGAAAAAAATCATTCAACGATTTTAAAGGTCAATTGTTTGTTGCATCAACCGGCGGTGGATTAAGTGAAGAACTGCCATTTTCTGTTGGTGGATTCTGTTCCTATTCACCGGATAAAAAGAGGATTGCTATGAATCGGGTATTCCGTGAATTCCGTACCTGGAAATATTACAAAGGAGGAATGGCTGATGAGGTATGGATATTTGATTTTGATACTAAGAATTGGGAAAATATCAGCAACAATAATGCACAGGATCTTTTTCCTATGTGGTATGGTGATAAAATTTATTACGCCAGCGACAGGGACAGAACAATGAACCTCTTTGAATACGATCTTAAAACAAAACAAACAAAAAAAATTACCGAATTTACGGAATTCGATGTCAAGTTTCCTTCGCTTGGAAATGATGCTATAGCCTATGAAAATGGTGGCTATATATATCTGTATGACTTAAAAACCGGTACCAATGCTAAGGTTCCAGTCACTATCAATGACGACATGGACAATGGCAGAAACAGTTGGGTGGATGCGTCTAAGTTTATTAATACGAAAGATATTGGCAGCGATGGAAATCGCCTGGTGTTTACCGCTCGTGGTGATGTTTGGACTGTTCCTGTAAAGTCAGGCATAAGCCGCAACCTTAGCAAAAGTAATGCTAGTCACGAACGCGATGCTATCTGGAGTCCGGATGGAAAAAGTATTGCCTATATAAGTGATGCCAACGGGGAAACAGAAATTTATACAATAAAACAGGAAGGACTGGAGCCGGCGAAACAAATTACCAAAAACAGTGACACTTATATTTACAGTCCTGCCTGGTCACCTAATAGCAAAATGATTTTATGGAGTGATAATAAGTTGCGATTAACATATGTAAATGTAGAGACCGGCGAGCAGGTTTTGGTAGATAAAAATAATGTGGGTGAATACAGCTCCTACGAATTTTCTCCTGACAGTCGATGGATTGCATATTCTAAACCGGATGACGATAGAAGGTATAAAATTTATCTATACAATTTGGCTGATAAAAAATCTTATCCTGTTACTGATGCCTGGTATGAGTCTGCCGGCCCAAATTTCAGCGACGATGGAAAGTATCTGTTCTTTTATAGCAATCGTGATTTTAATCCGGTATACAGTGCTACCGAATGGAATCATTCGTACGGTGATATGAGCAAGGTGTACTTTGTGACACTTGCAAAAAGTACAGCCAATCCACTGGAACCTAAAAATGATGAGGTGAAAATAGAAGAAGTGAAAGCTCCTTCAGACGATAAAGGGGACAATGCAGATAAAAAGAAGGACAATAAAAAGGTAGATGCTTCCGGAAAAGCTATTACGATCGATATTGATGGAATTCAAAATAGAATAGTATCACTGCCCATTGGAGCCGGAAGTTATTATTCTGTTCGTTGCATTGGCAACTCCGTATATTATATGTTCAATTCGTCAAAATCAGAAAAAGCATCCCTTAAACTATTTGATCTGAAAGAGAAAAAGGAAACGGATTTAGGAAACGTAGATGGATTTGGTCTTTCAGCAGATAATAAAAAAATGTATGTTATAAAGGACAAGAACAATTATGTAATTGATCTTCCTAAATCTAAACCCGAATTAACTAATCCCGTTGATTTGTCGAATATGAAAGTTTTCATAGACAAAAAAACAGAGTGGAAACAAATTTTTGAAGAATCCTGGCGACAAATGCGCGACTTTTTTTGGGACCCGACTATGAGCGGAGTGGATTGGGCCGGAATGAAAAAAAAATACGAAGTATTACTACCTTATGTTAATCACCGAAACGATTTGACTTACGTTATCGGAGAAATGATCGGTGAACTGAACACCGGTCATGCGTATACTGGAGGTGGAGATAAGCCTTCCTTTAACAAGATAAGCATGGGATTGCTTGGAGCTGAACTTACACGTCACAGTTCAGGATACTACAGCATTACGAAAATTCTTAAAGGTGAAAACTGGAATAATAAAAACCGGTCGCCACTTACAGAAATTGGAGTTGATGCTAAGGTTGGAGATTTTATAGTAGCTGTAAATGGTGTTTCTACAAAAGGGATGAACGATATTTATGAATCCCTTATCAATACCGCAGACAAGCAAGTGGAATTGTCATTAAATTCAAAGGCGGATGAGACCGGTGCACGCAAAGTTCTGGTTCTACCTATAAGCAGCGAATCTTCCCTGTATTATTACAATTGGGTTCAACATAATATCAAGATTGTAAGTGATGCAACAAATAATGAAGTAGGATATCTTCACATCCCGAATATGGGGGTGGAAGGCTTAAATGAATTTTCGAAACATTTTTATCCGCAACTGAAAAAGAAAGCATTGATTATTGATGACCGTGGTAATGGTGGCGGTAATGTTTCACCAATGATTATTGAACGCTTGAATCGCGAAATTGCCATGGTTGGTATAGGGCGTAACAGAAGCACAAATCCGAATCCGGATGATATGCTATTGGGACCTAAAATTGTGATGATAGATCAATACTCTGCTTCCGATGGTGATATTTTTCCGTATAGGTTTAAAAAGTATAATATGGGTAAAGTTATCGGACAACGAAGTTGGGGAGGAGTTGTAGGTATTCGGGGATCACTACCTTTTGTTGATGGGGGTTATCTTAATAAGCCGGAATTTTCCAGATATGATTTAGAAGGAAAAGAATGGATTATGGAAGGACATGGTGTGGATCCTGATATAGTTGTTGTTCAGGATCCGTATCTGGAATACATGGGTACCGATCTGCAATTGCTTCGTGCCATTGAAGAAATTAAAATTGATCTGAAATCTCAAGGCAAAGAGTTGCCGCCAATGCCGCCTTATCCGAAAAAAAATAAATAGTCCGGTTTAATCTCTTTAGGCCACTCAAAGATTCTGAGTCATGCTTTATCTGCATTGCAGGGTATAAGAGTATGTTGAAAATGTATTTTCTTATCCCCCTTATTTGATTCGGATCTTACAATCTACACACTAACAACATAGAACATGCAGCGAAGTTTATTATTATTTTTCGTTTTCATCCTTGGTCTATCTGATATATTCTCACAACAACTTCCCGAACAATGGGTTCGGAGCTATCAGGCTCAGGGAAAAGCAGCGGATAGAATCTCTGCAATTTCCACTGACGCTTCAGGTAATGTATACGTAGCAGGTTATGCCGGAAATCATCATGGATCACCTGATGCTTTTGCGATGAAACGAAATATACAAGGGGATACTTTGTGGGTCTACTACTATGATGGCGGTGGCAATAATGAAGATTATGCTACAGACATTGCTTTGGATAATTCCGGAAATTGTTACATCACCGGACATTCAAGAGCAACATCTACTTCTTTGGAAGAATGTTTTACGGCCAAAATTTTACCTTCAGGTACTGAGGCCTGGGCAGCACGTTATTCACCTGGAGGGAATATCGAAAGTTTTGGCAATGCAATAAGTGTTGATGTGTCTGGAAACGTGTATGTGGCAGGTTACAGCGAACCAAGTTCTGCAAGTACCGACTGGCTTGTCATTAAGTATAACTCTGCAGGAGCAGAACAATGGGTAGATGTCTTCAATGGGCCTGATAACGGAGGGGATGAGGCAATAGATATTGTCATTGCTCCAAACGGTAATCCTACGGTCTGCGGATATATTTATACTTTGAATGTAACAGGAGGTATTAACGCTTTTGTGAAGGAATACAATCCCGCAGGCGGCACTGTTTGGACTGATACTTGGTCAAACACATCTATTATCGGATCAGATAAAGCCTATGGACTAGCTTATAGCTCAAGCGGGGATTTATTTGTAGGCGGTGAATCAACAAATATAATTGGTTCCAACAAAGACGCTTTTGCGATGCGATATGATGCATCAGGGAACAGACTCTGGTCAGGTATTTTTCCTGATTCATCAGGTACAATTGATGAATATCTCAGGCAAGTAATCGTTGACAGCTCGGGAAACGTATACTTCACAGGTTCAAATTATATTGATGCATATGTTACACGAATTAATAATGACGGAACGCCGGGATGGAGAAAATTCTGGCGTGGTCCGCTAGCAAACGGGAACGATGTATTCCATGGTATCACGATAGATAATTCAGGGAATGTTTATGCTACTGGTAGGGCTGTTTATCCGGGAGTAGATCATTATGCCAATGGTGGAAAAGCAAATATGGTTATTGCTAAATATAGTCCTGCCGGTGATTCGCTGTGGACCTACCGTTGTCTGGATACACTGAACAGTTCAATGGGATTTTCTGTTGCATACCATGATGGGAAGATTTATGCGGGAGGTTTTACTACCGACACAGCTTATGTCAATGAAAATCTTTATACAATTATTATTGACACTTCAGGAAACCCTGTCAATGAATGGATCTATAATGGAATCGGAGACGCTATCACTATGGGGCAATTTGTGCAGACTGATGTGAATGACAATGTATACTGTGCTGCAACGATTGACCGGCTTTATGCAAATGGAACAGACATTGCAATAGTAAAATATGATCCTTTCGGAACTTTGTTGTGGCAGCGATACTTTAGTTCTTATGGCTGGAACAATGACACGCTCACGTCAATGCAATTTGATCCTTTAGGAAATCTTGTTATTAGCTTTTCCTCTGATTCTGCCTTAACAAAAAATAACTATCACTTAGGTTTCCTTAAAATTGATCAGAATGGAAATTTTATAGATACAAGCTGGTATAATAATACTTCAACAGGGAGCATTCTGGCTAACTCAATGGATATCCGCTTCGACGGAAGCATAGCTCTTACTGTGAATTCAAATATTCTGGGAGGTCTGATTATATATTTTGACAATTCAATGAATGCTGTATGGCAAAGCAAAATTGACTCGACACAATTTGCCATAACCAGAGCAAACAGTGTTTACTTTTATCCCAATGGAGATTTACTTGTCGCCGGCTATTCTCAAGTTGGAGGTATGTCAGCAGGAGTCGTTCAGAGTTATGATGAAACAGGGAATTTATTATGGTCAACCTTAATAGACTCCATTGGTACAAGTGATGAAGTTCGTGATGCAGTTGTAAATAGCCTTGGTGAAGTTTTTTATACGGGATCTTCAGGTGGAGCAAGCTCTTACACCACAATCGTAGGAAAACTTGATGGATCAACAGGAGCCCCGATTTGGCAAACAGTTTACAACCCTTCCACCGGTAGAGAATATGGTGTGAAGGTTCGATTTACTCCGGCCGGAAATGTTGTGCTGATCAGTCGCGGCTGGACAGGCTCAGTGGCGCGATATTATACTGCCCAATATTCAGGAAGCGGAATGTTTCAATGGGCTACGGTATATAGCCAAACTGCAAGTGACAGAGAGCCAATAGATCTTCTTGTAGAACCAAACAATAGGGTTGTTACTGCAGGTTGGGCAATCAATGGCTTTAGTACAAATTATGATTATGTTCTCGCCGGTTATGATGAAACAGGTGCCACAGAGTTTGTCAATACTTATACCGATACAACACTTGTCTCATCCAGTTGGGATCAGCTCAGAGATTTGACAAGAGACAGTCAAGGGAATTTTATAGTAACAGGGCAAAGCTCTCAGGAGTTTTATAATAATTTTCTCTATAAAATGGTGACGATTAAATATGGAGGTGTAGTTGTAAGTAACAACGTTCTTTCTTTGCATGAAAAGTATTCGGCTTTTGCCTATCCAAACCCGTCTTTCAATGGACTGTTTACTTTGGTTGATTCATCTCCATTCAAACTTCAATCAATAATTATATATGATACTCAAGGACGATTTATTAATGAAATAAATTTGTCCGCTAACATTATCGATTTGAGGAATTCTTCGAAAGGTATGTATATCGTGGTTCTGAAAAGGGAAAATCATCAATCCGATTACTTGCGACTTATAGTAAATTAATTTCACCGGAGAATTAATTTATGAAATTCGATTAATCTGCTGTGATGGGTGTTTGAATCTTATATTGTAATGGCGACCAGGAAATCTGGCGCAGTCGATAATAATATTGTTCTTCGATTTGCGCGATTATTATCAGCATGGCTTGATGCAAGAATGATTGACATCCCTCTCCTTCTAAGATGTTTTATATTCTATCAATCAATTTTTAGTAGTTGCTCAGGTAGATTTTTAAAGACCTTCACCGATTTCCGGAAAGGTAGTGTTCTTTGCATAAGCCGGAGAATAACATGCTTGAAAAATGTTTTTTTGACTTTTCATTATTTGGTATAGTATTAATCCAATGAAAAGACAATGCATAAAGGCCAGGTCACGCCCTGACTGTTGTGTGGATGTCTGTGATAAGGAACCCTTTGCCCCGGAAGCTTGACAAGAATGGCTATACTATCAATGTACAGCCACCTTCTTCTGTTCAAGGATTTGATCGGTTGATTGAAGCGAACAAATATAGAGTCCTTCAGAAAGAGTAGGTGTGTAAAAGGACTTCTGATTTTGATTGATTATTTCGCTGAATACTATTCTTCCGCTGAGATCATTTACAACAAATAATAGGGAAGTGTTTTCTTTGAGATAGGAATCTGAAAGTTGTACCTCAATTTTGTTTTTTGATTCGCCGATATTTACGTTAAAGAATTTTTCCGTGTTGCTTTTTTCGTTTATGCCTACTGTTAGCGGACAAGAGATGACAGAACCATTCCAAACTCTTGGGCTGATGGAAAAGTCGAAAGGGTAGCTAACTCCGGTTCCTTCAAGGATAGAAATAAATCCATTTCCTGAATAAACGGAACCCAGTGTAGTACCATCTGTGTACCTGACCGAGCCCCCGGACTGTCTTGCTATATAAAATGCCATTGTATCACCCGCAGTGATTGTCAGGTTGATTGAGATCGGAATTAATACGGGAATATCCTGCATCGATGTTATACTAGCTGTACCGATGGAAGTCCATGCAGTTGAGTCATTGTTATAGCCAACATGCGAACCATTTTTATAATAGATGATGCAATCATTCGTACCTGTACCCATATTTCCATAGAAATATTGAATTTCAATATCGTTCACTGCAACCAGGTCAAACATGCATCCGGTGAGTCCGTTATTTGATCCATACAAGGTTCCGATGCTATCACATCCACCGGAAATACCTTCTGCCCGGAATGCAGCATTTGTTTGGGCAGGAGTAAAACTTAGTTCAGCCTGAATTGAATTGGAAAATGAGTTTGAAAGGATTTGATCTGCGGATAATTCCTGCGCAAGACTAAACATCGGAAATAAAATGATGAGTGTAGGGAAGAGTAAGTTTTTTCTCATAAAAATGATTTAGTCATGTTTAAAATTATTTGATCTTTGGACGGTATAATACCGGCTCCATGACTGTGTAGAAGGTTCTTGTATTTTTAAGATAGAACTTTCACGTTTGAGTTCTGATAGAGTACGTACACCGTTCAATCATAAAGGTATAATACGGACAGTATTAGATTATTTGCTTTATTTTACTTTTACTTCGGAATGTAATAAGGTTCCTTTTTCATTTTCAGGTTTTTCCTGTTCTACTATCACAGGATTGTTTTCTGCATACGGATCATGGCGAATTCCGGTAACTTCCCAGCTAACTTCAATTTCGGGTTTGTCCGTTTTAATTTTGAAGGTATTATTTTTTATTTTTTCTTTAATGATTGCCTGAGCAAATTCTCCAATTACAGTTAACTGGTATCTGAAATCTTTATTCAATGCTTCAAAGTAGTCAGGCAGAGTTACAATTGCTTCGCCATTTTTATCCGTTACTATGTTGCCATTGTAAATATTTATCATCTCAGGTGATTCCACGAAAGAGTGGAAGAGATATTTATTCTGTGGATCTAATGGATGATCTATTTTGAAGGTTCCGCCACCTTTGCTTACAGTTCCTAGCACAGATAAATTACCGCTAATATTTACATTACCATTGAATTCACCCGCATTTCCTGATGGTGAATTACATTGTAATGCGGATCCAAGAAAACCGCCATTCATCACGACAGAACCACTGAATACGGCTGCTTCGCCTGTCAAAGGTCCGGTGCATGAGAGGGCAGTTCCTCCCGGAACATTAATGGTTTGAGGAAGTGTAAATGTATTCGCAGCGTTTTTCAAAGGAACTGCACTGCTTAATCTTCCATCTGACAGAGTGCCACTTGAAATATTATCTGCATTCAGGTTAAAAATTCCGGAGCCGTCTCCACTTATAGTTCCTGTTGGTAATACCGTTATTCCCGTTTCAAAAATTTCAAGGCCTTTGTGAAAGGAGCTGCCGTCCGGCAAAACCTGAAACACCAATTGCCCTAGTGAATCGTAAACTGCAATCCTTCCATCCGGACCAATCTCAGTAGTGCCATTTTCTCCGCCGAATGTGGACCAGCCAAATACGTCAAGGTCTCCGTCAAATGAAGCACCTCCTAAATTATCTATCCCGTATTTCGACATGCCGCCTGCATCCTGACCGATTATTATTCCCGGTCTGAGTATCAGTTTGTCCCCACCGGCACTACCGATGATAATTTCTTTCTCAAAAAGTTCGGTACCCTTATGATAAGATGATCCGTCAGGTAATACATAGAAAGTGACATTGCCAAGTGAGTCCGTAACAGAGAGTGTTCCATCCGGACTTATATTCGTTGAAGAAACACCGGCGCCAAATTTTGAATAACCTCCTACATCAAGGTCGCCTTCAATATATCCCCCATATTCATCCAAAGCAAATTTAGTAGTACCTGATGCATCCTGACCAAACAGATATCCGGGATTCAATCTTAATCTTTTTCCTCCGGCTGCTCCAATGATTATTTCACTGTCGAACTGTTCAACGCCTTTGTGATATGAATTACCGGCAGAGTCAACAGAAAAGACAGGATTATTGAAAGCGTCGTTTATGGAAATACCCCCATCCGGGTTTAAATGAAATTGTGAGCCGGAAGGGTCTCCTACACTAATTCCACCTTCGAAGGTCTCTAATCCTTTATGGTATGAAGTACCATCCGGTTTTACTCTAAAGACCAACTGTCCGTTTGCATCATAGGTTTCAATGCTACCATACTTATCAATTAAAGTAAAGGATGAATCAGGAGATCCGAAAAATGTATTGCCTTCTATTCTTACATCACCATCGAATGAGGCATCTCCCAATTCATTGAAAATTATTTTAATGGATCCTGCAGAGTCCCTTACAACAAAACGGTCAGGTTCAAGAATAATCTCTCCATTGCTTGCACCAACAATAATTTTTGTCTCAAAAAATTCTACTCCTTTATGGTATGAATTACCGGCACCATCTGTCCAGAAAACAGGTACTCCATTTGTATCTACGATTGCAATGCTACCATCAGAATAAGCCCTGAATTTTGAATACCCGCTATCACCAACTGCGATCCCTGATGCATAAGACTCTAACCCATCATGATATGAAGTGCCATCCGGATTTACTTTGAACATGACGGTACCATTTGAGTCAACCAATTGGATAGTTCCGTCAGGTTGAACAATCAAATGTGATGAAGAAGAATCCCCTACAATAATTCCATCAGAAAAATTATTACTACCACTCACTGTTCCATTCGGATTGATCTCATGGATCACTACCTTATTAGAATCAAGAATTTGAATTGTACCATCGGGTTGTATTATCACATGTTGAGCTGCCGTGTCACCTACTGAGATACCTCCCTTAAAAATTTCATGCCCGGCATGAAATGAGTTTCCTGCAGAATCGATTTTATATACCAGTTCGCCATTGCCTGCGATATGTTCAATTGATCCATCGGGGTTTAAATAAATATTTGTTCCAAAGCTTTCGCCAACTTTTATTCCGCCGTAAAACTGTTCAATCCCATAGTGGAATGAACTTCCGTCAGGACCAACTCCGAATACGGGATTCCCCGTAGAATCAACAATGGCAATTGTGCCATCAGGAAGCAATATTAGAAATGATGAACTTGTGTCACCGACAACTATACCGGATGCAAAGGTTTCGAGACCTGCATGATAGGATGTGCCATCAGGATTAACTTTAAATAATACATTCCCTGTGCTATCTAACATCTCAATAGTTCCGTCCGGTTTGATCTGAACCATGGAACCCGTAGAATCACCGTAGCTGGCTCCGCCTGCAAATGTTTCCAGTCCTGCATGATAGGATGTACCATCCGGATTAATTTTAAATAATACGTTTCCTGTGGTGTCCAACATTTCAATTGTCCCGTCAGGTTTAATTCGCACCAGTGCACCGGTTGAATCACCATAGGCTGCTCCGCCGGCAAATGTTTCAAATCCTGCATGAAAGGAAGTACCATCCGGATTAATTCTGAACAATACCTTTCCGGTAGTATCCCGCATCTCTATGGTACCATCAGGTTTGATCTGAACAAGAGAACCCGTGGAATCACCTGTAACCGTTCCGCCTCTGAAAGTTTCCAGACCTTTGTGCCATGAAGTGCCATCAGGATGAATGATGAATACAGGATTCCCAACGGAATCAACAACGGTGAGTGTATCAAATACCCAAATACCTCTGAAGAAGAATTCTTTTCCTTTATGTTTTGAAACGCCGGTAGTATCTACTCTGAAGACTGTGTCGTGACTGCTTGTGCTGATGATCATGAAGTCTTTATCATAGAGAATGCCGTTGAAGGAGGAGCTGTCTGCAAAACGACTTCGGTTTGCATAAAGAGCATAGGGAACACTCAGCATTTGATTGGTACCCATGTCTGTAAAATTGGACCCGCCTGCTGTGTCCAGTTCAACTTGAAGGAATTTAAAGTTTAGTCCCCATTCAATTGTTGTAAAATCCCCGGTGATAACCGAGCCTTCTCCGATCCTGGCTGTGAATAATCCAAATTCGTTTGTGTTAAGTGTTTGAATTTCCTGGTATACAACAACACCGGAAGGAATGGAATCGTGTACCGTGAATCGAAGTGACACTGTTTTGTTTCCTATCAAATTCCCATCAACATCACGGGCTACTGCCTGATAGGGGATGGCTTGTGGAACTTGTGCAATGCCCGGCTGTGAAGAGAAAATTACCAGAAATAAAATAGTAATACTTTTGAGGAGTTTCATGGCATGAAGTTTTATCGTGAGTGAGTGCTTACAAATCAAATGCCTTGAGTATGAAATCGAACATACTCTGCTAACTCATATTTATTCTAGTAGTAATATTAATAAAATAAATAATAAAAATTAAATTATTCACCGGGAGAAAAATCATTATCACACTATTTATCAGGTATTAATTCGAATTTGAATGAGGATTTTATTAGAAAAAATAAAGATTATTTTTTCTAATTGATGATAATAGCCAAAAACAGACGATTTTATTTTGTGCGTTTTTTATCCATATTCTGATAAAAATATTTTCAACAATCTTTATTTGACACCGAATATTAGATAGAATAATTATAAATAAGAAATCAAATTTTGCTTTGGAAGAAAATTGCATTAACTTAGATAAACATTAAAAAAATCATAGCAGCATGATCATCCGCTTAGGGCATAAAAGGTCAGTCATTCATATACTACTTACACTTCTGGTGCTTGTCTTTTTCACATCTGCAAGCGGGCAATCAATCAAGAGAGATGTAATGCCTGCAGCAGGTTCATACAGTTCTTCAGTTGTTGGGTCGCTAAGCTGGACTTTAGGTGAGCCTTGTATACAAACGTTTTCTTCAGGAGGAAAAATACTTACGCAAGGATTTCAGCAACCCGATGCAAATAAAGTTTCAATTGATATTACTTTGTTTGTGCAGGGCTTTTATTCCGGTTCAGGAATGTTGCGCCCAACAGTAAACCCTGTCTCATACCCATTTCTTTCTGATACGATAACAGTTGAATTGGCCGGTGCAGAGTCCCCATACAGTGTTATTCAGAGTAAAAAAGTTCTTCTCAGCACTAGTGGACATTCAAATGTGCTATTTCCCGGTGTAGTACAAGGACACCCATACTATATTTGCATTAAGCACAGAAATTCTGTTGAGACCTGGAGTTCTGCACCTGTGAGTCTTGCATTGCCGAAGACGTTTTATGATTTCTCTTCAACTGCATCTGCTGCCTATGGCAATAATTTGGCAGATATGGGTGATAGGCGATATGCGATCTGGAGTGGTGATGTAGACCAGAATGGTAGTATAGATTCACTTGATAATAGTCAAATGGAAATTTCCGTCCCATTATTCATCACAGGCTATGTCACGGAAGATCTGTCAGGTGATGGAATTGTGGAGTCATCAGATTTTAGTTTACTTGAGAATAATATTGAACTTTTAATTAATGCAATTAAGCCATAACAATATGGTGTAATATATTCCGGTGACTTTGATTTCGGATATTAGTTCAGAAGTCTGTTTTGTAGGTCACGGCCAAGGACAATATATCCCGGGCTGCAGTTTTTGAACTTTCATCCTGAGCGAAGTTTTTAAATTTGCCGTAGCCTGATTTATAGAATAAATTTTCTTCTGAGGATGGTTCCGCTATCCTCCTTTCATTCAGTGTTCAGCGATGAAAATGAGCTTCAAGGCTAACATTTTTTCATAGAAATTATATCAGGTTTTCTTCAGGTTAATTTTTCAATAATTTGATCAACCGGCTTAGAGATGCCAAAATCGAAAGATTTGAATGGTAGATCGTAAGTAATTGTAAGAAATGGTCGGGTTTCTTATTAACCCAAAGACCACTGTTCCGTTTTAGTAATCTGTTGAATTTGTCATTTTGAATAAAAATAATTCTAATAACATGACTAAACTGAAATTAATCCTCAGGACTTTATTGCTGATCTGTATTTATATACCGGTCGTGCATGCACAAGAAGGAACTGTCAGTTCCGGCGGAAATGCAAACGGGAACAATGGAACTGTGAGTTATTCTGTGGGACAAATGAATTACGAGCAACGTGAATCCCTTTCAGGTAGTGTGAGTGAAGGCTTGCAACAGGTCTGGGAAATATCTGTCCTTAGCGGAATTGAACAGAAAAATATTCTTTTAGATGTAAATATATACCCAAATCCGGTTGCCGAAAAACTGATTTTGAAAATTAATGATGCATACCCGGACCAATTTAGTTATGGTTTGATGAGTGCAGATGGACGAATGGTGGATAATAAACAGGTACTTAAAGCAGAAACAGAGCTTGATGTCACAAACTTAACAACAGGGATGTACCTTTTTACAATTTATAGTAAGGATGAAGTTTTAAAAGTTTTCAGAGTTATTAAAAATAAAAATCAATAAAACATAGAAGAAAATTAATTATGAAAAAAGTTCTCATTTTTATTTGTACTGTCATATTTACCCTTTCAGTTATTGCACAATCTCCGGCCAGAATGAGTTATCAGGCTGTCGTCAGAGATGCATCAAATGTTCTTGTAAGCAACAGCCCCGTAGGTATGCGTATCAGTATTCTTCAAGGCTCTGTAAACGGGATTCCTGTTTATGTGGAAACGATGACAGCGAACACCAATGCTAACGGATTGTTGAGTACACGTATTGGTGAAGGACTTATAAGCGTGGGAAGTCTTGATTCAATTGATTGGACATCCGGTCCGTATTTTCTCAAGACTGAAACAGATCCAACAGGAGGTGTGAATTATACTATTTCGGGTACAAGTGAAATGCTTAGTGTGCCTTATGCATTATATGCAAAGACATCAGGAAGCTCAATTCCGGGTCCTCAAGGACCGGCCGGAGCTGATGGACTAACTACCAGTGTAAATAATATTCAGCAAGTAAATGGTAATATCACCTTGAGTAAAGATGATATTGGCCTGTCTGATGTGGACAATACATCTGATTCTGATAAACCTGTTAGTACTGCAGTTCAATCTGCTCTAAACCTTAAGGCAAATATTTCTTCACCTGTTTTCAACGGAACCCCGGAAGCGCCAACGGCTGTGAGCGGAACAGCTACCAATCAGATAGCCACCACCGCTTTTGTAGAGAATGCATTAGCCTCCGTTGGTGTTAGCGATGCAACAGGAACAACAAGTGGCAAAATAATGCTGGCCGGAGATCTAGGCGGACAAGGATCAAGTGCCAATGCACCTGTGATCTCAGATGATGCAATATCTTCAGCAAAGATTCTCGATGGAACTATTTCAAATACTGATATCTCATCATCAGCAGCCATTCCTTTTTCAAAATTGAATATAAGTAAGTCTGATATCACTTCCCTTGGTATACCCGGTTCTGATAATGATACACAGTATGGTGCCGGAACAGGCTTGTCTCTTAGCGGATCAACCTTTAGTATTGATAACACTGTTCTTACTAATAATTATCAGGGAACAATTACGGCACAAGCATTTTCAGGTGATGGTTCAGGGCTCAGTAATGTTTCTTCCACCGGCGTTTCCGATAACAGTATTACAGGTGTTAAGATAGTGGATGGGTCGATCACTAACGCGGATATATCTGCATCTGCGGCAATTCCATTCTCCAAATTAAACATCAGTAAATCGGACATTACAAGTTTGGGAATTCCGGATTCTGACACAGACACTCAATATGATGCAGGAACAGGCCTTGTGCTGAATGGCACCACTTTTGGAATTTCATCTGATGTGGTAACCAGTAATTACTCAGGAACTGTTGCTGCAAGTGCCTTCGTTGGTGATGGAGCCGGCCTGACAAATATTGAAGCGACTTCAGTTGCTAACGATATCATTACAAGCGCCAAAATAGTTGATGGAACAATTACGAATGCAGATATTTCATCAACAGCTGCCATTCCTTTTTCAAAACTGAATATCACGAAAACAGACATTACAGATTTGGGCATCCCTGAGTCGGATACACAGTATTTAGCCGGAACCGGTTTGAATCTTACAGGAAATATATTCAATATTAGTTCGAATGTTGTGACGAATAATTACCCGGGAAATATTACCGCAAATTCATTTAGTGGTAATGGTTCGTTGCTGACTGATGTAAATGCTTCGTCTGTTGCTGATAATACAATAACAAGTACAAAAATTCTGGATAATACAATTTCTGATAATGATATTTCAGGTTCTGCAGGGATAGCATTTTCAAAACTTAATATTTCAAAGTCTGACATCACCGGTCTGGGTATTCCGGGCTCTGATTCAGACACACAGTATAAGGCTGGTGCAGGATTAGTTTTAACAGGTGATACATTTAAAATTGCAGCAAATGTTGTGACCAATAATTATAACGGTACAGTAATCGCCAATAACTTCATGGGTGATGGCTCTATGCTGACAGGGGTAGAAGCAAGTTCTGTTGTAAATGATGCTGTTACAAGTGCCAAGATCGTTGATGGAAGCATCACCAAGGATGACATTTCGCCGGCAGCAGCTATTCCCTTTTCAAAACTCGACATTTCAAAATCGGATATCACAAGCCTTGGAATTCCGGATTCGGATACTCAGTATGATGCCGGAACAGGTTTGGTGTTGAATGGAACTACCTTTAGCATCGCAGCCAATGTGGTTACGGCTAATTTCCCGGCACCAATTGCTGCCACATACTTTATGGGTAATGGTTCTGGTCTTACAAATGTAAATGCGGCAACATTGACGGATAATACAGTAACAAGTGCAAAAATTGTTGATGGAAGTATAAGTAATGCAGACATTTCTTCTTCTGCAGGAATTGCATTTTCAAAACTAAATATGACTCAATCCGATCTGGGAATCTATGCTGCACAGATAGCTTCATTCGGATTTGTTAATCAGAGTAGTTCGCCGGCAACGGTAAATTATATGGGTCCCGGGGAGTATCAGGTAAGTTTTACAAGTGCTTCCTTTTCAACACCGGCAGTCACAGCAACTCTGCAAATGCCGGGTATGGTGACTGCAATCTATTCAGGAGGTGGTGTGTTTACTGTCAGAACTTATGATATGTCAGGGATGCAAACCGATATGGATTTTCATATGATGGTTATCGGGATGTAAT
>DAOQWA010000037.1:0-30555 GCA_035341855.1 Bacteroidia bacterium
CCGGTTTGAATGCTCTCATTACCCGTTTTTTGGAGGAAAAAGATTATTTGAAAGCAATAGACCTATATCAGGGTGTAATAAAACAAGGACATATCTCTCCGGAACTTTATTATAACCTTGGCAATGCATGGTATAAAAGTGGCGACGTACCACATTCGATATTGAATTATGAACGTGCTCTCAAAATGAACCCGGGTGATGAAGATGCAATTTTCAATTTAAAAATTGCTTCACTAAAGGTGGTAGATAAGATAGATCCCGTTCCTCAAATTTTCTACAAGCGCTGGATCGATTCATTGACTACTTTAATGAGTACGGACAATTGGTGCAAAGTGCTAATAGCCATACTTTGGCTCAGCTTAATTTTTGCTCTCATTTTCCTGTTCGGAGGGTCAGTCAGGGTCAGAAAATCAGGATTCATACTGGCAGGTGTATGCCTATTCATTTTCCTGATTGCTTTCCTTATAACTGCCAGAAGTCATTCGCAAAATGTTGTGCAGGAAAATGCAATCGTTATGTCGGCAAGTGTATATGTAAAAAGCTCACCGGACTCAAAGGGCAATGATCTATTCATCATACATGAAGGAACTAAAGTAGAAGTGCTCGATGAACTTAATGAATGGAAGAAAATAAAACTACTTAACGGAAATGTGGGATGGCTTCTGAATTCAGAGATCGAAAAGATCTGACACTCTTTTATTAATAATTAAATTCTTAAAGCATATTCTCATTTGACCAATATTGGACTACTCAGCGATACACATGGCTACATTGATGAAAGAATCATCAGTCACCTTGAAGATTGTGATGAAATCTGGCATGCCGGTGATATTGGTGACATCGAACTAGCCCAAAAGCTCGAAAGCCTAAAACCCCTGAAGGCTGTGTATGGAAATATTGATGGAACAAAATTACGAATGAGTTTCCCTGAAGATCTGGTATTTGAATGTGAGAAATTGAAAGTGTTTATAACACATATAGGTGGCTATCCCGGGAATTACCCGTCAAAACTGAAAAATAAAATTCAAGAACTTAAACCCGATCTTTTCATTTGCGGACATTCACATATTTTAAAAGTGATGCCGGATAAAATCAATAAGCTTTTACACATGAACCCCGGTGCCGCCGGAAAACATGGCTTTCACAAGATCCGAACTTTATTGAAGTTTTCTGTCAATGGAAAGAAGATAGAAAATGTAAGGGTCGTAGAACTCGGACAGCGGGGAGAAATTGAGAATGTCTAACGCAAGCGATCAGCAGACCGAACCATCTCCTCATCTTTTTTAACGTAGCGGGAAGCTAAAAACAAAAACACCAGTTCGATCAGAGGAAGATAACTTCCATATTTATATTGAACCCTTTGGTTCATATTGGAAGACATCGTATCCGCAACAAAAAAGAGAAGTCCAATGAGCAGACAGGTAAGAAGCAATCCGATATTGCACATGCGGATTTGTACATTCCTCCACTTGTACATAAATATCGTAACAAATGCCAATATCCCGATAGCATAATTCAGGATCATCAGTAAGGTATTATCTGAGATGTTAAACGTCTTGATCATCCCATCAGGATCAATCCTTGAAAAGTCATGCAATTCGTAAACAGGTACGACAAGGAGAACTGCAGATAGGATGACAACAATTAACAGAAAGATGGATTGTATGCGTTGAATCATTGAATTTTTCGGTTTTTTGAGGAATTCTAGGGTTCTGAAATCCGAAACAATAATACCGAAACAAACGTTAAACACAGAAGTAATTATTTCAAATATTTTTTAATACATTTGTTGTACAAGTACACAAAAGAACGTATACTTGCCGCATAATTCAACGTCGGTTCGGATTTTTTACGCTTCCGCCCGATTTCTCCCCGTTCATCATACGGTTTCAAAACCCTCTATTTTACCTTAATATTATTAACATTTCATGCTCTATTTAAAGAGCCTATAAGCAATTCAGCAAAGCATCTGTCAGCCTGACATCTTGCAAAAACAAATCCAAAATTTTTCATGTACGATATTCTTGAATTGAATGACAAGCTCGTGAACGAGCTAAAAGAAATTGCACGATTAATGAGTATTCCTAACTACGATGAACTTCGCAAGCAAGAACTCATTTACAAAATCCTCGACCAACAAGCATTGAATCCTCAGGCGAGCAACTCTATTAAAGACTCCTTGGTTTCAAAATTTGCTCCGGCTGAAAAAGTTGAAGTAAAAGAGGCAGAACCTGTTGAAGAAGTCGATGAACCAGGCGGATCGAGCAAGAGCAGACCTAAACGAAAGCGCGTTATCCCTGCTAAGTCTGATTCAAAAGGCAAACCGGAAGCTGTAGTCCTTGAACCTAGTGTAAAAGTTCCGGCCACCAGACCTCCTGCTCCGGCGGTACAAGCTCCACCTGTACAACGCAGCGAACATCCCAATCGCAATGCTCAGCCGAGACAACCGGAGAATGACAGAAATTTCAGACAACGTCCGAATACACCCCCACCTGTAGAGATCCCAACTGAACTTGATTCTATCATACAAGCTGAAGGTGTACTTGAAACTATGCCTGATGGCTTTGGTTTTTTACGCTCCAGTGATTTTAATTATCTCACCTCTCCTGATGATGTATATGTATCACAATCTCAGATAAAACTATTTGGCTTAAAAACCGGTGATACAGTGCGCGGTATGGTTCGTCCTCCGCGCGAGGGTGAAAAATATTTCCCTCTCACCCAGGTAGATTATATAAATGGTCAGGACCCTGCTATTGTCAGGGATCGCATTCACTTTGACTTTCTCACACCTCTCTTCCCTCAGGAAAAACTCAACCTGAGCGGACCCAATACAACATTCTCAACGAGGATCATGGATCTGTTCACACCTATCGGTAAAGGACAACGTGGTCTTATAGTATCACAACCTAAGACAGGTAAGACCATGCTCCTGAAAGATGTGGCAAATGCTATTGCTGCTAATCATCCGGAGGTGTATATGATCATCCTCCTGATAGATGAGCGCCCTGAAGAAGTTACAGACATGGCCAGAAGCGTAAAAGCTGAAGTTGTTGCTTCTACCTTCGATGAGCCTGCTGAACGTCACGTTAAGATCGCCAATATAGTTTTGGAAAAAGCAAAACGTATGGTCGAATGCGGGCATGATGTTGTAATTCTTCTGGATTCCATTACGAGATTAGCTCGTGCATATAATACAGTTGCACCTGCAAGTGGTAAAGTATTATCCGGAGGTGTCGAAGCTAATGCTCTTCATAAGCCAAAACGCTTTTTTGGATCAGCAAGAAAAATTGAAAATGGTGGTAGTCTGACTATCCTGGCGACAGCTCTCATTGATACAGGTTCACGTATGGATGAGGTTATCTTTGAGGAATTCAAGGGTACCGGTAACATGGAACTCCAACTCGACAGGAAACTGAGCAACAAGCGAATCTTCCCTGCTATTGATCTGGTAGCTTCCAGCACAAGACGTGAAGACATGCTATTGGATAAAGAAACTCTTCAGAGGATGTGGATACTTCGTAATCACCTCGCTGACATGAACCCATTGGAAGCAATGGAGTTCTTACTTACCCAAATGCGGGGCACGAAATCGAATGAGGAGTTCCTCGTTTCGATGAATGGTTAGCCGATAATAAATTTGGTGGAATTTATCTCTATGCCTCCTGCATAGCTCCTGATAATATCACGTTGACTCCCGGCCGGCTTTCCTTGGCTGCCTGTTTCATAGCTGATGCTACTTTTACTGCTGTAATTCCTTTTAAATTTTTTAAAGGTCCCCAAAAAATAAAAGCAAGAGCCCGGAACAAAGCAATTGCAATTCGTTCAGCTATCCTTACCTCTTCACGATAGCCTATCAAGAGCGATGGTCTGAAGAAATATATCGATGGAATTTTCAAGCTCGACACCTTTTCTTCCATCAGACCTTTTACCCTGTTGTAGAAAACCCTTGATTTTGAATCCGCACCCATAGAACTGATACAATAGAAACCTTCACATGAATTCTTGTCTGCCAGTTCTGCCAATGCAAGCGGATAATCAAGGTCAACTTTTTTAAAAGCCTCTTTACTGCCTGCATTTTTCATCGTGGTTCCTAAACAGCAAAATACCTCATCTACCCCTTTAAAATGTTTTGACACTTCATTCAGATTATTGAAATCCGTTATAACCTGGACTAATTTTTCGTGACGGTAGCTATTTTCTTTACGAACAAAGGCAATGATCTTTTCATAACTCTTATCTTCTATCAACAATAATAAGAGCTCTCTGCCTACTAATCCTGTTGAGCCGGCGATTAAAGCAGTCTTTGCGTTTTTCATAGTAGGCAAGAAGAATTACAAATAATAGAAAATAAAATAAGGATAGCGCTGATCGTCTTTGCTTATATTATTTGCCCTTTACGATCTGTTTCTTAATATTCCCGGCTGTTAGTTCTTCAAATCCATTTTTCTCGGATTTCGATTCCGGAAAATATCTCACATCGAGGGCTTCCTTAACCTTTTCTTTGGTAAGAGAAAAGTCTATAACTTCGATCATTTCTTTTACATAATGAAAACGAAGACCTTTCAAGTATTCAGATGAAATCTCGTCAATGTCTTTTTTATTATGCTCTGAAAGTACAATATCTTTTATTCCGGCACGTCGTGCTGCAAGAATCTTTTCTTTGATTCCACCAACAGGTAACACTTTTCCACGAAGTGTAATTTCACCTGTCATAGCAAGGCCGCTCTTCACTTTTCTTTGAGTAAAAGCAGATGCTAATGCTGTAAGCATCGTAACTCCGGCCGAAGGTCCGTCTTTTGGTGTCGCTCCTTCAGGAACGTGTATGTGAATGTCCCACTGATCAAAAATCCTGTAGTCAAGATCAAGATTACCGGCATGTGCTTTCAGGTAAGCCAATGCAATAACAGCTGATTCTTTCATTACATCACCCAGGTTACCCGTGAGTGTAAGCTTTCCTTTTCCCCTGCTGATACTTGCTTCAACAAACAAAATATCACCACCAACAGAAGTCCATGCAAGCCCCGTAACTACTCCGGCAACTTCATTACTTTGCTTTTTATCTGAATGAAAAATTGTTGCGCCAAGGATCCTGTGCACATCTTCTTCTGTAAGAACCGGATTGTACTTCTCTTCCATCGCTACCTGCTTAGCTATACCCCGAACAACAGCGGCTAATTTCTTCTCTAGTCCTCTTACTCCGGATTCACGTGTGTAGTTGTCTATGATATACTCAATCAACTTAGCAGAAATTTTCACCTGATTTTTCTTGACACCATGAGCTTCAAGTTGCTTTGGCATAAGGTGCTTGATCGCAATTTGTACTTTTTCTTCTAAGGTGTAGCCATTGATCTCGATAATTTCCATTCTATCCATCAATGCAGGTTGAACACGACTTAAAGAATTTGCCGTAGCGATAAAAAGCACATTTGAAAGATCATAATCAATCTCTACATAGTTATCGTAGAAAGTATTGTTTTGTTCAGGATCGAGTACTTCGAGTAATGCTGATGATGGGTCTCCATGAAAATCATTGCCTAGCTTATCAATCTCATCAAGTACAAAAATCGGATTACTCGACTTGGATTTCTTCAGGTTCTGTATGATCCTGCCGGGCATGGCACCAATATAAGTTTTACGATGTCCGCGAATCTCTGCTTCGTCACGTAAGCCGCCTAAGGACATGCGCACGTATTTTCTTCCAAGAGCTTTAGCTATGGATTTTCCCAAGGACGTTTTTCCAACACCCGGAGGTCCGTATAGGCACATGATCGGGGATTTCATATCGCGCTTCAATTTCAAAACCGCCAGATACTCCAAAATTCTTGCCTTCACTTTTTCCAGACCATAGTGATCCTTGTCGAGTACTTGCTGTGCGTGCTTAAGATCAAAGTTGTCATTTGTAAATTCGTTCCATGGAAGGTCTAAAAGTAATTCAAGGTAATTCAGTATTACAGAATACTCTGCTGCTGCAGGATTCATTCTGGAAATACGATCACATTCTTTATTGAAAATCTCAGCAACAGATTTATTCCATTTTTTCTTCTTGGCACGTTCTCTTAATTCAGCAACTTCTCTGTCGGGAGTAGAGCCGCCCAGTTCTTCCTGTATGGTTCTGAGTTGTTGATTAAGAAAATATTCACGTTGCTGCTTATCAATATCAGTACGGACTTTACTCTGTATCTGATTCTTCAACTCCAGCATTTGCAATTCTTTAGTGAGCAAACCCAGAACTTTAGTAGCACGTTTCTTATGATCCTCTATTTCGAGTAACTCTTGTTTAGTGCTAACATCCAAATTCATGTTGGATGAGATAAAATTGATCAGAAAGGTCTGGCTTTCTATATTTCTTATGGCAAATGCAGCATCAGAAGGAATATTCGGAGAATGTTGAATGATCTGCAATGCAAGATCCTTCAGTGAGCCAACAGTAGCCATGAATTCCTTATCCTGAATGCTTCCTTTGGTTTCCGGAAAGGCCTTTACACTACAGCGGATATAGGGCTCCGTCTGCACGCACTTATCAAGTCGAAAGCGTCTTTTCCCCTGGATGATGATTGTTGTATTACCATCGGGCATCCTCAACATCTTCAGCACATGAGCGACTGTACCGACGGGATTCAACTCCTCAAAACTTGGATCCTCAATAGCTACATCTTTCTGTGCTACGACTCCAATAACTTTGTCACCTTTATAAGCGTCTTTAATGAGATTTATTGATTTATCCCGTCCGACAGTTATCGGTATGACTACGCCCGGAAACAAGACAGTATTACGAAGTGGCAGTATCGATAAAATATCCGGTACATCCTGCTGATTCATCTGATCTTCGTCCTCTTGTGAAAGCAGAGGGATAAACTCAGAGTCATCATCTATGATATTGCTGAGATCTAGCGGATTAAGTAAATTCTGGTCACTCATAATTATAATTATTCAGAGATTATTAACGACAATATGGCAGAGATATTCAAATTTCTGCAAGTGATCCTAGTGAGTCCATTTTCGTGCCAAGACCTTAAATTCTGCCATAATCAGCCCGGGATGCAAGAAAATAAAAATTTCCGGAGCCGACAATCCAATAGAAAATACTGCATATCATTGAGAATACGGTAATAATCAGACTAAATATCAGGTCTTTCAAGAGATAGCTTGTTTGAATATGCGATGATCATTATAACCAATTAGCGGACATTTTGTTGTACGATCCGCAAATCGACCTCCTATCACAACATATTATGAATAGAATTGGCACAATAGCAGAAGATGCTTCTTTGCCTATTCAAGAGGAATCTTTAGGTTTGCAGCCTTCTATGGAACAAAATCTATTGTCAAAACGACTTGAATTGCTTTCTGAGAGTCAGACTATCGGGATGTCGAAGATGAGCAGGGAATTAACCGCTAAAGGTTTCGATGTTATCAATCTTAGTTTAGGTGAGCCCGATTTTATCACTCCTGAGCATATCAGGGAGGCTGCCAAGAAAGCCATCGACGAAGGATATACTTTCTATCCGCCTATTTCAGGTTATGCCGAACTACGCAAAGCTATATCAGATAAATTCAAAAGGGAAAATAATCTTGATCTCAGTCCTGACCAGATAGTGGTTTCAACCGGTGCAAAGCAAAGCATTGCGAATGTTGTGCTGAGTTTGGTTAATCCTGGTGATGAGGTGATCATTCCTTTACCTTATTGGGTAAGTTATATAGAAATTGTAAAACTTGCCGAAGGAAAAACAATCCCGATCAAGGCAAGCATTGAAACGGATTTTAAAATTACTCCGGAACAATTGGAAAAAGCGATCACTCCAAAGACGAAGCTTTTTATTTTTTCTTCCCCTTGCAACCCTACAGGAAGTGTATATACGAAAGAAGAATTAAGAGCATTTGCCGGCATATTTGAAAAACACCCCAACGTGTTTATTCTCTCTGATGAGATCTATGAGCATATTAATTTTTTAGATAAACACCAAAGCATTGCACAGTTTGAAAATATAAAAGATCGTGTGATCGTCGTGAATGGAGTATCAAAAGGCTATGCGATGACCGGATGGCGCATTGGCTACATTGGTGCACCAAAATTCATAGCTGCTGCCTGTGATAAAATACAAGGACAATTTACTTCAGCTGCATCATCAATTTCACAAAAAGCTGCAGAAGCTGCCATTAGCGGAAATATCAAACCAACAGATGAAATGAAAGCAGCCTTTCATCGTCGGCGCGATCTGGTAATCTCACTGTTAAAAGAAATACCGGGGTTAATCGTTAATGAACCTAAAGGTGCATTTTATGTATTCCCTGACGTGAGTTCGTATTTTGGCAAGAAAGATGGTGAAGATGTTATTAAAAACTCAACAGATTTATGCATGTATTTATTGCATAAAGCACATGTAAGTACAGTTACAGGAGATGCATTCGGATCGCCGGGATGTTTTAGAATATCTTATGCTGCTTCAGACGAAAAGCTCAAAGAGGCAATGAGTAGAATTAAAGTTGCTTTGAGTCAATTACAGTAGATCTGTAAGGTTTCATATTTCGATTCAATAGTTTCATTGAAAATAATTAAAAATAATTTTGGCAAAAATTAAATCAAGAACTATACCTCAACTTTTTGAAGATTTCAAAAAAGTAAATGTGCTTATCATCGGAGATGTGATGATCGATGCGTATTTATGGGGTAAGGTAGACAGGATTTCGCCTGAAGCTCCTGTTCCCATTGTCTCAGTTACAAAACGCGAAAATCGTCTTGGTGGCGCAGCAAACGTTGCCATAAATATTCAATCACTGGGTGCCACACCGATTTTATGTTCTGTCATTGGAAATGATCTCAACGGGAGAACTTTTATTGAGATCCTCCGGCAAATGAAAATGAGCCCTGATGGATTGGTGCAGAGCCCTGACAGACCGACCACAAAAAAGACAAGAGTTATCGGCAACAATTATCAAATGCTGAGAGTTGACGAAGAAAAAGATGAAGACATCTCAATATCGGACAGAAAAAGACTTGTAGAGCGAATCAGCAATATCCTCGATAAATCTGATATTGATGTGATCGTTATCGAAGATTATGACAAAGGTGTGATCTCAAAGCAGCTTATTGAACAAGTCGTCAAGATAGCCCAGAAGCATAAAATTCCAATAGCCGTTGATCCCAAGAAAAGAAACTTCAACCATTACAAAAACATAACTCTTTTTAAACCAAATCTGAAAGAACTCCGGGAAGGAATGAAACTCGACCTCGAGAAAGGAAATCTGGAAGATATAATTGCAGCGGTTCAAAAAATCAGAAAAGAACATAATTTAGATACTGTATTACTAACACTATCAGAGAGAGGTGTTTTATTGATTGACCATAAGCATGAACAAATTATCCCTGCACATATTAGGAACATTGCAGATGTTTCAGGAGCAGGTGATACAGTTATAGGGGTTGCTGCACTATGCCTTGCACTTAATACCGGATCCGTAAAAATGGCAACTCTGGCAAACCTTGCAGGTGGATTGGTTTGTGAAAAAGTTGGTGTCGTGCCGGTAGAGAGAGAACAACTCATTGCTGAAGCGCAGAACCTGAAACTTATTTGATATGTCCGGCACAGTTACACCGTATGAGGATAGTAAGCTCAACAAGAAGCAGCAAGTTGCCAAAATGTTTAACAGCATTGCATGGCGCTATGATTTTTTGAATCATTTTCTATCGTTCGGCATTGACAGATACTGGAGAAGAAAAACTATTTCGATGCTGAAAAAACATCAGCCTCAATTAATTCTTGATGTCGCCAGCGGAACAGCCGATCTTGCCATTGCAGCATTGAGACTGAACCCACTGAAAGTTTTCGGAATAGATATCTCTGAAGATATGTTGAAAATCGGGAGAGAAAAAATACGTAAAAAAAATCTGCAACATAAAATCGAGCTTCTCGAATCAGATTCAGAGAAACTTATTTTTGAAGACAATAAATTCGATGCTGTAACCGTTGGCTTTGGGGTGCGAAATTTTGAACACCTTGAGATAGGTCTTTCTGAGATGCTTCGTGTTCTGAAGCCTGGAGGCAAAGTAGTTATCCTGGAGTTTTCTAAACCTAAATCAGCATTTATCAAATCTCTTTACTCATTTTATTCGTCAAAAATTTGTCCATGGCTCGGAAATATGATCTCAAAAGATCCTGTAGCTTACACTTATCTGAATAAATCTGTTGAAGCATTTCCTGAAGGAGAAAATTTTGCAACCATATTGAAGCAAACCGGTTATAAGGAAGTTGCTATCAAAACACTTACTTTCGGAATTGCAACCATTTATACCGGAATAAAATAAAAATGAAACAACACAATAGCAGGAGTATGTTTAAGAGAATTTGCAAGACCTGCCTTCTTGCTCTTGCTATGTTTCTATTTCTGTTTATCAAAAATTGTGATGCGCAACTCAATCGTGTTCCAATCAATCTTCCGAAATATGATAAACAAAAAATTCATTTTGGGTTTACCCTTGGGTTAAACAACAGCACTTTCAGGGTATTGAAAGTTGCAGATTTTAAAACGCAGGATTCAATTTACAGTATAGAACCGCAAGGTGTAATCGGATTAAATCTAGGGATAGTGAGCAATCTTAGATTAGGGGAGCATTGGGATCTTCGTTTCATACCGGCTTTGTCATTTGCACAAAGAAATCTGGAATACTCATTCAATTATGGTGGTGGCTCGGGGGATTTCATTACAAAAACCATTGAATCCACTTACCTGGAATTTCCACTTAACTTGAAATTCAAATCAGACAGAGTCAACAATTACAGAGTATATGTAGTTGCCGGGGGGCATTACTCGATGGATATGATCTCTCAGGCAAAAGTTCTTAACAAGGATAAGGATATCGTGAAGCTTGAAAAATATGACTACGGATATGAAATTGGTGTTGGATTCGACTTTTACATGACCTACTTTAAATTTTCTCCGGAGATAAAAATGTTTAACGGATTAAATAATTTGCTGGTTGAAGAAAACACTCCATTTGCTAAGTCCATTTCAGGACTAAAGTCAAAAGTGTTTTTAGTTTCATTTACATTTGAATAAACAGCCGCTAATCAAATAGCGTTAACTTCATGGTCAAACAACTCGAGCTTGTCCTTCTTCCCGAAGAGGCGGCAGACGAAGCTAAAGTATTCAGGAAGGCATGTGTCGAACTAAAGATTCCGCCATCAAGGATCAAGGCGCTTAATATTTTAAAACGATCTATTGATGCCAGAGCGAACATCGTCAAGATTCGTCTGCAAACTGAAATATTTATCGATGAAGCACCGTCTCCAAAACCCGGACCTGAAACACTTTTTCATTTTGACAAAGATGTTTCCGGAAAACCTGAAGTACTCATAATAGGATTCGGACCTGCAGGAATGTTTGCCGCACTTCGGCTGATAGAACTTGGCTACAAACCAATCGTTATTGAACGAGGCAAAGATGTTCGTAAGAGGCGCCGTGATCTGGCTGCCATTAACAAAGATGGAAAAGTAGATCCTGACTCAAATTATTGTTTTGGTGAAGGAGGCGCGGGAACATATTCGGATGGAAAATTATACACCAGATCAGGGAAACGTGGTGACATCAGAAGGATCCTCAATATACTGGTAATGCATGGTGCCGAACCGGATATTCTTATTGACGCTCATCCACATATTGGCACTAACAAATTGCCGAAGGTAGTACAGGCAATTCGTGAGACTATAATTCAAGCCGGTGGAGAAATACATTTTGAAACCAGAATGACCGATATTATTCTCATAAAAAACGAGATTAGTGGGATATTAGTTGAAAATGTTAATACCTCTGAACAGAATGAAATAAATGCCAAATGTCTTATTCTGGCAACCGGTCATTCTGCAAGAGATATTTTCGAATTGCTCGAAAAGAAGAAAATCAGAATCGAACGAAAACCATTCGCACTGGGAGTAAGAATAGAGCATCCACAAAGTATTATAGATACTGTTCAATACCATTGTACAAGTCGCAACCCTTACCTCCCACCTGCCAGTTATTCTCTTGCTGCACAAGTTGGCAATCGTGGCGTGTATTCCTTTTGTATGTGTCCGGGTGGGATCATAGCCCCTGCATCGACCAGAGAAAATGAAATTGTAGTCAATGGCTGGTCACCATCAAAGCGCAACAACCCTTTTGCCAACTCAGGTATGGTGGTAAGTGTGGGAGAAAAAGATTTTATACCATTCTCAAAACACGGGGAACTTGCTGCCATGAAATTTCAAGAACTGGTAGAACAAAAAGCGTATCTTTCAGGAGGCGGAAAGCTCAAAGCTCCGGCGCAGAGGTTGGTAGACTTTGTCGACAATAAACTTTCTGCAACATTACCTAATTGCTCATATATACCCGGACTCAGCTCAGTGCACCTAGATGATACCTTACCCTCGGAAGTCAGTGCTGCACTTCGTCAGGGCTTGAAAGAATTCGGAAAAAAAATGAAGAGCTATTATACTAATGAAGCAGTGCTTGTCGCAACCGAATCCAGAACATCTTCGCCTGTTCGCATTCCGCGTGACAAAGAAACTTTACAGCATCCTCAGGTAAAGGGCCTCTTTCCATGTGCAGAAGGTGCAGGTTATGCAGGAGGCATAGTGTCAGCTGCCATGGATGGAGAACGATGCGCTGAAGCTATCAACAATCTGAACTGATCGAAATGCGATTTATATTTCTACTTGCATTTAAAATTTTAGGCTGGAAAGTTTCCGGTGATGTGCCAAGAAACATTAATAAATATATCATCATTGTTGCTCCTCATACCAGCAACTGGGATTTCCCCATCGGCGTGGCAGTTCGAAGCATCATGAAATTCAAATCGAATTTTCTGGGAAAAAAAGAATTGTTCGAATCCAGACTTGGATGGCTTTTTAAAAAACTAGGCGGTTTCCCAGTCGACCGCAGTAAGTCAACCAACATGGTTGATGAAGTAGCCGGGATCATCGCCAGAGAAGATCATTTCGTAGTAGCTATAGCTCCCGAAGGCACCCGAAAAAAAACTGAACGATGGAAAACCGGATTTTATTACATCGCTTCAAAGGCAGGAATCCCGATAGTAATGGCCGGCATCGACTACAAGAGAAAAACTGTCTTTTTTGCCGAACCTTTTTATACTTGTGGAGATTTAGAAAAGGATGCCATCATTATGCAGGACTTTTACAAAGACAAAGTGGGAAAGAACGGAATGGCTGCTCCTGTTCTTTAATTTTATATTCCAAGGAAATTTATTTTAGCAGAGTTACTCAATCCGATATAATTCTATCCGGAGATCCTCCGCCTGAATTCTGCACAGGCAATTCCAGCAGCAATAGCTACATTCAAAGAATCCGGCCTTGCTTCTCTTTCATTTCCGTATGAAGGAATCCTTATTGCGTTTGAAACTTCTGCCTTAACCAATTCTGAAAGTCCCGCTGCTTCATTACCAAAAACTAAAAATGCGCGGTTCTCCAATTTGCTTTCGAAAATATTTTCTCCGTCCATTAAGGTTCCATACACAGGAAAATGCAATACCTCTTTATTGAGCCTGAACAATTCTTCAAGATCCATATAATAAATAGCCGTTCTAAATAAAGATCCCATACTTGCCTGTACCACTTTGGGATTATAACATTCAGTAGTTTTCTCGGAAGCTACAATATGTTTTATTCCAAACCAGTGTGCAATTCTAATGATTGTGCCCAAATTTCCCGGGTCCTGAACATCGTCAAGGACCAGAACTAGCTGGTCCCTGAAATCGGTAATATCAAACCGAAATTCCCGTTGATGAACGACAGCCAGGATGCCCTGCGGTGCCGTCTGCGGACTGATTCGATCCATATCATCTGAACTCACTTCGAGGTGCTCACCACTGTACTTCTCCTTAATTAATGTCCGCAGTTCCTGTCCGACAGAATCAGTAGTACAAAGCAATCTTATATTCCAGTCAGATGAAAGCAAATCCGCAACGGTCTTATCTCCTTCGGCAAGAAATAATTTTTCATTTCTTCTTGCCTTCTTCTGGTGTAAAGCAATAATATTTTTAATTTGTTGCTTGCTGATCATAAAATCTAAGCCTTACTTAATTCAAATACTGTAATTTCAGGCAAGATACCAACTCTACCCGGATAGGCCAGAAAACCTAGTCCCCTGTTCACATACAGGTACTGCGATCCTTTTTGATAAAGGTCCGCCCATTGCTTATAGACATACTGAACAGGACTCCATTTGAATCCCGGAATGTCAACTCCAAATTGCATTCCATGAGTATGTCCGCTAAGTGTCAGGTTGATGTATCTATACTTTTCGGTAACCTCGGCATCCCAATGAGAAGGATCATGAGAAAGTAAAATATTAAAAGCAGCAGGCTCCATGTGCTTTGTGGAGGCGTTCATATCACCATACTTTTGAAAATTCATTCTGGAACTCCAGTTCTCTACTCCGATCAGTCCAATTTTTTCTCCATTGCGTTCAAGAAAAGTATGATCATTCAGCAAAAGATTCCAACCTACCTCTTTTTGAAATGCTTTTAATGATTGTAAATTATTAATTTTGTCTTCTATACTTTCCCACTTGTGATAATCTCCATAATCATGATTTCCGAAAACGGAATGAACTCCGAGTGGAGCTTTCATGGATGAAAAAATATCACGGTAAGGAAGAGCTTCGGTGTGAAGGTTATTTACCAGGTCTCCGGTGACAAAAATTGCCTCCGGTTTTTCCTTCATGATAAGATCAACAGCCGTTTTTAGATGATCAGTACTCATGAAACTCCCCGTATGCAGATCAGAGATCTGAACAAATCTAAAGCCTTCAAATCCATCCGGCAGAGAGGGAATTTTTAATTTCACCCTTCTTACTTTATAGTCATATGCACCTCCAATCATCCCATAAATCATGGAAACAAATGGTATAGCACCTACAAAAAAACCAAGCTTAACCAGAAAATCAATGCGAGAGATACGAATTGTCGGAGATGTTGTATTTGATTGATCTGTACTAATTTTTTTACCCACCCAGGTACCGATCCAGCGTATAAGGCGAAGGATATCATCAAGAATTAAAAACAGTAAAACAAATAACTTAGAAAGGTAGATGATTACAACCATCGAGAAAGTGATTGTGCGTAACATTTTAGGCCAGCTTTGCCAGTCGACAAACTGTGCAATTACAATTGGAGTTATAGACAAAAGTGTAATTGACCAGAATCCAATTCCAAGCCATCTTTGAGTTTGCATGGACTTGTGATGCATCAGGAAGCGAACCCCTTGAAATACATACAGATCAATGGCAAGCAGTATTAAAATTAAAATAATTATTCTGGAAGGCATGAGTGAGTTAAGATTTACCAGGAGGAAAACACAATTAAACACTTAAGGTGAAGAATTGTTCAAGTAGTTTTTTTGGGGTCAAGGATTCAAGCGAAAAATTTTCCACTTCCCTGAGCCGAGTTTTTTGTAAACAATTCTATCATGTAGTCGGCTTTGTCTTCCCTGCCAGAATTCTATCCATGTCGGTTTCACTACATAGCCACCCCAATATGAAGGTCGCGGAACGATCTTCCCTTTGTATTTTTTTTCGATCTTCTCGAGTCTTAGCAGCAGTTCCTTACGGTTGTTTAATTCTTCACTCTGCTGAGATGCCCATGCACCAAGCTGGCTTTCCCTTGGACGGGAATGAAAATATTCGGTAGAATCTTTTGCCGGTAATTTTGAGATCGATCCATGAATACGAACTTGTCTTCCGACTTCAGGCCAATAAAAGTTCAGGCATACTTTTGTACGTGACTCCACATCCTTTCCTTTCTTGCTATGATAATTTGTAAAGAACGAAAAGCCTTTAGCAGATACATCCCGCAGCAGAACAACTCTTGCATCCGGCTGACCTTCATCATTGACCGTGGCCAATGTCATTGCATTGGGTTCCTGAATTTTAGCTTTTAAAGCGTCAGACATCCATTTTTCAAATTGCCTGAAAGGACTTGATGAAACATCTTTACGATCGAATGATCTTGAAAAAAAATCTGTCCGTAAATTCTTTATTGTCAGGCGTAGTTTACTCATAGGATAATTTTTTGTGCTAGGAATTTATGCAAACAGGCTGGATTTCGGGAAAGGGATAAAATTAATCATTCTGAAAGATGTAGCCATAAAAAGACAGAAATTGGTCTAAAATACCCCTTTTGGGTGACTATTAGTCTGAATATGAGATTTGGCCTCCATTAAACGCTGTAAGTTTTGAAGGAATTCTTGATAAACAATGTCCCTTTTTTGGGGTAAAATACATACATAAACAAACACCTGTATCAGGCGTTTTACTTAAGTCTCTTTATGAGTCAAAAAAGTAAAATGCCGGTCATCTTAAACATGAAACATGAGAAGATCTGTACATCTAGAACCGGAAGTCGGGCGTATATTGGTTTCAGAACCGTTTCTCCTTGACTCCTACTTTAAAAGATCAGTCATTCTGCTTGGGGAACATGGAATGGAAGGAAGCGTTGGTTTTATTCTAAACAAGCCTACGGATCTGACCTTAAATGATGCCCTGGAAGACTTTCCACCCTTTGATATGCCTTTGTATTTCGGCGGCCCTGTCCAAACGGATACAATACATTTCCTACATACGCTAGGGGATAAACTTGAAGGAAGCAAAATGATTCTACCCGGTATTTACTGGGGCGGAAGTCTTGAGATGTTGAAATTATTGATTGACACCAATCAAATTAATAAATCAGAGATAAGATTTTTTGCAGGATATAGTGGCTGGGAACCTAGTCAGCTTGATGCAGAATTAAAAGGACGCACCTGGCTGGTTTCAAAGTGTAAAAAAGACTTTGCCTTTTCGACACAACCGGAAGAGCTATGGGGACAAGTCTTAAGAACGATGGGAAGTCAGTATGCAATACTGGCAAATTTTCCTGAAGACCCAAGCCTCAATTAATTCGATCCAATAAAAGAAAAAAGCTCTTCAGAAATTCTGAAGAGCTTTTTCATTGTGGAGCTGGCGGGATTTGAACCCGCGTCCAGACAAGCAATCAATAAACTTTCTACATGCTTAGTGTTATTTTATTGTCGGCCTTTAGACTTCGTAACACGCGCTATCTAAAAACGTAGTTCAAGTGGACTTACCTGCAACATTAGAACCCTGTTGCATAGCACTTACCATATGATACCCCTGATGAGAAAACGGGTAAGCAGGTCTCCCCGGGATAGAAAGCAGATTAATCTTGGATTAAGCGGCTAACGCGTAGTCAGTGTTGCCAGTTAGGCTGTTGAAAGCATTGTTTAACGAGAATGCTAACCGCGCTCGGCATGCTTACTTATCAATTTCACAAGCTGTCAATTCCTGTCAGCCCCGAAGACTGCAAAGATACGAAAAAAGAAGATATTGTTTTAGAGTTGCTTGTATCCGCGGAATGACAAATCCTCAGGCAGCAAGGACCCGGTGATCTAAAGTTTAACAAAAGAAATTGCATCTCCTCCATTCAGCCTGACCAAGTATACACCTGCATTCAGATTAGTCAGATCTACCGAGTACACTTCATCTTTGGTCTCTAAAATTAGTCTTCCTGTAAGGTCATAAATAGAAATCTGTGATGCTGTTACAATATTCAATACCGAGCCTTTGAGAGGATTAGGAAATATGCTTTTTGTAAAAATGCTTTCATTTGGATCCCATCTAAATACTGCAGTACGGCTAATATCACTCTGCAAATCCAATATAAGATTTGGATTTGTCTCCCCTGTCTCGGCCCACATAAAAAATTTATAGCCTGAATATGGCTGCGCAGAAACACTGACAGGAACATTTTCAAAGTAAGTTCCTTTCCAAGGATAAACTTGCGTATCAACTCCGGGCAAAGCTTGATTAATTTTTAAGCTATTAACCTGAATAGTTCCCATTGCACGATCGCTGACATCAACTATAAGCTCATGCTGATCAGGAACGTTGAATCTGGTCATGATTTGATCACGTTGATGAATGGGGCGTTCTGTAGCAAAAAGTCTAAATCTGTCGAGGGTTTGTTCCCATAAAGACTTGTTTAATGGTGTCCCCCAGCGTGCTATGTGTTCTTCGATTTCCGGATCAAGAAGATCCTGATAATAATTGATACGTCTGATGAAATGATTTGTTGAGAAATTAGAATTCAGCAGATCAGCAAAGCGGTTGATGAAATTTAATCTGAACTCATTTGAAGTAAGAAGTCTCTTCAGCAATGAGTCTTTCATCATATAAATTATGGCACCAAGATTATCATCAGCAGGATTGTTGAGACCACTATCAAAATCATTGGCCATCCATCTCCACCTGCCATCAAAAGCTTCCGCTACACCGGGCCCCGGGTGTCCGTTTCTCAATTTCCAATAGGAAGTGTTGTGATCTGTATTTTGCTTGTTGGCAAAAACTGTAGCTGCCCAATAATCTATAAAATTGTCAATATCCATCAACTCTTTTACCAGATCATAATTCGCAGGAATATTCAAATCGTTTTGCAGGATGAAATTTCTTAGATTATAGAATTCCTGCACGTCACCATCAAATCCTTCAACAATCTGAAAAGGCCCATCGAAATTATCTTCCATCATGATCACGCTATCCGGATTAACACCGTAAGAAAATTCCAGACCCCTTTTATCGTTCAGCTCTCTGATATTATGAAGACCCCAATATTCACCATTGAGAAAAACAACCGTAGGATTTCCTGCCTGATACTTAAGATCAAGTTTATCAAACAAACTTTGACAAAGCATATCCAGACACATTGTATTTATATCCCAACCCCATTCACTTCCTGCATTTCTGAGGACAAATCTCTTATATTTATTTTGTACTATTTTGGTGCCGGGCTTCAGCAGTCCGGGAAAAAGTTCATAGTCAAATTCATTTTGTTCATCATATTCAGAGCGCGCAAAAATCGTTAAAGCCTTTTGTCCCAGGCTGCGGATCCATTCACCGCGAATACGAAAACCAATGTTCTTAGAAAATTCATTTCTTCCGTTTGGACTAAAATACTCAATGTGTCCCGGTTTTTCGTTGGCTCTGCCCTTTCTTTCATAATTACCTGTGAAAGAGTATCCCGTGAAGTCAACACCCGGAATATACACTCCTGAATAGAAATCAAAAAGATTTTTAGGATCTGTTACCAGAGAAGTGACGGGTAAAGTATACCGGCCATTCAACATTTGCGAATCAACAAAATAACTTTTAGTGACCGTTGGTCCAAGTCCTACGCCCGGGCGATAAATCCTGGCCTTTACAACATTTGCTTTTTTGATGGCACCACCAGGCTTATACCAAATTGCAGGATTGGGTCCGTTCTGCCATACAGGAGCTGTTCGTATGTATGAATAGGGTTGTTTGGGACCATTGCTTGCAGTAATGTTTTGTTCTGCTTGACCTGCGGGGATCGAATCAGAAGCTAATCGAATGGGTGAAGAGTACAGGAGGCTGCGATCACTCGGATCAGATCCATCAAGGGAATAATAAATAATATCCCCCGCTTGTGAACTGAGTGTTAAATTTATTTCTGAATTATAATAACCGGCAGGAACTGAAAAGTCAGGTAAATAGCTATCATTTAATAAAGGTGAAATCGTAAAGGGAATATAATTTTCTGATTGAATAGCCGGATTAATATCAGCGCTGATTTTTATCTTACACCGTGTGGAATAAATTGCCGGAACATACCAAGTGTATTGTCTTAATGAAGCATCAATGCCGGTTGCTATTGTTTGCCAATTATCTCCCATATCATCCGAAAACAACAAACTTACCGTTCCGGGCAATGAGTCGCAGGACCAGCTCAGGTTAACGGTATCTCCTGCGGAATAAACACTGATTGAGTTTGGAACTCCAAGCTGGAGCTTCGGCATCACAGGAATTTCTGTTCCTACAGGAAAATAAGCCCCGATAGTCATTTCATTCAAGCCTGCAGCAATGCAAGGAGAGTACTCCCTCAATTGATAATTTCTGTTTACCGGATCAACAAACATTGGATCCGAATTGAAATTATAATTCAATGTGTCATACACAGCATCCTCATAGTTACTATACCTTACTTCGATTGTTGAAGTACTGTTTAAATAAAAAGATGAAGCATTATCCCGAAAAATATTATTGTAGGTATAGCCATGACCACCTCCAAGACCCGGATTCTTTTCAACAAGCTCGATTGCAAAATCATTGTTTACAAATGTGTTGTTATAAATTCTGCCATAGGAATTATCCTTTACTGCTATACCGGCACCACAATTATAGAACAGGCAACCTTCCACACTCACTTCCTGTGCGCCTTCACCAATTGATACACCTTTATCGGATATATCATGGACCAAACACTGTTGCACAAGACCAATTGACCCATTGCCCATAAAATCAACCTTGCCAAAGTCTATTGCGTCGATGTTCGTTCCTTTACCATAACGAAAAACTGAACGGCGTAGAATGGTGGCTGAAGGAGAATTATCGAAATCAATACCATCAGCAGTCATAAATTGAAAAATACAATCTTCAATCAATGCAGGAGAGCTGATTATATTTACTTCATAATAATTGCTGATAATACTTCGTCGCATTTGAAAATCGGCAGCATTCTCTGCTCTGATGATTGGGATATCTCCGACAAAATAATGCATGAATGAACAGTCTTCAAGTATTGCTCTTGCATTTGAAATGATGTTAAGGTGACCTCCCTGTATGCTCACGTGATCCATCTCCAATGTTGCATTGGAACCTTCAGCTTCAATTTTTCCCCAATAAGTACCGGCGACTGAAGACTTGATTTCAATTCCGGAATGCATGCTTCCGGAAAAAATCAGACTCGAACCGGATCTGCCGATGATGGACACACCTTCTGACATAATCAATGTTGCACCATCAAGAAATGTCAGGGATGTTCCGGAAGAAACGACCACATCCGCAGTGACATTTATTTTTCCTGCCAAAACAGTATTAGCAGTGATGTTTCCACTCAGGTTAATGGCTGTTGCAACAAATGAAAAAATGAGAGTAAAAAAAGTCGAGAGTATTAATCTTATCATCTACCATAAGTTATTGCTGAAATTCAACTGAACATCAGCATTATATATCATGGCAAGTTAAAATAAGTTTACATATTAATAAAGTTTTCTTAATGATTGGATAAAATAAAGATTTATAATTACAACCGGTTCATTAAAAATTCTTGAAAATGAACATATTCCGAATCCATTTTGATTGAAACTTTTCTTTTTTCCTGTAAGCAGGCCAATGTTTCGGGAAGTGTAACTTTGCATTTCAGGGTTTCTTCAACAACGTCAATAAATTTTGACGGATGAGCAGTTTCCAAAAATATTCCAAAGAAGTTCTGACGAATTTTCTCTTTGTATTTTTCCAATCCTAAATAGCCAACCGCCCCATGAGGATCCAGAGTATAGGACTTTTCTAAGAAAACTCTATTCATTGCATCCCTGGTCTCGGAATCATTGAAAGAATAGGCTGATAAACTTTTACTCATTTCTATACTTGAATTATTGAAAAGGTCCAACATCCTCACAAAATTAGATGGGTTTCCTACATCCATAGCATTTGAAATGGTTGCTTTAGTCTCATGGGCTTCGAAATTTCCGCTATGCAAAAAGCGTACGACGCTATCATTTACATTCGTTGAGGCGATGAAATGACGAACAGGCAGGCCCATCCGCTGGGCAAACAGTCCTGCAGTGAGGTTCCCAAAATTTCCACTGGGCACGGAAAAAATTATATCAGTCCTTGCTCCGGCTTGCCGGAATGCATCGATATAATAAAAACATTGTGGAAGTAGTCTGGCTATATTGATACTATTTGCCGAACTAAGCCTGTACGATCCGCGAAGAGATGTATCCAAAAAAGCAGTTTTAACCATTCTCTGACAGTCATCAAAAGATCCATTTACTTCAAGTGCCGTGATGTTCCCACCTAAAGTAGTCAGTTGTTTTTCCTGAAGTCCACTTACCTTTCCTGAAGGATAGAGAATAATTACTTCTATCCCTTCTACCCCGAAGAATCCATTTGCAACTGCACTTCCCGTATCGCCTGAAGTTGCAACCAGTATCGTGAGCTTATCTCTTTTATCTCTGTTTAGCCATGCCATCACGCGTGCCATAAACCTTGCACCTACGTCTTTAAATGCAAGAGTAGGTCCATGAAAGAGCTCAAGAACGGCTGTGTCTGCCTCAATCTGCTTCAAAGGCACCGGAAAGTTTACTGATTCACGTGCGATCTCATCAATGACAAGATCAGGGATATCTCCGGCGAGAAAAGTTCTGCTTACTTCTGAAGCGATATCCTGAAATGAAAGTTCTGTAATATTCTTAAAAAACTCTTGCGGCATGAGTGGAAAATACTCAGGCATAAAAAGTCCATTGTCTTCCGGAAGGCTCTTAAGAACTGCTTCCTCCAAGCTATAAAAAGTGCTTTTGTTCTGAGTAGAATAGAATTTCATGTAAATTATTAATCAAGAAATGACTTGTACGCCTTTAGTATTGACTTTCGAATAAAATGTTTGTGAACTAATATTGTTCCGTGTATAAAAGGATTTCATTGCCCTTGCCAGTTTTTTTGCAATTACTTCACCTTCACAAAGTGCAAAAACAGATGGTCCTGACCCGCTGATACTACATGCAAGGGCACCGGACTTCAATGCCATTCCTTTTAATTCGTTGAAATGTGGTAATAACCTGGCCCTTGGCGGTTCTGCGACATGATCATGAACTGCTCTTCCGATGAGTGAATAATCAGATTCATATAAGCCTGCCGTTAGTGCTGCAGTATTTGCCCATTGGGCGATTCCTGTCTTCAAGGGGATCTGTTTAGGTAGTACAGCCCTTGCATCACGTGTAAGTACCACGACTTTTGGATGCACCAGAACGACAAAAAGATTCTTCGGCACAGGAAGTGAAATGATCTCCAGTGGATCATAAGATCTGATGAGTATGATCCCGCCCAACATACAGGGAGCAACGTTGTCAGCATGAGCTGAGCCACAGGCAATCCTCTCACCTTCCATGGCAAAAGGCACCAAATCTTTTCTGCTGAAAGGTCGACCCATCAGTTCATTCAAGGCAAAAACACCCGCTACCGAACTGGCTGCACTTGATCCGAGTCCGCTTCCTAATGGCATATTCTTGTTGAGGATGATATCAGCTCCAATTTTCTTATTGAGATGCTTCAACATATTGATCATTGAAACAGAGACAGTATTTTTTTGGGGATCAAGTGTTAATTTACCATCGTCTCCGGTAATTTTAATAATCTTTAAAAGCCCTGAATCATTAAGCCTGACTTCCACAGCATCTCCGGGCTCGGCAACCGATAGTCCCATGACATCAAAGCCGCAGCCAAGATTGGCAACGGTAGCCGGAGCAAATACCTTAATGATCTTACCGGTCTTTTTCATTTAATAATTTTTACGCTTTGTTTTTAGGATAAGAATTTTTCTCATTCAAAATATTTTCCCAGACTGATAATCTCAGCAAATACACCTGCAGCCGTTACCTCCGCTCCTGCACCCGGACCTTTTACAACCAATGGTCTTTCATTGTACCTTTCTGTGGTGAAGGATACTATATTATCGCTTCCATCAAGATTATAAAATGGGTGTTTTGAGTCTACTTGCAATAACTTTATCGATGCCTTTCCTTTTTCGAGAGATGCGATAAAGCGTAATACCTTTTGTTGCTTTTCGGCATCTTTTCTCATAGTCTCAAAGATCTTATTGTTCTTCTTCAACTCCGAGAAAAATTGGTCAACTGTCTTGGCTTTCACACAGGACTGAGGTAATATTTGTTGGATCACTATGTCCTTTAATTCCATCTCTATGCCGGTCTCACGTGCAAGGATGAGAAGTTTTCGTGCGACATCCATTCCGCTAAGGTCTACCCTCGGATCGGGTTCTGTATAGCCTTTCTTTTGTGCTTCAAGGACTATTTCGCTAAAATTCACCCCTGCTTTAAAATTATTGAAAATAAAAGATAGGGTACCGGATAACACTGCCTCTATACGAATAATTCTATCTCCACTATTTAGCAGGTCAGTTAAAGTGTTGATCACAGGTAAACCGGCACCAACATTAGTTTCATACAACATTCGTACATTTCGTCGTTTTGCAATATCACGAAGGTTGCGGTAAGAAGACATCTTACCACTGTTTGCTATTTTATTTGGTGTTACTATAGAAATACTGTGATCTAAGATAGTTGCATAATGCTTTACAATTTCTTCGTTTGATGTACAATCAACAAATACACTTTGGGCTAGATTCATATCATTCATCATAGTGATGTATTTGGTGATATCCATCTTATCCGGTGACTTGTTCAGCTGATCCATAGCTGATGAAAGCGAAAAACCATCAGCATTGAAGATCATCTTTTTACTATTAGCCATACCCACAACTACGACCTCCAATGATCGGGAAGAACGAAGATATGCTTTGTGACTTTCGATCTGTCTCATCAAGGTTTTTCCTATCAGACCGGTGCCCACGAGGAAGACAGATAAGGTCTTCACATCAGACAAGAAGAAAGCCTGATGCAAGGAATTCAATGCCTTATTCAAATCAACTCTGTGTATGACCACAGATATATTCAGTTCGGAAGAACCTTGAGCCGTAGCAACAGCACTTATACCATTTTTTCCGAAGGATTGGAAAAGCTTCCCGCTAACGCCCGGTGTATTACGCATATTCTCCCCGATGACAGCGATGATACTCAGCTTCTCTTCCACCCGGACCTTTTCGATCTGCTTCGCTCTAATCTCAAGGGAAAAAGTCTCTTCTATGGCATTTTTAGCTATGATGGCATCAGAAGGCTTCACTGCAAAACTGATCGTATGCTCAGATGAACCCTGAGTAATTAATATCACATTGACTTTTGATTGCGCCAATGCGCTAAAGAGTCTTGCAGATATACCTGCAACACCAACCATACCTGAACCTTGTAATGTTAAAAGTGAAATTTCATCTATGGAAGAAATACCCTTGATTAAAAAATCACTACCATCAGAATTCTTTGAGATTAATGTGCCAACTGCATCAGGGTTAAATGTGTTTTTTATCCTTAAAGGAATTCCTTTGTCTAATGCGGGTTGTATTGTTGGCGGGTGAATTACTTTTGCTCCGAAATGAGACATTTCCATTGCCTCTTCATAGGTCATTGTAGGAACAGAGAAGGCCTTTTTTACTTTTCTTGGATCGGCAGTCATCACACCATCGACATCTGTCCAGATCTGTATCTCGTAAGCATCCAGCGCCGCTCCAAAGATTGCGGCTGTGTAGTCAGATCCTCCGCGACCAAGTGTGATCATATCTTTTTTAGAAGTAGAGGCAATGAAACCTGTGATTACCTCTACAGATTTTGACTTGCTGAAATATTCCCTGATTGCTTTGTTGGTGATAGAGAAATTTACTCTTGCTGATCCAAAACTCTCATCAGTAGAGATAAGCGTGCGTGCATCAAGGAAAGATGATCTTAATCTGACCGAATTAAAGTAATGAGTAATAATTTTTGCCGACAATATTTCTCCATGTCCGCTTATAAAATCTAATGTCCGGGACGACAATTCACGCACGAGAAATACTCCGTGTAATATGTCATGCAATTCAGCGAATACATCTTCTATGAAATCATGAAGTACTTTATCTTTTCTAAGTCCTAGTTCCTGAATGGCATGAACATGTCTTTCACGGATCTTATGAAACTTTTCAAGGTACTCCTCATCCCTAGCTGCTGCCAGTTTTGACATTATGATCAGATCGTCGGTGACACCACCAAATGCCGAAAAAACGACACCACATTTTTTATTCTTTCTGTGCAGCGAAGCAACAATTTCGGCAACAGCCTTCACTCGTTTCGGTGTTGAAACAGAAGAACCACCAAATTTTATAATTAGCATATATGTTTATTAACTCTAGAAAGATACGCTGATCAAGCTAAAATGTTCAACTTTTTTAAGCTGACAACCAATTAAATACCAGCTCTTTACCATATTCTGTAAGAATGGACTCAGGATGAAACTGAATTCCCCACACAGGTAAAGCAACATGCCTGATTGCCATTATGTTTCCCTGGTCATCACCGGCGGTGACAGTTAATTCTTTCGGTAAGGTATCAGGGTCAATTACCCAGGAATGATATCTTCCGCTCCTGAATACTTTGGGGATATCTTTGAAGACTGGATCATCGATTTTCAGAACATTTGTGTTCAAACTCTGACCATGACAAACAGCTTCAAGATTCTTCAGTCCTGCTCCGCAGACTTGTGCAATAGCCTGATGCCCCAGACATACTCCCAGAACCTTTGTACTTTGAATAGCCATTTCTGTCGCCGCCATCAGCTCTTTCGATTCGGCAGGCAAGCCGGGACCGGGAGAAAGAATAATGGCATTAAAGTCATTTATAATATCAAGGGATACCTCATCATTCCTCAAGACAGTTACATCAGCATTATCATACTGCTCCAGAATATGAAACAAGTTGAAGGTAAATGAATCGTAGTTATCAATCAGGAGTATCTTCATGAATGAAATAAATGTTTAATCCTGATAAGAATCATTGTTCATTAAAAAATTGTTTGTTGCTTTGTTCATTATTAAAACCAAAGATATATGAAATCCATCATACGTACATCTGCAGCACCTGCTCCTATTGGCCCTTATTCACAAGCTGTTAAAGCCGGAAACCTTCTCTTTGTTTCCGGACAAATCGCCTTAGACCCTTCGACAGGCGAACTAATCAATACAGATATTAAAGCAGAAACCGGGAGAGTCATGATGAATCTTTCTGCCATACTTAAAGAAGCAGGTATGGATTTCAATTCAGTTGTAAAGAGCAGCATTTTTTTAAAAGACATGAATGACTTCGGCAAAGTAAACGAAGTTTATGGAGAATTTTTCAAAGAAAACCCTCCGGCTCGAGAGACTGTGCAGGTTAGTCGTTTACCTAAGGATGTCAATGTTGAAATATCGGTGATCGCTATAGGTTAAATTCAAAAGGCTCAGGGATAGAAATCCTGCTTTGTCCATGCTTTGAAATTGCGCTGTTCATCAGGACTTGCGTTTTTCTTTCTCCTGATCTTATATATCGGATAAAATTCTTTGTTGTTCCTTGACAGTACTACATCTTTGAGTTTCTTCATTGGATTAATCAAAGTGAGAACTATTTTCTTATCTGAAAACTGTGATAAGAGTTCTTCAAGATTATTTTTAACTGCAATTTCGTTGACAGCTACAATTTCATCTTCTCTGCCTATTCCCGACTTTTCTGCCGGTGAATCAGGAGCCAGACTCGACACTTTTGTCATAGTATCCCCACTCTTTATCCTGAAACCATAATCTCTTTCGCTCACATTCGGATTTGATGCTCGCTGTAATTCACAGCCAACAAAGTTTAGACAGTCGGCAAGGAATTTTTCATCATCCTCTACTCCATAAATATAATCCATAAAAAATTCGATCAATGATTCACCTGCCATTTGATTCACGATCTCCATGTAATCATGCTCCGTATATCCGATATTTGCCTTGGCAAAATCATTATATAATGTCCGCATTACATCATCCAATGAATTTTTGTTATTTGACTTGGCTCTGATAAGCAAGTCTGTCATCATTGCAGTAAGACAACCTTCATCATAGATAGAGGTTTTTCGATTGGGGACACCGGGGACATAGCCATCTATCCAGGTATCAAATGATGAATCGGCAACAGAAAGATTGAAGCGCCCATAATTATCAAAATGTTTTTGGAGTCTTGCTTCAACTTCGATAAAAAACTGATCTATCGAATATACACCGCACCTTGCAAGGATAAGGTCGCCATAATAAGTTGTGACGCCTTCGTATACAAAGCCAAGACGTGAATAATTTTCTTTCGAATAATCATATGGTAACATGTCTGCCGGACGAATGGCTTTTACATTCCAGACATGAAAAAGTTCATGTGAAGCAACGCCGATAAAATCAGTATACAAAGGATAATCCATCAGCTGATGCCCCGGGCCGAGGGCCAAAACTGTAGACCTAAGATGTTCTACACCATGGTACAATTTTGATGGTGACACCTGAACTAAAAAATGGTATTCAGAAACGGGAAAGTCCCCCATCATTTTAAGTTGCTCATCTGAAAATGCTAAAAAATCTTTGAGGAGCTTCTTCCAGTCCGGGCTCACGCTACCCTGAAACCAGATATGAAAAAGTATTCCGTGCGACGTATAGCTATTATGCCGTAAGGTAGTGCTTGCAATCAATGGTGAATCTACCAGTTCATGATAATCAATTGCGCTGTATTTGAAACCCCCATCATGCTTTAAGGAGGTAGCTACTTTATAATTTGAAGGAATCTCCAATTCTACATTACAGACCTCATGCATACGCTCTCTAAGAAACAGAAGGCAATGAATCGGGTTGATGTACAATTGATCTTCATCCAGCCAGCAACTTCCGGCGTCTAATTGAGAAGCAAAATACGTATACCGCACAATTGCAGACTTTGAACCATTGAGATTAACAGACCATGCATCCTTTGATATTTTCCTAAAAGCAAGCGGAACATCATTCTCATCATGAATATCGAAGGAGCCTATGTTTTTCGAAAAATTACCGATCTCATAACGGCCGGGACGCCATGAAGGAAGTCTGAGAATTATTTGATTTTCATCACGGCATTCAATGTTCATGACAATATTCAGAAAATGACTTGACGGTTTCGGAGCTGATATTTTATAATTCATATTGATTAATGATTTAAGATATGGCGAAAAATTAAGTTCGAAAATATGAACACAAATATCTATATAATTCTCAACTATGAGTGGTCATTCATATTCGGCTGATTTAGAATTGTTCAGAAATGAAGCCATGACAGCCTGTGATATGCAGGGATCAGAATCGTTAAAAATCTTTATATTCGCATTCAAATTCGACGGAAATATGAACTATGATATAATAATTTTGGGCAGTGGTCCCGGTGGATATGTTGCTGCGATACGTGCTTCTCAGTTGGGGATGAAAACTGCTTTGGTGGAAAAGGCAGAATTAGGAGGAGTATGCTTGAATTGGGGATGTATCCCTACCAAGGCCTTACTGAAAAGCGCACAAGTTTATGAATATCTGCTTCATGCTCAAGAATATGGCATCAATGTAAAGGGTGCAGATGTAGATTTTCCAGTCGTTGTAAACAGATCAAGAGGAGTTGCTGATGCGATGAGCAAGGGAGTGCAATTCCTGATGAAAAAAAATAAGATCGATGTTATAGCCGGAACCGGAAAAATTCTACCGGGAAAAAAACTAGAGGTGAGTTCTTCCGATGGCAAGAAAACTGTTTACGAAACTAAGAATATAATTATTGCAACAGGTGCACGTTCCAGAGAACTTCCATCCATCAAACAAGACGGTAAAAAAATAATTGGCTACAGAGAAGCTATGTCACTGACTAAGCAACCGAAATCAATGGTTGTTGTGGGTTCAGGGGCAATTGGTGTTGAGTTTGCTTATTTCTATCACACCTTAGGTACCAAGGTAACTATCGTTGAGTTCATGCCAAATGTGGTTCCTATTGAGGACGAGGAAGTGAGTAAACAGTTGGCCAGATCATTTAAAAAATCCGGAATAGAGATTATGCTGGAATCTACAGTTGAATCAGTGGATACTTCAGGTAATGCTTGTAAAGTAAAAGTGAAGAGTAAAAAAGGTGAAGAGATAATTGAGTGTGATGTAGTATTATCTGCAGTAGGTATTACATCCAACATTGAAAATATTGGACTGGAAGAAGTCGGTATCATCGCCGACAAGGGAAAGATCGTGGTTAATGAATGGTATCAAACCAATATGCCCGGGTATTTTGCGATCGGTGATGTAATCAACACTCCTGCTCTTGCACATGTTGCTTCTCATGAGGCAATCACATGTGTAGAAAAAATTGCCGGATTGCACGTTGAGCCAATAGACTACAAGAACATCCCGGGTTGTACATATTGTCAGCCGGAAATTGCCTCAGTCGGCTATACAGAGAAAGCGGCCAAGGATGCCGGTTATGATATCAAGGTTGGAAAATTCCCATTCTCTGCTTCAGGAAAAGCAAAAGCTGCCGGTAATTCCGACGGATTTGTGAAAGTAATTTTTGATGCAAAGTATGGTGAGTTCCTTGGAGCACATATGATCGGAGCTAATGTCACTGAGCTGATTGCTGAAGTTGTTGTGGCACGAAAACTGGAAACCACCGGGCATGAAATCATTAAATCAGTCCACCCGCATCCAACCATGAGTGAAGCAACGATGGAAGCAGTCGCAGCAGCATATGGAGAAGTAATCCATATTTAGAATGTCGACTCATTCTTCGATCTCATTTCGATTCAAAACTCAAATTTAATTGCAGCTATGTGCGGAATCAGTGGTGTCATCGCTTTAACTGAAAAAGGTCTCCCCGCACTCAACTTCATAGACGATGCCGTTTCTTGTCTCTATCAAAGGGGGCCTGATAGTTATGGCTCTTTTCGAGATGGCAATGTTGCCCTCGGACATACAAGGCTTTCGATTATCGACAAAAGTGACGCTGC
>DAOQWA010000038.1:0-30019 GCA_035341855.1 Bacteroidia bacterium
AGCTCTGATTCCATAGAGAAAAAACCTCTCTGGGCATTTATAAAAATCACTGCTCCAAGTAGTATTGGAATTTGAAATAGGACGGCAACCCTTGTCAGTAAACCAAGAATGATAAGAGTGCCACCCATCAGGTGGGATAAAGCAACAATGTGAGCCATTGATATTGCATAAAATGAGACGGAACTATTTGCGATCATCTCAGAGAGTGCAGTAGTGTTCTGTATGAAACTTATTCCCTTTATGAGAATAATTAATCCAAGAAAGACACGAATGACCGAAAACCATTTTGATTGATGAGTGTCTCCCCATGCTTCAATCTTATGAATGACGTTCATGACTTAAGATTTTTAGAGATTAAAAGAACTATACAAAGTTTACTAAAAAAAATCGAGAATGTCAATTTCAGAAGAGAATTTACTGTGTTATTCTGCTGGAAATTTTAAAGAACAAAATGAAGCCAGGCTAAAAAAATCATTTATAGGCTCTATCTTTGCAAAAAATGCTATCAACTTGAGAAGAATACATTTTTGACGATCTTGTCGGTATTATTCAAGGAGCTCAATTATTTGATAATAACTTGAGAAGAGATACATTTTCCTAAAGATTGATAAATCAAATAAATTTATGACCGGTAAAGCATTGCTTCAAAGAATATTCTCACTGGTGTTTTTAATTTCTTCTTCTACCTTATATGTTGTGGCAGATGATCTTTTAGATGTGCTTCCACTCATACCCAGGCCAAGTCATATGACCCTGAATGAAGGTTCCTTTAATTTGACAGCAGAAACTCCAATAGTTTTGACCAATAATGAACTCAGAAATGAAGCAGAATTGTTCAACGATTATCTCCAGGAGTACTACGGCTTTCGATTAAAGATCAGCACGACAAAGCAAGCAAAGAAAGCATCTGTTATTCTTGGAATTTCAGGTGAGGAAAATAGAAACTCAAAGGAAGCGTATAGCCTATCAGTTAAAACGTCGGGCATTGAAATAAAAGCACCTTCCGGCACCGGGGTATTCTATGCATTGCAGACTTTAATACAACTTTTACCACCCGGAAAGCTGAGTATATTAAACATACCGGGAATTGAAATTTCCGATCAGCCGAGATTTGCATGGAGAGGTATGCACTTGGATGTTAGCCGACACTTTTTTTCTGTTGAATTTATAAAAAAGTATATCGACTACCTGGCCTCTTATAAAATGAATACTTTCCACTGGCATCTGACTGATGATCAGGGTTGGCGGATAGAAATAAAAAAATTTCCAAAGCTTCAGGAAATTTCCGCCTATCGAAATGGCACCTTGGTCGGACACTTAGGGAGTACGCCACAGTTGTTTGATTCGATCAAATATGGAGGGTATTATACACAAGAACAAATCAAAGACATTGTTGCTTATGCTGCCCGTAGGCATATCACAATTGTTCCGGAAATTGAAATGCCCGGACATGCATCTGCGGTTCTGGCTGCTTATCCTGAACTTTCATGTACAGGGAAGCAAGTTGAGGTTGCGCAAAAATGGGGAGTGTTCAAAGATGTCTTTTGTGTAAAAGATGAAACATTTGAATTTATTGAAGATGTATTGAGGGAGGTAGTAGAGCTTTTTCCCGGTGAATATGTTCATGTTGGGGGTGATGAGTGTCCATCTGATCAGTGGAAGGCTTGCGAAAATTGTCGTTCGCTCATGAATGTATTTAAACTGAAGGATGAGCATGAACTTCACGGTTATTTTATGCAAAGTGTTCAAAGGATCTTATTTAAGATGAATAAGAAAATGATTGGCTGGGATGAGATAATTGACGGAGGACCATTGCCGAAAGCTACCGTTATGTCATGGAGAGGAACCAGGGGTGGAATTGCTGCCGCACAGGCAGGCAACGATGTCGTGATGTCACCAACAACTTTCTGCTACTTTGATTTTTATCAGAGTAAATATCCCGGTGAACCATTAGCTATCGGGGGCTATCTTCCTTTAGAAAGGGTTTATGATTTTGAGCCGGTGCCTGATGTGCTCAGTGAGGTCGAATCAAAACATATTCTTGGTGCCCAGGCTAATGTTTGGACAGAATACATAAAAAGTCCGGAGCAGGTTGAATATATGACTATGCCCCGTATGTCAGCTCTCTCAGAGGTGCTGTGGTCAGATAAAAAAGATCGTTCCTACGAAGCTTATACGAAAAGACTTATCAGTCACTTTAAGCTTCTTGACTTTAAAAAGATAAACTACTCAAAGGCTATTTTCGACATCCATGAGATGGTGCTTCCCCATTCAGTCGATGGTGCAGTGGCCATTGATTTATCTACAGCATTCAGGCAAGGTGTCATACGCTATACGATTAATGGTGAAGAACCACAAGGCTCATCTCCAGTCTACCAAAGCAAAATTGTCGTCGATCAATCTATTGGTATAAAAGCAAAAATATTCGATGGATCAATTGCAAGAGGAAAAGAGTATTCCAGAGTTTTTAAGATCAATTTGGCAACCGGCAAAGAGATCATCTTGGGTAACCCTCCGCACGAAGAATACTCCAGGGGAGGAGGATTTACCTTAGTCAATGGCATCACCGGAAACATCCCGTGGATGGGATCAGATTGGCTGGGTTTTCTCGGTGAAGGCTTAGATGCCACGATCGATCTGGGTAAGGAAATGAACATCTCCAATGTCGGCCTCGATGTCTTAAGGGATGAAAACTCATGGATCTATTATCCAAAAGGGGTGAGAGTTATGGTTAGTAATGACGGATTGAATTTTACAAATTTAATCAAGCTTGAAGAACAGGATCTCAATCCTGAAGAAAGACTGATAAAGATGACTTTTGATAAAACAAAGACCCGATGGGTTCGTGTGCTTGCAAGAAACTATGGTACCATTCCCGCAAACAAACCCGGCGAAGGCAAGCCCGCCTGGCTTCTTGTTGATGAAATCACTATCAACTAACTAAATATCATTTAGCCATTATAATATTTGCTGTTCCAGTTTTTGTTGCTTACCGTTTTATCAAATGTTAAGCCGGCCCAGACAGTAAATCCAAAAAAAGCAATAAATACGTGAACAGTTAACCAGAGGCGCAAATACATTTCTCCTTCAAAACTTGTCACCTGAATTATACTTGAGGGAATGATAAATGAAAATAGCAAGGCTGCGATCCATAATGAGATAAAGCAGTTTTTGAAAGACCGGAGTGGCCAAAGAGTTAACTTTTTATACCATGCAAGGTCATTTCCCCATTGATGTAATAGAAAGTACTTGTCTTCGCCAAGAGAGGCAAAGAGCAGGGGATCTTTGTTTATGTTTTCCAAATCGAATGAATGATCGGGAGCAGCAATGTAGAATTCCTTGATCTTTGTCTTGTATCTTCTTTCGAAATCACGAATTTCTGAAAGTGCTTCAAAAGGATATTCACTCTTGAAATACATCGTGTTTAGAAAGCGCAAACGAAAACGAACGCAAAGATTTTTAATTTCATTCAGATGGAATATGCGATGCATGTCTTCTTCCACAGGTGAAATCAGGCTTGATGAACCCGTAGGACTTCCCTGAAGCCGTATACGCATATCAGCTTCTTTGGAATCAAATTCTTGCAATAAGCGCCTGGCCTCAATTAACAAGTCTTCTTGCACCTGGCGTTCGCGGATTAATTCTGTTCGTAAATTTATTTTTGAAAAAAGCATCTGACATTCCTTTACTGGCCTAATTATGCATTGGAATGATTAAAGGTAAAAATTTCATTCAGGAATTCAAAGCAAAGTTCAAAATGAACCTTAACGATAGCGCGTTCTATCTCTGACCCAATTCGCTCAGCGAAGGAAGAGCATAAAATAAAAAACCCTGCCGTGAGTGGCAGGGTTTTTTATGTAATTGAGATTGGATCTTAGTAGTCCATTCCGCCACCCATTCCAGGAGGCATTGCTGGCATACTAGCCTTTTCTTCTTTGATGTCAGCGATCACACACTCAGTGGTGAGTAACATGCCGGCAATCGATGCAGCATTTTCCAAAGCAACACGGGTAACTTTGGTCGGGTCGATAACACCTGCTGCATAAAGGTTCTCATATTTATCAGTACGGGCATTGTATCCGAAGTCATCTTTTCCTTCGCGTACTTTCTGTACAACGATAGAACCTTCAACTCCGGAGTTGCTCACGATCTGACGAAGTGGCTCTTCCAGTGCACGCTTAACAATAGCGATACCTGTAGTCTCATCTTCGTTTGTTCCTGTCATTTTATCCAATGAAGGAATTGCACGGATGTAAGCAATACCACCACCTGCTACGATACCTTCTTCAACAGCGGCACGTGTTGCGTGTAAAGCATCATCAACACGGTCTTTCTTCTCTTTCATTTCCATTTCAGTTGGTGCACCAACATAAAGTACAGCAACACCACCTGCAAGTTTAGCTAAACGCTCTTGTAACTTTTCACGATCGTAATCAGAAGTAGTTGACTCGATCTGTGCCTTAATCTGGTTTACACGAGCAACGATATCAGCTTTCTTTCCTGAACCACCTACGATAGTTGTGTTGTCCTTATCGATAGTGATCTTTTCAGCTTTGCCAAGGTAAGACATGTCAGCATTCTCAAGCTTGAATCCACGCTCTTCGCTGATTAGTGTTCCACCTGTTAGGATAGCGATGTCTTCAAGCATAGCTTTGCGACGGTCACCAAATCCCGGTGCTTTTACTGCAGTCACTTTCAGTGATCCGCGGATCTTGTTTACAACAAGTGTTGCCAATGCTTCACCATCGATGTCTTCTGCGATGATAAGTAATGGCTGCCCAGTCTGAACTTGCTTCTCGAGGATAGGAAGCAACTCCTTCATATTGCTGATCTTTTTATCGTAGATGAGGATATGTGGACGCTCAAGAACAGCTTCCATTTTATCGGCATTGGTTACGAAGTATGGAGAGATATAACCTCTGTCAAACTGCATTCCCTCTACGATCTCAACGGTCGTTTCTGTGCCTTTTGCTTCTTCAACTGTGATAACTCCTTCTTTCTTTACTTTAGCCATTGCACTTGCGATCAACTTACCGATTTCAGCATCGTTGTTAGCCGAAATGCTTGCAACCTGCTCTATCTTTTTATTGTCATCACCTACTTTTTTACTCATTTTCTGAAGGTGCTCAACAACTTTCTCAACGGCCTTATCGATTCCGCGTTTAAGATCCATTGGGTTTGCTCCTGCAGCTACATTTTTCAATCCTGCAGTAACGATTGCCTGAGCAAGTACAGTTGCAGTCGTAGTTCCATCACCTGCAACATCAGCAGTCTTGGAAGCTACTTCCTTTACCATTTGTGCACCCATGTTCTCAATAGGGTCTTTCAATTCGATCTCCTTAGCTACGGTAACACCGTCCTTAGTGATACTTGGTGAGCCGAACTTTTTATCAATGATTACATTACGTCCTTTTGGACCTAGCGTAACTTTTACAGCGTTCGCTAATGCGTCAACACCTTTTTTCAGGCGATCACGTGCTTCTAGATTAAAATTAATATCCTTTGCCATTTTTCTTAAATTGTTTTTAGTTTGTTAGATTAGAATTTAAAATTGAAAAAAACGGGTTTAGGTATTACACCTAAGTCTTTCCCGGTTTGCAATAATTAGATGATTGCAAAAATGTCTGATTCTCGCATGATCAAAAGATCACGACCATCAACAGTTACTTCTGTCCCGGCATACTTGCCATATAAAACAGTATCACCAACTTTTACAGTCAAAGGCTCATCCTTTTTTCCTGTTCCGATAGCGATAACTTTTCCACGCTGTGGTTTTTCTTTTGCAGTGTCAGGGATGATAATACCACCGGCTGTTTTTGACTCTGCAGCTGCCGCTTCTACTAGAACGCGATCTGCAAGGGGTTTCATAGATACTTTGCTCATTTCAAATTATTTTTAAGGTTAGTTAATAGAATTTCATTTTGATATGCCCTGCCTTTCAGAAATGATGCCAGTCGCTGTTTTTCGACGATTCTCTGCCAAGATTTCAATTTTACTGACTTCTTTTATGATGTTGTAACTTATTAGTGACAGCATGACACTTAAAACCTGATTGCCCGGCGGAATGGAGACAGACCTTTGCTTCTTGCCATTAGGAAAAGGCATAAAAAAACCCCGTAATTTACGGGGTTTTGAATGTTTTTAGTTTCCTTCTTCTGCGGGAGGTGTGACAGGCTGCTGTTGAGCAGGCGCCGGTGCAGGTACATTGACGGGAGTGCCTGAATTGTCAATTTGCTCCTGCATGCTTGTTCCTATTTTCCTGTCTTCTGAACTGGGTAGAGAAAAGCTCGCAGCAAGACAAAGTACTACCATTGAAATGGCTAATCCCCAGGTTAATTTTTCAATAAAATCAGAGGTTTTTTTAACGCCCATTACCTGGCTCGATCCGATAATCCCGGAGACAATACCTCCTCCTTTTGGATTCTGGATAAGCACAACAAGTGCCAGCAAAACACTGACAAGAATAATGAGAATGGTTAATGCGGTATACATATTAAAGGTCTTCTTGGTTTGAACGGTTCAATTCCTCATCAATTTCTTTGATAAGGGCGGCAAAGTACGTTCTTTTTTCGGGAAAATACAAACTTAATTTCTCGTAACAAAAGCGGGCTTTAAGGTTATTTCCCTGCTGCCTGTAAATAGATGCCAAAGTCTCTGAAACAACATCGTCATATTCCTCCAGACTCCGTTTGGCCTGTGTCACAGGTGAATAAAACTCAATTTTCGAAGGAATAATTTTAGGCTCAGTCGCAATGAATTTGTCGATTAATTCCTTTTTTTGAAGACTTAAACCTTCGTTATCAGAGGCCTTGGGATTCTCTTTGTGCTTTACCTTCCGTGAAGGTTCTGCCGATTCATCCTTAGATTTGCTTTCTCCCGAAAATGGTTCGGTTCTTGTCTCTGCGTGGCTTATAGCTGAATTTGCTGCAGGAGCATCATCAGCATGCACAATCTCAAATTGTCCAAACTCCTTGCCACTCAGCTTTTGTAACCAGCTTCTGAAAGAACGAGGCGAACTGATATCATCGCTTTGTGTGCTTTCTTCTTCAAGATCTGCTTTTTTCTCTGCAGATGCAGCCGGTGCCTCCCTTGGTCTTTCAACTCCTTCAATGACCGGAAGTTTTTCAAGCGAACTGAGCAATGTATCTTCCATTGCATATTCAAGTTCCAGTTTTTCAATGGCGTCTAAAGGCTTGCTTGTATCCTCCGGTAAAAGCTCTGATAGACTGTCAGCCGGGGGATGAACCGGAAATTTTGGCTCAGGAGGTACTGACTGTGTATCTACTACGTTTGCTGCTTGAACCGGCGACTTTTGCGGGCTTACGTGCGACTCTGACATTTCCTCAGCAGCAAGGATTTCCCCTAAGTCATCTGTCAGCTCCGATGCTTTTACAGATACGGATTCTGTGTTGTCAGATTTCTTTTTTTCTGTCAGCGATTCGTCTTCACTTTCCTTTTCTGTGTTTCCTAAAATTTCAGAAAGACGTCGCTTCAAAATTTCCCTTGGGTCTGTTGTGGCATTTTCGGCAGCAGGTACAAATGTCTGATCAGCTACCTCTGCCTCCCGGTGAGAAATTTCTTTAGTGGCTTCAGATATTATTTCTTTAGTCTGTCCCGGGTCTTCACCCTCCGGCACTTCAATCCCTGATGAATGAGTTGCATCTTCAACAAGATTTGGAATGGGTGTGCTTGGTTCAATGAAAGGATTGCTGATGAGCGTGTCTCTTTTAGTCCGGTGTTCTTCTGTATCTGTTTCTTTTCCATCAACAAGAATAAATGGCGATGGAATTTCTTTTTCAGGGCTTAGGACAGGAACTTCCTTTTTATTTTTTTTGTCATTTAAAAGTGAGTACAATACTTTTCTGTCCGGGGCATATGCTGAAGCCAGTTTTAATTGTCTCTCATAGCGAATATGCTCCTGCTCTTTCATTGACCGGGCTAAAAGCAAGTGTGCAGACTGGAAATATGGAAATTCTTTAATGAGTTCCTGCAAAGAAGCTACGGTCTCGCTTTCGACATTGCCGGGTTCATCCATCAATTGAATAAATCTTTTATATTCCATTACCAGTTGATTACCGCCTTATTGAATATGTCATCAATGATTTGTTCATTGATCTCCTTTATGAGCTGATCCTCTATTGAACTTATATTTAGAGTGCTTTCAAAATCTGCAAATCGGGTAAAAGCACTTTCGAAATTTTGCTTTTCATCCTTGAGGTTCGTGAACTTTACGTTCACAGTTATACTCAATCTGTTTTGTGCTGCAGTTTCATTTGCCTGAATTGCCAATGGCATAATTGTATATCCCGGAATGTTTCCTTCCAGTGTTAAATCTGCATCTCTGTCAACTAAACTCAGGTTAGTCTGAGAAATAAATTTATCCTTTAACGTCTCAGTAAACGTCTGACCGAGAGAAGCGGGCCCTAGTCCGGCTGTCTTTTGAAAGAAACGAATATTAATGGTTTTAACATCAGGTGCGATGGATGCACCGGTCATGCTGTAGTTTACTGAGCAGGATGATGAAACCAAACAGAATAAAATGATAATAGATAAGATAAGGCTTCTGCCTGTGGATAGATGAATTACTTTGTTAACCTTCGGTTGCTTAAACGTTGAAGAATTCGAAATAGCAAGTTCAGGGAGTGGCCTGAATAATTCGCATCTTCCGATGATGTCTTTCTCACCGGTATTGATTCGATAATTTTTAGTCAGATTTTTTCCCACTGATTCTTAAAGATGTTTTGTGCAAATCGATTTAATGAATGTCATATTCATTCATCTTCCTGTAAAGTGTTCTTTCTGAAATGCCAAGTTCCTTCGCTGCTAGTTTACGCCTACCGCGGTGTTTTTGCAAGGCTTTTTGAATAAATTCTTTTTCTTTCTCTTCAAGAGACAAAGATTCTTCAACCTCTTCGTGCTTATCGATCGGGCTAACCTTTACATTTCCGGAAGGTGATGAACTATGTATCATCACGCCGCTATCATGTACACTTGATACGGCACCCGAGTTGCTTTTTATTGTCTCTAACATTGGAGCATGATGTTCCTTCCAGGAGTTATCGTCCACACCATGCTTAATAATATCGTTGATCAGCAGCTTCATGTCATGCATATCCTTCTTCATTTCGAAGAGCACCTTGTACAATAGCTCCCTTTCTGAATATTCGTTGCCCGTGCCATGCTCTTCCTGCAAACGCATCGGAAGATTGCTGAGTGGAGCAGGAGGAAGGTATTTTAAAACGGTATCTGCATTAATCTCCCTTGTTTTTTCAAGAATAGACATTTGCTCAGTAAAATTTTTCAACTGACGGATATTTCCGGGCCAACGATATTCTACAAGAATTTTTTGCGCTTCAGGATCCAAAGAAAGAGCAGGAACGCGATATCGTTCAGAAAAGTCTGAAGCAAATTTTCTAAACAGAAGATGAATGTCCTCCGGACGATCCCTCAATGGCGGTACTCTTATCGGAACAGTATTTAATCGATAGTAAAGATCTTCTCTGAATTTTCCGTTGCTGATAGCAATGCTCAAATCAACGTTAGTGGCAGCTACGATGCGAACATCGGTTTTAATTACCTTCGATGATCCTACCTTAATGAATTCCCCGCTTTCTAACACGCGTAGTAATCGAACCTGAGTACTCAAAGGCAGTTCTCCAACTTCGTCGAGGAATATGGTGCCGCCATTAGCTACTTCAAAATATCCCTTTCGGGCTTCATGTGCCCCGGTAAATGATCCTTTCTCATGACCGAAAAGTTCAGAGTCGATGGTTCCTTCAGGTATTGCACCGCAGTTTACAGCAATGTAAGGACCATGCTTCCTTGAACTCAGATGATGTATGATTTGTGGAAATACTTCTTTACCAACACCGCTCTCACCTGATATTAATACGGATATTTCAGTAGGGGCAACCTGACTGGCAACTTTAATGGAATGTTCCAGCAATGGTGAATTGCCTATGATCCCATATCTTGCTTTTATTTCGTGAATAGTCATTGTTGATTAATATTATTTTCGATTACTCAAACTCCGGAAAAATTTAATCGGTCAATTAGCGTTTTCTACTGCTACGCCAAGTAATGTTGCTGTCGTGCAATCATTGATAAACACATCTACATACTGACCCGGTTGATAGTGCATCTTCGGAAAGATGACAACTTTATTCTGACTGGATCGTCCACATAAATGATCAGGAGATTTCTTTGAGAAGCTTTCTGTCAACACACGGAAAACTTTGTTCAGGTCTTTTTTATTGCTTTCATGAGAAAGTTTCTTTTGCATATCGATGATCTCGGTGAGACGTCTTTGTTTTATTTCTGCAGGAACATCATCGTCATATTTTCTTCCTGCCAAAGTGCCCGGACGTTCAGAATAGCTGAACATGTATGCATAGTCATAGCTTGTCCATTCCATTATGCTAAGAGTTTCTTTATGATCTTCCTCGGTCTCTGAACAGAATCCTGTAATGATGTCTGTTGAAATTCCACAGCCCGGAATGATCTCACGGATAGCCTCAATTCTTTGCATATATCCTTCGCGTGAATAACCGCGATTCATTTTTTCAAGGATACGACTGCTGCCTGACTGAACAGGCAGATGTATGTATTTGCAGATGTTCTCGTGTTTTGCCATTACATGTAACACGGCATCTGTCATATCTTGCGGGTTTGATGTAGAAAAACGGATCCTCAGTTGCGGACTCACAAGTGCTACCATTTCAAGCAGATCGGCAAAAGTGATGAACTCTTTTTGCTCTTCAGCAGGAAGTTTATGTTTTAAAGCAGCTTGTACTTTTTCTTCCGGCAGATCTTTTTTCATTCCCCCGCCTGACCATAAATAAGAATCAACATTTTGACCAAGTAAGGTGATCTCCTTATACCCCTGATCAAGCAATTGCCTCGCCTCTTCAATGATTGATTCCGGATCACGGCTTCTCTCCCGTCCACGTGTAAAAGGCACAACACAAAAAGAGCACATATTATCACAGCCGCGCATGATAGATATAAATGCACTGATTCCGTTTTGACCTAATCGTACCGGTGAAATTTCGGCATAAGTTTCTTCCCGTGACAGTAATACATTGACAGCCTTTTGTCCGGATTCTGCTTGCTTTACCAAATTTGGCAAGTCCCGATAGGCATCAGGTCCGACAACCATGTCTACCAATTTTTGTTTTTCCAATAATTCTGTCTTAAGCCTTTCAGCCATGCAGCCTAGAACACCGATCAACAAATCCGGATTTTTTCTTTTGGCCTTTTTAAAATCGTAAAGCCTGGTCCATATTCTTTTCTCTGCATTATCTCGAATAGCACAAGTATTCAAAAGAATTATATCCGCTTCGTCGCTATTTTTTGTCGTGACAAAACCGATATCAGCCATGATGGAGGCAATAATTTCGCTATCTGAAAAGTTCATCTGACACCCATAACTCTCCAAAAAGAGTTTTTTGCTACCAGTTTTATTTTCCGTCATCAATACCTCACCCTGACGAGCCTCGTCGATAACTTTTATTCCTTCGTGTAACATTCTTTTGATTTAGGTGCAAATGTAGTGAATTTGAAGATGGGTGACAAGTTGGCATAAGCAGGAAAAATTGTCCAAATTGCTTAAAAACCAAGATAATTTGTGGTTTTTAAGTTCTGTATGATGAGGAATTGCAGGTTTCTCCTTTCATGATCCATCATTTTCACAAAAGCTTAGTCTATACATATATATATGTAGGCAGGAATAAAGTAAAGGTATAATACATTATCCCAATCCATCCGGAACAGAAGAATCTGAGAAAATTTGTTTTTTGATCATCTCAACACCTTATGTTCAGGTTAAGAGATCATTCACACAAAGCCTTGATGATCTTCGTTGTATAGCTGTAAAATTGAAATTATTATTTCAGTGACTTTCAATTTTTTAATTCTGTTTATGTGTAGCGATCTGTCTTCAGTTCTTTCAATAAAACGATTTTAATAAAAGCATTAAATTTTTTGAAAAACTGAGATACAGAATAATTTGTGTTTATTTGCGCCCATCGAAAGCAAAAAAATAGAATGTCAAAAAACTTAGTCATCGTTGAGTCTCCTGCAAAAGCAAAGACAATTGAAGGGTATCTTGGAAAAGATTTCATAGTGAAATCCAGCTATGGTCATGTTCGTGATCTGGTAAAATCCGGGAAGGGAATTGAAATAGAAAATAATTTCAATCCTGTGTATGAGGTGAGTGCTGACAAAGAACAAGTGATAACAGATTTGATGAGGCAGGCGAAGAAAGCAGATACTGTTTGGCTCGCAACGGATGAGGACCGGGAAGGGGAAGCGATCTCATGGCATCTTTTTGAGACCTTGAATTTAAAGGAGGCGAGTACAAAGCGTATCGTTTTTCATGAGATCACCAAAAAAGCTATTCTCGCTGCGATTGAAAATCCAAGGAAGATAGATAAGAATCTGGTTGATGCTCAACAAGCAAGACGGATATTGGACAGACTTGTCGGATTCGAATTATCACCGGTCTTGTGGAAAAAAGTAAAGCCTTCTTTGTCAGCCGGCCGTGTTCAGTCTGTGACAGTTAGATTGGTTGTTGAGCGTGAAAGAGAGATAGATAATTTCAAGGTTACCTCTGCCTTCAAGGTGGTAGGTTATTTTGAAGATAATGGAAAGTCGTTCAAGGCAGAGCTTCCTAAAAGATTCAAAACTGAAGAAGAAGCGGAAGAATTCTTGAAGGCATGTTCATCTGCACAATTTTCGGTGGAAAATCTTGAAGTAAAGCCGGGTAAGAGAACTCCTTCTGCACCGTTTACTACTTCTACCTTACAGCAGGAAGCCAGTCGTAAACTTGGGTTTAGTGTTGCTCAAACAATGGTTCTTGCTCAAAGACTTTATGAGAGTGGTAAGATCACTTACATGAGAACAGATTCAGTGAACCTGAGTCAGGACGCTCTTGACATGGCCAAAACCAGTATCACAAGCATGTATGGTCCTCAATATGTTGAGATCAGGACTTACAAGAATAAAAGTGCGAATGCACAGGAAGCACATGAGGCCATCAGGCCTACTGAATTTTCCAGAAGTGAAGTTGAAGGTGAAGCTCGTGAACAAAAACTCTACGACCTGATTTGGAAGAGAACGATTGCTTCTCAAATGGCTGATGCTAAGCTTGAGAAAACTGTTGTCACCATTTCATCTCCCAAAACAAAAGACAACTTCATCGCATCTGGAGAAGTTATCAAGTTTGATGGATTCCTGAAGGTGTACATGGAAGGCAGCGACGATGAAGAAGAGAAGGATCAGGAAGGAATTTTACCTCCAATGAAAATCGGAGATAAATTGAATCTCTTAAATATTGTTGCAACCGAAAGGTTCACACATGCATCGCCAAGATATACTGAGGCATCGCTTGTTAAAAAACTTGAAGAGCTGGGTATTGGACGACCATCTACCTATGCCCCGACTATCTCTACAGTACAAAAGAGAGGATATGTTTTGAAAGAGGAAAGACAAGGAAAGGAACGTGCTTATCAGGTGTTAACTTTGAAAGATTCTAAGATCACAAAAGAAACACAGACGGAAATTACCGGTGCAGAAAAGAATAAGCTATTTCCAACTGATATCGGTATGTTGGTAACCGATTTTCTGGTTGATAATTTCAAAGACATACTTGATTATAATTTTACCGCCTTCGTTGAAAAAGAGTTTGATGATATCGCCAATGGTGAATTGAAATGGCAGAAGATGATCAAAGAATTCTATGGCCCGTTTCATGAAACTGTTGAAACGACTGAGAAAGATGCTGAACGTGTTACAGGTGAAAGAATTTTAGGCAAGGATCCTGTGTCTGGCCTCACACTGCTTGTTCGTGTTGGCCGATATGGACCAATGGCTCAGATCGGTTCTCAGGAAGAAACAGATAAACCAAAATTTGCTAAACTGAGGGGAGAACAAAGACTCGATCAGATCACCTTTGAAGAGGCTCTCGAATTGTTTAAGCTTCCAAGAAATCTTGGCAAGTTTGAAGATAAAGATGTGCATGTAAGTATTGGTCGTTTTGGACCTTATGTTCGTTTAGGAGATTATTTTGTTTCAATTAAGAAAGATGAAGATCCTTATACCATAACTTATGAGCGTGCTGTTGAGTTGATTCACGAGAAGAGAAAAGCGCAGGCTGAAAAAATAATTATGACCTTTGATGAAGATCCGACAGTTCAGGTAGTGAATGGACGATGGGGACCATACATAGTTTTTGGCGACAGAAATATCAGGATTCCAAAGGATACTGATCCAAAGTCATTCACTCTTGAAGCTATAAGAGAATTAGCTGAAAATACTCCTGTCACTGTGAAGACCAAGGGAGGCTGGAGAAGAAAACCGGCTGCAAGCGCTGATACCAAGCCCGCTGCAAAGAAGGCATCAAAAAAGGCTGCCAGGAAAGCAGCGAAGAAAAGTCCCGCAAAAAAAGCTACAGCTAAAGCTGCCGTGATTAAAAAGGTCCCCGCAAAAAAGAAAGCAGCAGCTAAAAAGGCTGCACCTGCATCGGCCGCTTCAAAGAAACCTGCGGCTGTTAAAAAAGCTGCTAAAAAGTCTGTTTCGAAGAAGAAAAAGAAGTGATCTTTGTAGCGGATCATTAGTCACCTAGTTTTAATTGTATTTTCTTAAACCAATAAGCATTCTTTAAGGATCATGGATATCGCATCTTATTTCCGCCCATTAGAACGTTCACCTTTTGAATCAGAAGAAGAACAGAAAAATATTTTAGGGAATAAGATCATCAAGAATCTTGAAGGATCTCCCTTTCCGGAATATGCAAACTATCAACTGGCTATTATTGGTGTTGGAGAAGACCGGGGCTCGGTTAGAAACGATGGTTGTGCCGATGCGCCTGATCGTGTGAGGGAGAAATTGTATGCGCTGAAAACAACAACTCATCCATATAGGATCGTCGATCTTGGAAATCTTATTCCCGGAGCAGAGCTTCAGGATACCTATGCAGCCTTAACTACTATTATGGTTGAACTGTTAAGAAATGGAGTCTTCGTGATCATTCTTGGTGGCTCTCAGGATCTGACCTACGCCCAATACGTTGCATATCAAAAACTCGAGGAAACAATTAATATAGTAGCAGTTGATTCTAAATTTGATCTTGGCGCAACGGATGAACCTATAAGTTCAGAATCCTTTCTTGGCAAGATCGTTCTGCATGAGCCAAATTTTTTATTTAATTTCAGTAACATCGGATATCAAACATATTTCGTCGGTACTGATCAGGTAGAGCTGATGGATAAACTTTACTTTGATAGTTACAGATTAGGTCAGGTGCACAAAGACATTGAAGAAGCAGAACCTATTGTCAGAAATGCAGATGTCTTATCATTCGATATGTCATCAATCAGGCAAAGCGATGCACCCGGGACAGGCAATTCAACACCGAATGGTTTGTATGGTGAAGAAGCTTGTCAAATCGTTAGATATGCAGGAATGAGTGACAAACTAAGTTCGTTCGGTCTTTATGAGATCAATCCATTGTTCGACAATCATGATCAAACATCGCATCTTGCTGCACAAATGATCTGGTACCTGATAGACGGGTATTATAATCGCAAGAAGGATGTGCCACTGAAGAGCAAAACAGGATTTACAAAGTTCCATGTTGCCTTAAAAAATAACGGACACGAAATTGCATTTTACAAGAGTACAAGAAGTGAAAGATGGTGGATGGAAGTTCCTTATCCCAATGCTAAATCCCGCTATCACCGCCATCATCTTGTGCCTTGTTCGTACAAAGATTATGAAACTGCATGCAGCAATGAATTGCCTGAACGTTGGTGGGCTGCATTTCAAAAATTAAGTTGATCCTGCAAGTATCTACAGACTTTTTTTCCAGTACTTTAACATGTAATTGCAGGAATATTTTGGGAGTTTAATTTGGACGATTGTATTAACAATTGACCGTTAAAAAAATTTTGTTTTTAGATTTATTTTTTCATTACTTTACCCGCTCATAAGGTTGGGGGGATAGAAAATCAACTCGTTATTCTTTCATTAATTCAAGGATGCGTAAATTATTTACGACTGGCGTTTTCATTGCCCTATTGATTTGTGGATACCATGCCTCTGCGCAGCAGGATCCTCAATTCAGTCAAAATATGTTTGCAAGATTGCCTGTCAATCCAGGTTTCGCGGGTGCTAATGATGCAATTTGTGCTACATTATTATACCGTAATCAGTGGACAGGTTTTGGTGGTGAACCAAAAACCATGCTATTTACTGCCGATATGCCATTGGACATATTGCGTGGAGGTGTAGGTTTGAGTGTGTACGCAGCTGATCAATTAGGAGCTGAGAAGAATTTTAGTGCTCGTGCTGCCTATGCATATCAGGCTAACTTGGGTTCAGGACGAATTGGATTAGGGCTAAACTTGGGTTATCATCAGAAATCTCTCAATGGCTCAAAATTCATCTATAATGATGATAATGATAATAGCATTCCAATCGGTTCAGTGAGCGGAGGGGCATTTGATCTTGGTCTTGGTGCATATTACCAAACTGAGAAGTTATATGCAGGAATTTCCACACAACATCTTACAAAAGGCGATATCAATTACGATAATATAAGCACAACCCTTGAAAGACATTATTATCTTATGGGAGGCTATTCTCTTGATCTCACCTCTTCCTTAACACTGAAGCCATCTGTTTTATTGAAAACGGATGGAGTGTCAGTTCAAGGTGATTTTAATGCCAATGTGTTGATTAACAATCGTTTTTGGGCCGGAGCATCATACCGTCTTCAGGACGCTATCGTTATTTTAGCCGGATTAGAGATTGTTCCAAACCTGAAATTGGGTTATTCTTATGATATAACTACTTCAGATATTAAGACTTATAGTAGCGGGACGCATGAGATAATGCTTGGATATTGCTTTAAAAAGGCCAAAAATGTAAAACGGCAGTTTCATCGCAATGTAAGGTTCTTATAAATTAATGTCGGTTTTCATCTTATGATTGCTTAGATTTGATGAAACCAAAGGGGTAGCGTACCGTTAGAGTATGTCACGCCTAAATTCTATTCAATATAATTATTTGGCTTGCGTTTAATTATCGAAACAAATCAACATCCTATAAAAACGATGAATCTCAAAACATTAGGAATGAAGAAAATTGGTTTTCTAATTTCCATCGTACTGTTCGGGCTGATCTTCTCCGGTTGTGGAAGCGGGAGTAAAGGCGAACTCACAGGCGTTCTCAATCGTGAGAAATGGTATCAGGCAGATCCGTACGGAATGGTGTACATACCTGCAGGTTCATACCATATGGGTCCAAGCGATGAAGATGTTCCTTATGCCATCACTTCTCAGGCAAAATCTGTAACGATTCCTGCGTTTTACATGGACAATACAGAGATCACGAACAATGAATATCGCCAGTTTGTATACTGGGTTCGTGACTCGCTTGCACATCGTTTGATCGGTGGTGATCACCTTATTGAAGAAGGTGAATATGGTGAGAGGATAAACTGGAGAATGAAGATCAAGTGGCAGGATGAAGAGAACGAAGAAATTCTTGCTGAACTTTTCCTTCCTGAGACGGAGAGATTTTATCGCCGCAAAGAAATTGATACTCGTAAACTGAATTTCGAATATTACTGGATAGACCTTAAGACAGCAGCTCAGCGCGAAAGTCGTGAACAGGGTATGCGCGATCGTTCAGTATTTATCAAGAAAGATGTTATCAATGTGTATCCGGATACTCTTGCATGGATACATGATTATGCCTACTCATATCATGATCCGATGACTCAGATGTATTTCTGGCATCCGGCTTATGATGATTATCCTGTTGTAGGTGTTACATGGAAACAAGCGCGTGCATTTTGTGTATGGCGTACACAGTTGTTGAACAGTTACCTTGCTGATAATGGTGGTGCATTTGTACAGGATTTCAGATTGCCGACAGAATCAGAGTGGGAATATGCTGCCCGTGGTGGTCTGGAGCATTCTCCATATCCTTGGGGAGGTCCTTATATTCGTAACAGCCGTGGTTGTTTCTTAGGAAACTTCAAACCGATGCGTGGTAATTACATGGATGACGGTGGAGTTTATACAGTGAAAGCTACTTCATACTGGCCGAATGATTACGGACTGTATTGTATGGCAGGGAACGTATCAGAATGGACAAGCAATGCATTTGATGAATCTGCTTATGGATTCACACATGATATCAGTACAGATTATACCTACGAAGCTAAGGAGTCAGATCCTCCTGCTTTGAAGAGAAAAGCAATTCGTGGTGGTTCCTGGAAAGATGTCGGATATTACTTGCAGACGGGTGCACGTACTTTCGAATATCAGGATACTGCAAAGTGTTATGTTGGTTTCCGTTGCGTCATGAGTTTCCTCGGACGTGATAAGGCTGACTATTAATTTTAAAGGGGGAACACTAATTTATTTTAGATTATTGTTGTATAAAGACCGAAAATGTTATTTTCGCCGTCTTTCCATTACATCGTATTATAGTATAGTATTATTAATTCAACCATTCAATATCATCTAACCAGAAAACTAATTCGTTAACCATGGGACTTTCCGAATTAACACAAGGCAAAAAGTTTAAAAAATTCATGTCCCGCCTCTATGGATGGGGCGCGGCTGTTGTAATCCTTGGAGCCTTGTTCAAGATCCAGCACTATCCAGGTGCAGGCTTAATGCTTATGCTCGGTCTGGGAACCGAAGCTATCATCTTCTTCTTTTCAGCATTCGAACCACCGCATGAAGATGTGGATTGGTCACTGGTATATCCGGAGCTTGCAGGAATGGGTGATGATGATCATCTTTCAAAAAAAGAGCGCAAAAAGAAAATTGATCCTGTTGCACAACAGCTGGATCGTCTGATGGCAGAAGCCAAGATAGGCCCCGAGCTTATAGAAAGCCTCGGAACCGGTCTACGTTCACTCAGTGAGAACACATCACAGATGGCCAACATGAGTACAGCTTCGGTTGCTACTGAAAGTTATGTACAGAATGTAACCAAGGCAGCTGCTTCTGTCGGTGAACTTTCCAACTCTTATGTTCGTGCTGCACAGGCAGCAGATCAACTGGCTACTTCAACCGATGATGTTAAAGTTTATAAGGATCAGGTAGTATCAGCAGGTAAAAATCTTGCAGCATTGAACGCCGTATATGAACTTCAATTACAGGATAGCAATGAGCATCTGAAGCAAACCGGTCGATTCTATGAAGGGATCAATGAATTGATGGGTAACCTCAATGCCTCATTGGATGATACTCGTAAGTATCGCGACGAAGTAGCTAGTCTTGCTACTAACTTGTCTAAATTGAATACCGTTTATGGTAACATGCTTTCTGCAATGACTGTGAAAGGCTAAGCTGTAAACAATTTATCTCTATCTAACCTAACCAAAAAACTAACAACCTTCAGCTATGGCAGGCGGAAAATTATCACCCAGGCAGAAGATGATCAACATGATGTATCTCGTGTTGACGGCGCTGTTGGCTCTGAACGTTACCAAGGAAGTTATTAACGCCTTCGTAACGATCAACGAGAGTGTCGAACTATCTAAACAAAACGTAATTAAAAAGAACCTAGCTACCTATGCTGCTTTTGATCAGGCTATGTCTGTCGATAAAGTTAAATACCAGGAGGTATTTGATAAAGCAAATCAGGTAAGAAAAGGTGCAGATGACGTTGCCAATTATATAGAAGCTTTAAAAACCGAATTAGTAAGGACCGTAGACGCCATCGATGAAGGTGCTCCTACTCCTTCTCTTCCCGATATGGAAAGAAAAGATGACTATGATGTGCCTACCAATATTCTCTGTGGAGAAGCACAGGATGGTCGTGGCGCTAAGGCTTCTGAACTAAAGAAAAAACTGGAAACATTTAAGACTCAAATAATCCAGAATGTTCCGGAGGCAAGCAAGGCAAATTTCAAAAAGACTCTTGAGACACTCTTAAATACTTCTGATCCTGAAAAAGGAGAAGATGGCAAGAGAACCTGGGAGATGCGAAATTTCTACCACAACCCTGTCGTTGCTTCTGTAGCTCTCCTCACTAAATTTCAGAATGATATTCGTAATGCTGAATCACAGGTGATTGATGACTTATTGACTTCCGTCGATAAAAACATCATTAAACTTGATCAGCTCAACGCCAAGGTAATTTCTAACAGTACTGTCGTAACTATTGGTTCCGATTACCAGGCTGACGTATTTCTTTCAGCAACATCGTCTACGATGGCTCCTGAAGTTTTCATAGGTGCTACTTATGATTCAGTAAAGAATGAAATCCGCGGTGGTAGCGACAAGCCATTACCTGTTGAAGGAGGCTACGCAAAATACGTTGACCGTCCCGGTGCTGAGGGTGAGAAAAAATGGGGTGGTGTGATCCGCGTGAAAAAGCCGGATAATACCTATGACTATTTTCCATTTACATCTTCCTACGTTGCTCAAAAACCTAATTCTGTAGTTTCAGCCGATAAGATGAACGTACTCTATATCGGAGTTGATAACCCGATGTCAATTTCAGTTCCGGGCGTTTCAAACGATAAAGTGAAGTCGTCCATCGAAGGTGCAGGCGGTGCCTTAAAGCCCAATCCTGCTGCAGGTGGAGGACATTACATTGCTACGGTGAGTTCAACAGGAAAGGCTGTAATAAAAGTATCAGCTGAAATCGGTGGAAAAGTCATGCCAATGGGAAACTTCGAATATCGCGTAAAACGCGTTCCTGATCCTGTTGCAATGATCGCAAATAATAAAAGTGGTACAATTAATAAGAATCTTTTGATGGCAGGTACGTTAATACCTGTATTGGAGAACTTCGATTTTGAATTATTCTTCAAAATTACGTCATTTAAGATGACCATCACAGGAAAAGGCAAGGATCCTATGGAATTTGAAAGCACAGGCAATCAATTAACGCAACCAATGCGTGATGCATTGAGTAAAGGACGTGCGGGAGATAAAGTCTTCTTTGAATTCATAAAGGCAAGAATGGCAACAGGTGCAGATCAGTCTACACGTCAATTGTCACCTATGGCCTTCACCATACAATAATTGTCAGTTCTAAAGAAATTGTCATGAAAATTAGAATTCTGTTAGTACTTGTTTCACTCATCACTGCATTCTCGGCAAAAGCCCAGAACGTCCTTGATGGTGTGTATGTCAAAGAACACTCTACAACTCGTCAGGTTATTCCTTACCCTTACCTTCGTGAAGCGGATGTAATGTGGTCAAAGAGGGTTTGGCGAGTGATTGATCTGAATGAGAAGATCAACCTGCCTTTAAGATACCCTTTGTCTAAACAGACTCATGATCGCAAAAGTCTTATCGATCTTTGTCTGGATGCAATAAAAGAAGGTTCCCTGACAGCCTATAGTACCGTAGATGATGAGTTCACATTACCCGTGACAATGTCCGAAATTGAATCCAAAGGCGGGGCGAGAACAGATACTGTCAGAATGCAGCGTCCTGATCCACCATATGATGAATATGATACAGTTATTGCACGTGAGTTTTCTCCGGATAAAGTGATTGGTTACCGTTTGAAAGAGGACTGGTTCTTTGACAAACAGCGTTCCGTGATCGATGTCAGAATTATTGGTTTTGCACCTCTGATTTATGCAGTAGACGAAGAGGGCAATGTACGTGAAGGAAACCAGAAATTACCTTTATTCTGGGTTTATTATCCTGAGGCTCGTAAGCTGTTGGCAAACGCTGAATCCTTTAATCGCACTAATGATTCTGAACGTAGAACTTTTGACGATATATTCCAGAAGAGATTATTTGGCAGCTATATCTACAAAGAGTCTAACGTATATGATCGTCGAATAGAGGACTACCGTCAGGGTATATCACAGCTCCTTGAATCAGAAAGAATCAAGTTGGAAATCTCCAATTTTGAACATGATATGTGGGAATTCTAAATTTGAATTCTTAAAAAAAACTCCGGTATTGCCGGAGTTTTTTTTTGTGCTTATCAAACTAGCATTGAAGTCTTAGTTCCGGCTTTGAATCAGTTTATTTTTCGTCATATTCTATCTGGCCAAAGTTCTTTTATTTTAATGTGATTTTTTTTGCAATCAATACCTATCAATTTTTTCTTCATTACCTTAGCATGTAGTTCATTAAATTTTTGCATGAAAAATTCGATTGAGTACGATAAGATAATAGACAGGATCACGGATGCATTTTACATCATCGATTCAGACGGAACACTTAGCTATGCAAGCGCCAGCGTAAGCAAAATTCTCGGTCATTCACCACAAAATTTAATAGGAAGGTCGGCATTGGAGTTTATACATCCCGACGAGCATCATTTTGCCTATGCCAATCAGGAAAAACTTCTTGAATATCCTGGTAGCAGACTTGTTCATGATTATAGAATACTAAGTGCAGAGAACAACTATCGGTGGATGGAATTTACTTTTGTGAATATGATCAATATTCCGCAGGTGGGTGGGGTCATGGCACAAATGCGAGATGTTTCAGAGAGGAAGAACATTGAACTCATGCTTGAAGAAAGTCGTCAGAGATTTAGTCTGTTTATGGATAAGATACCCGCATGTGTATGGATACGGGATCAGGAAGGACGATATATTTATGTGAATAAAACGTTTAAGGGCTTAACGGGAAAGAGCTCTGATGAACTGATCGGAAAATCGTATCATGATGTGTTTCCTGATAGTATTGAACAAATTTCGGGCACAGACAGACTATGTTTGGATTATGGTAAGGAAATAGAATATATGGAAAGAGGTCCGGATGAAAGAGGCATAATAAAGGATTGGGTGATATACAAGTTTCCCATGCCACAACCGGATGGAACAACTTTCATTGGTAGTCTGGGATTTGATATCAGCCGCATCATACACGCCAAAGAACAAATAACTGAGGCAGAAGATAAATTCAAATTAGTTTTTGATAATGCCCCTGATGCCATATTCATTGAAGATGAAAACGGGATTATTTTGGATGCGAATAAAAAAGCCTGCCAACTCCAGGGATTGGAACTGGAATTGCTCAGAGGAATGAACATTCTCGATCTAACGCCTGAGCATAAGAGAAGCCTTGTAGCTCTCGAGTTTAAAAAGCTCTGGGAGCAAGAAACAAATTCCGTTTCCAGTTTTGCATGGCACGCTAATGGTGATGAAATCCCGGTCGAAATTCATGCAGCAAAAACCAAACATGGAGGGCAGGAAGCACTGGTGTTAACCTTGAGAAATACTTTAAGAGTGGTCTAGTTATACTGCTCTATAATCACTGATAAGAAGCTTCAAAAGAATCCATACAAATGTAAGTGACATTGTATTAATCGACCATTTTAAAAAAAACAAAGCTGGTTTTATAAGCCTCGATTAACAAACTGTTCACTCACTCTGCTCACTCACACTGTACATGTGGTCCCACCAGGAATCGAACCTGGATCTAGGGTTTCGGAAACCCGCATACTATCCGTTGTACTATGGGACCGGTAATATGGCTGCAATTTAAATCCTTCATTATTATTTAGAAAGTGTTGAAGAATTTTTATTAGTCTGCTTGTTTGCCTTTTGCCCGGAAAAATAAGCTGATAGGCACTCCGCTGAAATCAAATTTCTCACGGATCTTGTTTTCCAAAAAACGCCGGTACGATTCATTGATATACTGAGGAAGATTACAGAAAAAAGCAAACTGTGGCGTTGGAGTAGGTAATTGGGTGATATATTTTATTTTAATATGCTTGCTCTTAATTGAAGGCGGAGGTGTGCCATCAATAATTGGCAGCAAATAATTGTTGAGCTCCGAGGTTTTGATCTTCTTTTTGCGGTTTTCATATACCCTTACGGCTTCTTCAAGTGCTTTGTGTACGCGCTGTTGCGTTAGTACTGAAGTATAAATAATAGGTACGTCTGTAAAAGGTCTTAATTTTTCCTTGATCGTGTCTGTGTAGGAGTTAACCGTTTTACTGTCCTTCTCAACCAAGTCCCATTTGTTTACGATCAAGACCACACCTTTTTTGTTCTTGTCGATCAGGTGAAAAATAGCAAGGTCTTGTGCTGTGATCCCTTTTTCTGCATCGATCATAAAGAGACACACATCTGCTTCCTCAATAGTACGAACAGAACGTAGTACAGAATAAAATTCAAGGTCTTCTTTTACTCTTGCCTTGCGACGAACACCTGCAGTGTCGATCAATAAAAAATCATGTCCGTATTTTGTATAACGCTGGTGAATTGTGTCGCGTGTTGTGCCGGAAATTGGTGTGACTATGCTACGTTCAATTCCTGTGAGCATATTTAACAAAGAAGATTTTCCAACATTTGGCTGACCAACTATTGCAAACTTTGGTAATCCTTCTGTCGGATCATCGAATTCTTTTGGTAGTGATTTTACAATTTCATCAAGAAGTTCGCCGGTGCCGCTTCCGCTGATTGAGGAGATACAGTAGGGTTCACCTAAGCCAAATGTGTAAAACTCTGCTGCTTCAGCTATGCGTTGCGCATTATCAACTTTGTTCGCTACAAGAATAATTCGCTTACCTGATTTACGTAATAATTGAACAACAGAATCGTCCAAATCAGTGATGCCTAATTCAACATCAACTACGAATAATATTATGTCTGCCTCATCTATTGCTACTTGTACCTGCTTCCGAATTTCTCCTTCAAAGATATCGTCAGAGCCTTTTACATATCCGCCTGTATCAATTACAGAGAATTTTTTTCCACCCCATTCAGCATGACCATAATGACGGTCACGGGTTACTCCGCTCATTTCATCCACGATGGCTTTTCGTGATTCTGTGAGGCGATTAAAGAGGGTGGATTTGCCCACATTGGGTCTTCCGACAATTGCTACGATGCTCGACACTGTAATTCCTTTAAAATTAAGCCTTTTTGCTTAAAAATGTCTGCAAATATCGTTAATATTTTGATGGAAAGAAAGGAGATTCGCTGTTCAGACCCGATCATAAAATTGAATCTGAAAGCCCATAAAATTGTTTCTGTTAACTGAACTTGTCATTGAGATGCAAAAAGTAAGTTCTTCAATTGCCGGAATTGGCAGACTGTAGTGTAAGTAGGGAAGTGTAATTATGGTAAAGAATGAATGTATCTTATGATAGATAGTTGATCGAAATTTTTGTATTGGAAATTGCTCAAATGGCTTTTAAAAAATTTTAGTTAAAAAATAAATTAGCATATATAGTATGTGTTTGATTTTTATTGAACCAATTGACGTATGAATTTTGTTAGTTCACTTATGTTCAACTACGTTTAACCAAAAAGAACTTTTAATCCTTGACAACAATTGCAACATTTGAATTGTGTTTTCGGTAATACTTTTTTTATGCGAATATTTTTTAAATCACAATTTTCTTTCAAGACTAATATTAAGGTAGATTTATTTAATTGTAGTTTCGTATTAATCATTATTTTTCTGATCAATATAATTTTTTCAGGAAATGTTTTATTAAAAATTTCCGGTATAGTTCTTTCTGCCGGTTTAGTTTTATTCAATATCACTTTGTTTTTTTCATTGATTCGGAAACGAGCCATGGTGGCCGATTTTGGCGTGTTCCGAAATTTGTTCAATAGACTTCTTCGATTAAACTCTAAGCTCATTAAAGATGACAATTACTTTATGATATCTCTAAATCAAAACCCGCACTGTTATGAATAATAAAACTATTATGATCACAGGTGTGGCCGGCATGATCGGCTCACATTTGTTGGATGAGCTTCTCAGACAGAATAATGTTGTTATTGGGATTGACAATATGAGTTATGGAAATATTCGAAATATCGAACATAATCTTAGCCATCCGAATTTTAAGTTTTACCAAATTGATGTTTTAGATTTTGAAGCATTAAAGGTCTTAGGAAAAGATGTAGATGTTATCGTTCACTTAGCAGCCTATAAGAAAATCAGCGAACAGGAACATTCCATTCCAACATTCGAAACAAATGGAAAGGGGACAGAAAATGTTTTTGAAGTTGCCAAAATGTGGGGCTGTAAAGTGGTTTACGCATCTACATCAGATGTCTATGGAATGTCTGCTGAGTTGCCTCTCAAAGAAGATGGTGATCTGCTCCTTGGTCCAAGTATGATACGACGATGGAATTATGCAGTTTCTAAGTTGTACGGTGAGCAAATGGCTTATGCCTACTATCAGGATTATGATGTGCCAATCGTTGTGTTACGCTACTTCGGAGGCTTCAGTGCAAGGTCAAGTTTTGCATGGAGTGGTGGGCATATTCCAATTTTCATACGTGCCATCTTAAATGATGAAGAAGTTATTATTCACGGTGATGGAAGTCAGACTCGTTCCATGGGATTTGTTGATGATCTGGTGAATGGAACCATCCTCGCAATACATAGTGAGAAAGCTGTCGGGGAGATCATCAATATTGGAAATGATGAAGAACTGAGTGTGCTGGAATCAAGTCATCTTATACATGAATTGGCTAAGTCTCAGAAGAAGCTTAAGATTAAATTTCTTCCTATGAATGAGGTGTTCGGAAAATATAAGGATATCCTTAGAAGAATACCGGATTTGACAAAAGCAAAAAACCTATTGGGTTATGAACCAAAAGTAAATTTACGCGAAGCCATTCAGATAACCATTCAGGGTATTAAAAACATGGAACATGATCTACATCTTGATACCGGTATTCAATGAGGCGGCAAATTTGCCTAATCTTATCAGCGAACTCAAAGTCACATTGCCGGGACATGACAAGCTTGTTGTTTTTTCGGATGATGGCTCTACAGACAATTTTTATCAGCTACTGGAACAGAAAGCAGGTGGTTTGAATTACAAGATCCTTGGGGACGGTCAGAATAGAGGCCCCGGTGCTGCGTTTAATGCCGGTTTTAACTGGATACTTCAACATTCCAAGAGTCGCAAAGATTGTGTGATCACAATGGAAGCAGATACGACAAGTGACATTTCACTTCTTCCTAAAATGTTGGCTATACATGAGCTTGGTTATGAAATGGTGCTCGCATCGGTGAATGCACAAGGAGGGGAGTTCGAAGGGACAGGATTTTTCAGAAAGTTAATCTCTACTGTTGCCAACCTTTTATTTCGATTGTTATTCAATATTAAGGCTCTTACGCTTAGTTCTTTTTATCGTGTGTATGACATCAGCTTGCTCAGAAGAATAAAAAATAATAATAAGGACATCATTTCAGAGTCCGGGTTTATATGCAAACTAGAATTGCTGGTAAAAGCTATCAGAGAGAAGGCCACAATCATCGAAGTTCCAATGGTGCTTCAGTCCAATAAACGGAAGGGAGAATCAAAGATGCGGGTGATGAAAACTACGTGGCAGTATTTATTATTTTTTATAAAGACTAAGAAATCCGGTTCTCCCGAACCATATGCTTTGAAGGCAAATGAAGAGCTCATCTAAACAAAATATTTCACCCGGAATTTTATTTATTAGCATTCTGATATTGGCATTTGTCGTGAGACTGATCAATATAGATATGAAGATATTGAGTCCTGATGAAATGCTTTCACTTGTAGAAGCCCAGGGAAGATATAGCTTGTTGCCGGAAGAAGTGAGTTCGATGACAACTGAAGAGTTGGAAAGCTATAACAATCTGGATAAGGTTATACAATCGGTAGTATTAGGAGATGGAGGTAATGGAATAGTATACATAAGCACATTGCACTTTTGGATTAAAATGGCCGGCAACTCACGCTTTGCAATTCGATTTCTGAGTTTGATCTTTGGTTTGATCCTGGTATTGCTTTGTTATAAACTTGGCGTCGAAATTTTTCAAGATCATCGGATAGGTTTATTAACCATGCTATTGTGTGCAATTCATGTGCAGGCAATTGACCTGTCTCAGGAAACACGTGCTTATGCTTTGGCAGGAATGCTCACCGTTGCGTCAACAATTATATTGGTTCGGGTCATGAAGCAACAAAAATATAGCTATGGCACTCTATTGGTTTATGCAATTTTACTGTCACTTTCATTGTTGTCTCATTACTCGACTGTGTATATCTTCATAGCACATTTTTTGATCGTGATCTTTTTATTTAGACCTGATACAACTAAGCTTCGACGGTTTATTTTATTTCTCCTTATTCCCACAGCAGTACTTATTTGTTGGATGCAGTTTTATGGTTTCGACGGACTTCATTTGATCTCAGAAAGAAATGCCAGATATATGGAACAGTCAGCCTTAGATCCGGATAATTCATTCTACAAGAAAACGGGAATTTATTCTTTAGCCGCCGGATGGGCTCAAAATCTCCTCTACTTTTCGGGAAATACCTTGATCGAATCGGGCTTCAGGATCATCCAGCTTCTGCCTTTGTTAGCATTTCCCTTATTCGTTATCATATTGTCCTGGAGATATAAAAAGAGGAAGCACACTGTTTATTACAACCTTTTATTCGTTCTTGTATTCAGTTCGCTTTTCTATGCTAGCATATTGAGTATTATTTCCGGTCATATCATTGCATTTCAGCATACATATTCAACGTTTTCCTTTCCGTATTTTATTCTTTTGTTCAGTGTTTCACTTTTTTCAGTGCTGAACGCAAATGAATTAAAATTGGCACGCAGAATAAAGGCTTTTGCCATCGTGCATGTAGGTGTGGTGATAATCTCTTTATGTCTTTTTTTAATTTAGATTCAAAGAAAATTCAAAAGGAAAGGGTGAAATTAATTTATAGGCTGCTTAATATTTCTTATGTTTTTCTTAGTGATATTAAAAATGTCTGGTGCTTTCCATCAGTTGTTTTACATTATTCACACAAAAACCATGGTCTTCTCTTTCGATGAATTCATATATTACTCCGGTAAGCTCAGAAGGTTTTGTAAATACCTGCACAAGTCCGGGGCATGAGAGTGGTGCCTTGGATGCAAATTCTGCAAAGCCTTTTTCTTCCCATTCTTTCATCGTTTGTTCAACATTATCTACCTGATATGCGATATGATGGATTCCACCAATATTTCCTCTTTGCTCAACCCATTTCCCGACGATTGAATCGGCTGTACCATCCGAGATAAATATTTCAGGGGCCATATGATAAGATGTAAACTCTTCAAAGAACAGCTCAGTCATCCATGGCATTTTTCCTGAGACCTGCTCCGGTGGGAGTAGCACAAGGCAGTCTGCAACAGAATTGTCTTCAAATGAAATTTGAAATCCTTCAGGCAGATCCTCTGCAAGGCGATAGCCGAAACACTTGATAAAAAGCTCAGCAGTTTTGAATCTGTCCTTGACACGGTATGCGATGTGGTCTATTCTCATGTCTTCTTTCTTTGATTCTGTCAATGTATATCCCGACATGCCCCATGGTCAATCAAAATGGGTGAAATGGCAAAAAGTGTTGGTCAATGGGGCAAAAATCGCAGATGGAATTGAGGATCTGTCCGGCAAATCGTAACTTGTCAATGATACATTGTAAATGGTAAATGGTGTAGTGAAGACAGTAGTGGTACCAATCACTCCCCTTACCTTCCGGTGAAAATGAAAATAGCTATGATTGCAAATTCCGGCCCAATTATTCAGCGAATTTCTGCTGAAATTGTCTGCATTACCCGGAAATAGGTGATCACATTCTCCGGAATCTCCAATTGCAGATAAAACCTTGAAAGCATGTGTAAAAGTTTAGACTGTAAAAACTTTGTTATTTTTAACTGTGGCGCCGGCGGATTCAAGTTGCAATACTGCATTACAAACAAGACGTCAGTCGGATCAGTTCATCATTCAAGGACAAACAGTTTTTTTATCACAGAGTTGTTTTCTGAATCGATTTTTATAAAATAGACTCCTGCCGGATAGGTAGTAATCTCTTTTTTAAAAACACTATTAAAACTCGTTTCGAAAAGCATTTGCCCTGAAAAATTATAAATGCTTAGCTGTTTTACTTTTCGATCATCTCCGGCTTGAGCTATGAAATAATCCACGGTCGGATTTGGATAGACTGAAACGTTGTTTGTTTTTACTTCAACCAGATTATTTATGATGTTTGTTATAGGGATGAACTGAGAGTAGAGGCCGGAATATTC
>DAOQWA010000039.1:0-29818 GCA_035341855.1 Bacteroidia bacterium
AATGGCGCAACCACGCAAAGTATTGTTGTGAGTGATACAGGAAGCTATACGGTAACTACCGACCCCGGATCAGCTTGCCCCATAACTTCTTCACCTATAGAAGTTTCTCATTTGGAATTTTCTATTGGACCGGCAAATCCGGAAATTTGTCCGGGAGACTCCATTCAGTTGCAGGTTAATACTGATACTTCTGCTACAAGTTATTATACAATTGGTAGCGGAACAACAAGTAATGGCTCGCAGTCATATCCTGCACCATATGGTAATTATTACTGGGGTGCAAAACATCAGTTCCTTATTCTTGCTTCAGAACTGCTGAATAGTGGAATGACAGCGGGTGATCTTACTGAGCTGGCATTTGATGTAAGCAATGTAAATAGTGCACCGGTACATCAGAATTTTATCATCAAATTAGGAACCACTACTCTCACTTCACTCACAACTTTTCAAACCGGACTAACGACTGTATTGAATCCTGTTTCACATCAACCTACAAGCGGCTGGAACACACACATATTCGACACACCATTTAATTGGGATGGCAGTTCCAATATCATTGTAGAGGTTTGTTTTCAAAACACATCCTGGGTAGGAAATGGAAACGCCTCTGTTCGTTGGTCAAGTCAAGGATATACCTCCTCGGTTTATCTTCGCCTCGACGCAGGAACAGTATGTGGAAGCAGTTCGTTAACCGGAACAAGCATACAAAGACCCAATATCCGTTTTGGCAGACCAAATACAATGACTTATACATGGACACCAACTACCGGATTGAGTGATCCGGCTATATCAAATCCTTATGCCAAGCCTGCAACCTCCACAAATTACACGGTGAATGTAAATAATCTATGTAACTCAACAGGCACTGTAACAGTGACTGTTAACTCATGCAATACTGCGTCCGTTAATATTAATGCATTCCTGCAGGGTTTTTATCTGAAAGGTGGAACTATGAAAGCAGTTTCTGACCCATTAAGTTCACCGGGCATTTGTGATACGATCACATTGTATTTGGCTAATGTAACAGCCCCGTATAACATCACCGATACACTCATAAGCCTTCTGCACACTGATGGCACCTGCACATTCAGCAGCAGTTCAACTGCAACAGGAGTTCCTCGCTATCTTATTCTACGTCATAGAAATTCTTTAGAGACATGGTCTGCTATACCGGTGATGATAAACCCCACGACGAATTACAACTTTACTACGAATGGAACTTCTGCATTCGGAAGCAATATGGTTGAAGTTGAGAGTGGCACTTATGCTTTGTGGAGCGGCGATATCGGAGGTCCTGGTACACCCGGTATTCAGGATGGAGTGATAGACAATCATGACATGTCGATCCTTGAAACGATGCTTGGCAATCTGAATAATGGATATGTTTATTCAGATCTCACTGGTGATCAGATGACAGAGGCTTCAGACCAAAGTTTGCTGGAGAACAATCTGATCTTGATCCTTTCTATACAAAGGCCTTAATAGTATCAAAATACAAAATAAAAAAGGGGACATTTAACTATGTCTCCTTTTTGTCTTTTATTCATTCCTGTTTCAACAAGGCTTCCTTAGAAATAAATTATTCTCTTCTGAGAAAAGAGACTTTGTAAAGACCCGCTTTCGCTATGAAGAATTGGCAAGAGACTAAAAGCACTCCTAATCCATACTTAATACTTCTTAAAAAACTTATGGAAGATCCTTCCGGAAAATAGCGAGTTGGACAAGTTATTTCTGCTACATTAAATCCAAAATAAAACATCTGCGCTACCATTTGGTTGTCAAATACAAAATCGTTCGAGTTCTTTGAGTATGGTACCGTCTCTAAAACTTTTCGGTGCATGGCACGATAACCGGTATGATACTCACTCATCTTTTGCCCCATCAATAAATTCTGAATGAACGTCAAAACCCGATTGAATACATATTTATAAATCGGCATGCCGCCCTTAATTGCTCCATTGCCGAGAATTCTTGATCCGAAAACAACAGGATACAATCCTTCAGCGACAATTGAAGCCATTGCCCTGATCAATTTGGGAGGATACTGATAGTCAGGATGCAACATAATAACAATATCTGCTCCTAAATCAAGGGCTTTTTGATAGCAGGATTTTTGATTGCCACCGTATCCTAAATTATTCTGATGAACGATAATATGTTTTATGCCTAGTTCATTTGCCAGCTCTACGGTTTTATCACTACTGGCATCGTCTACCAAAATTACATCATCAACTATATCCATCGGGATCTCTTCATACACACTTCGAAGCGTTTGTTCCGCATTGTATGCAGGCAGAACTACTATAATTTTGTGTGAATGAAGCATGTCAACTTTTTAATAATTCAGATTTAATAAATATCCCTGTTTGTGAAGATGCAGAATTAATTTTCACGCTCCAACCTTTGCAAATATGCAGGATCAACATTCATCCCATTAGCAACGGCCTTCAATGCATCAGCATAGGCTTCCTTCCGGCGACTGAGCTGATAAAGTATTTTCGAACGGTTTAAGTAGTACAAACCGGTTTCACGAATGCTTAATGCATTATTATAACAGATCAGAGCTTCCTCAAATCTTCCCAATTTAAAATTTGCTTCTCCCGAAAAACTCCAGATCTCACCACTAGGATCGGCACCCAAACTCAGATACTTGTTAAAATCAAGTAGTGCAGAGTCAAATTCAGATTTGCTCATCTTCAACATAGCACGATTTGCATACACGCTTTGACTTGTAGAATCTAAGCTGAGCGCTACATTAAAATCCTGCATAGCAAGGTCAGGCTTTTGAAGGCTCGCATATGCAGCACCTCTATTCTCATAAGCATTTATATTTACAGAACTCAGCGAAAGACACGTATTGTAATCCAGGATGGCATTTTCAAATTGCCCTTTGGAAAAATAAATATTTCCTCTATTCACCCAGGCATCAGGTTCTCTTGTTCCCAAATTAATTGCTGAAGTATAGCACTGAAATGCCTTTTCTAAATTACCTGCTTTCTTATAAAGTAATCCGCGATTAACATAAGCCCTGCTACTCGGAGAGACCTTTATTGCCTGATCCCATAATGACTTTCCATCCTTCCAGGTCGATGCTTGCCTGAAAGTTAAAATCATCATAGCTATTGCTGATAACGAAATAATCAAAAACATCAGAAGAGATACTTTATTATGATTCCTTTCAACCCATTTCTGGAAAAAATATGCAGGAAAAATAAATACGCCTATGATTGGTAAATATGCATAACGATCAGCTATTACTGCATTTCCAACAGGGATTAGCTGAAGTACCAATGAGAGATTCAGGAAATAGAACAAAATTGAAAAGCTTAACAATGGATGATTTTTCCTCGTCTTGATAAAGATCATGGCCAGAACAAAAACAATCAGTAATGAAAACCAATACAAGGCAGGAAACCCGGAACTGATATCAGGGAAGGGATAAAAAGCACATAAGCTGAGCGGCCAAAATGCTTTTTGAATATACATCATTATACCATAGCCGGCGAATAATAATCTCTCTGCTAAAACAAACTGTTCTGCAAAAACTGTTGCGCCGGCATCTGCCTGGGCTCGCATTGTAATCAATCCAATGAATATTGAGATTAAGATAAAAGGTACTTTTTCAAGATAGGTTTTTAGCAGACCTAACCTGCCTTTGTAAAAATCAACAGCTAACAAAACAATTGGAAAAATAACTGCAGCCGGTTTTGATAATACAGCAAGAATGAAAAGAAGGAATACAGGCAAAAGATACCTTACCTTATTTTGATCAAGATAATTAAGATAAAATATCAAGCCTGCAAGAAAAAAACATGAATATAGAAGATCCTTCCGCTCCGAGATCCATGCTACAGATTCAACATGCAGAGGATGCAATGCGAATAACAATGAAACAATAAATGCCAACCAAAACTTTCTTTGGCTGAGGCGTAAGATGAAAAAGAAAACCAGCAATGAATTAATAATATGCAGGATAACATTCAGGATATGATATGATGATGCATCCAATCCACTGATCTTATAATTTAAAGCCAGTGAAAGCATGGTAACCGGATGATAATTGCCTTGCACAGGCCTGGAGATGATCTCGCGGAAATTATCAAATGATCTTATGTCAGAATTATTCACGACATAATCCTCATCATCCCAATTCACAAACCCTGCATCCAGTGCAGGATAATATGCCAGGATGACCATGAAAATGATCGAAACCATTGCCATTAGCACTCCGGCCGAAGAGCCTGGACTGCCTTTGGGAATTCCGGATAAAGATGTTTTCTTCAGAGATGACATACAAAGAAAATTATCTAAGGTTTTTGTGCAGGTGCAAAATAGGGATTGCCGGATGAAGCAGCAAACATTCTGATCTCAGGCCGGAAGATTGTAAAAAAGACTCCTCTCAGAAGTATCAACATATAATTCCTGAAAAATTAAAACAAATTTGAATTGCCCTGGGAGTATCTCAAAAAACAAAGGCAGAAAAGCTATTTAAGCCTCCCTGCCTTTGTTCATTTTTGTTTATAATTATTCAACAATAAATCGTCTTGTAATAGCAGTATTATTATTCAAAACCCTGAGGAAATAAAGTCCCGGTGCATAATCTGATAATTGAATTGATTCACTATACACACCATTAGAGGCTTCCATACTTATAAATTCAAGCACCCTTCCATCAACCGAAATTATCTGTGCAAATAATTTATCAGAAACCTTCTTTGTTTCGAAGCTAAAACTAATAAACTCATGTGCAGGATTAGGGTAAATGCTGAACACAGAACCATCCTCAAGCTCGATAGTATTTACGTCAACATTGATGATCACAACGTCTGATGCAAAACATCCATTAGAATCTAATACCGTAATTACGTATGAGCCCGAGGTATTGACAACTATAGTTTGTGCGGAATCACCTGTTGACCATTGATAATTTACATAACCTGATCCGGGATCCAAAGTAACTGACTGGCCACTTTGAATAAGTATTGTATCAGGTCCGAGATCTACGAATGGTGCCGGATATATGAAGGCAGTAATTGCTACAGGTAATCCGGGACAGCGTTCTCCGGCAACGGCATAAAATACTTGTGTTGCGGACAAGACCGGGGTTAAAAATGAATTGCCGTTACCGAGGACTGCTCCGCCGGTATCCACGTCATACCAACTGATAAGATCATTTGATGTGGCCGACAAGGTAACTCTACCGGTTCCACAACTTGAACCATCTTGTACTGACTGGAATACCCCAAGCGGGATAACGACAGCATTCACAGAACGTCTTATGCTTCTGCAATCATCACCGGCTTCGACATAATAAGTTGTAGTAGCAGAAATATTAGGGGTCGTAAATACAGGTCCTGTGCCTAACAACGTTCCTCCGGAAGCAGAGTCGAACCAATAGATTTGTTCCGGTGAAGTGGCAGTCAATGTAAGTGTACCTGAACCACAAATTGTATCGGTAGTGACTGTAGGCGAGGCAGGTAATGGTAAAATATTTGCTGCAACTGAAACACGCGGACTATTACATCCTAATCCTGCATCTGCATAATAAATAGTCGTTGCTGATATTGATGGTGTATTAAAGCTATTGCCTGTTCCCAACAAAGTTCCACCCGACAATGAATCATACCAGTTTATCTGTTGTGAAGCTACGCCTGTAAGTGTCACAACTCCGGTACCGCACCGTTCTCCGTCTGTTAAGACCGGAGCAGAAGGAGCTGTAGTAATGATTGCTTCCACTCTGGTACGTACACTCGGACAAAATACCCCTGCTTCAACATAATAAGTTTCATCAGAAGTATGATGAGGAGTCGTAAATACAGCTCCTGTATCAAGAACGGGACCGCCGGTAGCATGTTCATACCAGCTCATTGGCTCAGTTGATATTGCCGTAAAGGTCACCGTGCCCGGTCCACAACGTGATACATCATTAGATACCGGCGAGGCAGATGGAGGAGTAATGATGGCATTAACCGCCACTCTAAGACTCCGGCATTGATCACCTGTTTCTACATAGTAAGTTGTGGTAGAAGACAATGAAGGAGTTGTGAAACTGCTTCCTGTTCCAACCGGACTACCTCCGCTTGAAACATCAAACCAGTATATCTGTTCCGGCGATGTGGCTGTTAGTGTTACCGTACCTGAATTACAGCGCGGAACATCTGCAGTCACCGGAACTGCCGGTAAAGGATCAATTGTTGCTATGACAGGGACTCGTGCACTGTTACAACCTTGTCCTGCATCCGCATAATAAGTAGTTGTAACAGATATAACCGGTGTATTGAATACAACACCTGTATCCAGGACTACTCCACCTACTGCTGCACTATACCAATTAATTCTGGAACTTGATGTAGCCGATAAAATAACGCTCCCTGTTCCACATCTTGAACCTCCACTGGTAAGAGGCGCGGGCGGTGCTGAGCTAATAATTGCCTGAACCGGAATTCTCAAGCTGACACATGTCGTCCCTGCTTCAACATAATATGTTGTAGTAGATGACAAGGAAGGAGTCGTGTAAGTGTTGCCTGTACCAATAGCTGTTCCACCACTGGAAACAGCGAACCAACTGATCGGAGAAGCTGAAGCGGCGCTTAGCGTTACAACACCCGGACCGCAACGGGAAACATCAGCAGCTAGAGGAGATGCTGTGACAGAATTGATTATTGCCTGAACAGCGATCCTGGTACTCCGGCAAGTATTTCCTGTTTCAACATAATAAGTGGTGGTGGTTGAAAGTGAAGGGGTAACAAAGCTCGAGCCGGTGAAGAGAAGATTACCACCGCTTGCTGAATCGTACCAATAGATCTGTTCCGAAGATGTTGCCACAAGTGTGACAGATCCGGAGCCACAACGAGAAGCATTATTTGTTAAAGGTGCAGCAGGCACAGCCAATATGATCGCTTGAACCGGCGTACGTGTCAAGCTACGGCATGTGTTTCCTGCTTCTGCATAATAAGTTGTTGTAGTTCCGATTGATGGGGTTATGAATGAAGCTCCTGTAAAAAGTGGCGAACCTCCACTTGCACTTGAAAACCAGTAAATTTGTTCAGTAGAAGATGCGTTTAGAACGACAGACCCCGGACCGCAACGCGATACATCCGTTGCAGTAGGTGCAGAAGGTCCTGAACTGATGATGGCCTGAACCTGAATACGGTTACTACGGCAAATATTCCCTGCCTCCACATAGTAGCTCGTCGTAGAATTTAAAACCGGTGTGGTATAGGTACTTCCGGTACCTAACAAGTTCCCACCAGATGCCTGATCATACCAGTAGATGGTTTCAGGAGAACCGGCAGACAAGGTCACGGTACCCGCCCCACAACGCGTGACATTAATTGCTGAAGGAGCCGCAGGAATTGCGTTGACTATTGCCTGAACTGCGATCCTGGTACTTCTGCAATTATCTCCAGTCTCAACATAATAGGTAGTCGTCGACGAAATGGATGGTGTTGTATAGCTTAAGCCTATTGTTAGTAATGTGCCACCGCTTGGAGCGCTGTACCAGTAAACTGCTTCAGGTGAAGTTGCAGATAATGTAACAGTTCCGGAACCGCAACGAGCGACGTCAGGAGCGACCGGTGCCGCAGGAATGCTATTGATCACAGCCTGTACGGCAGTACGCGTTGCACTTGCACAGCCATTATTGGCTTCTGCATAATATGTCGTTGTCGAACTTAACGATGGAGTATTATATGTACTTCCGGTACCCAAAAGAGTACCTCCGCTTGCTGCAGAATACCAGGAAATGGTAGCCGGTGAAGACGCAGATAACTGTACAAATCCCGGTCCGCACCTGGATACATTAGAAGCTGTTGGAGCGGCCGGAGCAGAACTGATTATTGCCTGCACGCTTATTCTTCCACTACGACACGTATTACCATTTTCAACATAGTAAGTTGTTGTTGAAGATATAACAGGAGTAGTATATGAATTTCCGGTAAACAACAAGGTGCCTCCACTTGCCTGATCATACCAATAAACCGTTTCGGGAGCAGATGCTGTAAGCGTTACCGTACCCGTACCACAACGTGAAACATCAGATGCAGTCGGTACAGCAGGTATAGCATTAACAATTGCCTGTACAGTTGTTCTCGCACTCCGGCATGTTCCACCTGTTTCCACATAATAATTTGTCGTGGAGCTTAAAGATGGTGTGGTGAAGGGGCTACCTGTAAACAATAATGTGCCTCCACTCGAAGCAGAGTACCAGTAAAGTTGTCCGCTACCGGTAGCAGATAATGTAAGTGTACCCGGGCCACATCTTGATACATTCGAAGAAGCAGGCATGGAAGGAATAGGATCAACAATTGCCTGAATAGCTTTTCGGCCGGCACTAATACAACCGTTGTCAGCTTCCACATAATAAGTTGTGGTGGTGCTTATACTTGGTGTTGTATACGTGTTTCCGGTAGCCAATAAAGTTCCACCTGTGGAGGCAGAATACCATCTGAGTGTTCCTGAACCTGATGCTGTCAATGAAACAGTCCCGGGACCACAGCGTGAAACATCAGCACCACTTGGTACTGCCGGTGCACCACTTATGATGGCCTGCACTGCGATCCTTGCGCTGCGACAAATATTTCCGGTCTCAACATAATATGTTGTAGTACTGCTTATCGAAGGAGTCGTATAAGATGGACCTGTAAACAGTAAAGTTCCACCGCTGGCTGCGCTATACCAATAAATTGTTTCTGTTGATGTAGCAGTGAGCACTACCGTACCTGAGCCACATCGAGAAACATCCGGTGCTACAGGAGCCGGAGGAATGGCATTCACTATTGCCTGTACGGCTATTCTTGAACTTCTGCAATTTCCTATTCCCGTTTCAACATAATAGGTTGTTGTTGTACTTATACTTGGAGTTGTGAAAGAACTACCTGTTTCCAATAAGGTACCTCCTGAAGCAGCATCATACCAATAGATTTGATTCGATGCTGTAGCAGTCAAATTAACCGTCCCCGAACCACATCGTGAAACATTAGATGTTGTAGGAGCAGCAGGGGCTCCTGTGATCTCAACAAGAAATGGCGTTCTGGCACTTCTACACTGATCTCCTGCTTCTGCATAGTAAGTAGTGTTACTTGAAACTACCGGCGTTGTAAATATGGTTCCTGTGTGTAAGAGAGTTCCTCCTGTAGGTGCATCATACCAATAAACTTGTCCGGCAGATGTAGCCGAAAGACTAAAACTTGCAGGCACGCAGTCTGAAGCTCCTGAACCTGTTGGTGGTGGCAGGTACTGTTCTACGGTTGCAATACAACGAACACGTGGACTAGCACATCCTGCATTGGCCTCTACATAAAAAGTATCCGATACTGTCAAAGAAGGCGTAGTAAAACCAGACCCTGTTCCAAGTGAAGATCCTCCGCTAGCAGAATGATACCAGGATAAAGTTCCTGATCCCGTTGCCGACAAAGAAACCGTTCCATTACCGCAGCGGAAATTATCAAAGGCTACAGGCGCCGGTGTTGAGTTTATGTAGACATGAACTTCCAGTCGAGGACTTGGACAAACTGTTCCGGCCTCCACATAAAATACTGTATCATTATTTATAATATTCGTGACGAAGGTTGGTCCTGTCTCCAGCAAAGCCCCGCCTATCAAAGCACTGTACCAATGGATAATTGCTGTATCCGTAGCCGTAAGTGTCGCAATTCCCGGACCGCATCGAGAAAAGTCACTTGCTACAGGTGTAGCAGTTATATCTAATATCGTTGCAGTGGCAGCAACCGGGTTGCTTGGGCATATAGAACTGCTCTGGCTGTAATAAGTTGTTGTAGAATTTAAAGAAGGTGTGAGGAATGAATTTCCTATCCCCACCAAAGTTCCGTTTGGAGCATCATACCAGAAAATTGAATCCGTAGAAGTTGCCGTAAGAGTGATTTGACCGGGACCACAACGGGATGCAGATGTAGTCACAGGATCCGGACCCTGGGAAACGACGGTGACTGTTGTCGGATCGGAAATAACTGAACAACCCTGGTAAGTAACTGCAACAGTATAAGTCCCGGCTATGGTAGCAGTAAAGCTATTGTTATTTCCATTAGCCAAATTCAGACCATTACGTTTCCATTGATAGGCATAACCGGGATTATCGGTTGCAGTAAGCAATACACTTCCGCCGGCACAGAATGTTGTATTTCCTGTAACAGCAACCGGCGTCGCCAGCAAAGGACTATATACCCTGCCCGGTGATCCGCCGATACAACCGGCAAACCAATTGGTGCCAAGGTTTAGATTACCGGTGGGACTAAGAAGTTCAAGCGTATATCCACCTCCATCGGCACTCAGAGGCCATGGTGACTGATCCTGATAGGTGAATGACAAATACAAAACATCCAAATGATTATAAATGCGAACGAGCTCACCTCCATTACTCAGGTTAAATCCTATAGGACCAATCTTATTCGTAACTGAAGGGAACTGGGACCTGAATCCGGCAGTATCTTCAACAAGCACAAGGTATCCGCCTGCAGCTATAGTTGTGCCTGTAGGAAATTGAAATATGTGATTATCTTCTTCATCCTTAAACTTCCATCCTGATATATCCAGGGATTGTGTTCCATAATTATGAAGCTCTACCCAATCTCCTGCATTGTTTGCGCCATCAGAGTTATAATTAAGTTCGCTAATGGTTAACTTAGGTGTTGCAGCCGATCCTGTAAAATAACATGTGATCACGTCATTCGCCGTGAAATTATATGTGACCGCCTGATTATAATTATTGGAATTGATAACTACATTGGATCGCCAGTGATCAAAAGTATAGCCCGGATTAGGAATTGCCGTGATGGTGACAGGATTACCATTGAAGTACACACCACTCCAAGGATAGCTGGTTGGGGTGATTGTGCTTATTTCAATTCTTCCCGCTCCGGCAGGTGAGACCTGTAATGTTAAAGTAACCTTGCTGGTAAGTCCGAAGCCACTGCGTATATAATCACGCATGATATTCGGCCTTGCATTTGCAAAAGTGGTGATCTCATCAATATTATCTTGCCATGTTGATACATTACTACCCCATTTCACAAAATGCTCTGTCATATCAGGTGCCATAGAATCCTGAAACTGATGTACAATATCATCAATGTTCGAAGGAAGGAAAATTGTGTTGATCAGATCTGCATAACGATTAATAAAGTATCTTTTAAATGTAGGGTTGGCCAACATAGCATCGAACATCTCTGAAGAATGACTGAACTCTATCGGATTCCTTGCCATTGCAAGTCGGTTATCAGTAACACTATTCTTCAGGCCCATTCCAAAATCAGTATCGTACAGCAAGTACTTCCACTTAGATCCCGGTGCATTGGGTCTCCAGATTTTAATGTTATTCGTCCACTCACCAATCCAGTCACCGTTATTGTAGTATGTTTCAGCGACAAAATAATCGGTGTAGTTTTTTATGTCAAGCACCGTATTCATGTAGTCATAGTATGCTTGTGTGCTTGCATTCTGTGTGGTTGCATAATTGTACATAGTCCAGAATGAAGCATCCGAACCTTCCTCTACTCTAACACTTGATCCACTTTCACGAAGAAAATCTATTTCCGAACGCTTGAGACCAAAATTTCCTGCCATCCAGTTTTCATCATGCTTTTCATGGATGGTGTATACTCCCCAGAATTGCCCGTTCAAAAACATAACGGCAGGCTCTGCGCCAAGGTATCCGCTGTAGGTATTCTTCATCACTCTTTCCATGAATGCATCACGGAAATGGGAGACGTTCCAGTCGGTACCGGAATTTCTTAAGATGATATTATCATATTTAGTGATATAAGATTTGTCCGGAATGAGAGGATAATCAATTTCGTCAGTGCCATATTTATCACTAAGTTTTATTTCGAAACTCTTCTGAGGTTTCGCTCTTGAATAATTTCCATAGATTTCAATTTCACTGTCAAACCTCAGGATACGGTTTTTGCTCTTATCAAAATATTCTATAGTTGCCGGCTTCTGCCATTCCTGCCAAAAGTTCGCACCTTTATAGGGCGATGCAGATTCAGCATTCGGACCAAGGACATAAATTCCGGTATTATAATCCCAAAGGTTTAAAGAGTCGGTGGTGATGGTGAAAACAGGGAGTTCTAAATTTTCATTAAGAAAATACGTATTCGTGACAGCCTGACTTGGCAAATGGCCTGAAGCAAATGCTCTGGCACGTACAGTTTTTGTATTAGAAATTGTAATAGGCGATGAATATGCCGGCGAGCTCGTCGTCGGAATATCACCATTGGTGGTATACCTGACAACTCCACCCGGTGTGCTGGTAGATAAGGTCAGAGTCCTGTTCGAAGAATAAAAGCCTGCTGAAACAGAAAACACAGGTGCTGATGCATATCCGTTATAACAAGTCGAACTATTGTTGCTCGTGGCAGGTGTTGGTGTCCCGAAGTAACACCAGCTTGAACTTCCATCAGGCTTCCTGCCGAAAGAATTATCCGGTTCCATCGACACGTATGATTTCTGATCAATGATGGTCCCTCCGGCATTTCTAAGGTATATTGTTTCTCCGCTACGACTTAATTTAAAATTGACGTTATAATAATCTGATGATGTTGACCTGAACCAGGAGGGTGGATTTGAAAAGGTTGTTCCGCTATTCAGCATCCCGAAAAACAGATATGGAATGGAAGACAAATCTGAGGAACTTGAGGTATTGTTATGAGTCTCGATTGAAAGTACATTTGAACCAGGACGAATAATCGTTTTCAAAAATACCGGATCAACAAAAAAGGAATCAGGCTGTCCGCCCTGATACATCATCGCTTCATGTGAACCCGGAGCCAGGTCATTCCAACGCGGCCGTGTTCCAACAATTCCAAGATTTGCTCTGGCTATTTCAACACCATTAAGATAAGCAACAAAGCCATCATCATAATCCATCATGAACACGGCCTTAATGATCTGAGAAGTATCAGGTATGGTAAATGTCTTTCTCATAAACACAGAAGTTGAAACAGAAACAGTTGTACCATCATCACTGTCACCAAAACCTATTCCTCCATTTCCTGAACTCCATGAACCATCATTAAAAGAATTGTTTCTCCAATTAGTATCAATTGAAGCACTGCCGACGGTATACTTCCAGCTGGAAAGTGCATTCACTGCCATCTCCCAATGATTTACAAGTACAGAGCTGTTTGAGTCGGAGGCGAAGACGATCATGCGTTGCCCTGCGCCTAAAGTGTAAGAAGGAAATGTAAATCGATAAGGCTTACTATTATCATCTGTCAATCCATAACCATTCAGATTGACAGAAGAACCTCCTGCATTATAAAGCTCGATCCAATCATTATATTCACCATTCGAATTCTGAATGACGGAAATATTGGATGGACATATTTCATTGATAACAACCTGAGCGTTAGCAATGGTTGAGTTAAAACAAATAAAAAATCCTCCTACTAAAATAAGCTTTTGTAGAAATGTGTTCATGTACAATTAAAGTATGAAATGTTAAGTCCGTCTTTGATATTGATAGTGTAAAAGTATGAAAGTTAAAGGTCTGAAGCACCTTATCTTGGCGAATGAACAGCTTAGCGTGGTGAACGAAAGACGAGATATGTCCGCCTAAAAGCCTTATCAACAAAGGGATACAGCCACATCGCAGAATTTATTAATAAGCAATTGTGAAGAACTTCTTTAAACAAATTGTCAAAAAACCTCAATTTTACAGGTGTCTCAGACCATCCATAAGACTCAAGCATTCACTTTTCAAAGTAGAAAATCAATACTCACCGGCAACTGACCGGCGATTAAGCATCGAGTCATTCTCGAAAATCGGTAATCCTGAAGGCATATTTAATGTATTTACTGTGTCCGTAAGCGTGAGCATAAACTTTTTCAGTGCCAATTTTTCCTGCTGAGTCAAATGTAATGAATCGGGCATCAGAGTTTGGTTAGGTATATCTAAACCTATTCCTACACCACCACCCCGGTCATAGAATTCGATCACTTCATCCAAAGTTTGGAACACTCCATTATGCATGTACGGTGCGGTAAGTTCCACGTTTCTCAAGCCGGGAGTTTTGAAAGCCCCTCTGTACATCTCCATAGGAATAATAGCCTTTCTGCCGGGATCAAGATCTTTTAAAGGGTGGTTCAGGTCTGCATTCCCCGGCACACCCAATACCTCCATCTCACTTTCTACATATTCAGGAGGTACAGTACCATTGAATAATGGTATGAAGTGACAGGATGCACAGTTTGCCTTTCCGACAAAAAGATTGAAGCCTGTTTTCTCTTCCGGGGTGAGGAGGTCTTCATAACCTCTCATCGTTTTATCAAATCTCGAATTGAGTGCAATGAGTGTACGTTCATACTCTGCAATTGCGACCAAAATTGTACGTGAACTAATCAAAGTATCATCAGTATCACGAAATGCTTCACGAAACATGCTAGTGTATTCTGCAGACTTTCGAAGCTTCAATGCAACCTTACTAAAATCTGCATGCATTTCGTCCGGGTTGTTCAGCACTTCACTTGCCTGATTCTCGAAGGTAAAAGCCCGGCCATCATGGAATAGTTTCTTCTGGAGAACAGAGTTTAAAAGGCCGGGAGCATTTCTCTCAAGCATCGATTCTTTTTCGAAGGAACGACTAACCTGAAGTCCGTCAGAAAATGCCTTCGGCGGATTATGACAAGATGCACAAGCTCTTTCATTATTTGATGACAAAGCAGGATCGAAAAACAATACCCTCCCAAGATCTGCAATCTCTTTCTGATTTAGCTGAGTTTTTCCCGGCACAAAAAAGTAACTATTAAAGGCCCCCGGATCGAAAATGGACCGCACCTCCAAATTAACTGCGGTAGTATTGTAAAAATTATCAGGAACTAAAAAATGTCTCGTCTTGACCAGAATTTCTGAAACAGGGATAAAATACTTTGAATAAATTGTAAAATAATCGGGTGATGTTACAGAATCCTGTTGAGCGAGAAAAGACTTCAGCACATCAAACTTCGGGTAGAGTTCGCTTTGCAATTTATCCACCCATAAAGGATTCCCCATATACAAAACAGATAATATCTCCTGTACGGCATTGCAATACGCTATAGCTTCCGGAATAGCATTCTTACAATGGGGAGTTTCAATATTGGTAAGACCAACGAGAAAAGTCCTGTTCAGCCCTAACTGAATTGCTTCGAATATTTCACGCAAAGGAAACTCTGTGTTGCTTATGGAATTAGGCCACCATTGAACTATCTTTAGAATAAGATCCAGCTCTTTTTTTCTTTCCGCAACTCCTTCATTTGAACTATCGGCGAAAATTAATCTTTCGAGGACTTGAAATCCGTGTGGCTGATAAATTATTGAAACTTCATCATCCTCTTCGGGATAAGGCAGGTCCGGAGGATTTAATGCCAGTGCATCCCCAGGAAAAAAATGTATGATAAAAGACTCAAGTTCCTTGTATTTATTCCTTGACTCCAGGAATAATTTTTCAAGCTTCTCATGCTCTTCTCCTCCAAATTTTACGCCCGACAGGTCTTTCATTTGCTTCAATAGCATAATCAACCCGGCAGTTTTATCCTTTAGAATAGTTTTGAATTCTTCCTTATTATTCAAGGCTTCATTACGTGATAGTTCAAATGAGGAAAAGAAAAATAAAACCAGACACAGAACAGGGATAAATAAAAAAGCTTTAGTAAAAATGGCTTTGATCATTTCTTACAGTATTGCTTACTCAAATAATATTAAAACATTCAAATGATTACAGGCCTAATGCATTTTCTCTCTCTTCAAGAGAAACGGAAGCAAAACCTGCCGGAAACCTTCGTGAACGTCGGCCTCAACAAAATCAATCCTAAACTGCGCACAGCGTAACTTCAATTCTTTCTTGTAGTCTGCCATCGCCTGAACATAAGTATCTTTGATTTCATTTGAATGAACCTTTACCTCTTCACCGGATTCGACATCAACAAATAAATAAGGCCTGTTGTCAAAACGAAATTCTTCTTCTTTCTTTTTATCCACAACATGAAAAAGAATTACCTCATGTTTGTTATGTTTCAAGTGTTGGAGAGCTGCAAATAATTCTGAAGGATTATCTGCACTTTCCATCATGTCACTAAAAATGATCACTAATGATCTTTTGTGTATAGTTTCTGCTATTTGATGCAGAGCGGAAGCTGCAGAAGTCATTCGACCTGTCTGAATAGAAGGGCCTTCAATGAGTTTCTCCATTTCTGCAAACATCATCTTATGGTGGACAGGATTGGATCGTGCACTTGTATTAAGCTCGACATGATCAGAAAAAACACTTAATCCAACTGCATCTCTTTGCATCTTTAAAAGATGTGTGATTGCTGCAGCACAATGAACGGAAAAATTAATTTTATTCAATACTCCACTTTTCCCTTCGTCAGGAAAGTGCATGGAGGAAGAATTGTCAATTATCAACTGGCAACGTAGATTTGTTTCCTCTTCATAACGCTTGACAAAAACCTTATCCGATCTACCGTACAGTTTCCAGTCAATATGCTTTGTTGATTCACCGGTATTATACAGACGATGTTCGGCAAACTCTACAGAAAATCCATGAAAGGGACTTTTATGCAGTCCTGTAATAAACCCTTCGACAACCTGTCTTGCAAGCAATTCAAGGTGGCTGAACTGTCTGATCTCTGAGTGATTTATCGGCATAAAAAATTTTGTGATTACAAAGGTACGAAATAATAAATCCTCTTAGCACACTTGGCGGCTTGGCAGGATCTATCTTGTCAATGAAATGCACAGCATCTCAGGGTCACCTTATAGGAAAAACTTTGCATGTGATAAAAAAAAGCCGGAAGATTTACTTCCGGCTAATTATAAGATCATTTGATCAGGAAAGTTGTGCGTTCAATTTATTTGAAAGAATAGATTTAGGAACAGCACCTACCTGCTTGTCGACCACCTGACCATTTTTAAAAATAAGAAGTGTAGGAATATTCCGGATTCCAAAATTGGTAGAGATATTTGGGTTGTTGTCCACATTCACTTTACCAACAACGGCTTTTCCGTCATAATCTTTTGAAAGTTCTTCAACGATAGGACCTACCATTCTGCATGGTCCACACCATTCAGCCCAGAAATCAACCAAAACAGGTTTATCGGATTTCAATACAAGCTCTTCAAAATTTGCATCTGTTAATTCAATTGCCATAATTTTATGATTCTAAATAATTAATAATTTTTCTTCTTTGCATTGACAATATTACAATAAATGGCCCAAAACTAATAATACGCCATTTTTGCAGTCAATTTAGTTTAATTTGTATTCCAGACCGCTAATGGCATTCAGACTGTCAATCAGTCCTGTGTTTACATGCACTTTAAGCCTTTTTGAGGGTAATTCTACGCCTAAATTCTGGCTAGGATCAACAACATTAAACTTCACAACACAATTACCCGGCGAATTGTTCAGGAGGTCTGTCATTTGTTCCAAGAACTCCTTGTTCACTTTCTGCAATGGCATTTTTAAGGTCAGTGTCCTGGCCAACTTATTACTTACATCGCTAAGGAAATGGATCATATTTGGCCGAACTTCATATTGATCCGAAGAATTAAAACGGGTCTGTATTTTGGCTTTCACATAGACAAATGAGCCTTCAATGAGACAAGCCTTCATATTTGAATAATCTTCTCCGAACAATGCAAGTCGAATGGTTCCGGTAAAATCTTCTATGCTAAAAGTAGCAAATGGCTTACCCATCTTGCTCATGCGGTGCTGAACTTCTGTAAGAATCCCTGCAATTGTTACCTCTTTATTCTTCATCTTCTCAGGATCTGAAAGCTGATCGATACTATGAGAACAAAAACTTGCGATCTCAAAACGATAATCATCGAGTGGATGTCCGGAGATATAAAAACCAATAACTTCCTTTTCCCTTCTCAACTTTTCTATCGCACTCCAGGGCTCGACATTCGGAAGTTCAGGTATGGTTATATGATCCATAGTGTCCTCCCCGAAGAGTGAATTTTGCATTGAAGATTGCTGAGAGGACATGGCATTCCCAAAGCGGATAGCACGCTCAATGCCTGTGGCTGAATCCTTTTGATCACCCTCAAAATACTGTGCCCGATGAATTCCTTCAAAGCCATCCAATGCTCCTGACTGTGCAAGGCTCTCCAGGCATTTTTTATTGACGCCTTTACTGCTCACTCTTTTAGTCAGATCGAATATAGATGTGAAAGGTCCTGATTCTTTACGTTCAGCAATGAGAGCAATCACGGCACTCTCCCCTACGCCTTTTATGGCTCCGAGCCCAAAGCGAATCTGACCTTTATCGTTCACTGCGAAATCATAAACACTTTCATTCACATCAGGACCAAGCACAGGCAGGTTCATCCTTCTGCACTCTTCCATGAAGAAAGTGATCTTGTCGATATTGCTTAAGTTATGTGTGAGTACCGAGGACATGTACTCAGCAGGATAGTGAGCTTTCAGATATGCCGTTTGAAATGCAACAAAGGCATAGCATGTTGAGTGTGACTTATTGAATGCATACGATGCAAAAGCTTCCCAGTCTGTCCAAATCTTCTCACAAATTTTTGGATCATGTCCATTCGACTTGCAACCCTCGACAAATTTAGATTTCATTTTATCGAGAACTTCCTTCTGCTTTTTACCCATTGCCTTACGCAGGGTATCTGCATCGCCTTTGGTAAAGTTCGCCAGCTTTTGAGAAAGAAGCATTACCTGCTCCTGATACACCGTGATACCATATGTCTCCTGAAGATATTCTTCCATTGCAGGAAGATCATAGGACACTTTTTGCTTCCCGTTTTTCCTTGCTATGAAATCAGGAATGTATTCCAGTGGGCCCGGCCGAAACAAGGCGTTCATTGCAATAAGATCTTCGAACTTATCGGGGCAAAGGTCTTTCAAATATTTTTGCATCCCGGCGGATTCAAACTGAAAGGTTCCATTTGTTTCTCCGCGTTGATACAATTCCAGAGTTTTGGCGTCATCCAAAGGGATGGCATCAATGTCAATCTTCACTCCATGTTTTTCCTCAATCAATTTGAGTGAGTCACGAATGATGGTCAGTGTTTTCAATCCCAGAAAATCCATCTTTATAACACCTGCATCCTCAATCACCTTACCATCATATTGTGTGATGAGTAGTTCAGTATCTTTTGACGTAGCAACAGGAATGATCTCGGTAAGATCCTTTGGAGCAATGATGATACCTGCCGCATGAATGCCTGTGTTCCTCACAGAACCTTCGAGGATCATTGCTTCGCGCAGTACGCTGGCAGCAAGATCATTTCCATTATAAATTTTACGGAGTTTCTTTACTTCTTCAAGCTCATCACTGTTGAGGTTTTCTTTTTCACGAAGACTCTTTGCGCCATCTAAGGGAGCCGTGAGAACCCTATTCAGCTCAATGCCCGGTCGTTCAGGAACGTGCTTGGCAAGAATATTCGACTCTTGAAGTGGTAAGTCCATCACTCTGGCAACATCCTTGATACTCATCTTGGCAGCCATGGTACCATAGGTAACGATCTGTGCAACCTGATTACGACCGTACTTATCTACAACATAGTCGATCACCTTTTGACGACCTGCATCATCGAAGTCTGTATCTATATCAGGCATGCTCTTACGGTCCGGATTGAGGAAACGCTCAAAGAGTAAATTATACTTCAGGGGATCAATATTGGTGATACCGATTGAATAGGCAACGGCAGAACCTGCAGCAGAACCCCGTCCGGGACCTACGAAAACACCAAGGTCACGTCCGGCTTTTATGAAGTCCGCCACTATGAGAAAGTATCCGGCAAAACCCATTGTTTTAATGGTAAAGAGTTCAAAGTTCAGTCGCTCTTCAATTTCCGGTGTAATTTCTACATAACGCTTTCTTGCCCCTTCCATGGTTAGATGGCTGAGGTATTCATCCTGAGAGCTAAAATTTGGAGGTAAAGAAAAGTGAGGTAAAAGAATATCCTTCTTCAATTTAAGTGGCTCAACTTTGGAGACGATCTCATTGGTATTATCAATAGCTTCAGGAAGATCAGAAAACAGGACCGACATCTCCTCTGTCTTCTTAAAATAAAACTGATCGTTGTAAAATGCAAAACGTTTCCCGCGTGATGAACTATCATCGGCAGAAAATTCCTTCATTGTTGGAGTACTTTGTTTCTCTCCCGTGTTAATACACAACAAAATATCATGAGCGTTAAAATCCTCCTGATTCACGTAGTGAGAATCGTTCGAGGCGATAATCTTCACGTTGTACTTTGCTGCCCATTTTACCAGGATGGCATTTACTTTATTCTGCTCCGGGATATCATGTCTTTGTAACTCTATGTAGTAATCGTCACCAAAAATATCGAGCCACCATTTAAATTCCTTTTCTGCTTCCGCCTCACTTTTATCGATGATCATTCTAGGTACTGAAGCTCCAAGACAACACGTGGTTGCGATCAGACCTTTATGATACTTGAGAACAAGTTCCTTGTCGATTCGCGGATACTTACCATAAAGGCCGTCTATATAACCAAGTGGACATAATTTCACAAGATTAGCATAGCCTTCCGCATTCCTGGCAAGGAATAGCTGATGAAATCTTTTATCCTTATCATCCTTGGTAAATTGTCTTTTATGCCGATCCTCTACAAGATAAAACTCACAACCAACGATCGGCTTGATCACATTGGGGTTCTCTTTTGTATTGTGCCTGGAAGCTTCGGCAACAAACTTGAATACACCGAACATGTTGCCATGATCCGTGATCGCAAGTGCAGGCATTTTATCTTCAACAGCTTTTTTATATAATCGGGAAATCTCTGCAGCTCCATCAAGCAATGAAAATTGAGTGTGGACGTGCAGGTGTGAAAAAGTTGGCATGAATATTAATCGAAATGAAGGGTAATTTATTATTAGAGGACTGTTGTAAAGATAAAAATATTGAGGGTTTCGGCAAGGGATGAAATTTCATGCCACTCCTATGTTTTTCATCTTTAGGGAACAAGGTTATGAACAGCAATCGAAGGGAGGCAAATCAGGAAAGCGTTACTATTGATCCCCGGTATAAGTGATGAAAATTTCTCTCCCGCAAAGGACGAATTTTAGCCTGAGACAGTGAACTGCTGCCTTGAATCAACTGCGTCACGGAGTCCATTGGCAACAAAAGTGAAAGCCATGGTTAAAAGCATTATGGCCAATCCCGGAAAAATGGCAAGGTGTGCACTGCCCGGAATAATGATATAACCATAATTTTCCTTGATCATGGCACCCCAAGAAGGTGTTGGTGGTTGAGCACCGATGCCCAGGAAACTCAATCCCGCTTCCAGCAAAATAGCTGTCGAAAAATTTGCTGCTGCAATTACCATTACAGGACCAAGGATATTAGGCAGCATGTGCTTGCTGACTATTCTACCTGCCGTAAATCCAAGTGCTCTCCCGGCTGCAACGAACTCCAATTCACGGACACTGAATAGTTGCCCCCGAACTATTCTTGCCACATCCACCCACATGGTAAGACCGACGGCAATAAATACCTGTTCAAACCCCTTTCCGAGAACAAGGGTGATTGCAATTACAAGCAGGAGAGTCGGAATGGACCATACTACGTTGATTAACCATAAAACAGCCTGATCGACCTTTCCCTTGAAAAACCCTGCCATAGAGCCCAAAAATGTGCCTACAAGCAATGAAATGATCACCGCTATCAATCCGACCCCAAAAGTCACCCGCGTGCCGGCCAGTAGCCGGCTCAGCAGATCCCTGCCAAAGCGATCAGTACCCAGCCAAAAGGTTTTACTTTCAATATTGTTTTTGCTGAACTCCTCCTCAGAGATTGAAACTGATGCTGCAGATGAATTCCCGGTATCAGAAGGCATGACAACAGAGGATAGATCAATCTTCCTGTCGGGCAAACCTTGAGATCCCGGTCCGGCAAACTCGTTATAGATCAACTCCCGACCTGCAAATCTATAAGCAGCTATCGGAATGAAGTTGTATGAATCCTTCTTTCCAAAAAATGCACTAAATAAAAATGAAGATTGCTCGGGGCCATATTGTTTAGGAAGCTTTATGAACTGTACTTCCGATCCGGGTGGTAAATTTCCAAGAGCCAGGTTCATCCTGTTTGCATTGGGAGTATTATCAGGAATAAAGAGGTAGCAAAAAAAGGAAACAAAAACAGCTATAAGAATTATAATTAATCCCAGAAGTGATAAGCGGTTTCGCTTAAATTTTTTCCAAACTTTTTTCCCGGGTGATTCGCTGATCATATCTTTAATGAGTAGTTCTGCCCTTCCAACTGAAAGTACTTAGCGGTGCTATCACACCTATCAATACAATATAAATCCAGTAAAAGAATTGAGCAGGTAAAAATAACCATAAAAGCATTCGTTTTCGGAAGAAGCGCGCTAAGGAATTCAACAATACGAATTCGCTTAGACATACCATAATAAATGAAATTACTCCCAATTTGTTAATAGTCCCTTCGCTGATAAGGTCCGCTAAACCTACAATCAACAAGGCATGAGTGAGCCATGAAATAATGGCAATGAAGATCGTAAAGGCTGTTAATGCAAAAGGGATTTTTCCCGCCCAACGCTTTCTTTGTTCCACAAATTCATGAAGAGAAGAAGAAGACTGTGTAAGCACAATCGCTCTTCTGTCTTTCAGAAATGAAATATTGTCAGGATATTTTTTACTTGCCTTGAGTAGAAGCTGCGTGTCATCACCACTTGCCAATTTTAATTCCGAATCAAATCCTTTCACTTCAAAAAACAATTTTTTGGAGAACATCAAATTTGCACCATTGCACATGATTGGATTCTTCTGATAAATGCCGGATGCTGCGATGCCGACAAGCCCCATAAACTCCAGGCTTTGAACTTTTTGAAATATACCGCCTGCCTCACTGAGGCTTACAGGCCCGGCCAGGAAAGAGCAAGCATTAAATTTAAAATAGTTGATCATAGCAGACACCCATGAGACTGGCGCTATACAATCGGCATCTGTCATCAAAATAATATCTGATGAAGCATATTTAATCGCAAAGTTAATTGCAGATTTTTTGGAACCTCCATTATCCCTGCCGACTTCCAGCAAGCGTATATTCATTTCAGGGTGTCTGAGACGAAACTCCTCAACAATCAGTTTTGTCTCGTCTTCAGAATTATCATCCACTACTACAATCTCCAGCAATGACAATTTGTAATCCTGTTTACTCAAAGCCGATAAACAATTATGGATATGCTCAGCTTCATTTCTTGCAGCAATGACAATACTGACAGGATCTTCACCGGGAGCCGGGTTTTCCGGTTCTTCAATAACTTTTATCCAGGAAAAGTAACACGACAGGATAAAGAACGAAAACAAAAGCGAGGATAGAAATAAGAGCAGATAAAAAATTTCCATCATTGTGTTTTTCTGACGAACTTGAATTCAAAAACAAAAAATATTCCAAGCAATGCAGGTATTGCCAAATTTATCAGCCAAAGACTAAAGCTTGCATTGATCACTGCCGGCAGGTTTTCTGTGACATTTGAAAAAAAGTATGTTGCAATTGCTCCACGAACACCTAACTCGGTAAGTGCGAAAGTCGGGACAATAGACATCACAAGATAGGTAACCGAAATAAGTATCATCGCTGTGAGATAAGGAATAACTACTCCGAAAAGCGAAAGCAAAACATAAAACTGACAGGAAAATATCAGGTATCTGAGTGAAGAAAGAGCAAGCAAAATTAAAAGCTGAGAATTCGAATAAGAAGAAAAGACGGCAAAGTACTTATCCCATTTACCTGACCGGCGTATCTTTCTCACTATAGGTTCCAGGAGAGAAACGTTAAAGTAAAATAGCAATGAAGCTCCGGCTGTCATCAAGGCTAAGGTTATCAATGCATTTTCAAGATAAAGAGGAATTTCGCTATACAATTGCAGATAAAAGATCGTAGCAATTGAACCAAAGATAAGAGTGATGATAAGCTGAGAAAAATTTTCGAGAACGGTGACCAAAGTTGCCTCTATACGGTCTGCAGTTTCAAGGTGAAAAACTCTTCCTGCATATTCTCCGATGCGATTGGGTGTAAAAAGGCTTATGGTAATCCCGGAAAATACTGCTTCTAAAGAACGCCACAGGCTTATTGGCTCCAGACGTTGTAAAACAGATCTCCACTTCACAGCTTCAACTGTCCAGTTCAGGAACATGCACAAAATCACAAAGAGAAAGAAATAAACATTTGATCCCGCTGTAAGTACAAGCTTTGCCTCTTGCCACCAGTCTTCGGTATTTTCACGCTCTATGACACGCTTGTATATAAACCACAAAGCAAGTAAAGCTATCAGCAACTTAAGCCCTATCCACAGAGCTTTGGAATTATTTTTCTTACTTTGTAGCATCATTTAAGAATTACAAGTATACATAATTTTGACGCCCACTATTCCTACCGGTATCGACACTTCTTTACAAGACCGCATTATTCTCGGAATTGACCCGGGTACGACTATTATGGGCTATGGACTTATTTCCATACAAGGAAACCGAATGAAATTAATTTCGCTTGGTGTCCTACATTTAAGTAAGTTGAATGACCATGGCCTAAAGCTCAAAACGATCTTTGAAAAAACACTTGCCTTAATTGAGCAATACAAACCGGATGATCTCGCATTAGAAGCACCCTTTTTCGGAAAAAATGTTCAGTCGATGCTAAAGCTTGGAAGAGCGCAAGGTGTAGCGATGGCGGCAGGACTATTTCGCCAGGTTCCAATTTTCGAATACTCTCCAAAAAAAGTTAAGCAGAGTATTACCGGAAATGGAAATGCCTCGAAAGAACAGGTAGCCTCCATGCTGCAAACACTTTTGGGATTTAAAGAAACTCCTCAATACCTTGATGCAACAGATGGATTAGCAGTTGCAGTTTGCCATTACTTTCAGAATTCCAACTTAGGGACCGGCAAAAAAGTTCATTCAGGCTGGAAAGCTTTCATAACGGAGAATCCTGACAAACTGGTTTAGAAATAAATTTATTACCGGAATCTGTCGCATCACATGACAGAATGCAATGCAGTAAAAAAGCTATTTAAACTCGGAGCGAATTTTCTGTGCAATCTTTTCAAGTTCGTCGCTTCCAATTTTCAACTTAGGACTTGCAAAGTTCATATCACTCACCTTGTTCATCGGTATAAGATGGATATGTGCATGCGGAACTTCAAGACCGATCACGGCCACACCAATACGTCTGCAAGGAATTGCATTTTTTATAGCCACCGAAACCTGCTTTGCAAAATGCCAGAATTCCTTATGACTGTCATCGTCAATGTCAAAGATATAATCGACTTCCTTTTTAGGGATAACGAGTGTGTGTCCTTTGGCTAAAGGACTAATATCAAGAAAGGCAAAGAAGTTCTCGTTCTCTGCTATTTTGTAGCAGGGAATTTCTCCTCTTATGATCTTTGAAAAGATACTGGCCATGATGGATTATCTGGAGATCTCAATGATCTCAAATTCGATTTGCCCGGATGGTATTTCTATTTCTGCAACATCCCCAACTTTTTTGCCTAGTAATCCCTTACCGATAGGAGAAGTCACCGATATTTTTCCGGCTTTTAGATCGGCTTCAGTTTCAGTCACCAGGGTATAAGTCATTTCCTGTCCGTTCTTTTTATTTCGAATGCGGACAGTTGAAAGCACCAATGCTTTTGAAGCATCCAGTTTGCTGTCATCGAGCAGACGGGCGTTTGCAATGATCTCTTCCATCTTGGATATCTTCAACTCAAGTAATCCCTGAGCATCCTTTGCAGCATCGTATTCAGCATTTTCGGATAGGTCACCTTTGTCGCGAGCTTCTGCTATCGCCTGAGAAATTCTCGGGCGTTCTACTTTGCGGAGTTGATTTAATTCATCCTGCAAATTCTTCAGGCCTTCAGCCGTAAAATATTGTACTGTCATTTTTCTATGGTTTGAAAAACAGATAAAACCAAACAAGACTCCGTTTCCGGAGTCTTGTTTGGTATACAAATATAAAAATCTTTTTTTATAAGGTAAACTTCCCTCCGATTGAATGAACACCATCAAAGGGGTCCGTCGCACGGTAGGAATAGTCAATTCCGAACTTTTTGCCTGATTTCCCTAATGGAACATCAATTGTAAGTCCGGCTGACAGGCCTGTATAAACAGTCGTTCTCAGGTTATCGTCAGTAATATCATCCTCATAAGTGTAACCTCCGCGTAGCATGAACATTTCACGGAATGCATATTCCAGTCCGGCAGTAAACTGGTCTTTCGAAAACGAATTGGAAACGAAGCTTCCTGCCAGGGTTAATCTATGATCCTTCATTAATTTGAAGTCATAAGAAGCCCCAATGCTTAAAAGAGAAGGGATCTCAAATCCGGCTGCACGTTGCTCAACTGTCAACTGATATCCTGCACTGGTGGTTGCTCTGGTCGACAGACCATCTCCACCAAATTTCAGAGGAGTTCCAACATTTTTAAGGGCAATACCAAATTTGATATTATCCTTATCTTCATTGTTACCTGTCATGTACTGGATTCCTGCATCGATAGCCAATCCCTGTGCTCCGACATTCGATATTTTCTCATCAATAATTTTGAAGTTCACGCCTCCATAAATTGAATTAGAGAATGCCTTCGAATAAGATAAGCCTATATTCAAATACTGAGGAGAATAAGTACCAAGTACAGGTTCCGGAAGGTCATTGGTGGTGATATCAATTTCGCCAAAACTCATTGACATAATCGTCAAACCAATGACTCCTGTCTCACCCGATTTCTGAGCAATTCCGAAGGTATTCAGGGTAATACCACTACCTTGAAGGTAGTTGGTATGGCTGAACAAGACTTCAGTTTTTCTTGTGTGTGCTGTTCCTGCAACGTTCAGAAACTGAGCTTCGAGTCCGCGAACCATGCCGCTATTGGCTCCATTCCAACCGGAAGAACGAGCCCAGGGGTTGATAAGAAGTTCCGTAGCTCCGGCCTGACCTGCCCTGTCAGGGTTTCCTGCGAACACCGCAGTTACAGGTGCCAAAAGTGCAACGACTGCTAATTTAATTATCTTTCCTTTATATGACTTTCTCATATGATTGTTTTTCAAAAGCTGTGATTGATGCGTGATGAGAATTAGAATGTATCAAGGTCGATCGGACGAAGAACACCAAACCATTTAATTGTGCGTTCTCCAATTCCCGGTGCACTGATATGGATGATATAAAGACCGCTGGCAATAGGTACACCGACTGAATTCTTCAGATCCCAGTCAACTGATGTCTCCTGATTCACTGTAGGATATGTAGCACCAGCTGAGTTATTTCTATCCTGTGCAATTACATCCCGCTTTATTGTTCTTATGATAGTACCGTTAGGAGAATAAATAGTAATTGTGCATTTACCCGGCAGATTAACAATCTTCACACGATTATCAAGCTGATTGACTTCATAAGTAGAGAATGCGTAATAAGGATTTGGCACCACGTTTATGAGACTAAGTGCGTCTTTAGCCACATCTGTACGATCGATCTCATTAATAAGATTTTCAGTATTAAAGCGATAGTAAGGAAGGTAGTTCGCAAATGTTGCACTTGAGTCGCTGGTGTACTGACGATAAGGTCTTGCAACGCGCAAACGGATCTTAGCGGTTGTTGAAAGCAAAGTTTGTGATGGAGCAACCAATGGAACTCCAACCCACATACAATCCTTCCACACGTCACGCATTTGCAGGTAACCTGCAGTATTTGTGATCTGACCCCAAAGTTTAGAATGAATATGTGCGCAACCATCATAGGCAGGACCCCATTTATTGGTATCTGCCGGAGAAGGAACGTTGTAAATATTCTTTCTGCCGAAAACATAAATAACGTGTTTACCACCTGCAATAACTTCGCCGTTCGGACCAAACAGTCTTGAAGTAGGATTGAAGATCATATCTGCACCGGTTTCTCCTGTAAAGCCATTTGCCGGTGTGAGGTAAGAATCCTCACCGAAAGCAATGTTAAGACGCTCTCCGGTTTCTACATCAATGGCATAACCAGGGAACCAGCTGAAACCTGAATCAGACTGAGGCTGATAATTTTTATCGAGAGATTGGTGAATTCGAATGAACCCCTTCCCTTGAAAATTTTCTGCTTTTACTTTAGTTTTTTGCATTTCAAAAACAACACAACGGCTCCACTTTGATTTATCCGGTGTCAAAACTATGTCTACACTGTTGTACCATTCAAGGTTATCATTGATCTGTGCATTGGTACCTGTTGGACCCGTTCCTCCGGAACCGGAAGCATCTTTGTGTGCATGGATGATGGAATCGGCAGGTGCTGCAGTATTTCCGGTAGGATCACTACTCACCAATCTAAATGGTGCCCATGTACCGCCAAGAATTTTTTCAAAATATTGGTTACCATCTATAAAATCAGATGAAGATGGAGGGGTCATATCAATATTTTCAGATTTCCCGGAACGGATCCAGTTGAGAGGACTGAAATTATCTACATCAGGAACTCCCGTCAGCCATCTCAGTCCCGGATCTTCATATTCAATTGTTCCTTCAATCATAGCGTGACCGTCAGCCGGATGCTCTCCCGGTGCTTTTACCTGATTAGCAGAAATTGAAAATCCTGTAGTTCTGAAGAATTGACTTCCTTGCTGCTCTCCTCTGAACTGCAATTGGTCATAAGGAAACTCAAGAGATTTTGTTGAGGTGTCCTGTACTCCGGTTGACAGATTTTTCAACACCCATCTTCCTCCTGCAGTAATTGTCTCTCCTGTAAAAGTGGCGCTACCTGTTATTCTACCTGAAATTACAATTTTGTAAGGGGCAGAACTGCCTATGATACTTTTAATGACCACAGTATAATCACGAGGGAATTGCACGATTCCTGCCGTCAATGCCTGGCCAACACGAAGACCTGTGATGTCCATTACATTAGAAATGGTATCACTTCCCCCTTTCATATCGCCCACAAAATCAATTTTTGTAATGGTATCAGTGAACCAAAGTTCATAATAACCGGATTCTACTTTAACCGGATCATAGATTCTGATATCTACCGGGCCACGACCTCGAACATAAGTAGGATGTTGAATCACATTACTTGGTTGTGAGGAATTGAACAGAATTTCATCTACCTGCGATTGCTTTAGATCAAGAGTATTCCTTTCTGATCCAAGATTGTATCCATTACCAATTCCGGTAATCCTTGTGATCTCAGGACCATCACCATAGGTAGTATTCAATTTCATTCCACCTGCTTCAGGAGCTGAAATATGAGGGATACCGGTGAAAATAGAAATTGCCTCACCTGTATGACCTCTTCTTCCTGCGAGATATGATTTACTTAAACCATCTACATAAGGATCAAAGACATCTTCATCCGGATTATAGGCATAAGCAATAGCCATATAATAATACGTTTTGTGATTGATAAGAGTAGGCTCGCCGGTAGCAAAGGCATCAGTAGTGATCCTGAAAGTGTGTCTCAGACCTTTATTCTCACCATTCACTTCTTCAACAGGAGAGAACGCATTGATGTCAGGTTGGAAGTACTGATTGGTGATGCTTGAAACTCCATCCTGAATATCGCATTGGAATATTAATCTGGCTTTGTTAAGGTCTTTAAGATCCGTAGCTGCAACAGACTCATCTTTTAATTGATAGATCTGGTAACCCTGAAAACGATAATAAGAAATCGTATCTGTCACGGCCGGATCTCTTTCAAAATAAAGTTCACGGAAATTGTTAGATGAAGGTCTGTTTAGTATTGAGAAGATAAGTTCCTGATCCAATTCACGGATCGCCAGTTCCGGCGCATCCGGACCATCAACAATTTTCTGTGTTGCGGTATAGGCGTGAGTTGTGTTTA
>DAOQWA010000040.1:0-29574 GCA_035341855.1 Bacteroidia bacterium
GAAAAACAAGAGGAGCATTTTCAGAAGTAAAATATGAGAATAAATAAGTCATTAACAATGGTCCAAAGATTGACGTTACGCTGATAAGACTTGTAAGAGCCCCTTGCAGCTCACCTTGTTCATTGTTCGGAACCTGCGAAGAAATAATTCCCTGCAATGCCGGACCGGCAATGCCACCAAGTGCGAATGGAACAATGAAAGCAAACATCATCCAACCTTGTGTAGCGAAAGAAAAACAAAGAAAGCCGATTGTATAAAGTGTGAGTCCAAAATATACCGATCGCTTTTGCCCTAGCTTTGGAATCACTACACGAATGAGCCCTCCCTGGACAATTGCAATCATAAGTCCAACAAATCCTAAAGAATAACCAACCCAGGCTTCATTCCATCCAAATTTTTCCATGGTGTAAAAAGTCCATGTGCTTTGGGTAGCATGACTGGCGAGGTAAATAAAAACTAAAGAAACGACCAAACTTAAGATCAAAGGATACCTTCTGATATTCTTGAATGATCCAATAGGATTCGCACGCTTCCAATCAAATGGTCTGCGGTTTTCCCGACTAAGCGATTCGGGTAAAATAAAATACCCATACAACCAATTCAACAAGGCCAATCCGGCGGCGGCAAAAAATGGTATTCGAGCTCCATATTGTCCGAGTATTCCACCTATGACAGGACCAATAATAAATCCAAGTCCGAATGCAGCACCTATCAATCCAAAATTTTGTGATCGTTTTTCAGGTGGACTAACGTCAGCTATATATGCTCCTGCAGTTGTAATACTTGCTCCACTTATACCCGAAATTAGTCTACCTAAAAATAACCATCCAATAGTTGGAGCAAAGCCCATGAATATATAATCAATACCAAAACCAAATAAAGCGATGAGGAGCACCGGGCGTCTGCCGTACTTGTCGCTTAAGCCACCGAGAATTGGCGCAAATAAGAATTGCATGAATGCATAGGAAAATGTCAGCCATCCTCCATACTTCGCTGCTTCACTCAAAGTTCCGCCTATCAACTCCTGTATCAATGTGGGAAGTACCGGAATGATTATTCCCAGTCCGGTCACATCGATCAGCATCGTGATAAAAATAAAAGTCAGCGCTGAATTCTTCTTCACAAATCTATTCTTCAATCTCACAAAGAAAGGGAGATTTTTTTGAATGCAGGGAAGAAGATCAATGACAATTGATTAGCTTAGCCATTCAACTTTAAATCCCTTTCATGTCTAATCAGAAAAAAACTCGATCAACAAATAAACAAGACTCCGGTATAGAAATTTTTGAAGCCGTTAAGAGCGACCTGAGTGCATTGACTATACTATTTGATGCATACAGACAATTCTACAGGCAAAAACCTGACTTAAATGGGGCGCGTTCGTTTCTTGAAGCGAGATTAAAAAATAAAGACTCCGTTATTTTTATAGCCATTGATGAAGAAGGTAAGCAGGTAGGATTTACACAGTTATACCCGCTGTTCAGTTCTGTTAGCATGAAGAGAACATGGTTGCTGAATGATTTATTTGTCGACTCTCAGTCAAGAGGCCTTGGTATATCAAAAATGTTAATAGAAAGAGCTAAGCAATTAGCGAGACATACAAATGCTACAGGACTACATTTGGAAACCGAAAAGACAAACTCAATTGGACAGAAGCTATATCCTTCATCAGGCTTTGAGTTAGAAAGCAATTCAAATTTTTACTTTTGGAAATGCGTTTGAAAAAAAGCTGGCGACTAAAACAGATGCATTTTTGACTAAAGCAACGCAATCAAGGAGACTGAATATTTAAAGGCCCGGTTGAAATCCGGTACTAAAGCATATGCTAAAGGCTTAAATTTCAAAGCTTAACAAATAGCTTATTCCTACTTCTGTTCACTCAGGAAATTTCGTTGAAACTGACTCCGGTTTCATCAAACAAATTAGACGTTTTTCTAAATAAATACACTCTATTTAGATGAATACGTGTTAAAAAAGCATAAATTTGCAGAGAATCTTCGTTAAACACATTGATTCTCAGGAATATGAATACAGAAAGTACTGCCATAGACTATATCCCAATTATCATTCAGTTTTTTGTTGCAGCCGGATTTGTTGTTACAACCATGGTAGTAACTCATCTCCTTGGTCCTAACAGAAAATCGAAGATCAAGCTTGACACCTTTGAGTGTGGAATTGAATCACAGGGAAATGCGAGAAATCCAATCTCAATTAAATATTTTCTGGTTGCCATCTTATTTGTACTCTTCGATGTGGAAGTAATTTTCATGTACCCATGGGCTGTAAACTTCAAAGAACTTGGCATCACAGGAATCATCGAGATGTTTCTATTTATGCTGATGCTCTTAACCGGCTTCTTTTACATTGTAAAAAAGGGTGCATTAAAATGGGAGTAATAAAATGTGTTTGCTTGAACACATAAATCAAAAGAAAAGATGTCAGAAATTATAAGTAATCCAAAAGATATTAAAGTTGCGAAAGCTCCGGAAGGTTTTGAAGGTCCCGGATTTTTTGCAACTTCTTTGGATCAGGTGGTTGGCCTTGCAAGAAAAAATTCCATCTGGCCTCTGCCTTTTGCTACTTCTTGTTGCGGTATTGAATTTATGGCAACGATGGCATCTACTTATGATCTTGCCCGTTTTGGATCTGAGCGTTTAAGTTTTTCTCCAAGACAAGCAGACCTGCTGATGGTCATGGGAACAATCGCAAAAAAAATGGGACCGGTTCTTCGTCAGGTTTATGAACAGATGGCAGAACCACGATGGGTATTGTCTGTCGGCGCATGCGCTTCAAGCGGTGGAATCTTTGACTCCTACTCTGTCTTACAAGGCATTGATCACATTATCCCTGTTGATGTTTATGTACCGGGTTGTCCACCCCGCCCTGAACAAATTCTTGAAGGTGTTATGAATATCCAAGATTTAATTGGCAAAGAATCTCTTCGTCGCAGAAACTCACCTGAGTACAAACAGTTACTCGCATCTTACGGCATTGAATAACGGATCATGGAAAAACCAAGTATAGAAGAAGTCACCACTGCATTAACTGAAAGATTCGGCTCAGGCATTATTGGATGGGAAACAGAATATGATTTTCAGGTTGGCACAGTAGAGAAGTCAGTCTGGTTAGAATTGTTCAAATTCTTATATGATCACGAAACTTTTCGCTTCAGATACCTGACAACATTATGCGGAATTCATTATCCTGACGCAGCTCATCCGTTCGTACTAATGGCTCAAGTGCACAGCCTTGAGCACAACCTGCGTATCAGGTTCAAGACATTCAGCTCTGAGCATCACGTAGAATTTGATTCTCTGACTTCTGTTTTTCCGGCTGCTAACTGGATGGAAAGAGAAGCTTTCGACTTTTATGGTTTTCGCTTCAAAGGGCATCCTGACTTAAAAAGAATTCTCAATGTTGATGACATGGATTATTTCCCGATGAGAAAAGAATATCCTGTTGAAGATCGCACACGTTATGACAAAGATGATACGATGTTTGGTCGTAAGCGGTCTGAGTTTGACAGAAAAGAATTAATGGAAAAGAAATAAACTTGCTATTGATCCGTCTTTGAAATAGATATAATCATAGCAATAACGAAAATAAAAAATCATCGTTGATGAATCCGACGATTAAAGATACAAAAGAAAACTCCGACTATACGACTCTTAACCTGGGTCCGACACATCCTGCTACGCATGGAATTTTTCAAAATGTGTTGACGATGGATGGAGAAATTATCATTAACTCGGAGCCTACAATAGGCTATATCCACCGTGCGTTCGAAAAGCTTGCAGAGCACAAGCCATTTTATCAGGTAACGACCCTCACAGATCGTATGAACTATTGTTCATCTCCTATCAATAATATGGGATGGCATATGACTGTCGAGAAACTACTGAAGGCTGAATTACCAAAGCGTGTTGAGTACATGCGAATCATCATCATGGAACTTGCCCGTATATCCGATCATATTGTTTGCAATAGTGTAATAGGTGTTGATACAGGTGCCATGACAGGCTTCCTCTATGTATTTACATGGCGAGAATTTATCTATGAGATCTACGAAGAAATTTGCGGAGCAAGACTTACGACTAACATCGGACGTATAGGTGGTTTTGAAAGAGACTTTCCGGAAACTGTCTGGAGAAAGATTGATAAATTTCTGGAAGAATTTCCTGCACAACTAAAAGAGTTCGAAAGTCTGCTCATGCGCAACAGAATATTTATGGATCGCACCATTGCTTGCGGACCAATATCTGCCGAACGTGCATTAGCATACAGCTTCAGTGGCCCAAACCTGCGTGCAGCCGGTGTCGACTACGATGTCAGAGTAATGAATCCTTATTCAGGTTATCAGGAATTCGAATTTGATATTCCTGTCGGCACGAACGGAGATACTTATGACAGGTTCATGGTAAGGCAGGAGGAGATGTGGCAAAGCATGAGCATCATCAAACAGGCTTTAGAGAAACTAAAAAAGCTCGAAGACAAGACCACCTTTCATGCTGACCTCCCAGCCTTCTACCTTCCTCCGAAAGAGGAAGTGTATAATAACATGGAAGCTCTCATTTATCATTTCAAAATTGTTATGGGAGAGACTGATGTTCCAAAAGGGGAAGTATACCATTGTGTAGAAGGGGGAAATGGCGAACTGGGCTTTTACCTTGTTAGCGATGGTGGACGGCAACCTTTTCGCCTGCATTTCAGAAGACCATGTTTCATATACTATCAGGCTTACAAAGAAATGATAAAAGGTAGTTATCTCAGCGATGCCATTCTTACTATGAGTTCGATGAATGTCATTGCAGGTGAACTTGACGCATGATAAAAACATTCGCATAGAATAATTTTTAATGAACACGAATAAAGAAATAAAATTTTCAGATGAGTCACTTGCCCTGGTGCATAAGCTCATGAAAAGATATCCTGAAGGGAAGCACAAATCTGCCCTCCTTCCGATTCTTCACATCGCTCAGGCTGAATTTGACGGATGGTTAAGTGCACCTGTAATGGATTATGTTGCAGGAATTCTAAATATTCAGCCGATAGAAGTTTACGAGGTGGCATCCTTTTATTCGATGTTCAATCTAAAGCCTGTCGGAAAATGCAACATTGAAGTATGCCGTACGAGTTCCTGCTGGCTACTTGGAGCGGAAGATGTGATCAGACACATCGAAAAGAAATTAAATATTAAAGTCGGCGAAACTACTGCTGATGGAATGTTCTCACTGAAAGCCGTAGAATGTCTTGGTTCATGCGGTACTGCACCGATGATGCAGGTAGGTGCCGACTATTACGAAAATCTCACATTGGACAAGGTGGATAATTTACTTCAACGCTTTAAATCTGATGGGAAACGTAAATCCTACACAGACAAAGCAGAAAAAAGGTCTCTTTAATTTTATGGGAAAGAAAATACTCTTAAAACACGATCATATCCCGGGAATCAGATCCTATGATGTCTACCGTCAACATGGTGGTTACTCTTCTGTAGAGAAAGCACTCAAGACCATGACACCAGAGGCTATCGTCGAAGAAGTCAAAAAATCAGGTTTACGAGGTCGTGGTGGTGCAGGATTTCCAACAGGATTAAAATGGAGTTTCCTTGCAAAGCCTGAAGGTGTTGCTCGTTATTTGGTTTGCAATGCCGACGAATCAGAGCCGGGAACTTTTAAAGACAGGTATTTGATGGAGCGCATTCCGCACCTTCTGATTGAAGGAATGATTGCCTCCAGTTTTGCATTAGGTGCAAGCACTTCTTATATCTACATCCGTGGCGAGTATTTCTATGTTGCCCGTATCCTTGAACAAGCCATTGAAGAAGCTTATGCAAATGGATGGCTGGGAAAAAATATTTTAGGAACCGATTTTTCTTTTGACTTACATGTTCATGTAGGTGCCGGAGCTTATATCTGTGGAGAAGAAACCGCATTACTCGAATCTCTCGAAGGCAAAAGAGGAAATCCGCGCATCAAGCCACCATTCCCTGCCATTGCAGGATTGTATGCTTGTCCGACTATCGTAAATAATGTTGAAACTATCGCAGCAGTTGTCCCTATTATCAATGAGGGTGGAGAAGCTTATGCTCAGGTCGGCATAGGAAAAAGTACCGGAACAAAGCTGATTTCTGCGAGCGGACATATAAATAAACCAGGTGTCTATGAAATTGAAATGGGCATTACGGTTGAAGATTTTATTTATTCCGATGAATGGTGTGGAGGGATTCGTGGAGGCAAGAAGTTAAAAGCAGTAGTTGCAGGAGGATCTTCGGTACCAATTCTACCTGCAGACCTTATTTTAAAAACTGCAAATGGAGAACCTCGTCTGATGAGTTATGAATCATTATCAGATGGAGGTTTTGCAACGGGAACAATGCTAGGGTCAGGTGGCTTTATTGTGATGGATGAAACTACAAGTATCGTAAAAAACTTATGGAATTTCAGTCGCTTCTATCACCACGAAAGTTGTGGACAATGCAGCCCTTGTCGTGAAGGAACAGGTTGGATGGAAAAAATATTACATCGAATTCTGGAAGGACATGGTAAAATGAGTGATGTGGATCTTCTTTGGGATATCCAGGAAAAAATTGAAGGAAAAACTATTTGCCCGCTTGGCGATGCAGCTGCATGGCCTGTTGCAAGTGCCATTCGTCATTTCAGAAAAGAATTTGAAGAGTATGTACAAAAACCATCTTCCATCGAGGATGTAAAACATTATTACCGTCTTCACGAAGAAGGTACGATAAGTTAAATTATACATTATGGTTTATGCTGATATCAGTTAAATCAGAATGACACACTAAAAGCAAATGCCAAAAGTCACCATAGACGGACATACGATCGAGGTACCGGATGGAACTACGATCCTTGAAGCTGCCAGGAAAATTGGTGGAAAGATAGTTCCACCTGCTATGTGCTATTACTCTACGCTTAAAACAAGTGGAGGATATTGCCGTACATGCATCGTAAAAGTTTCTAAAGGTTCTGAAAGGGATCCACGCCCAATGCCTAAACCTGTCGCATCCTGCCGCACTACGGTGATGGATGGAATGGTAGTTGAAAATATCACTTCTCCGGAACTCATGGAAGCAAGAGCTGGTGTTGTTGAGTTTTTATTGATCAACCACCCGTTGGATTGCCCTATTTGTGATCAGGCCGGAGAATGTCACTTACAAGATCTTTCATACGAACATGGCTTGAGTAAAACCCGCTATGAATTCGAAAGAAGAACTTTTGAAAAAATTGATATCGGCGAAAAGATAAAACTGCACATGACACGTTGCATTCTATGCTATCGTTGTGTAAAGGTAGCAGATCAGCTTTGCGACGGCCGGGTGCATGGTGTCATCAATCGTGGTGATGTTTCTGAGATCAGCACCTATATTAAGAATGTAGTTGACAAAGATTTTTCAGGAAATATGATTGATGTTTGTCCGGTTGGCGCATTAACAGATCGCACCTTCAGATTCAAAAGCAGAGTATGGAATGTCAACCCTGTCGATGCGCACCGCGATTGTAATAAATGTTCAGGAAAAACAATGTTATGGCTGAAAGGACCTGAGGTCTTCCGTGTAACAGGAAGAAAAGACACTTACGGTGAAGTTATCGATTGGATATGCAATGAATGTCGTTTCGATAAAAAACAAACCGGTGACTGGATCATCGAGGGCCCAAGTAATATAGAACGCACCTCAGTAATTTCTCAAAATCACTACACTCTACCGGAGCCTGCACACAAGCCATTACTCAATGATGTAAAAGTTGTGCCAGATCATTATCAAATAGAGAATAAAAAATAGTTTAGAACGAATATGCTAAGTCCGGCCTTAATATTTACCATAATCCTTGTCATTGCAGTTTTTGCAATTTCATTGCTTGTAGCGATGTACTCCACCTATGGAGAACGAAAAGTAGCTGCATTCATGCAAGACCGCCTTGGTCCGAACCGCGCCGGTCCTTTTGGAATATTGCAACCAATGGCTGATGGCGTGAAGATGTTTATGAAAGAAGACATCATCCCGCAAGGATCTAACAAATGGCTCTTTATTCTTGGCCCAAGTATAGCTATGCTCACCGCGTGCATGGCGAGTGCTGTCATACCATGGGGCAAGGGACTGAATATTGGAGGAGAATTTTACTCATTGCAAATAACTGATGTCAACATTGGGATTCTGTACATCTTCGGTGTTGTTTCGATCGGAGTTTATGGTATAATGATCGGAGGTTGGGCATCTAATAACAAATACTCACTTCTTGGAGCCTTACGTGCTTCAAGTCAAATGATAAGTTATGAAATCGCCATGGGACTGTCCATCATTGCATTGGTAATGATGACAGGCACATTGAGCGTGAGAGAAATTACAGAACAACAAGCCGGTGGACACTGGAATGCATTTTATCAACCTTTAGGGTTTTTAATTTTTCTAATTTGTGCATTTGCCGAAACTAATCGAACTCCATTTGACTTACCTGAATGTGAGACCGAACTTGTAGGGGGATATCATACTGAATACAGTTCTATGAAATTGGGTTTCTACCTGTTTGCGGAATATATCAATATGTTCATTTCCTCAGCGGTTATAGCCACCCTCTATTTTGGAGGTTATAACATGCCATTCATAGAACGATTTGTTACTGATCCGAATTGGGTATCTATCATAGGTACGCTCTTCTTCTTTGGCAAGATATTCTTCTTCATCTTCTTCTTCATGTGGGTACGTTGGACCATCCCTCGCTTCCGCTATGATCAGTTGATGAATCTTGGCTGGAAAGTGTTATTACCGCTAGCCATCCTCAACATATTCCTTACCGGAATAGTGATGTGGTTCATGGGTAAAGTAAATTAAGCTAAATGCAATGCAAAGTTTAACAAACAGAAGTAAAGTTGTAGTAAAGAAAGAAATGACCTGGATGGAGAAAATCTATCTTCCGGCAATTCTTGGTGGCTTAAAAATCACCCTAAAACATTTCTTCAAGAAAAAAGTAACACTAAACTACCCTGAAGAGAAGCGTGACATTGCTTCTGTTTACAGAGGGCTGCATGTGTTAAAGCGTGATGAGAATGGTGCTGAACGTTGCACAGCATGTGGACTGTGTGCAGTCGCTTGTCCTGCAGAAGCTATTACCATGGTTGCAGCTGAACGTAAAGCAGGTGAAGAAAAATTATTTCGGGAAGAGAAGTATGCTGCGAATTATGAGATAAACATGCTCCGTTGCATTTTTTGCGGACTATGCGAAGAAGCTTGTCCGAAGGAAGCCATATTTCTTACCGACCGCCTCGTTCCAACCTTCCGTGATCGTGCTGACTTCGTTTATGGAAAAGATAAGTTGGTAGAGCCCAAAGATGCTCCGGTAGATATCAGCAAAAGACAAACGGATGCGGTAAAAGAATTCAAGACACACAAGCAATACCAACATAATAAACTATAAGCACCCGGATACTATTAAACAAAGATGACTCTTCAATTATTCTACTTCCTCTCTTTTCTTGCTATTCTGAGTGCAATGATGGTTGTTGTATCCAAGAATCCGGTGCATAGTGTCTTATACCTCATTCTGACATTCTTTGCTATAGCAGGGCATTACATTCTTATGAATGCACAGTTCCTTGCTGCAGTTCACGTTATCGTTTATGCAGGAGCTATTATGGTTCTGTTTCTATATGTGATCATGATGCTTAACCTGAATGCAGAGGTTGAGCCTCATAAGAGCAAGTGGCTAAAGATCGCAGCGACATTTGCAGGTGGATTGCTTATGCTGGTACTCGTTGCTGTTATCCGTCAATCCGCCGAGACTGCTCCATTGAACCAACCGGATTCGCAAATCGGATTGATTAAAAATTTGGGACATGTGCTTTATACCGACTTCATGTTGCCATTCGAAATTTCATCAATTCTTCTTCTTGCAGCGATGGTTGGAGCTGTAATGATTGGTAAAAAAGAAATCAAATAAAACTGTAAAGATGAATCTTGAAATTCCTATCAATTATTATATATTACTCAGTACCCTATTATTTTCCATTGGTGTATTAGGAGTTCTATTTCGTCGCAATGCGATTATTATTTTTATGTGCATTGAGTTAATGTTGAATGCAGTCAATCTTTTACTGGTCGCCTTCTCAACTTATCATTCTGATTCAGCCGGACAAATATTTGTTTTCTTCATAATGGCTGTAGCCGCAGCAGAGGTAGCCGTTGGTCTTGCTATACTCATGATGATTTACAGAAACACTCAGTCGACTGACATAAACTTTTTGAATAAGCTCAAATGGTAATCCGACCGTTTTATTATTAAAGCTATGAGAGGTTTCTTTGTCCTTAAGATCCGAAGACCCTTTTTCTAGATAAATTTCAGATTGTATTTGATGAATACATAGGAGAAGTAAAGTGTCAGATCTTCAAGACATCACCTTTACCACTGATCCTTGACGTGATGAGACCGGGCTCATTAACATAATATACAAATCCAATACCCGAGATGTTTGCCACAAGCTGGTCGATCACATCAATAGTTCCGGATCCTTCACCACTAATACTTACTGCTGCTCTTTGGGCTCTCAAATTTTGAGCGTCAACATTTCCCGAACCAATAATCCGAATGTCGGCATCCTCTACGCTTCCTTTCAACTCTATTCGACCAGTTCCGGCAAGGCTGGCTTTCAACTGTTGGGCTTTTGTATTTACTACTATCTTTCCGGAACCAGATAATCGCATTGTTAATGCTTCACATTCAAGAGAATTAAGAGAAGTCATGCTCCCCGAACCTGTTAATTCTAATTTGCAGATTTCTTTTACAGTGATATGTACATTCACGGGTCTTGTTGGGTGATTTTCCGAATCCACGTCAATCAAGAGTTCATCACTATTGATAGTTGTCAAAATTGATTCCGTTAAATTCTCTTCCGCTTCAACTTGTACTGACTGAACATCTCCTTGTTTTATGTACACATCAGCAACGCCTCTTAGTTCTATTCCTGAAAATACAGAGAGTTGTCTTGCCTCTGTTACCATATTTCCTGATCCTTTGACTCCACATGCATAATTGAACAAAGCCAGGAGGATGAGAAGATAAAGAATACAATGTTTTGAGTTCATGTTTTTAAATTCAAATGAGGTCTATTAAAACCTTGTCTTATTTAAAAATCAACAAGCGTAATACCCACTGCTACAGGGTAGAGTGATGGACCTTTATTATCTTTAAACAGAGTACTTGCGTAATAATCGGCAAAGAGATTAAACCCTCCATAACCCAGAGCTACACGAAATCCATAGCGGAATGGATTCAGATTAAAGTCATCAAACGTTTTAGGCTTATAGGTTTTACCATCTTGCTCATATTTTTGCTTTGTATGAGATCCGATCCTCAATCCTACAAGAGCACCTGCTCCAACGTGAAAAGCCTTCTTTTTATCTCTGGAGGTAAAATACTCAAACATAATGGGAGCGGTGAGATATGAAACAACCAGTTTTGATTTTTCATATTTTACTCCTTCAACTGTATCACGACCTACTGTGATGGGGCTGGTTGGAGAAAGGTGTACATTATTATCAAAGCGGTAATTGTTCCAGGTTAACCCTAAGCCTGTGAAAAACCATAGATTACTTTTTGCTATCTCGAAATTCTTTTGAAGCAAATTCAGTGAGATAGCTATAGATTTTTCCTGACGAAGATCAAGGCCGTTATATCCCGCCGGCACCTCCAATTTTCCATCTAAATTCAAATAAGAGTTAATACCAAACTCCATCCCGCTCCAAACCGGTCTTGGTTCTGTTTTTTCTCTGATGCTGATTTCATCTCTATTATCAACGATAAGCACCTCTCTGGAACCAAACATCAAGCGCGTGGTATCACCACTAGGAATTTCGGTAGATGAGCCTGTCTTTCCAACACCGGATATATTCTCCTCTAGAATTACAGGTTTTGTTTTATATGTAACTGTACCACTTCCGCTAATATTTGAGATCAACTCCTCAGTAGCATCAATGCTACATTTTCCGAGTCCGGAAATATTCACTTTTGCTTTTGCGGTTTTCAGAGCAATGGCATCAACTTTACCTGAGCCTGAAATATTGAAATTGCTCTCCTCTGCCGTACCTGACAGAACCACTTTTCCCAAACCACTGATCGCGACATCTACTTTTTTAGCATGGACATCCAGAGTGATTTTTCCATCACCACTAATATCCAATTTTAGTGCGTCAGTATTAATTGTCGTTTGCCCCTCTACAACTCCTTTTCCTCCGATGGCAATTCGGTTAAGCGACGGCATTGTGATTGTTATTTCTTGTCCGGCCTCAGCATCGATCATTAAAACGCCATTCTTTACGTGAATTTCTGAGTTGTCCGGAACTTTACCGGAACTCAACAAGACAGATTGTTGTTCCCCCTGAGATAAATAAACCTTTGCGAACGAGCTTATATTTATAGATGTAAAAGGTTCAAGTTCATCAGCAGTACTTGTCTGAGCAATGACCGGCAAGCAAAACAAAGCAGATAAAATGATTAGTAGAAATTTCTGTTTCATATTCTTATAATATATAGTGTTAGTTATAATTATGGGACGCATTGCCAATGCTAAAGTTACAGCCATTGATGAAGAAATTATAATAAATTTTTAACACCAATATTTTTTGATAAGAGCGTTCATGATGTGGATGGAAAAAATATGAATAGCCTGGCAAATCAACATTGCAACCCGTTCAGACTTACTTGACATTAGTACGCGAAATCGAAAAGCTGCCAACTTCAAGAGCATAAGTTGTCGCATTGGCAATATGATCATGATGCCTGTCCAGTTCCATTTTAGTACCGGTGATCTTAGAAAGCTTTTCTACACCTGCAGAGGCAAGGTTCCAAACATTTGCATTTTCTGTATTATTCTGAGCTGTTTTCATCTGCTCAAATTCCTGCAGTTCATCGAGGGTAAAGACAGAATTTTCAGATTCAATTGTATTAGCAACGGTCTGATCATTCATAGCCGGGTCGGCACTTTGCACTTCAAGATCATTTTCTTTTACAGGTAAATCTATTTGGGCAAGGTCAAATTTTTCTTCCGGTAATTCAGGATTAACTGATGCCTGATCAGAAGGTGACTGATTTTCAAGAACAGAACTTTGTTCTACATTAACTTTTGCCTTATCCCCCGGCTTTTTGTTTACAATATTATTTGAAGGCAAATCAACTTTAGACGTTAGTTGAGTCCGGCCGGACTGTAAAGATTCAGTCGAAACTACTTCTTCTGGATTAGAAGCAGGCTTCAAAACAGGGCTTTCTGTTGTACTATTCTGTTGAGCTAACTGAACAGAATCACCTGACTTATTAAAAATCGAGTAAGATAAAAGCAAGAGTATCAGAGAGGCTGCAATAGCCGTGGTACGGTAAACTGCGGTTCTGAACACAATTAGCTTTGGCTCTTTCTTTAGGTCTGATTTATTATTAAACTTAATGGAATGATCAGGACGAAGTTTCGTTCTTTTCAGAATTTCCAACTCTTCAGCAACCCCAGGTCTAGAATTTATATATTCTTCAAGCTCCTTCTTGGCTTGCTCGTCCAAATCACCTTCAAGCGATGCGATTAATTTCGAAATATAATTTCGTTCATTAATATTACTACGATGTAATTTTGATTTACCGGAAAAAACAATTTCGCTATCCGGTTCAATTTTTATTTCAGCAAAATTTTCGAATTCTACACGCAAATCAGGATGCATGTCAAGAAAAGCAAAAAGCTCCTCTTTGGTGCCTGCATCCAATACACCCTCGTAATAATCGAGGAAGTAAACTTCATAATTGGCGCGAGTGATCATTTTATTAATCTTTCTAATTATAATACTCTTTCTAAATCTCCAATATACTGCTTGAGAAAAACCCTGGCACGGTAGATATACACTTTTACCTGTGACGAACTTAGTCCGGTGATCTCTGAGATCTCATCATAATTATAGCCTTCAAGATCTCTCAAGGTGATTACTGCCTTTTGACTATCAGGTAACAAGTTAATGGCTGTATTCAATACCTGCTTTAGATCACTGTATTGTTCAGAATGAAAGAGGCTTTCCTCTGTCACTTCTGTGAATGAGCTCATCTTCTTATTCTTTCTTATCTTATCGATCATGGTATGATAAGCAGTAGTAAACAAATAACTCTTAGCTTTTTTTCCATCTATTGAAGCCACATTCTTCCACATCTTTTCGAATGAATCCTGCACTACGTCACGTGCATCCTCTTCGTCACGCATATTCTTCAGAATAAAACGGTAGACGCTGTCAGCATGTTCATCAACACATTGATTGTACTCGGCAGTAGTCATGTTTTCAAATGAAAATCGGGCTCGTGTATTTAATGGGACGCTTTGAGAGGCATAAAGTTACAAGCATTTTCAAAGATTATAATTGTTCCCAATGTACTGATTATGAGCACCGGAAATATCTGTTTGCATCTTTCATATCTAAGGACCCGAAAAGATCTAATATTGGCAATTCCTTTATACTTTTACAACAATTCTTAAGACTAATGACCGAACAAGAGCAGATTTCAGTTTTCGACATGTTTAAAATTGGGGTTGGACCATCCAGTTCCCATACTCTCGGTCCCTGGCGTTCGGCTTTGAGTTTCCTGGAATCCCTGAAGAGGAATAAGATGTTGCTCCGGGTAAAGCATATCCATGTGGATCTATTCGGCTCTTTGGCTAAAACAGGAACCGGACATGGAACAGATATAGCGATGCTTTTGGGTCTATCAGGTTATGATCCTGTAACATTTGAAGTTGACAAGCTGACGGAAACAGTCAATGGAATTATTGAGACTAAAAAATTAAATCTTGGCTCTGAACAGGAAATTTCTTTTGAATTCAAAAAAGATATTGAGTTTCATTTTGCTAAATCGCTAGACTTCCATCCAAACGCCTTGAGTATAATTGCAACTTTTAAAGATGGGAGTGTATTTAAAGAAACCTACTTTTCAGTTGGTGGCGGCTTCATTGTCAAGGAAGGTGAAAATCCTGCAAGTGTTGGCACAAGAGTGCAGTTAAAATATCCGGGCGATGATAGTGCTGCATTGCTCAAGCATTGTTCAAACACCGGACTTGCCGTTTCACAGATTGTAATGCAAAACGAATTGAGCTGGCGCTCAGAGGAAGAAATTCGAAATGGGCTTCTAAATATATGGAATGTGATGACGCAATGTGTCTTTCGTGGAGCACATAAAGGTGGAGAACTTCCGGGAGGACTAAGAGTTACCAGACGAGCTGCCGAATTAAATTCAAAGCTTACACAAGGAAAAAAATACAAGACCTTTGATGAGTGGAAAAAGGTTATTCGTTCCGGCGGCAATGACTTCAAATACACGCTTGATTGGGTAACCTGTTTTGCATTGGCTGTTAACGAGGAAAACGCTTCCTTTGGAAGGGTAGTTACTTCTCCAACCAATGGTGCTGCAGGTGTAATACCGGCTGTGCTGATGTATTATAATAATTTTATCAATCCCGTTTCACTCAATACAACTGCAGAGGAAGAAGCAGCACTTCTTGCAGATAATAATATTCGTTTTCTCTTAACAGCATCTGAAATTGGAAGCATTTTTAAAAAAGGCGCAACAATATCTGCTGCCATGGGTGGTTGTCAGGCTGAGATAGGTGTTTCTTCAGCAATGGCTGCCGGCGCACTCACAGAATTACTGGGTGGAGATCCCAAGCAAGTGATGATGGCAGCTGAAATTGCTATGGAACATCATCTTGGTTTAACCTGCGATCCGATAAAAGGACTGGTTCAAATTCCTTGTATAGAAAGAAATACTATGGGTGCGGTAAAGGCAATAACTGCTGCGCAACTTTCACTCAATTCGGATCCTTCAAAAGCAAAGGTAAGTCTTGACGACGTAGTAAAAACGATGTGGAATACTGCACTCGAAATGAACAATAAATTTAAAGAGACTGCTGAAGGCGGGTTGGCTACAAATGTCCCGATCAATTTACCGGAATGTTGAGAGATTTATTGGCAAAGATGTTTTAGCTCAATTTCAATACAGCTAAAAAGGCCTGCTGCGGGATCTCAACATTACCAACCTGACGCATTCGCTTCTTACCTTCTTTTTGTTTTTCAAGAAGCTTCCGTTTACGGGAAATATCACCGCCATAACATTTAGCAGTAACATCTTTGCGCAAAGCCTTTACAGTTTCACGCGCGATGATTTTTGCTCCAATACTGGCCTGGATAATGATCTCAAACTGCTGACGGGTTATGAGCTCTTTTAACTTTTCGCACATTTTCTTTCCAAAGTCGAAAGCATGGCTTTTGTGTACAAGAGCTGAAAGTGCATCTACGGGCTCTCCATTCAGGCGGATGTCAAGCTTCACTAGATCTGATTGACGATAGTTCAAGGGGTGATAATCAAAAGAAGCGTAACCCTTTGAAATAGATTTTAGCTTATCATAAAAGTCAAAAACAATCTCAGCCAATGGCATGTGAAACTGAAGTTCAACCCGGTCTGTTGTCAGATAATGTTGCTTCATCAGAACACCACGTTTACCGATACAAAGGGTCATGATGTTTCCGGTGAATTCCGATTTGGTAATTATTTGCGCACTGATATATGGTTCTTCAATCCGATCCAAAAAATTCGGCTCCGGCATTTCACTTGGATTGTGAATCTCCCGAACCTCACCATTGTTAAGGTATGCAACATAAGATACGTTAGGAACAGTAGTGATGACAGTCATGTCATATTCACGTTCCAGACGCTCCTGGATAATTTCCATGTGAAGCATTCCTAAAAATCCACAACGAAATCCAAAACCAAGAGCCGCCGATGACTCAGGCTGAAAGACCAAAGAGGCATCGTTCAACTGAAGTTTTTCCATCGCTGCACGCAAGTCTTCATATTCATCAGTGTCAACAGGATAAATACCGGCAAAAACCATTGGCTTTACATCCTCAAAACCTTTGATCATTTCTTCACAAGGTCGGTCCACAAGTGTAAGTGTGTCCCCTACTTTCACTTCTTTAGCCTCTTTAATTCCTGAAATAATATAGCCAACGTCTCCTGTATGCACCACATCACGAGGTGATTTCTCCAGCTTCAAAATACCGACTTCATCGGCAATGTATTGTCTTCCCGTTGCAGCGAATTTAATCTTATCACCCTTCTTTATCTGCCCGTCCATCACACGGAAATAAGCGATGATCCCGCGGAATGAATTAAAAACAGAATCAAAGATGAGAGCTTTCAGTGGAGCGGCCGGATCACCCTTTGGTGCAGGGATTCTTTCGATGATCGCTGATAAAATATCATCAATACCCAATCCGGTTTTAGCAGATGCAGGGATAATAGAATCTCTTTCACAACCAACGAGATCTACAATTTGATCCTTCACCATCTCAGGATCTGCACTCGGCAAGTCAATCTTATTCAGGATAGGAATTATTTCCAGACCGTGTTCAAGTGCAAGATATAAGTTAGATATTGTTTGTGCCTGGATTCCCTGTGCTGCGTCAACTATTAAAAGAGCTCCCTCACATGCTGCGATCGAACGGGATACTTCATATGAAAAGTCGACGTGACCGGGTGTATCAATGAGGTTGAGTATATATTTTTCACCTTTCAACTCATAGGCCATTTGAATTGCATGGCTTTTAATTGTAATGCCACGCTCACGCTCCAGATCCATATCATCAAGCACCTGAGCCTGCGACTCACGGTGAGTGATCGTTTTGGTCATTTCCAATAAACGATCGGCCAGGGTACTTTTACCGTGGTCGATGTGTGCAATGATGCAAAAGTTGCGAATATTCTTCAATTTCAGTCTTTTCTATCCTTTAGGAGTCCCTATATTAATCCTGTTTTCGATAAAAAACAGTGTCAAAACAGCCTCTTTCAAGGGGCTGCAAAGCTAAGCTTTTTTCAGGCATCAAAAAGGAAAATTTAATGGTTTGGTATGATATTCAGTTCATTGAGAACCAGTAATCAATGTAGGATCCCGCTTTTTTCTATCGAAAAGAAAGGAGAGATCTGAATTTGAGTCCGCCCGAATTGAAAATAAACACTAGATCGATTTCAGACCGGATCAGCTATCAATCAAACTTAGCATTTCAGGATAAGAATTTCAATTGATAAAATTGTGGCTTACCTTGCACTGATTTTTTTGATCCAATACGTTTTATGAAAGTAACAGAACACCTGAAGAAAGCTGCAGGTAAAACACTTTTTTCCGTTGAGATACTACCGCCGTTAAAAGGTAAAAGTATTCAGAGCATTTACGACATTCTTGATCCGATCATGGATTTCAAACCATCGTTTATAGATGTAACCTATCATCGTGAGGAGTATGTTTACAAGAAACGCGAAAACGGATTACTGGAGAAGTTTTCGATGCGCAAACGTCCCGGGACAGTCGGTATCTGCGCTGCGATCATCAACCACTATAAAGTTGACACGGTTCCTCATATCATTTGTGGAGGATTCTCAAGGGAAGAAACTGAAAATGCATTGATCGACCTGAACTTTTTAGGGATTGACAATGCCCTTTTACTTCGTGGTGATGCCATAAAATCAGAATCTGTGTTTGAACCGCATCCGTTCGGACACTTTTATGCTATCGATCTGGTTTCACAGGTTGTGAACATGAATAAAGGGATTTATCTTGATGAAGAATTAAAAGACGTAGCCCCTTCAAATTTTTGTATCGGTGTTGCCGGCTACCCGGAAAAACATTTTGAAGCTCCAAACCTGCGTAGCGACCTCAAGCACCTGAAGGCAAAGATCGATGCCGGTGCTGAGTATATAGTAACACAAATGTTTTTCGACAATAAAAAATATTTTGAATTTGTCGAAAAGTGCAGGGAAGCCGGAATTAATGTGCCGATCATCCCCGGCTTAAAACCTATAACCGGGTCGAAACAATGCACAGCACTTCCTAAAATTTTTCATGTCGACATCCCGGAGGAACTCGATGATGCGATCAGTAAATGCAAATCAGAAAAAGATGTCAAGACTGTAGGGATTGAATGGTGCATAAATCAGTCGAAAGAACTGATGAAAGCAGGTGCCCCATGCCTGCATTACTATACGATGGGAAATGCAGAAAATACGATAAGGGTTGCGAGGGAGTTGTTTTAAAGAGGCATTCAGGGCTGTAGAATTCAAACGCCTGAACTCTGCTTTTGATAAACATCATTATTTTCCACCTTTACTCAGAATTTCGAAATACTGAGTCAATCTGTGGCCATTTTCATCAACTAAACTAAGAACATGCTTTCCAACAGATGGATCTAAAGCCATCTGGTGAAAATTTTGAGTAAGGCCTAAGTACTCTTCATCCAAGTGCCAATAAATTATAGCTGAAGAATTTCTATGCGCAACCTCAAAAATTGTCTTTCCTGGATTTCCATCGATCTCAATAGGAACATAAATTTTTGTGGCGAACTTGGGATAGATAAGCTCCATCACATAATCAGTTTCTCCGACATCACTGCAATCTGCGCGAAACTTAGGAAGCAGTTTATAGCTGTAGTTTTTTTCTTTGTAATACCATTCCATTGCAGGAGGCAGCACAAACCAGGATGTATGAATCATGTTTGATGTCGATTCGCAGTTGCTATTCACACGCCAAATTCTTTGCCTATCAAGATGAATCAATTGATGATAAGGACAAGCAGAAGTTCGCAACCCTTGAACTGGAACCCATATCGAATCTTTTTCTGTGCAAATATCTAATGCACGGTAACCACTTTCCTTGCAAACAGAAATTTTTTCCATATCATCATAGGGCATTTGAAACCAATCTGAAGAAGGCAAGAGAGATAATATATCAAACATCACAGGAGCCGCTGCCGTAATTCCGGTTAAGCCCGGTCTTCCTTCTCCGTCAGCATTACCGACCCAAACAGCAATAGTATATTTAGGTGTACATCCAATAGACCAGGCATCCCGATACCCATAACTCGTTCCCGTTTTCCATGCAATTTTTTGTGAAATATTAAACTCTTTCCATAGTGCTTCTTCACCGGGTCTCATCAAATCTTCCATGGCATCAAAGGTTGACCAAATAGCGCCTGCGCTCATAAAAAACTCCCTGTCAAGTTTGTTTAGATCTGTTATAGGTTTGTGCTCTATCGATTCATCTTTTAAATAGCAGGGCATGTGCCAATCAGAAGGATTATATCGACCGCTATATTGAGTAAAATGGTTTAATATTCTAGCCATACTTGAATAAATTCCACTCAATTCCCATAAGGATGCTTCGCCACCTCCAAGAATCAAGGACAAACCATAATGGCCGGCAGGTTTATTAATGCTGGTCATTCCCATCCTCTTCAACAAAAGATGAAATCTTTCAACCCCATAAGATCTTAACATGCGAACTGAAGGAACATTTAATGAACGAGAAAGCGCTTTTCTTGCAGGCACAGCACCATCATACTCCAAATTAAAATTTTTAGGTGCATATCCGGCAATTTGGGTTGGAATATCAGCGACAAGTGTTCCCGGAAGAATTGATCCACTTGTCAATGAAGCAGAATAGAGCAAGGGTTTCAATGTGCTCCCGGGACTTCGTGGGGCAACAATTACATCCACATCATTATCATTTGCACTGTTCTGTCCTTTGAAAGTATTACCAACATAAGAAAGTACATTTCCTGTCTCGACATCTAAAACTAAAACGGCAGCATTATTTATTCCATTTGCCTTCCAGCCTGCACTTCGCCTTTCAATGACATCAAGAACCTGCTTTTGTAGAGACAAATTTATAGTACTCGTGAACAAAGACTCTTCGGATTTTTGCTTATCAAATTTTTCGAAGTAAATTCTGTTTAATAATTGTGGAGCAAAGTTTGGAAGTGGCAAAGGTTTCAAAGGCAAGGATTCAAGTTTTGCCAGCTTACATGCTTCTGCATCAATGATTCCCTGATTTTGCATTTGATCCAACAGCATGTTGCGCTTGACTTGCAAACTCAGTCTGTTTCTTCCGGGATGAACAAGAGACGGGCTATTGGGTAAAACTGCCAATGTTGCCGATTCACTCCAGGAAAGTTCTTCTGCTTGTTTGCCAAAATATCTCCAGGATGCAGCATCAAGCCCAACGACATTACCTCCAAAAGGTGCATGGCTCGCATAAAAAGAAAAAATTTCATCTTTTGAATAATTGAGTTCAAGGTAAAGAGAAAGCATTACTTCAATTAATTTTTGAAAAACACTTCTGTTCTTCTTTCTGGCGAGTCTGGCAAGTTGCATGGTAATTGTGCTGCCTCCGCTTACAATTCTCCCTGAACGAATATTTTGCTTTAGTGCTCGGCCAATGGCAAGTACATCTACCCCAAAATGAGAGTAGAAACTTTTATCTTCAAAACAAATCGATGCTTTTTTAAACTTTTCGGGAACATTAATATTGTACGGGAATCGCCACTGTTCGTCATTTGCTATTTTGGCACCGATTAATTTGCCATCATGATCCTGAACAACAAGGCTAACAGGTGCACTAAATAATGGTTTTGGCAGCAATAATTTACAACTGATCAGAAAAGCAGACGGAATGATCACTATGACGATGACTTTTCGCTTGTGATTCTTCCAAATTAATTTCAATTGTTTCATTTGAATACTTCCACCCATTTGCCAGGAATCCTGGAGTTGATCGAGGCATCATACATCGCTTCGCTATAAATTGATGGCAAGTAATATCGTCCTATATAACTTGCATTTAAAAAAATGTAATATGTGTGCTTCTGATTTTTCTTCAAGTTATAATAAGTATAAACACGATCATCCCGTACATCCTGATATACATATAGCGAAGATTTCCATTTATCATCAGAACCGTATAAGCGTGTATTATGTATTTCCCATCCGGAAGGGAAAATTTGCGAAAGTGCCATTTGTTCATAATCGCTTCTTGTGCCGGGATTGAATACGTTGACCTCTGCAATGAAATCTGTTCCTTGCTTCAGCTTTGATATATCTATGACTGTGCCATCAATTGCTCTGTAAACAATATCAATTTTAAGATGATTATCGGTAGCCGGAAGACTAAATCCACTCTCCGGTTGACCTGATAACAATACTCTCACAAAAAGCGTTCCGGTACTTTTATTCTCAAGTTCAACCATTCCGACCGAGGTCCCTTTTATAGGTAGATTTATTTGTGAAAATGGTGTGAGGGAGGCAACCTCCTTATTGACTGAATTCAGTCTGTAAGAATAATTTAACTTTTTAGAGATACTGCTTTTGTTTATAAACTTAGCAAGAGCTACAAGACAATACGCACTCGTTTGTGTACTCAACCATTCAGCGCTACTTAGCCGTTCTGCAAGTTCTTTCACAAGCGGAGCCGCCTTACTTTTTTCTCCCATCAAAGCGAGCGCCTCCAAGATCATAGCCTTGTCACGTAGATCAGATCCGTAAGTGTTACTTAGTTCTTTGTAAGACTTGACTGCTGTACCGATTTGTGCAGTTATATTTTTAGCTATATCATTCTGTCCTGCTAATTGATATGCTGCTGCCAGGCACCATTTCGCTTCTACAGAAATAGCACCAAACTCTTTGAGACGATTCATTGCACCGAACTCCGGTGTTTTAGCTAATGCCAGGGTATATAAACGATAGGCCTGCATCAAAGTTGTGTGTTCATATGCCCCGTATGACCATGCATTAGCCTTCTGTTTTTGAAAACGTTTCCACTGATCAAGAAGTGAGGGAGGGATTGTATAACCTACAGTCTGTGCTTCCAATAAAAAATGACCGGCATAATTACTACCCCATTCATCCCCTTTATTACTTCCGGCCCAATAAGAGAAACCGCCATCAGCAGCCTGAAAAGTTGAGATTCGCAAAATACCGGCTTTAATATTTGTTTCAATTTCAGATTTTCTTTCCGGAGACAAGTCCATAAAGCTACCTAAAAACAGCTGAGGAAACACAGCTGAGGTAGTTTGCTCAATGCAGCCATGCGGGTATTGAACAAGATACTCCAACCTTGAATTTAAATTGATTGGCGGGAATGATGAAATTTCAAGAACTGCTTTATTTGTCCCCTGCATTCCTATTGGCTTGTAGGACAGATTTATTTTTTGACCTGCCTCTATGATGCTATCTTTAACATCGGTAATGATGGGATTAGGGTTTCGTACATCAATCTCTATATCAAACTGCGCTTTTTCTGTTCCACTACTTGCAACAACTTTTAGTTTTCCGATTCCAAGAGCTGATTTTACCTTTAGGCGAAAGTCTATTGTCTTATCACCTATTTCAGAAAATTCAACATTCTGCCGTAAGTCACCTTCCACTGAAAAGAATTGATTAGGCTGAACCTCTACCGTAACATTTTTAATTTGCCTCTCCATCGCAAAAATATTCACCGGAAGTGAGACTGATTCACCAGGGCCAACTACACGTGGTAAAGAAGCAAGGATCATCAATGGCTTACGAACTGCTACAGTTTTTTCAGCCTGCCCATATGCACCCTGATGACCGGCAACGACCATGGCACGGACTGAACCTACATATTGAGGCATAAAAAACTCATGTGTTCTTGTCTCTCCCATTGCTAAATGAAAGGGTCCGAGGAAAATTACTACAGGTTTAAATCTCTTGGCTTTATTGTCGCTTGTTGGTCTTTTATAATCATCCCCTCCAATACTTAAAATTCGCTCGAGTTTTGAATTCCAGGCTCCGATTACATCATCATAGAGGTCCCACGTTTTCACCCCTAAGGCTTCCCTTGCATAGAAATGATTCCATGGGTCAGGTGTTTTATATCTGGTAAGATCTAACAAACCTTCGTCTACAACTGCAATAGTGTAGCTCATCTCTTTGCCGGATTTCTCAGAAATTGTTATTGAAGACTTAGTCTCCGGGCGGATCACATCCTTTATTGAAATTTTAGGTAACAATTTTGTGGCAGGATCCTCGATCATTATAGGAATCACTCCATACATTCGAATAGGCAAATCATTTAGTGTCTGAGAGTGCGGCTGCAGTAAAGCCACATAAACATAAACATTTGGAGTCATCTCCTTCGATGCTGTGAATACGAATTGAGTCCGTCCTTCATTTACATCAACCCAATGCGTCTCTATAATCCTTGAACCGGACTCAATACTTACTAGAGCCTTTCCCACTTTGCCGGTTGGAATATCAAGAATCACTTTTTCGCCGACCTTGTAATTTTGTTTATCAGAAGTGAAATTCAGACTAGTTACTCCATCCGGCTGAGCCCTTTCTCTATTGGCATACTGACTACTCCAATCAATATAAAAAGCTTTACCTGAACTATGCCCACCTTTATTATCTACCACTTTTAGTAAAAACCGGCCCCAATCCGGGTAGTTAACTCTAAGCGAATACTCTCCAATTCCATCTTTCAATTTAACTGACTCACGCTTCATCAACTTTGTATATCTTGAAGTATTATAATTCGTTAAATCTTCCTCTGATCTGTCCCACCACCAACGCCATTGAATACTATACAGTTGAATCTCCACTTCCATTTCCCCTCTTACCGGCCGACCAGATTGGTCGACAGCCACAATTTTAACAAGATGGTTTGTGTCACTCAACAAAGACTCACTTCCTTTTTCCTTTTGCGGCAGTTTGATTCCTATAAATCTTGAATATGGATAATAGGGAACAGAAAATTTATCTATGCTGGATTCTCCACCCGGTTCAAATACACGAGTTACCAAAACAGCATCCAAAACCCCCGGTGCATTTTGTGCTTCTATGTTGGGATTAATTATAGCAGTTCCGTTTTCATCAATTTCACCATCAAATGCTGAGATAGTTTCTGCTTCAACCTTTTTGAAAGGATCATCAAATACAAATCCCGGAAAGCTTTTGAACTCGGTTCTTCCTCCTATCAATGTCAAATCAATCTTCGTCTTTAATTTTTTAGCAATGGCGCCATGAAGCCAGGTTACCTTGAGATTTCCACGAACCGGCTTGTTGACATAAATCCCATCGCCAAAATCAAGTTTTATCTTTAATCGATTGGGAATAATAGTTTCGACACGAATTGTTTTTTGAAATGTTGCACCTCCAACCTTCACTTTAACATTCCAATTACCTGTTGGGGCCTCACCGGAAGTAACAGTCTGAAACGAATAAATACCATCTTTTGCTTCAGCCCGGATATTTTTCACGACGAGTTGGCCAAGGGGGTTAAATAATTCGAATGATACTGGATGATTTTCAGGAATTAGTTTTTGCTTGTCTTCAAGCATAAACATCAAATGTAATGTATCTCCAGGCCTCCAAACTCCTCGTTCACCATATATAAACCCCTTTATTCCTGCTTGAACTTCCTCACCTGCAACATCAAATTTGCTCAAAGACAAGGAGGTTCCATCATCTAAACGCAGATAACCACTTTCATTTCCATATTTAGCAATAAACAGATATGGTTTACCACTTGTCTTAAACTTGGCAATCCCTTCACTATTTGTTTTTATTTTAGATAGAAGCTGCTGCTGATAATCATAGATCTCAACATTAGCTTGTGAAAGCGGTTTCGTGGTTTTGAGATCATTTACGAACAGAACCATATTTCCATCGGCAGACCTCTTAGCCATTAAACCCAGATTGGAATTTAATATATTCTGACTTACCCAGCGTTGACTTGAAAAATAAGAAACATGACAAGGATTATCCTTTTGTTCCCAACGATATCCTTTAGGATAATAGTAACTATTATAATCATCTGGTTCATCAGATCCGTCTGTTGATCCTTCTGTGTAATAATATTCATCATCCTCATACATTTCATCCTCTCCTTCAGCATCTCCATTTACCAATGGTGGCGCTTCAGAATTACAAACGTAAAGCGAATACTCCTTTTTAAAAAAAATCCGAACTTGATAAATAGATCCGGGCTGTGTTTTAACCAAATCGGTCAGATCCAAAACAAATTTGTTCCACCGATGCAGATCAAGAAGCTTGTCTTCATCAAGATAAACAGTCTTCTTGGAACAATTGTTCCTACTCTCTTCAACTCATTTTCGCCCCTTAAGGAATTAACCTGTAAGAACTGTTGAATATTATTCTCGGAAATTCGAAGCACTCTCACGTCCACGGCTTTCAGGTTTACAGCCTCAAATGGAAGCATAAATTTATCGTTGCCCGGAAGGACGACGCCATTGCTTGTCAAACGAACTGCAGGCATTATCTCTTCAAACGTAATTTCGAACGTAAGGACATTGCTCAACTTGAAATTGGCAATATTCTGAATCCCCTTTTCAATTGTTATTTCATACGTTCCGGTCAATCGTTGTGGAGCATAAACCCGTATTTCGTTGTCTGTTATGGAATACCTGAGTTCACTAACTGCGCCAATGCGTATTAATCCTTCAAGATTCTGATTTTGCAATAAAGGATCTGAAAATTGAATAAGAAGATATTGCTCAGGTTCATAAAACACTTTCTTGTCGACAACTATAAAATCTCCCAAAGAAGGAACCTTAATCTCTTTGGCTCCTGTAAGCTCAACACCAATTGCCTTCCCATTCCATTCTAACTGAACCACGGAAGCATTCTCAGCTCGCACTACACTATCAATCGTAAAAGAAAATATCTTTCGATCTGCATTGACATCCCATTTTATGGGAAGCAATTTCTCACCCTGGTGTGCAATTAATACCTTTTCAATAGCCTCGATCTTTTCTACATCCGCGGTAAGCACACTACCATAAATTCTTTGCCATTGCAATGTTGAATTATCAAACGCCTTCATTCCATCCACCTGCACATCGAAAGACTGCACAATTACACGGAAATCGAATTTGAATGTTTCCAGATCTTGGGGTACCGGCAATATTTTTCCTAAAAGAAACTCAGCCTGATACATTTTTCCGGATTCAAGATTATTCTCGGGTGTAAACTCTACAGAATAATTATTGATCCACCGTGTTACTCCTTTGATTGATGGTGAAAATTTAAATAAATTCGTTGTGCCAAGACTATCGATAAGACTTTGAGAGAGCTCATGGTTGAGACGAATACGAATTGTACTTTCTTTGGATATATTACCGGTGGTGAAGGCAGAAATATAAAGTGAAAATGCCGGATCGAAAGAAACCGGTTTTTGTTTTCTATTTACAATAAAATAAGATGCTGCTAACAGGCAAACCGCGAGAACAGAAATAATTATTACTTTTCCATTTTTCATAAAATAGTTATTGGAGTTGATAAAAAAGGGGAGGATATTATGATTTTAAAATTATGTATAAATCTAAGCTAATTCCAAAAAATACAAAAATTGCTCATAGAGATTCCTCCACCACCTGAAAAAAAAATTGCTTAAAATTAAATTATAAATTAATTCTTCAGGATCTATGAGACATTATCCGGAGGACATACTTCCCAATAATATCGAACTCTATATTGACCTTATCTCCTTTCACCAAATTAAGGAAATTAGTATTCTCACGGGTATAAGGAATTATCGCTACAGAAAAAGCATTTGAACCGGAATCCACAACAGTAAGGGAAACACCATTGACGCAAACTGAACCTTTCTCCACAGTCAGGTGGCCGGGAGCAGTTAGGAACTCAAAAGCATAGATCCAGCTTCCATCCAGTTCCGTGACTGAACTTACGGCTGCTACAGTATCTACATGTCCTTGCACAATATGACCATCAAGCCGGTCTCCTACCTTTGTACAGCGCTCAAGATTAACTTTACTTCCTATAGTTTGTCTTCCAAGATTTGTTCTTTTCAATGTTTCATCAATAGCCACAACTTCATACTCTCCCCCATCTATATGAACAACTGTCAGGCACACGCCATTATGAGCAACACTTTGATCAATTTTTAATTCTGAAGTAAATGGCGCTGCAAGGCGAATCCTGAGATTAGACCCTTCTTTGTCTAATTTAGTAACTGTTCCTACAGCTTCAATAATTCCGGTAAACATAATCCTATTTTGATCGGAGCAGGTGAACATATCCCTTCAGTTCAAAGGGCTCCACACCACCAACACGGTAGAAATTTACAATGCAGGTATAATAATAAACACCTTCGGGACATTCCTTTCCGCTCTTTTGTTCCCTGCCATCCCAGTTGATGTCCTTATCGGTCGTCTCAAAAACCAATGTACCCCAACGATTATAAATTTTGATAGCAATATCCTTTACATTTTTATAGGCAGGGCAATTTTTTTCTTGTAATGCCTGTGCGGTTGTTTCATCGCAGGGATGGAATAGATCATTTCGTTTGTCTCCATTCGGAGTGAATACGCTTGGGAGAACATACTGACGGCAAGTATCAACACAAACTTGTTCCGGAACTAATGTTTCATTTCCTACCGAGTCAATGGCAGTGACTTTGTAACATCCTGCCAAAGAGCTGAGGTCAGTATGAAAATAAATAGTGTCTGTCGGACTCAAAATGGAATCAATACGTTCATAGTTCCCATCTTTTGTCGATGCGAAATAAATATAATACTTGAGAACATCGTCGGCACAGAAATTATTCGGATTAGTCCATGTTAGCTTATTCAAATCATCAAGACAAAATGACTGCACACTCAGATCCGGAGAACAAGGCACTATATTATCAATTGGCACTCCGCAAGCCCTTTGTGATCTGTTCACGATGGGATCAATGAAACCGGGAAAAGAATATTCGCCAACACTCCTTATAAAATAGCAGTAGGTGACACCATTTGCCAAACCTGTATCGGTAAATGTTTTAAAGGTAGTTGTGGTGATAGAATCGTATTGTGCGGTGACATCGTTCAGTTTAAAAATATCATATGAATAATTTGTCCAGGGAACATGCTCTTCCCAGGAAAGGATCATGCGATTATCACTGGGGGCTATTGATAAAAATACAGAAGAAGCAACAGTGCTGCTTCCTTTCAAGGTTAGGTTTCCATTATTGGTATAATATAATTCAACACGATAGGACCATGCATTGTTTTGTGTATTGATCAAGGTATCGATATATGTCGTATCATTTAGATCATTCATTACGGCAATCTGACTTAAAGCCGTTCCGAAGAATCCTGTTGAATGATGCAGGCGATACTGATATGGTCCGGGGAATAAAATTGTATCAAGTTCCTCCGGTTTACTCCAGGCAACATATATAGAACCTTGGCTTACATTAGTCTCCCGAACATCTACATTAGTGATCACAGGAAGATCCTTTTTAAGTGACGCACAAACTTGTTCAGTCGCACAACTCTCTGAACCGCCCGGATAGACCGCGGTGATGATGTAACAGTATTCTACTCCAATAGATAGTCCATTACCATGATCGTCGTCCAGATAATTCGGATCTGTAGTTGTTGCCAGTAAAGAATATCCGGAATACGAGGGTGCGCCATTATCACAAGGACATTCAATTGTCCCGGGGTAGATACCTGACCTTCTGTATACTTTATAAGAAACAACTCCGGTACATGAAGGAGGATCCCAATTCAACTGAATGGCATTGCCGTTGGCTATTGCTACCGGATTCTGTGGAGCAGGGCCTATGACCCGGATAAACACACCTGATAAACTTACTAATGTAATTGAATCCTGTGGTAAAATATCCTCTGCTCTAAATTGTGCATAGTAAGGCTGAGTTCGTATATGACTACAG
>DAOQWA010000041.1:0-29456 GCA_035341855.1 Bacteroidia bacterium
GCAAGACCAACAGGATTTGGGAAGTCTATTCCAAATACTGTTCTTTTCAGGGAGGGTGATCCTGTAGAATATAAAAAGCCAATCAGTTTAGGTACGCCGGGAATATTAAATAATAGCTTTAAAACGTTGGTAACAAAATGATGTGCCGATTCCGGGTCCAATAAAAATAACAGTGGCCTAAGTAAAAACTTGTACAAATTCATCAGCGACGAAGTTAATGAATAGACCAGATATTTGACCTGATATAACGGAAATAAAGCTTATCAATCAAATATATATTTACTTAATTATCAATGAATTAAAAATATATTTTGCTTAGTCTAAATTATATTTTAGATTTGTCTAAATTTTCATATCAACTATGAATTCATTTACGGAGGAAAATTATTTGAAGGCCATTTATAATCTGCTTGAAAGTGGAGATAGAAAGATCAGTACAACGTCGATTTCCAAGCGGCTGACTACTACTCCTGCATCAGTTACAGACATGCTTAAAAAACTGTCGGAGAAGAAGCTGATATCTTATGAGAAATACAAAGGCGTTTCTCTCACTGCATCCGGAAAAAAAGTAGCCATTGCAATAATCAGAAAGCATAGATTGTGGGAATTGTTTCTTGTAGAAAAACTTGGTTTTAAATGGGACGAAGTGCATGATATGGCAGAGCAACTCGAGCATATACAATCTGAAAAACTGGTAGAAAAATTATATAACTACCTGGGACATCCACGTTTCGATCCACATGGTGATCCGATACCGGATGAAAATGGGATTTTCCATCCTATTGAAACTTTACCCTTGTCAGGTATCTCCAAGAATTCCAAAGTGACACTCACAGGTGTACTTGATCATGGTACGAGCTTTTTGCGTTACCTGTCTAAAAACGAATTGTCAATAGGACAAAAAATTTTAGTGAAGGATATTCAGGAATTTGATAAGTCTATGACCTTGCTTATTCAAGGTAAAAACACTTCCCTGCACATAAGTCATGATGTAGCAAGGAACTTACTGGTGTTGAAAGATAAAAACGCAAAATCATGAGTGATAAAAATAAAAGATCTGAATCTCTTGCCGAGGTACATTCCTCTGTAGACACGGATAAACACACCGGAGGCTTCAGAAAGTTGTTAGCTTTCATTGGGCCCGCCTATTTAGTCAGCGTTGGTTATATGGACCCGGGAAACTGGGCAACCGATATAGCAGGAGGTGCGCAGTTTGGATATACATTAATATGGGTTCTGTTAATGTCTAACCTTATGGCACTTCTATTGCAAAGTCTGAGTGCCAGATTAGGTATCGTACGCGGGAGGGATTTGGCTCAGGCAAGTCGTGAAACGTATTCAAGACCGGTCAACCTCTCTTTGTACTTCCTGGCAGAAATTGCAATTGCAGCATGTGATCTTGCAGAAGTCTTAGGTATGGCAATTGGATTACAACTTTTATTTGACATCCCTTTGATCTGGGGAGTTTGTATAACAGTGTTGGACACTTTTCTGCTATTGTTTCTGATCAATTACGGAATCAGAAAAATGGAAGCATTTATCCTGGGATTGATTTCAGTTATAGGTATGGCATTCCTTGCAGAAATGATCTTTGCGAAACCTGTGATAAGTGAAGTGATGACAGGCTTTATACCGTCTATTCCGAACAGCACTGCATTGTACATTGCCATAGGAATTATAGGAGCTACCGTGATGCCACACAATCTCTACCTACACTCATCACTTGTCCAAACAAGAAAATTTAAACGAACGAGTCCGGATCTGAAGAAAGCCATTCGTTATAACATAATTGATTCTACCATTGCCTTGAATCTCGCATTTTTTGTAAATGCAGCAATTCTGATCCTGGCGGCTTCAACATTTTTCAAGAATGGAATGTTTGAAGTAGCAGAAATTCAAGATGCACACAAGTTTTTGGAACCTATGCTAGGTACGACCTGGGCACCGACATTATTTGCCATTGCTCTTATTGCAGCAGGACAAAGCTCCACAATCACCGGGACTTTAGCCGGACAAATAATTATGGAAGGTTATCTTAACCTTCGAATTGCTCCCTGGATCAGACGGTTGCTAACAAGACTGATAGCAATCATTCCGGCTTTATTGGTAATAGTTTATTTTGGAGAAGCAGCTACCGGAAAACTCTTGATTTTCTCACAGGTAATCCTGAGTTTGCAATTAGGATTTGCAGTTATTCCATTGATTCACTTTGTAAGTGATAAAAGCAAAATGAAAGATTTTACAATACCCAAATATGTTCAGATCCTGGCCTGGCTATCGGCAAGTATCATAGTCCTGTTGAATGCAAATCTTGTATACGATGAAATCAGCAGTTGGATTTCCGACAGTGAACGGCCCTGGATACTTTGGGTGACAGTTGTTCCAATTGCCCTGGCAGCATTATTTCTATTACTGTACATCACTTTCAGGCCCTTCTTTATTCAGAAAGTTAAGGTGCAGGGACAAATACCTCATGCACCTTTACAACCAATCAAGACAATGGAAAGCGCACCTTACAAACGCATTGCAGTGGCGGTCGACTTCTCTACAATGGACAATACAAATATTTCCAATGCGATAAGGCAGGGAGGGAAAAATTGCACTTACCTGTTGATCCATATTGTAGAATCGGCGGGAGCTTTAATGATGCAACAAGAGATTCGTGATTATGAAGAAAGGTCGGATCAAAAATCATTGAACAAATATGCGGAAGAGCTGACAAGGCAAGGTTATACAACTGAAGTAAAGCTGGGTTATGGTAATCCGAAGAGAGCAATTCCCAAAATAGTTAATGATTATAATGCTGATCTGCTCGTCATGGGAGCACACGGTCACAAAGGTTTTAAAGATCTGTTATTGGGAACAACCGTCGATGCAGTTCGGCACAGAGTAAGGATACCGGTGCTGATCGTTCAACGATAATTCAGGTCAATTAAAATTTGAACATCGCATTAATTGTTATCCTCACAAATCATCTTGCTCTCAAAGTTTTGAATTGATTAAATCTCATCCAGGTCTGTTCAATGCTTTTTCCCGGAAAGGTGTGTGATATTTGTACCTTTGCATTTGTTCAGATAGATCATGAGTCAGAAGAGTGTAGTTATCGTTAACAAAAAGGCATCCTTTGAGTATCATTTACTCCAAAGTTATACTGCAGGAATTATGCTGACAGGTACTGAAGTTAAATCGATCCGTGAAGGTAAGGCAAGCTTGTCGGAGGCTTTTTGTATTCTGACAAATTCAGAGCTCTGGGTGAAGAATTTACATATCAGTGAATTCAAGCAAGGTTCGTATAATAATCATGAACCTAAGCGACTACGTAAACTCTTACTGAACAAAGCCGAACTTCGAAAGATCGATTCGAAATTAAAGGAAAAAGGAACCACGCTGATTCCGGTAAAACTGTATTTTAACGAAAGAGGATTTGCAAAACTTGAAATTTCACTTGCCAGAGGTAAAAAGACCTTTGACAAACGGGAAGATTTGAAGAAAAAGGATCAGGAGCGGGAGATCAGAAGAGTGGTTCGATGATAAACTGAAAATAATATTTGAATAAAGTCATAAAAAAAGCCCCGAATGACGGGGCTTTTTTTATATCAATGATAATGATTAGAAATAAGCAGAAAGAACAATCGATCCACCCGGATTCATAACATCAAGCATAAAGTTTGAAGATTTGCCTGTCTTTGTAGTAGTTGTTTGAACACCTGAACTTGTTGAGTTCCAGCCTTCGCTAGTAGTTTCGCCTTCACCAAAAGAATTCAAGCTAAGTCCCCAGCCGTATTCAGCACCGAGAGATAATTTTGGAGCGAAGAAATATTCAACACCGATGAAACCATTCAGGTTAACACCAAATCCTGAACCATTCTTCTCTTCAGTTACACGGGATCCCCAACCTGTAGGCAAATTCATATAACCACCGGTCATAGGAGCATACCAGTCAGTTGATGTTGGAGAGGTGTTAGTAGAAGTAATTGCATTACCATATTCATAAGTGTGTTTTCCACCACCGAACATGATTCCTACTTCAGCACCATAAAATCCTTTTACACGACCTTTTCCGCGATACTTCTGGATTCCACCACCGATTGTAATTGCAGTGTATGACTCTTTCCATGTGTCAACAACCATAGGGTTAGGAATTGCTGTAGATACATCATCATGTACAAGATTCTCTTCTTTGTAACTTCCGATACCGATACGCAATTTAACACGGATAGCTGTGTTTTCGTCAGTCATTTTCTTCCCTACAAGTGTATTAGGTGTTTGAGGAAAATCAGGGCTACCGGAATTGTAAAATACGTTTCCAAAATGCTCTAAAATAGGTGTAGCATCGAAACCGATACTCCAATCACCAGACTCCGGAAGGATAGCAGTACCTTTCTTAGACAACATGTCTTGTGCATTAACGGATGCTACTGCAGTAGCTAATGCAACCATTAGGAATAGTTTTTTCATTGTTCTGTGTTTTTGGGTTTAGTTGGGTTTAATGGGAGCAAATTTAAGGCGAATGTCAAATATGAGTCAAGTTTTTAAAAGAGTTATACACTTTATAATGTTGATTGGCTTTGGGCTCAGGGACTTAAATTGCTCTTTATTTTTTGAACATTTTGCATTGAAATCAAACTTGTAACGATTTTATCAATTAAAGCAGTTTTCAGGGCTTAAATTTTAAGTCTTTCAGAGGAAGAATTTACTCTTTTTCCAAAAATTCTTGTGATAAAAGTGCAAAAGAAATTGTTGCAACGGATCCAATACCTGCATTTTCTTATAAAAATCATCTTATCAACAGGTTGTAAACATGCAATATGCTTGAATATCCGCTATTTACTCATTCGTTGAAATATAAATTAAGTTAATTTTTGTTAATCTCATATCAATTTTCGTTAATTTGGAGATTATTTTCAGGAAACGCTTGTTTAACCAAAACCAAAATTTATGAAAAAAACATGTACTCTGTTGACCATCCTACTTGCATTTACCTGCCTGCAAGTAATTGCCCAGGATAGGGTCATAACAGGGAAAGTCATTTCGTCGCAGGATAATATGAGTATTCCGGGCGTTAGTGTAGTAGTTATCGGTACGACTCATGGAACCTCTACCGACATTGATGGTAAATACTCCATCTCTGTGTCTCCGGCAGCAAAAGCCCTTCGGTTTTCCGGTATTGGGATGATCACGAAAGACGTGCAGTTAGGAACATCCAGCACAGTTGATGTAACCCTTGATGCAGACGTGCTTAAACTTGATGAAGTTGTCGTGACTGCTCTGGGAGTTAAGCGTTCCGAAAAATCACTTGGTTATTCAACGCAAAGGGTATCAGGTGAAGCTGTGAGTACTGCGAAGGAAGCTAATTTCATCAACTCTTTGCAAGGTAAGGTAGCAGGTGTGAACATCACAGGCTCAAGCAATATGGGCGGCTCATCCCGTATCCTATTGCGTGGTGTTAGATCCATCTCCTATGAGAATCAACCGCTTTTTGTTGTTGATGGTGTTCCGGTCAACAATTCAAACTTCACTACTCTTGATCAAGCTAGAGGCGCAAAAGGAATTGACTTCGGAAATGCTGCACAGGATATTAATCCTGATGATATTGCTGAGATCAGCGTCCTGAAAGGTTCTTCTGCAACAGCACTCTATGGTGCTCAGGGAGCAAATGGAGTAATTATCATCACTACTAAAAAAGGAACAGCACGGGTTAAAGACGGAAAAAAATCTCCTATTGGCGTATCCCTTTCAACAGGTATCAGCTTTAAGAAGGTGGCCGTGCTTCCGGAATATCAAAACAGATATGGTGGTGGTGCCAGTGAAGATTTTATTCCCACTGACGCTGATCCGAATGTATTAAGATCAAATTTTGAGTACGACGGTAGCTGGGGACCGGAGATGAACGGTCAACTTGTACGTCAATGGGATAGCTATTATCCAAGTATGCCGAATTTTGGAAAGACAACTCCATGGGTGTCGCATCCTGACAACATTAAAGATTTTTATGAAACAGGCGTTGAAAGGAATAATAGTATTGCTGTCGATGGTGGCAATGAAAACACCACCTACCGCTTATCCTATACTAACCTTAATGAAAATGGTGTAATGCCGAATTCATCTTTGAATAGAAATGTTTTAAGTTTTAATGGAACAAATAAATTTTCGAAAAGACTCAGCAGCACAGTTTCTGTAAATTACATGAGAGCGAATGCCAAAGGTCGTCCTTTCACAGGTTACAATAGTCTGGCATCTAACTTTACTCAGTGGTGGCAGCGTCAGTTAGACATGTCGCAATTGGAAGACTATAAAAATCCTGACGGATCGCAGCGCACATGGAACATGAACGCAGAAGATGATCTTTCTCCACTTTATTGGGATAACCCTTATTGGACGAGCTATGAGGATTATGAGACTGACGTGAGAAATCGTGTTTACGGTCTTGGAAACCTTACTTATGATCTTGGAAAAGGATTCGGACTCTCAGGTAGTATAAAAACCGACTTCTATAATGACTCACGTCAGGAGCGTGTTGCAAAAGGAGGAGCAAATATTTCTGAATACAAAGAAAACGACATAGCATTTCAGGAAAACAACTATGAAATGATGCTCACCTACAAGACGACACTAAATGAGGACTTCGACTTTAGCGGATTTGTTGGTGTTAATCGTCAGGATCGAAAAATCACCAATATCTTTAATACTACACAAGGTGGTTTAAATGTCCCGAACTTTTATAGTTTAACAAATTCTGTAGATAAGATCAAAGCTGAACCAATGATCAGTCAACTTAGACGTAATTCAGTTTATGCAAGCGCATCAGTCGGATACAAAAGATATCTTTATCTTGATGTAACAGGAAGAAATGACTGGAGTTCCACATTGCCTATTGAAAACAATTCTTACTTCTACCCTTCCGTGACCGGAAGTTTTGTATTCTCTGAATTGGTACAGGCTAAATGGCTTAGCTATGGTAAAATCCGTGCAGGATGGGCTACGACCGCCATTGATCCGCCAGCTTATGCATCTACGGAGACCCGTCCGGTCGTTTCGGAAAATTTTGGCGGTGTAGCAACTGCCGTAGTTCCAAACCGCTCCAATAATTCAGATTTAAAACCTGAAAAAACCAATTCCTGGGAAATAGGAACTGAATTGGTATTCTTAAACGGAAGAGCAAAAGTAGATTTCACTTATTACAATTCACTTTCTAAGGATGTAATTTTCCCTGTTCAGCAATCATCAGCTACCGGTTACACATCTAAGTTTTACAACGCAGCTGAGATCTCAAACAAAGGAATTGAGTTAATGATCGACCTTATTCCGGTTCAGACTAAATCTGGCTTCACGTGGGGAATAGGAGCTAACTACGGAAAGAACAAAAACATGGTTGAAAAACTATTCACTGATGAAAATGGCAAAGAGACCGAGAGCTTACTAATTCAGAATGCTCCTTTCTCTGTTACCTATCAGGTGAGACCGGGTATGGAATATGGACAGCTTGTCGGATATGATTACGTTTATCATACTGATGGCCGAAAAATCGTTGACCCTTCAACTAATTCATATGCAGTATCTGCCAAAGTCAAACCATTAGGATCTGTGCTCCCTAATTTCACCGGTGGTGTAAATACATGGGTTGAATATAAAGGTGTTAAATTGTTTGCTTTAGTTGATTTTCAGGATGGCGGAAATATCTTCTCTATGACTAACATGTGGGGTAAATATTCCGGTACTTTAATTGAGACTGTGGAAAATGATATTCGTGCCAACGGAATCGTTCTTGACGGAGTCGTTCAAACCGGTGTCGATGCTGATGGAAATGCTATTTCAGACGGAACGGTCAATACCGGTAACATCGCTGCCGTTGACCACTTCTTCCTGGACGGAGGTTACATCATCAGCAAAGCTGACGTTTACGATGCTTCCTTTATTAAGCTCAGAGAAATCACCCTAACCTATGCCTTACCGGGCAAGTTATTCGAAAAGACTGCAATTCAAGGATTATCAATTTCGTTAGTTGGAAGGAATTTAGCTATACTTCATAAAAATGTACCACATATTGATCCTGAAGCAGGTCTTTCATCCGGCAATGTTCAAGGTATTGAAGGAGGTCAATTACCTACTACACGTACTTATGGTGTTAGTCTAAATGTAAGATTCTAATCTAATCCTGAAAAAACTATCGATATGAAAAAATCAATTAAATATATAAGTCTTCTTCTTTCTTTTGGAGCGATGATCACATTGACATCCTGCGAAAAAGATTTTGAGAATATTAACAATGATCCGAACAATCCTACTGATGTACCAAACAGTTATTATCTCGCAGGAGCACAAAGAGGATTGTCCGACAACACCTTTGACATTTGGTGGGGTTGTAATGTAGGAAACCAACTAGCCCAATATTGGTCATCAAACCAGTATTCTTCTGAAAGCCGTTATCAGTTTCGGACACCAACAACAAACACTTATTTTAACTTGTTCTATGCCGGAGGAAATGCCGGAGGAAGAAGAACAGGTGCCGATCTTCCTGTCGGAGGTTTGCTTGAACTAAATCGAATTATTGACAATTGTAAGTCTGATCCGGGCGGTTCATCGGCTTCAGGAGATGCTAATAATCAAATTGCTGTTGCAACCATGTTGCGTGTCTGGCTTCTTCAGAACATGACAGACACATGGGGAGATCTTCCATATAGTGAAGCCCTTGATCCTGAAAAGAGCCGCGCCCCAAAATATGACAGACAATCTGATATTTATAGCGGCTTGATCTCTGAATTAAACACGGCAATTTCATTGGTAAATACCGGCGCTTCGGGCCCATCCGGTGATATGATTTATGATGGTGATATGGTTCTCTGGAAAAAGTTCGGCAACGCTTTGAAAATGAGAATTGCGATGAGAATTGTTGATGTGAATGCTTCTTTAGCGTCCACCTCTCTGTCAGAAGCAATCGCATCAGGTACATTCACATCCAATGCTGATAATGCCTTATTTCAATATGGTGAAGGTGTAGATGCACATCCTATTTATTACAACCGATTCATCGATAAAAGGAATGATTATGCTGCAAGTAACATTATGTTGGATATTTTAGTTGCACAAAACGATCCTCGCTTGCCTTGCTTCTATAATAAAGCAACTTCAACTGACACATGGGTCGGAGAAGTTTACGGTTTGAGCGAAGCAAATGCGGCAGCTACACCTAACTCTTCTGTTTCACTTCCTTCTGATTTGATGATCAGTGCGAGTTTACCGGGTATATTCATGGATTATGCACAAGTTGAATTTATGCTTGCAGAAGCTGCAGCAAGAGGTATCGCAGGTGTGACAGATGCACAGATGCACTACAATAATGGAGTAACAGCAAGTATCGAATTCTGGACAACTCTTAACAGTAGTCCGGCCAGCGGAGCTGATATTACGGCATACCTGGCTCAAGCTTCAGTTGACTATGCTAGTCCGGGATCAGGAAGTACATACAAGGAAAAAATCGGAAAACAAAAATGGATTGCACTTTACAATCAGGGTGTGCAAGGATGGACAGAATGGAGACGTCTTGATTTCGGAATATTGCAACTACCGGCGGATGGAGTCCTTGAAGGAACAGGTATTCCGATGCGAATGAAATATGCCGTAGATGAGCAAACTATAAACAGTGGAAATTACTCTGCAGCAATTTCAAATCAAGGTCCTGATGTATTGAGTACAAAAGTTTGGTGGGACGTTAATTAAGCAAAACATACCATTTATATAATACAGTATATCTCATTGAATTACAATTAAAAAAGGCTTCCCTATCGGAAGCCTTTTTTAATTACATGAAATCCTATTGGCGAATAATTATGTTAAATAGTTGCTTGTCTGTAAAATATAATCTCCAAAAAACTGAAAATATTACGTGAACTTTCAAGACTTGCTACCCCATTCCCGGTTCTCCAACATGGGCACAAATCTGAAATTCTTTAATTCATGTTTTTCAAATTCCCCTTCTGCCTTCTTCAAAATTGTTGTCATCACCTGCACCTCTCCTTCACCAACCGGAATAACCATCACACCTCCTATTTTCAATTGCTTGAGGAGTTCTTCAGGTATATAAGGGGCACCACAGGTAATAATAATCCTGTCAAAAGGCCCGTAAGCAGGTAAGCCTTTGAATCCATCACCATAAAACAACTTAGGTGAATATCCTAACTTCGGCAATAAAACCTTCGCTTTATCATATAGCTCCTTTTGTCGTTCAATGCTAAAAACTTTAGCCCCCAGCTCCATTAAAATGCAAGTTTGGTAACCGCTTCCTGTGCCTATTTCCAGCACCTTATCCCCTTTGCTAACATGAAGCAATGAACTTTGATAAGCAACGGTATATGGTTGTGAGATCGTTTGTCCGGCACCTATTCTAAATGCCTGATCGGTATATGCCTGCATCAGGAAAGCCCGATCGAGAAAAAGATGACGAGGCACTTTCAACATCGCATCCAATACCTCTTTATCATCTATACCTTTTGCCTGAATTTGTTCAATAAGCTTCTTCCTCATGCCTTTGTGCTTGAGGCTATCATCGATCTGTATCATAATTTCTTCTCAGTTTGCAAAGAAACTTAAGCTTTATGTGCTTTTAGCACTTACGGTTTATAAATATCAACAATTTCAGGTATATTAACAGAACATATACCTTTTTCAGGCTGTTAAATTTGCTAAATTTGCGCTGCGAAAAGAACGAATTTTCGAATCATGCTGAAAATCGGAGTAATTGGTGCCGGACATCTTGGAAAGATTCATATCCGCCTCCTGAAGGAAATTAAATCTATTGAACTAGTTGGGATATTTGACCATAATCCGGAGCATGCCGCTACTGTGTCTAAAGAGTATGGTGTAAAAGCTTTTGCAACGGCCGAAGAATTAATTGAACAGATTGACGCCGTAGATATTGTCACACCCACAGTTTCTCATTTTGAATATGCAGTTTTAGCGTGCAGAAAATCAAGGCATTTATTCATCGAAAAACCGGTAACACAAACAGTCGAAGAAGGCAAAAAACTTCTATCCCTCACCCGGGAAGCAGGTATTAAAGTACAGGTTGGTCATGTGGAACGCTTCAACCCGTCGTTCCTTGCCGCAAAAAAATTTTTACATCAGCCTATGTTCATCGAAACACATCGCCTTGCAGAATTTAATCCGAGAGGCACAGATGTTTCAGTGATTCATGATCTGATGATTCACGACATTGATATAGTATTAAGTGTTGTAAGAAGTCCTGTTAAAAGAATTAGTGCCAGTGGTGTTGCAGTTGTAAGTGATACGCCTGATATCGCCAATGCAAGGATAGAATTCGATAATGGATGTGTTGCTAACCTCACGGCAAGTAGAATTTCACTTAAGAATATGCGTAAGAGCAGATTCTTTCAAAGAGATGCATACATCTCTGTTGACTTCCTGAACAAGAAAACTGAAGTAGTAAGACTTAAATCTGTCGTTGGTGAACCCGGGCCACTGGATATTACCGTCGACTTAGGACCGGGAAAGGGGTCCAAGCAAATTTATTTTGATCAACCTGCTATCGAAGAAGTAAATGCAATCAAAATGGAACTGGAATTGTTCGCTGATGCAATAATAAACGACACCAATGTTCCGGTTCCTATGGAGGATGGTTATCTGGCTCTTCAAGTCGCACATCAGGTGGTGGACAAATTAAATACATCGTTGAATATTCTGGCCTGAAAAGAATCGCATCATGAACATGCGTAAAAGATCATTCGCATCATTTTTATTTATCAAAGGTCTGCTAATATGCCTTTTTTTAACTTGCTTTAGCTCGTGTGAGATAATCAATCCTTCTGAACCAATTCCTTCATACATACATATTGATTCTGTTTCACTGATTACGGATTATAATACAGAAGGCACTAGCACAAATTATTTTACGGATGCATGGGTCTACGTGAACGGAATTTATTTAGGAGCATTTGAATTTCCTTTTACCGTACCAGTATTGGCAGAAGGCTTGAATAAAATCAGTATCCGTGCAGGCATTCAGGAAAATGGAATATCAGGGAGCAGAAGTGCCTACAGCAAATTACTGACTTACGACACCTCCATCAACCTGGAAGCTAATAAGACTTTTACAATTCAACCTGTAGTTAGCTATCTCCCCGGGACAGAGTTTGTACAATTGGAAGACTTCGATGACGGAAGCCTGTTCCTTGTCCCGACAACAGCTAATACTTCTGTCTTTAACATTACGCCCGGTGGTGATCCCGATGCTTATGAAGGAAATTCCGGACATATACAAATGGATGTCAATCATCCCCTTTTTGAATATGCCACAGCCACGGCATTCACACTACCAACAACCACTCCTGTGTTTGTAGAATTAAATTATAAGTGTAGTCAGGAGTTTACGGTTGGGGTTTTTGTTGCTTCAAGTTCCGGTCTGTTACAGTCTCCGGTTTTAAATCTAAGGGCAACGTCAGATTGGAAAAAAGTATATATTAATTTAAGTTCAGGTGGAGGAATATTCACAAACGCAATAAATTATAAGATCTATTTGAAATCAACTTTGCCCGCAGGAATCAGCAATGCGGATATTTACCTTGACAATCTCAAAGTTCTCTATTGATGAATAAGCGTAAACAAACTTTAAAACACTTGCTATCAGACTGGCTATTTGCAGCGCTTGCCTGGGGTTTGTTTTATATTTATCGAAAGCTTTACATAGAGACAGAAAAATTTGGCTATGACGTTTTGGTTCTCGACAAAAAATTCTATTTGGGAATCCTGCTCATTCCTGTTTTCTGGGTAGCCTTATATGCTCTTGTAGGTGCTTACAGAAACGTATATAGAAAAAGCCGACTCAAGGAATTGGGACAGACATTATACATATCTGTCATCGGAGTTCTGATTATATTCTTTTCACTTCTATTAGATGATACGGTTATCAATTATAAAACTTATTATCACACTTTCTTCACTTTATTTACGCTCCACTTCGTACTTACTGCAGTTTCCAGGATTATACTTTCGACTCAGACAGTTCGTAAGATACATAGGAAAGAAATTGGGTTCCCTACTATCATGATCGGCAGTAACAACAATGCAAGCAATTTGTTGAGTCAAATGCGAACCGAATTCTCTTCCGAAGGAAATAAATTCATTGGCTTTGTTCACGTAGACGGGAACAACGATCATCTCCTGGCACAGCACCTGCCAAATCTTGGTGAAATACATAACCTGAGAGAGATCATAAGTAAATATAAGGTAGAAGAAGCTATCATTGCTCTTGAGTCATCTGAACATGAAAATATTGGTAAGATCATTAATGAACTGGAAGATATACCGGTCATCGTGAAAATCATTCCCGACATGTATGATATCCTTTCAGGTTCGGTGAAGATGAATGCAATCTTTGGAGCACCGCTCATTGAGATCTCTCCTGATCTGATGCCGGTATGGCAACAAAGTGTAAAAAGACTATTTGATATCGTAACATCATTTTTTGTACTAACGGTCTTTTCGCCTTTATATATTTTCACTGCTATCGGTGTTAAATTGTCCTCTAAGGGCGGATTATTTTATAGCCATGAAAGAATCGGTTTACATGGTAAACCTTTCAGAATTTATAAATTCAGGTCGATGGTTGTTGATGCGGAAAAACTAGGACCGCAGCTATCAAGCACGCAAGACCAAAGGGTAACGAAATTCGGAAGATGGATGAGAAAAATCCGTCTTGATGAAATTCCCCAATTCTTCAATGTACTCATAGGAGACATGTCAATAGTCGGACCAAGACCTGAACGGCAATATTTTATTGACCAGATCATGAAAGTGGCACCACATTACCGGCACCTCCAAAAAGTAAGGCCCGGGATCACAAGTTGGGGACAAGTAAAATTTGGCTATGCAGAAAATGTAAACCAAATGGTTGAGCGTTTAAAATATGACTTGATTTATATTGAAAACATGTCACTCGCAGTTGATTTTAAAATAATGATCTACACTGTCATGATAATATTGAAGAGATCAGGAAAATAGATTCGTTTTGTTTCTAGATTTAGTTTTAAATTGTCCTTTCAGCTAAAAATAAAATTCACATGAAAAATATTGCAGTTATCGGTGCCGGAACAATGGGAAATGGCATTGCTCACGTTTTTGCACAACAGGGCTTTAATGTAAATCTGGTTGATGTATCGGAAGACTCATTAAAAAAGGCATTAGTAACTATCGGTAAGAATCTTGATAGAATGCTAAGCAAACAAAAAATTACTGAAAAGGACAAAGAGAATACGCTTAAAAATATTCACACTTTCACATCCATTGAATCCGGTGTGAGATCTTCTGACCTCATTATAGAAGCGGCCACCGAAAATTTAGAGTTAAAGTTGAAAATATTCAGGGATCTGGATAAATTTTCAGCACCTCATGCTATACTTGCCACAAACACATCATCGATTTCTATCACGCAGATTGCTGCTCAAACAAGCAGACCTGAAAAAGTGATCGGTATGCATTTCATGAATCCGGTACCTGTAATGAAACTCGTTGAGATTATTCGAGGTTACGTGACTTCTGATGAAGTTACAACAACAATCTTTGAACTGAGTGAAAAGCTTGGCAAAATCCCTGTCGAAGTTAACGATTACCCCGGATTTGTTGCTAATAGAATCCTGATGCCGATGATAAACGAAGCAATTCTTACATTGCATGAAGGTGTAGCAGGCGTTGAAGAAATTGATACTGTAATGAAACTGGGAATGGCTCATCCGATGGGTCCATTGCAATTAGCTGATTTTATCGGACTGGATGTATGTCTTTCCATCATGCGAGTTCTGCATGAAGGGTTCGGTAATCCCAAATATGCTCCATGTGTTCTATTAGTAAATATGGTTACAGCCGGACATCTGGGAATAAAGAGTGGAAGTGGATTTTACGAATATGACACAAATACCAAAGAACAAACAGTCGCAGCAAGATTTCGAAAAGCTGGTCAAATTGCGTATAGATAAAATAAGGCCGGGAATTTTGTATCTTTCTAATTATTGATTATACTTCGTATGATGGCAAAGAAATTTTCAGCTATTGTAATTATTCTGCTTGCAGCTCATCTGTTCATGCACAAGAATACATTTGCGATTGCTCTAAGTACATCAGCACCGGACACAGCCAGATATTTTACTTTCGGCGGCACTAAGACGGAAGAATTTCGTGATCTCACCTTGACAAGTGATAGTGGATTTGCATTGGTAGGTTCTACAAATGGATATGGCCAGGGAAACCGGTCAGTATATCTGGTAAGAACTGACAAGCATGGGAATCACATATGGTCATCAGTACTTGGAGGATCCAATGTTGATCGCGGTTATTCTATTCTGGCATTGAATGATGGCGGCTTTATGATTGCCGGCAGCTCAAATTCCTTAGGTGTCAATGGCTATGATGGCTATTTGTGCCGAACAGATAGCAATGGAGAACCTATTTGGGAAAAAGGTCTCGGAGGTGCAGATTGGGATTTCTTTTATAACATGGAATTTCTGCCGGACAGTACAATAATAGTTTGCGGCGAAAGCTATACTTACTCTGCCGGTGGTTCTGATGCCTGGGTTTTAAGAGTGGATCTGCAGGGAAACATTGTCTGGCAGCAGAATTTTGGTGCCACAGGGAATGATGCTTTTTATGGCCTCAGCATTCTTCATGACGCAATATATCTTTGTGGAGCCTATCAATCATCAGACCTTGACGGATATCTTGTCAAGCTTGATTTTTCAGGGCAGTTGATTTTTGAAAAAACCTTTAATTACCTGGGCGCAGATCGTTTTAATGCTGTTGATCACACAAATTTCGATTGGTTATTTTTAAGTGGTGGTTCAATTTACACTGACTCAATAGGCAGTGAAATTTTAATACAACAAGTTGATACAAATGGTGTGGCAGGATGGGCACTCACAGGAAATGGCAGCACGGATGACTATTTTAATGCGATAGTAGTCAAGTCAAACTCCGAATTAATTACAGCAGGGATCAAGAACCCCGGAGGATTTGGTCAAAAAGGAATGTGGTTAGTTCAGCATGATTCGACGTTAAATAATTTTCGACATTATGTTTTTGGAGGAACGTTAGATGAAGAAGGATTCAGTATCATCGAAACACCGACCGGTGGTTTAGCCGTTGCAGGTTATACGAGTAGTTTTGGTCAAGGCGATCTGGATGCCTGCTTACTATTACTTGAAAAAAGTGAGATAGATCCACTGTATATCGACTTGCCAAAAACATTCTATGAAACCCTTTCTCCTATTGGTATAGAAGAACCCTTCATAAACAGAGACATATTATTTCTCTATCCTAATCCGGTCAATGACTACTTATTTTTTGAAAGTGAAAGTAAATGGCAATTCGTAGGCTATAAGATACTATCCATAGAGGGAAGAATTTGTTCTCAAGGGGAAATCAACAAGAAACACAAGGGAAGTATCGATATCTCGAAAATGGAACCCGGTATTTATTTCCTTCTCATGAATGACATGACCGGTACTGAAATTTCGGCTAAAATAATTAAAAAGTAATTTTTCCGGTTTCAATTTGATTCACGATCATTTCGATGGTTTTATCGTCACCTTCCGGATCATACTTTGTCTTTAAATTATGTCCGAATAATCTGGCAATACTCTGTGAAAAGAAAGCATTCAAAGAACCTTTAAGTTGGCTGATCAGGTCATAAGATGAATGTCCGGTTTCTCTGTCAATTAATTTGATGAGTACATCTCCTTGATTTATGCTTAATTTTTTGATTTGCTCTTCAAAATCCTTTCTCACCTGTTCTTCTACCGATTTTCTATATTTTCTTTTCTCCCTCTCTCCTTTCATGGTTGACATTTTTGCTTCCATCTCATTCAATTTAACAGCAGCAAGACGAGCATAAGGATATACTTTGATAACATTATAGCGTAACCTGTAATATGCCTGAAGATCTTTCAGATAGTCAGGGTTTGCCATATCGATGATATCAACCATTGGAAGATTAACTACAGGGACGGTATCCTCTCCTTCAACAATATAAGGAAGGCGGTAAGACCCGTCATCATTCAATTTCAGAGGAGTCTGGCAAAACACTTCATGCACATCCAAGAGCATAAGTAAGCTCAAAAAGAAGAAATATCTCATAAAATTAATTTTGCGCATAATTACCATACCAATAGCTGTGCCGAAAAAAATTAATTATGAGAATACGTTTATAAATGATGGATAGCGATAATCAGAAGACATACTTCTATTCTGTTTCCATGCCGATTTGCCGGAAAGCCGAACACCCCCACTGGCAGAAACTTTTGCTTTATGCTTTTTAATGAGTGATATTGCTAACATGCCTGCAACTTCCATTTCCTCTTCTTTATTAACATTGAGCATTTCAGGCTTATAATGATTTTTTATAAAATGTGTATCAAAATTTCCGGAAACAAAGGCCTTATGATCCATAACAAACCTGCAAAATGCGAGTGTTGTTCTTACTCCTGTAATTTGATAATCATCGATCGCACGTTTCATACGTTCAATAGATTCATTTCTGTTTGCCCCATAAGTGATTAATTTTGCAATCATCGGGTCATAATAGATAGGTATTTCCATTCCTTCTTCAAATGCATCGTCTACTCTCACTCCAGGTCCCTGAGGGATCTTATAAGTTGCAAGTTTACCTATATCAGGCAGGAAATTATTCAATGGGTCTTCTGCATAAACTCTGACTTCCATGGCATGTCCTTGGATCTTAAGATCCTCTTGCTTGAAGGGAAGTTTCTTTCCTCTAGCGATTTCAATTTGCTCTTTTACAAGGTCAAGTCCGGTTATGTACTCTGTAACAGGATGTTCAACTTGCAACCGTGTATTCATTTCCAGAAAATAAAAGTTAAGCTTCTCATCGAGCAGAAACTCAACGGTTCCGGCACCAGTATAATTACATGCTTTAGCAATTTTTACTGCACAGGCTCCCATTTCTTCTCTGATTTTTTCAGTCAAGACTGAGGAGGGCGCTTCTTCAATTACCTTTTGATGTCTGCGTTGTATGCTGCATTCTCTTTCAAAGAGATGCACCACGTTCCCATGAGTATCTCCAAGCACCTGAATCTCGATATGACGTGGTGATGCAACATATCTTTCTATGAAAACGGCCCCATCACCAAAAGATGATACTGCTTCACTTACGGCAAGCTTCATTTGTTCTTCGAACTCGCCTGCAGAACTTACAATACGCATACCCTTTCCACCTCCTCCGGCTGAAGCTTTGATAAGAATAGGAAAACCAATTTCCGTAGCTATTTTTTTTGCTTCTTCAATATCTTCAATGGCCGTTGCTGTACCGGGTACGAGTGGAATTCCCAATTCAACCGCCGTTGACTTGGCTGCCAATTTACTTCCCATCCGGCGCATTGAGTCACCGCCAGGTCCAATGAAAATTAATCCTTCAGCCTTGACCCTGTCAGAAAAATCCGCATTCTCCGAAAGGAAACCATAGCCCGGGTGAATGGCATCAGCACCTGTAGATTTTGCTGCTTGAATGATCTTGTCAATTACAAGATAGCTTTGACCGGATGGCGGAGGTCCGATGAAGACAGCCTCATCTGCATAACGAACATGTAATGCATTTCTATCAGCTTCTGAATAAACAGCCACGGTTGTAATTCCCATTTCCTTTGCTGAACGCATTACACGGAGGGCAATTTCGCCTCTATTAGCTACAAGTATCTTTTTCATATGAAATCTTATGCCGACAAAGGTAGATTATTTAATCTTCTATGACCCTGCAGAAGTGAAATTCTAAGCTGCATTTTTAATGATTTTAGCCATCATTTTTTTTAGAAACTACAGGTTTAGATTTTGTAGGCATTGTCCCAAAAATATAATCCCAAAGTGGTAATGAGACACTAAAAGCAGCCTCTTCAGATTGATAGTGATGCAGGCTATGGTGAATCCATAGATACCTCAGAAAATTTGAAGGTGGTTTTCTGGCATGAATAAAATAATGGATAAGTAAATAAGTACTATAACCTGCACAAAAACCTGAAAACAGAAGATAGCCTGCATTGCCGAAAAAAATCTTGAAAGAAAAGTAAAATAAAAATGCGATAAGGATAGAAATCAAAGGAGGCATTACAAGTCGGAATTTATCCCGCGGAAATTCATGATGTATTCCATGTATGTTGTATTGAAGTTTTTCCTCTTTTTCATTCTTTACATTAAAATGAAATATAAAACGATGTATCATGTACTCAACGAATGTAAACAACATGAATCCAAGCGGGAATAGCCAAAACAGATCTATGACAGGCAATAAATCTTTCCACACTACATAAAAGCATATAATCAGTGAACACAAATAATAAAGAGTCACCGGAATCAGAAAGTGGGTTCTTGTCAGGCTTTCGAGAAAACGATTAGAGAATAACTTGCCTGCACCCTTATTATCGATTTTAAAGTTTTTCATTTCCGTAAGTATTACGGCTTCAAATCACCTATTAAATCATAATAAAGGTATAAAAAAAAATATTAATGCATTTGCTGAATTTTATATCCAATAAGCCTGTAAGCCAGTTTGGCAAGGGTGTATTCCGATAAAATCGATCCTTCCATCGGAGCACATTCCACAATGTCGAAGCCAACGACATTACGGGTCTTAAACACCTCTTTAAAAAATTCAAGGGTTTCGACCCAGAACATACCATTGGGTTCTGCTGTTCCGACGGCGGGAATCACGGAAGGGTCAAAACCATCTGCATCGATGGTGATGTAAACATTGCTCGATAAATTGTTTATCGCCTCCTTCATCCAGTTTGGATTTGAGCGAATTTTATGAGCATAAAAAGTATGAATATTCTTCGAGGAACGTATAAGCTCTGCTTCTTCCTTACACTGTGCACGAATTCCAATTTGAACAATCGGTAATTTCATCTCGTTCACACGAGCCATTACAGAGGCATGTGAATATTTGTTCCCATGATAAGCTTCACGCAGATCTGAGTGTGCATCAAACTGAAGAACACAAAGGTCATTATACTTTTTAGCATGAGATTTTACCAGTCCATATGTAAGAGAATGCTCTGCACCTAGTGAAACCACAAACTTGTCATCCATCAACAATTCATCCGTTTGCTTTTCAATAATTGCAATTGCATCGGCATCTACTGCATTTGTGAAATCAAGCGCATCCAATGTAGCTATTCCAACCCTTTTGTAGGATTCCATCTCTAATTCTTCGTCATAGAATTCAACGAAATGAGAAGCAGCCACCATAGCGGCAGGACCTATATCGCTACCGCTTAAATAAGAGGACGTATGCTCATAGGGAATCTGCTGGATAACAATTTTGGCATTGTCATACCTTGCCAGATCCTCTTCAGGAATTGCAAGAAAGGCTTTATCGTTAGGAAGAACTTTCATTAATTCTTATTTGACAAAACTTCATTTACAAGATCAGCGGCTTCCTTCAGTTGTATTGCTGAAAAAACTTTCAATCCGGAGTCATCAATAATCTTTTTCGCTTCTACTGCATTAGTACCTTGTAAACGAACTATGATAGGAACAGGAATAGCCCCGATATTCTTGTATGCATCAACTATTCCCTGTGCAACACGATCACAGCGAACTATGCCTCCGAAGATATTGACCAATATTGCTTTAACGTGTGGGTCTTTCAGGATAATGCGAAATGCTTGTTCAACTCTGGCTGCATTAGCCGTCCCTCCAACATCAAGAAAATTTGCCGGCTCTCCACCTGCAAGTTTAATGATATCCATTGTTGCCATGGCAAGTCCTGCACCATTCACCATACAACCTACATTACCATCAAGTTTCACATAGTTCAGATTATGTTCTGCTGCTTCCACTTCCGTCGGATCTTCTTCTCTGATATCTCTCATCGCCAGATAATCGGGATGGCGGAATAATCCATTCTCATCAAAATTTACTTTAGAGTCGACAGCAATAATTTTATCATCAGAAGTTTTTAAGACCGGGTTAATTTCAAACAAAGAAGCATCTATCGAATCATAAGCGGTGTATAAACATGTGATAAACTTTACCATTTGCTTAAATGCTGCTCCGCTCAATCCTAAATTGAATGCAATTTTTCTAGATTGAAAACCCTGAAGTCCAACTTTTGGATCAATTTCTTCTTTGAAGATAAGGTGAGGTGTTTTCTCAGCAACTGCTTCAATATCCATTCCACCTTCAGTTGAGTACATAATAATATTTCTACCGCTTTGTCTGTCGAGCAGCACACTTACATAAAACTCTTTCGTAGGTGATGCACCCGGATAGTATACATCCTGTGCAATAAGTACTCTATGTACCCGCTTTCCTTCAGGACCAGTCTGCGGTGTGACCAAATCCATTCCAAGAATATTTCCGGAGATAGTTTTAACTTCATCAAGGCTCTTAGCCAGCTTAACACCACCACCTTTACCACGACCACCTGCATGAATTTGCGCCTTAACAACAAACCACTCTGTCCCTGTTTGCTTAGCCAACTCTTTAGCAGCAGTAACTGCCTGCTCCGGTGTATCTGCTACAATTCCTTCCTGTATTCCTACCCCGAAAGATTTTAGAATTGACTTACCCTGGTATTCATGAATATTCATTGGTTTTTGTGGTTTTTAGGTTAATTTGATCATAAAAGCGTTGCAAAAATACTATATTTTGAAGAAAAAGTGCATTTTTTTCGACCCAAATTGAGTTCAATTCAGAATGCTCCGGATTGCGAAATTAAACTGAGTCTATTACCTCTTTAAGTAACGATCTTTTATCACCTGAAGATGATGTCTTTCGTGCGTGATTATAAAGAATAAATTGGCCCTCACACTCACAGTATTATCATTTGCTGAGCCACTGTAATCAAAACTCTCTGCATTCAGATTTTTAAAAAAATGGAGGCTTGACAAGCTCACTATTTTTTTCTCATCGATTAAAGAAGACCATGACCTGTGCTTGGCATTTGAATTTTCGACATAATCATTCTCTTCAAATCCTGCTAATGGAGTTTGATCTTTTCGCGCAAACCTAAGCGCCCGATAAGACAATATCCTTTCTGCATCGCAAAGGTGGCCAATGATTTCTTTAATCTGCCATTTACCCGGAGCATAGGCAAAAGCTGATTCGGAATCAGATACAGAAGCAAGAAAATCTGTCGTGATTTGTATCTGATTGTTCAATGCTTCCATCAGATCATCTTCTGCAATATACTTGAAATAGGATTTGTAATAGTCGTTAAGGTCTTCTACTTTAGGCAAGGCTATTTTCATGTTTTCTGATATTATATTTTGTCCGAACATATAAATAAAAGTGCAAGGTAATATCTTCAGAAAGACAAAATGGCTTTGGACCATTAACATTTTATTAACCCGACCCTCAGTTATACTTCCATAAGTTTGTTGAATGATTAAAGTCAGTACAAAAGTACTTCTTGTTCAAATTTTTTTCTTGCTTAGCCCTATACTTTCATGGTGCCAATTGAGTGGCCATGTTGACAGGACTTATAATGCAAAGCGCGCCACAGGTATTATAAAGATCGATGGAGTGTTAGATGATGTAGCCTGGAATGATGCTGAGACAGCGGATGATTTTTTGCAACTTGAGCCTATCGAAGGCGACAAGGTCTCACAAAGATCTCAGGTACGACTCTTATACGATGATAAAAATATCTACATAGCAGCCATGCTTTTTGATAGCTCTCCGGATAGCGTCTTACAGGAATTGGGAAATCGGGATGAAGGTTCGGGATTGAATGCTGATGCTTTCAGACTCGGTCTCGACCCTTACAATATTCGTCAGGCAGGATATGTATTTGAAGTCTCAGTGTCAGGGGTACAAACCGAATCATACAATGATGACATTTCATTTGATGCAGTTTGGGAAAGTCAAACACAAATAAGAAATGATGGATGGAGTTTGGAGATGCGTATACCCTATTCTGCTATTCGATTTCCTGCAAAGGATCAACAGGTCTGGGGTCTGCAATTTGGCAGATTGATAAGGAGGAACAGAGAATACGATCAGTGGTCACTGACTCCAAAAGATGTACAAAATAAAATGGCTTATTGGGGAACACTTGTAGGCATGAGTGGAATTTCTGCACCTCTTCGACTTTCTATTACACCATATTTATCAGTCTATGCAGAAAATGCACCTGTATATACCTCTAGCGGATTTGACGGCTATCATAACTCTTACTCATATTCGGGAGGTGCTGATCTGAAACTCGGTTTAGATGAAAGATTTACATTAGACGTAACATTGCTTCCTGATTTTAGCCAGGTACAGAGTGATGATAAAGTTAAAAATCTGACAGCTTTTGAAACTATCTACTCAGAAAGAAGGCCATTCTTCAATGAAGGAACCGATCTTTTTTCTAAAGGTAATTTATTTTATTCCCGAAGAATAGGCAAAACGCCATCAAAGTTTTACTCCATTCCTTCATTGTTAGAAGAAGGAGAACAAATTGAGCAGAATCCTGACAAAGCCAGGCTTCTCAATGCCACCAAAGTTTCCGGCAGAACGGATAAGGGACTTGGAATTGGTTTACTCAATGCAATCACCAACACGACACATGCTAAAATCAAGCGCGCTGATGGAAGTATAAGACAAGTTGAAACTGAACCTTTAACAAATTATAATATTTTAGTGTTGGATCAGCAGCTTAAGAACAATTCCAAAATTTTCATTGCCAACACGAATGTGATGAGAGAAGGAGATAATCGTGATGCAAATGTTACGGCGGCGGAGTTTTCACTTGAAAATAAGAAAAACAAGTATCAACTACGAGGCGGATATTCTATGAGTAGGATTTATACTCATATTAATAATACCATCGATTCTTCCGACTCAAAAAAAACATCTGTTGGGAATCAATATTTTATTGCACTGAATAAAATTAAGGGATCAGCCAGATATGGAGCTTCGTACGAAGTGACAGATAAGAAGTACGACAAAAATGATGCAGGATATCTATTCAGAAATGACTATTCAAGTGCCGATGTGTATCTTACTTTTTACAAGTTCAATCCATTCTGGAAGCATTATAAGTATGGGTACATAAACTTTTATATGAATCGTCAAGGTCGGCTGAGTGAAAATAATTTACTGACGAATCTTGAAGCAGGAACAAATTTCTTCCTTTTGTTTAAGTCTAACTGGTCACTTGATGCAAACTTTGGAACCAGTCTGGCTAAAGGACGGGATTACTACGAACCCCGTGTCGAAGGAATGTTTTACCACGGTCCGTATTATCAATGGTTAAGCACAAACATGACCAGCAATTACAATAAAAAACTTGCTTTTGATTTTGGAGGAAGGACGACCATCGGAACTTCCATTGAATACTTTGCCTATGGCTACTATATCATTCCCCGATTAAGAATCAGCGATAAATGGACTGTGAGTTTCAGCTATTTCTACGACATATATAATAATGACCTGGGGTTTGTGACTCAACTTGGTGAAGAAAATGCTACTCCTGTTTTTGGGCAAAGGGATATCACAACAATTACTAACACCCTCACGACGAGATATCTTTTTAAGAATGACATGTCAATCTCGCTTACAGCCAGGCATTATTGGTCACAGGGAAAATATGCAAGGTACTACCTGTTAAAACAAGATGGTCGTTTGACAGACTATGAATTGAGCAATGATGATAACTTTAATTCAAATTATATAACGGCTGATCTGGTATACAATTGGCAATTCGCACCTGGAAGTTTTTTTCTGATTACCTATAAAAACCAAATATTCCAGGATTCCCAAAATACTGTTGATGGCTATTTAAAAAACTTTGGAAATAGCATTGATGAAGCTCAAATCAACTCTATCAGTTTGAAGATCCTCTATTATCTGGATTATCAGGCCCTACATAAAAAAAAGAGCTGAAACTGAACAAAATATCATTCTTTTGGATGGATTGAGTACTTTCGCTCAGGCTTAGGAGCTCAGAATAATATGATAAAAGCGGAAGGAATAATTAAATCATACGAAAACCTCAAGGTTCTTAAGGGAATCGATCTGGAAATTACAAAATCTGAAATTGTATCAATCGTTGGTGCATCCGGAGCCGGGAAAAGTACACTTTTACATATTCTGGGTACACTTGACACTACAGATGGCGGCAAGGTTTGGATTGATGGTATTGAAACTTCTCAGTTGAAACAAAAAAAGTTATCTGAATTTAGAAATAAAAAAATAGGTTTTGTGTTCCAGTCACACCACTTGCTTCCTGAATTTACAGCCATCGAAAATATTATGATGCCCGCCTGGATAGCCAAGCAATCCAAATCACAAGCCTACAACCGTGCACTAGAACTTTTAGGACTATTAAATCTTGAAGACCGAAAAGATCACAGACCTTCTGAACTGAGTGGTGGCGAACAGCAGAGGGTAGCTGTATGTCGCTCTTTAGTGAATAATCCGGCAGTGATCTTTGCTGATGAACCTTCAGGTAATCTTGACTCCCAGTCGGCCAGGTCTCTTCACAAATTATTTTTTGAACTGCGCGATAAATTCGGGCAGACCTTCGTTATAGTCACACATAATGAAGAGTTGGCCGGAATGGCTGACCGAAAGCTTGTAATGTCTGATGGTACATTGATCCGTTCTTAAGTTCAGCTCACTAATATTAAAAATTATAGATGCTATTTAAAAAGTCCATAGTATTATTTGCCTGTTCATTTCTAATCAATTTCACTACCAGTGAAATATTTGCACAAGGCCTGAATTCCTGGGTACAAAGAAGTTCATTCACAGGAGCCCCTAGGATTAATGCTGTGAGTTTTTCAATCCTGGATAAAGCATATGTTGGAACAGGCAAGGATACGTCGGGAATTTTTCTAAAAGATTTTTGGGAGTATGATCCCACATCGGACACATGGTCACAGAAGGCTGATTTTTCAGGAACGGCAAGAAGTGCAGCGATTGGTTTTGGAATTGATTCTGCAGGATTTATAGGACTCGGTGATGATGGATTTTCATACTTGAAGGACTTATGGAAATATGAGCCCTTCAGCAACACATGGTCTCAGGTGCAGGACCTTGGGCTCTATCAGTCGGTGAGCAGTCTTGGCAGAAAAGATGCTGCTGTCACTGTCCTTGCAGGTAAGGCCTATGTGATTTGCGGATATGATGGTACAACATCAAATTCAAAACAATGTTGGCAATTTGATCCTGCTGCTGACACCAGCTGGACACTTGAAAGAAATTTTGCCAATGCTACTGATTTTACGGTCATTGGCAGGCGATGGGCTATTGCTTTTAATGTAAATGCTAATTCATCAATTTACTTCGGAATGGGTTTTGATCACGTACATTCATATAAAAAAGATCTATGGAAATACAATACCGCCACAGACGTTTGGATGCAAGTGGCCGATCTTCCCGGGCAATTGCGATCCAATGCTTCGGCTTTTTCAGTATTTGGAAAAGGCTATGTTTTATGTGGCAGCAACCTGACCCAACAATTTGATATGTATCGTTATGATACCGGAATTAATTCATGGACAAGGATGGCAGATTATCCGGGCTCGTCTTCTTCGAATAACATATCGTTTGTAATCAACAATCGTGTCTTTCTTGGTATGGGTAATGATAGTCTGAACGTATTCCGGCAAGATCTCTGGGAATACATCCCCGACAGCACAACCGGGATCAATGAGACAGAGTTTCTTGTCAACACCGATATTTATCCAATGCCTGTCCTTAATAACTATAATTTAAAACTGGAAGGAAAAAATTTACAATTTCCTATAACTATGAAGTTATACGACATCAGTGGAAAGATGTGCGGAGAAGAAGTCATCTATACAAGGAACACCGGATTAAGTCGAAAAAATATTCCGTCGGGCATCTATTTTTATTCACTTAGTTTTAGGGAGAAACTGATCAGAAGCGGAAAACTTATTTTTCAATAAATTTCTATAGCTCTCATTTATTGAATGAATTTTACTCATTCACTTTAACCACATAGTCTTCGTTATCCAGGAATCTCCCTATCGGTTTTTCGAAAAAACTCCCGAACTTTTTTATTTCGGTTTCAAAAGAAGGATCTACAGAAACCAACAGACCTCCACTCGACTGAGGATCACATAAAGGCATAAAAGCTGAGCTATTGATTCCCACTACCTTTTTTTCATAGGCATTCCAGTTCCTATAAGTATTGTCAGGAATAATAAATTGATCCATATAATGTTTAATCCCCCCAAGCAATGGTATATCATTAAAATTTATTTCAGCGGAAAGATCACTACCCTCACACATCTCAATAAGGTGACCGAGGAGACCGAAGCCGGTGACATCTGTCATAGCATGAACTTCGCTATATTCAGCCAGCTCCATGCCAACTTTATTCAACTTCACCATAGATTCTATTGCATTTTTCAGATCGTTATCAATGATCTTATTTCTTTTAAGTGCTGCAGCCATGATTCCGGTACCAAGGGCTTTAGTCAAATATAAAAGATCACCTGCCTTGGCTGTATTGTTGCACCTGATGTTCTCCTTTTTTACCAGACCATTCACGGCCAGACCAAAAATGGGTTCAGGACTATCGATACTATGTCCGCCTGCAAGGGGAATACCTGCTTCTTTGCAAATTGTTTTAGCACCGGCAATGATCTCCCGGGCAATCGAGGCAGGAATCTTCTCTACCGGAAAACCAAGAATCGCAAGGGCAAGTACCGGCTTTCCTCCCATTGCATAAACATCACTGATGGCATTGGCAGCAGCAATCCGGCCGAAGTCGAAGGCATCATCAACGATTGGTGTAAAAAAATCTGTGGTACTGATAAGGCAGTTATCCTGCCCAATATCCAGAATAGCTGCATCATCCTTGGACTCGGAGCCCACAAGCAATCCGGGAAAATTTAGTTGTGGCGCATGGCCTTTTAATATTTCATCGAGGACAGCAGGAGCAATTTTACATCCACATCCGGAACCATGACTAAATTGTGTGAGTCTTATTACTTGATCCGTATCAGTCATATCATTTAACTATTTGTGTGAACTCAACTTTTATATCTCTGATCCTTTTAGCAAATGCAGGATAATTCTCATCGGGACTTAGCGACAAGGTTCTACGGTTTGCAAGCTCTCTTAATGACATGCCATAAGCGTAGGTTTCATCGTAATACTCCAGAAGATAATCCAGCCATTCCCCCATTCTATTTTCTTCCAATGCATCAAGGCAAAGTTTCATTCTTAATCCGCCTAAACGTTTCTCAAGCCGGGCGCTGCATTCTTTCAGGATCTGCTTGGGAAAAGTGCCATACTCTTTCAGTATCCTTTGCTTACGGATTTCAGTCGGAACATCCACTTCAACAACTCCGGCCACCCGCATTTGATCAAACAAGGAATCCGGGATTTTGACAGAACCAATAGATCGACTTTCATTTTCAAGCCAAATGACCTGATCATTTTTAAGATTCTCTAAGCAGGTAAACAATAAATTCTCAAACTGCTCATTGGAGGGTTGAGGCTCCTGTCCGAGAGCACCGAATGAACTTCCTTTATGATTCGCCAGCTTTTCCAGATCAATAATTTGCTCACCGAGGTGTGACAATTCTGCCAGTAACTCTGTTTTCCCTGAACCTGTTTTGCCGCCAAGAATAATAATGTTACGAGGAACTTTCAATGTCTCCAGCACCAAAGCACGATAAGATTTATAACCTTCTTCAAGGCGATAAACCCGAAATCCTGCAGTACTCAATAGCCAGGCCAGGATACCCGAACGCATCCCGCCCCTCCAACAATAAACATAGATCGCTTTCCCTTCGCCTAAAGACCGGACATGTCTTATGATATCAGCAAAATGAGGCCCCACAAGTTCAAAACCTTTTAAAACTGCTGCATCCCTTCCTTCTTTCTTGTAGGTAATGCCTACCTTTTCTCTTTGTGCATCATTCAATAAAGGAACATTGACAGCCCCGGGAATATGCGCATGTTTATACTCCTTTGGACTCCGGGCATCTAATAACAATGCATCCTCCTCCTTAATGGCTTCCAAAAACTCGGTTCTGTTAATTAACTTTGACATCTTCGCTCAAAGATAGGGATGCTTTCTTATGGCCGGAATATTTTTTCATCATTTGTGGCATAAGGTTAAAATGGTCATATTTAAGATTGGCGACTTTAGCCTTAAACCATTCATGAAATATGATCATTTCAGGGCTGAGTATCTTCCAACGATAACTAGAATCTAAAGATTCCAATAAGTCAAAAGCATCAGCTTTTTTCCTATACGTTGTTCTAAAGTGATAACTATGACCTTTTAAAGCTGTAAGTATTTGTATTATTTTTTCATCCCTTTTACTCACAACCAGATTTTTCTTAATTCGTTCATAGTACTTTCTTAAATTATCAATCAAATTATCAGCGATCTCAAAATTTTCAAGCTCAATTTGATTCATTATTGAAAGTACTCTGACTGAGATGTTCCAGGCTTCTTTGTCTTGTTC
>DAOQWA010000042.1:0-28209 GCA_035341855.1 Bacteroidia bacterium
TATACATGGAATGGCACGACTTATACTATGAGTGGAACATACACCTACAGCACAACCAATGCAGCAGGATGTGATTCTACGGCTACCTTGAACCTGACGATTCGTAACAGTAGTTCTTCGAGTCAGACAGATTCGGCTTGTGTCTCGTATTTTTGGCCAATTGACGGAAACAATTATACCATGAGTGGAACATACACTCATGTTGAGATTAATGGAGTTGGTTGTACACACACCTATACATTGAATCTAACAATTTACAGTCAGATTACCGCCAGTGCTGCAACGATCGGATCGATCAGTTGCTATGGTGGAACCGTTGATGTAGGATTGACAATTTCCGGTGGAACTCCTCCATATACTGTTGCGGAGAATTTAATCGGATTAGGAGCCGGTTCATATACTTTCAATATTACTGATAGCAAAGGATGCACTGGTTCAGCTTCGATCACGATAACGGAGCCGACACAATTAGTGGCTTCGGCAGTTGAAGATTCGCCGATCAACTGCTTTAGTGAAAGTACTTGTGTTACAGTATCCGCCACAGGTGGAACCGGTACATATACAGGTACCGGTACATTCTGTCTGGTTATGGCCGGTGCGCAAGCTTATACTGTGACTGATGCCAATGGATGCGTATCTGTTGCTAACATAAATGTCATGGAGCCTCCTAAGATCGAAGTATCGTTTACCACGGTTTCTCCTTCATGTGGCATGGCCAATGGATCTGCAACCGCTAATGTTAGTGGAGGGGTTCCTTCTTATAGTTATTTATGGTCAAACAGTCAGACTACCGCCACAGCGACCGGTCTTACGCCTGGTACATATACTCTTACCGTTACTGATGCCAATGGTTGTACCAAAGCCAGCAACGTAACAATCGTTGCAGGAATTCTGCCTCCTCCGGCACCTGGAGCTATAATGGGTTCACCTGGAGCATGTCGAAATACCAGTGGAGTGGTTTATTCAATTGCTCCGGTATCAACTGCAACATCATACAACTGGTATTTGCCAACGGGTGCAACAGGATTTTCGACAGGTACGAGTATCACTTTAAGCTTTAGCTCAACTTATAATGGCGGATTTATTTGTGTTGAAGCTGTCAATCCTTGTGGTACGAGTACACAATCCTGTATGAACATTCCTGTTCTGTCAGTGAAACCGGCAAAACCAGGGCCTGTTATCGGACCTGAGATCTTTTGTGGCCCGGGAATTCAAACTTATTCAATTTTGCCGGTACCGAATGCTACCTCTTATAACTGGACAGTTTCAGGTACTGGTGTTACAATTTTGTCAGGACAAGGAACTACATCAATTCAGGTTAGTGTTCCTTCGACCTTTGGTCAAGGTATAGTTGGTGTAACAGCTCAGAATTGCATGGGTGTTTCGGCTATATCATCCATGTATATTACCGGATTGCCACAACATAGTAGTCCGCTATTCGGACCGGGTTATGTATGTGCAGGAACTATGGGGGTTAATTACAGTATTTCTATAGTTAGAGGTACTGCCTATTATGATTGGGAAGTAATGTCAGGAGACATGACAGTGGTTTCAGAAACGGACAATACCTGTATCGTTAATTTTGGTGCAGGTTGGACTTCAGGTATTCTTAGGGTAACTACCTACAATGCTTGTGGAGGATTTAGTCGTGACTATAATGTGAGATCAACTCCAACACAACCACTTTCTATTTCAGGACCATCATCCAACCTGTGTAACCTTACCGGTGTGACTTATGCGATAAGTCCGGTAGCTGCTGCTACAGGATATACCTGGACGGTACCTGCAGGGGTAACAATTGTAAATAATACAGGAACGAGTATTGATGTGGATTTTGGACCAGGCTTCACATCGTCAGGAAACATTTGTGTTACAGCCGACAATGCGTGCGGACAAAGTGTTGCCCGTTGTTATAACGTAACTGCTCGTCCTCCACAGTCAGGTGCAATACAAGGGCCGTTCTCAGTCTGTAAATCTCAAACGGGAGTATTGTATACCATTATGTCTGTGGCAGGAGCGACATCTTACTCTTGGTCAATAACAGGTGGACCTACTCTTGTAGCCGGGGATACTTCTTCCGTTGTTGACTTCACTACTGCAACAGCCAGCTCAGCAACCATAACCATAAATACGCAGAATGCATGTGGATTAGGTTCACCAACAAGGCTTACTGTGCTTGTAAACTTAGGTTGTCGTGAGGCAGGATCAGACCTGGCAGAGAGTGGAATTGAGGGTTTCAGTTTGTATCCAAATCCGAGTCAAGGATTGGTTGACTTGTCTCTAATTACAGATAATGAGAGCAAAGTGCTTCTTGAAATCGTTGATATGCCTGGTCAAATCTTATCATCCACAGAGCAATCTTTATCGAAGGGCATGAACTTTATGAGCCTTGATCTAACTGATTTTGCAAAGGGAATTTACTTTGTAAATATTAGATATGAATCCGGAAGGATTGATACAAAGAAGCTTATACTGGAATAAGCTTTTATGAAAAAATGAAAGAGGCTGATATGTAGTTTATATCAGCCTCTTTTTTTTAAATGATATTCTCTGCAAATTATTATAAGTGGATTGAAGTATGGGAAGATGGAATGTTCAGTTTGTTTTATTGAATATCAGATTAAAATAAAATCCCGGTTTGCTTAAACGGGCCCTCGCATTAATATCTTCAAACATACCGGTTATAAGTTCTCTCAATTCTACATTGGAAGCCGCCTTTTTTACTACCCAATTGAAAAGCCAGGCTTGAGAGGATAATTTCTGAAGAGTATGACTTAACTTTAGTTCTTGTCCGATTTCTGAGAACAGTTTTTTATCATATGAAGACAACACACATTTATCATATCGTTGCAAGCCTATTGCATTTTCAATACAGTCAGCGGCATGTCGACCACTGACCATTGCATTTCCGATCCCTTCACCGGTGAAAGGATCAATAATTGAAGCGGCATCTCCGGTCAATAAGAAATGATCGCCGGAAAGCGATCTTCGCTTTGAGCCAAGCGGTAAACCCCATCCTTTCGTTTGACCTTCAGGAATTGCATCAGAAAATCTTGATTTGAAGCGAGGGTGAGAGGTAAGTAGTTCGTGCAGCTTCTGTCTTAATGCCACCTTATTTTTTTTTACGGAAGAGCTGAGCATTCCTGCTCCGACATTGACTCTTCCGTTTGGAAGTGGAAAAATCCAAAGATATCCGGGCAGGAATTCAGGAAGGAAATGCAGTTCAATGAAATTATATTGATGTAATCCCTTTACGTTACTATAGTATGCTCTCACGCCAGCACAGAAATGTTTGTCATACTGTTTATGGTTTCCAAGTTGACGTGCGATTATAGATCTTTCACCGTCTGCTCCGACGATGAGTTTAGCTTTAATATTTATAACATCACCATGATTTATAAGTTTTGCAGCAATTCCATCTTTGCCTTTTTTAATATCCTCAATAGACGTCTTTTCAAGAAAAGTTGTTGAATCTGTTCTCAATTTACTGATTAGAAAATTATCAAAATGAATTCTGGGAGAAATATATCCGGGAGCATTTTTTATTGTGCTTAGATCAGTTTTAAAGGGTATATCTACGGAGTTTCCATTCGGTGATACAAATTGAACCCCAAAACTGGGAAGAAATGAATTTGTATCTTTTTTAATTTCCTCAATAAGCTTTCGATCGATACGATTTAGTTCTTGCACAACTTTTCCACTTAGTGCGTCTCCGCAAATTTTATCACGCGGGAACGAAGCTTTGTCGATTAAAACATGAGGAATTTTTTTATTTGATAAGTGAAATGCAGTTGAACAACCTGCGGGCCCAGCACCGACAATTAATACTTCTGTTTCAAGTTCGCGCATTGAGACTAGCTATAAAGTCCCGAAGATAAGGATGATTTTGTCCGTTTTGCCATTGTTTAAATCTGCAATGCGCAAGATTTATTTAAATTCTGATATACCATCAATAATTTTTTTGAGAATGAATTAGTATCTTTCAGCAAACCATTTTTACCAGGATTTTTTATGGATGACAATTTGTTTATAATCAGAGTATATGGAATATTTATTGATAAAAAGAAAGGGCTGCTGGTTAGTGATGAATATGTCTATGGACAGAACATGACGAAATTTCCCGGAGGTGGTCTTGAGTATGGTGAAGGTTTACGGGATTGCCTTAAACGTGAGTTTCTAGAGGAAACCGGTTATGAATTTGAAATTCTCGAACATCTATATACAACAGATTTTTTTGTAGCTTCTGCTTTCCACGAAAACCGGCAAATAGTTTCGGTTTATTACAGGGTGAAGCCGGTCGGTAATGTTGAAATAAAGGCGACAAAGTCACTAATAAGATTTTCTGGCGAGAAAGAGAGGGAACAAAGTCTAAGATGGCTGGATCTATCTCTTTTAAAAGTAGAAGATTTTAATTTCCCTATTGATAAACATGTTGCTTCAATGTTGATCAATGAAAAGTTTACTTTGCACTGAAGACCATTAAATTCTCAAATTACGATGAATTATTTTGAGTTTAGAAGATGAGCTCTCCTGAATCCTTGACTGACCATTACTTTGGCTATAGAGTCTGCACGTGAATCATTTTCGACACAACTGATCACTACGTCATAGGTTCTGTTTTCAAGCGATCCGCTAACCCGGATTCCAACATTTTCTATTTTATTGTCGATTGCAAGCTTACTGGCAGTATAAAAAGCATGTTTCCAGCTGTCAGTAATCCAAACCAGTACGGCAGGCATTACCAATTCAACTTTATTAGCATAGCAATCCCAAAACTCACCATTTGTAAAAGATGAGTCATTAAGCGGGACATTATCTAATAATGTCATTACACTAAGTGTAACCGGGACAATTCCAAAAGGAACCATTCCAATTTTTTCTGCTGCTGAACGGGACAGATCAATTATCCTGCTTTTTACAAAAGGACCGCGGTCGTTGATCCTTACAATAACGCTTTTACCGTTTTTTTTATTTTTAACATTCACAATGGTATTAAATGGAAGTGTCCTGTGTGCTGCCGTAAAATCATTTTTATCATATTCTTCTCCATTGCTGGTTAAGCGTCCATGAAATTTATCGTGATAGAATGATGCTTTCCCTGACACAGGTAAAGTATCATTATCAGCGTTAAGTTGCGAACCATTAACAACTGATACAAAAGATGCCAGAAGTATAAGTAAAGTTTGAGTGCAAGTCATTTTAAATGGCGATCCTTTATGTGTAAATTTTATAAATCAAGACGACCATCAATTCAGTCTTGATGAAATGATTTTATTTACCCGCAAATAAAATTCCAGCGGGTGAAATCCCCTCCAGTTGAGCTCATTTAGTTCACCGCCAAATACCATATAGTAATCTAAATTAAAAGCTGAAAATTCAGAAAGTACATGCGGACGAAAATTTATGGCTGCTACCCAGCCATCTTCAACCTCTTGAAACCATTCTTCATAGTAACAATCATCTGAACCATGGAAGTTAAGCACATTTTCTCCAATGAGTATGAATTTGTTTATTCCGTTGGCGATCATAGGTTCAATGAATTCTCTTTTCAAAAACATGATGTCATTGTATAATGCATCATTCCATTCACCAATCAATTCAATAATCAAAAAGCCGGTTTCATAGTCAGTATAAAGAAGCTTCATATATAAAGTTTTCGAGCCAAAATCATCCCATTGAGGATGAATGTAAAAGTTGTAAACGGTATGACTGAATTCAAATTCACTGTTCTCGACACCATGAAAAGGAGAATACTCATCTTCAGATGCGATATATAACTCACGCCAATTGTAATATGGTTCAATATCTTGCACGAGAACAGGCCATCGGTATTTGAAACCTTGTGAGATACAAAGTTAAAAATGAATTTGGAATATTGGTATTTGAAAAGATACAGGGTGAACCATTTCGATGCATCCCGGTTCTAATGGAGTGTGCAAGTCTAACAGGAAAAAACAAAAAAACAGAAGGAGAATTTTGTAGAACTCAGGAGCCTAACTTTTTACTTTGAAGTGCTTTTCTTACACTGCCGAATTTATTCAATAATTCACCGGCTTCAATAGCAGTAATATTTAATTCTCCCATCAAAATGCGGGTACCTCTTGTAATTAATTTGTTGTTGGTGAGTTGCATGTCTACCATGCTACTGCCTTTTACATGGCCCAGTTGGATCATAACTGCCGTAGAGATCATATTTAGTACCAACTTTTGAGCAGTACCGGCCTTCATTCTGGTACTTCCGGTTAATACTTCCGGACCTACAATAACTTCAATAGGGTAGTGCACATTTTTCGATATTGGTGCATTATTATTACATGTTAAACCAATAGTAAGTATGCCTTGCTCTTTACATTTTTTTAATGTTTCAACTACGTATGGTGTCATTCCGGAAGCGGCGATGCCAAAAACAACATCAGTACTATTCACATTGTAATTCTGAAGATCTTTCCATCCTTGCTCTACATCATCTTCGGCAAATTCTACTGCCTTACGAATTGCACCATCACCACCGGCGATTATTGCAATAACTTTGCTTTCTTCGACACCAAATGTCGGAGGTAGTTCAGAAGCATCAACAACACCGAGTCGGCCACTGGTTCCTGAGCCTACATAAAACAATCGGCCACCCGCTTTCATTTTTTCAGAAATAAGGATCACAACAGTTTCGATTCTGTGTAAAACTTTTGAAATTGCAATTGGGACAGTACGATCTTCCTGATTCATGGCATGTAGAAGATCATACACGCTCATTTTCTCTAAATGTTTATATGCAGATTCTTTTTCTGTTATATGGTCGGTCATAAAATGTATTGACTAAAATCTAAAGTGTTAAATCCGTGGCTAAAGATAATGATTGAATGCAATTCTCTTATTTAAACTTCGGAAATTTATCAGGATTGTATTCGTGCATCATCATGTACACAGAATCTATTACATCTTCAGTATTTGGTTTAGAAAAGTAATCTCCATCGGAACCATAAGCAGCCCGGTGTGCATGGGCAGTCAGCGTTATAGGCAGAGAATCAAGATGTTGAAAGGCATTTTGTGTTTCAAGAATTTGCTGAAGGATATATGCGCTTGCACCACCCGGAACATCCTCATCCAGGACCATCAATTTATTGGTTTTTTTGACAGACTCCAGGATTGATGAGTGAATATCAAATGGCAAAAGTGATTGTATATCAATGAGTTCTACAGAAATATTTACTTTATTAAGCTCTTTTACCGCTTCTTCGGCAATTCTCACGCAGGAGCCATAAGTGACAAGGGTTACATCAGTTCCTTCTATAAGTACTTCGGGTTGGCCTAGTGGGGTTTTAAATTCACCTAAATTATTTGGCAAACGTTCTTTTAGCCTGTAACCGTTAAGGCATTCAATGATCATCCCGGGTTCATCACCTGCCAGCAAAGTATTATAAAAGCCTGCTGCACGAGTCATGTCTCTCGGGACAAGTATATGTATTCCTCTCAATGCATTTATTATCATTCCTAAAGGCGAGCCACTATGCCAGATACCTTCAAGTCGATGCCCCCTTGTCCGGATTATTAAAGGTGCCTTCTGTCCGCCTTTAGTTCTATATGCTAAAGTTGCAAGGTCATCGCTGAGAATTTGGATTGCATATAATACATAATCCAGGTATTGGATTTCAGCAATAGGACGAAGGCCACGCAGAGCTAAACCAATTCCTTGTCCGGCTATCGTTGCCTCCCTGATTCCTGTGTCAGTGATCCTGAGTTCTCCATATTTGGATTGCAATCCTGCAAATCCTTGATTAACATCACCAATTTTTCCAAGGTCTTCTCCGAAGGCAACTAATCTTGGATCCTTAGAAAATAATTTATCAAAATTTGCCTGAAGGATTTCTCGTCCGTCAACTAACGCTGCATCAGCTGCATATTGAACTTCTACACTTTCAACAAATAATGGAGATCCGGAATTATCAGAATGGAGTTTAGAATTGTATCGTTCAGTATTTTTTGCGCGATTGACTTTGTCCCAGCGCAGAAGTGCTTCCCTTTGCGGAGATTCTTCAAATCTTGTGTTGAACAAAATCTTATGTGCTGCAGAGGCAAGATCCCGGCGAGCAGGATCAATAATTGATTTTAATTCATTTACTGTATTTAGAATTTCATCTTTGTTCTGACTAACCAATGCAAGATTTTCTAATATTGTATTGAGTTCACGAATCTCAGCAATAATTGGATTCATGAATGCTGCCCATGCTTTTTTTTGAGCTTGCCTGACGTATGCCTTTGCTTCAGATTCGATTTGTTCACATTCTTCAGAAGTTGCCAGTGCAGAACTGATGATCCATTCTTTCATTCTCTGAATACAGTCATTCTCTGATTCCCATTTCAACCTCTCTTCAGATTTATATCTTTCATGTGAACCGGAAGTACTGTGACCTTGAGGTTGTGTCATTTCCCTGACATGAAATAATACAGGTATATGCTCTTCACGGCAAGATTGAATTCCTTTTGAATACATTTCGCAAAGTCCCGGGTAATCCCAACCCCGTGCTCTTAGTATCAAAAATCCTTTTCCCTTTTCGTTTTGTTCAAATCCTTTTAGGATCTCAGAAATATTTTGCTTTGTAGTTTGATATTTCGCCGGGACAGAAATTCCATATCCGTCATCCCAAACAGAAATGGCCATAGGTATCTGTAGAACTCCTGCAGCATTAATGGCTTCATAGAAGACACCTTCCGAAGTACTGGCATCACCGATCGTTCCAAAGGCAACTTCATTTCCAAGATTTGAAAATTGTTTCAGGTCATGGAGTTCGGTGTTGTTCCTGTACAACTTGGAAGCCCAGGCCAGACCGACTAAACGTGGCATTTGACCTGCAGTAGGAGAAATATCTGAAGAAGAATTTTTTAATTGACTAAGTTCTTTCCAGGTTCCGTCATCATTCAGTAATCTGGTCGAGAAATGTCCGTTCATTGAACGCCCACCTGAAGAAGGTTCAGCTTCAATGTCAGGATTTGCATAAAGTTGTGCAAAGAATTTTTCCACATCTGATTCGCCGATGGCAAACATAAATGTTTGATCTCTGTAATATCCGGCCCTGAAATCACCTGCCTTGAACTGCTTCGCCATGGCAATTTGTGCGATCTCTTTTCCATCACCGAATATTCCGAATTTAGCTTTGCCCGTTAATACTTCCTTACGACCTAAGAGGCTTGCTTGCCGGCTTTCATTGGCGATGCGGAAGTCATTTAATACCTCTGTACGAAAATCATCAAATCCGATATCGACTTTTTCTGTAGAAGATGTTTGTTCTTTCATAAGAGAAAATTAGCTAGCATCAGCTGAATTCCAATGCACACAAATATACTTATTTTTCTACTCTTAACCGGATTTCTTATCGGCTTTCTTTATCTCTGAAAGAGTTTTTACCGTCATTTTAGAATCAATCTAATAAAAATATCTTTTTTTAGAGTTTCAATAAATTGTTGTGATTTAGTTAATTGAATTAGCAATAATTTTCACTGTTGCCTAAAGAAATAATTGAATCTGAATAATTGATGAAGCCGTTGGTACATCTTACTAAAATAGTACATCTTTGCACCGGAAGTTCAATAGCCCTTTATATTACGTACGTTAACGATAAATTCCAGACAATGAATTACCTATATATTATATCAATCAGCTTGTTTTTGATGAGTTGCATAAGTGGAGACAACAAGGATAAGCCTGAGTACAAAAAATCACCGGTAAAAGAAATGAGCGAAGGATTGTATCTTGAAGATTTTAACCTTGATTTGTTAGCATCATTGCAGGACACTATTTGTGGAATGAGCCTCAAGGATGGAGTCGCTGATACATTAAATCACAAGGGTTCGATATATGGTTTTTGTAACACAGGTTGCAAAAATAAATTTATGGAGAGACTAAATGAAAGTCAATGATACTATTCCGTTCAGTATTCCTGAGATTTTTTATAGTAGGGCTGATAGCTCTTGGTTTTATGTACTGGGGTTTTAAAATCTCCAATCCGCATTATTCTGTTGAGAACAAGCTCCCGATTTTTGGACCTGAAGGTGAGGACGGGAAAGGCCATTTCATTTCAGACTTCACTTTTACAGATCAACTGGGAAGAAAATTTTCTCAAGAACAGTTGAAAGGAAAAATTTATATAGCAGATTTTTTCTTCGCAAAATGTGAAGGCATTTGTCCAATCATGGGAACACAAATGCAAAGAGTTTATGATAGATTTTCTGCTGATGATAGAATCCGATTTTTATCACACACGGTTAAGCCGGAAGAGGATTCTGTTTCTGTGTTGGCTCAGTATGCTGAAATGCACGGTGCTGATCCAGACAAATGGTACTTCGTGACCGGGGATAAAAAAGAGATCTATAACATGGCAAGAGCATCCTATCTTGTAACAGTTTCGGAGGGTGATGGTGGTCCGGATGATTTTGTCCATACTCAGTTTTTTGCACTTGTAGATCCCCAACGAAGGATCCGCGGATATTACGACGGAACTGACTCAGTTGATGTTGATAAGCTGATAGTGGAACTCGATCAGTTATTAAAAGAACAATAGGTATCATTTCTGTACCGGATCCGGAACATTTCAGATGCTGTTTTACATTAAAACTTCCGTTGTTATTATTTTACCATGTTTTTCATGCACTTTGCCAAGGGTGTAATTTGTTGAAATTGGAGCTGAAATTTCATCGAAATGACAGCTTTTTTTCCTATCTTTATTGCTTGTGGACTGCGATCCGATAATCAAATTATTTCATTGATTTGCGTAGAGTGTTTTCATTCGGAGAAACCGTGAAGGCTATAAACAATTCAAAGAATCATATCATTAATCAAAAGACCTTCTCTGTGCGAATTATTCCAATACTATTACTATCTTTTGTATTCAGTTTCGAAACTCCTTTTGCATTTTCGCAACAAGCTCCGGTGTCTTTATGGAAGAATATTCCTCAATCTGAGCTGCTGAATTCCTCGGAGAGAGCTTATGTTCCTCAAATCTTCAGATCCATGCGAGTTGATTTTGCACAACTCAAAACTGAAATGCTGAAGGCACCGCTGGAATCTTCTGTAGATGCAGAAAAGAATTTTATTTTGTTTCAAGTACCATTCCCTGACGGTTCGACACATGTTTTTAAAGTCCTGGAAAGTCCGGTGATGGACGCTGATTTAGGAGCAAAATATCCATTTATCAAAACCTATTCTGCCCAAAGTGTTTCTCATCCCGAAATCACTGCCAAATTGGATTTTACAGAATGGGGATTTCATGCCATGGTAATGTCTCCGGAAGGGTGGTCATTTATTGAACCTTATGCGCAAGGAAATGTGAATGATTATATCTGTTATTACAAAAAAGATTCCAAAGACAGGGCTCCCTTTGAATGTGAGTTTGAGGATCAGCTACATTCATTGCAGGGAGGAGCCGGTCATTCCGGGCCACAATTGAGAACCTCAGGTGCTGATCTGAAATCATATCGTCTTGCTATGGCATGCACGGGTGAGTATACAGCATTTCATGGAGGCACCGTATCCGGTGCACTCTCTGCAATCACTACAAGTGTGAATCGGGTAAATGGTGTGTATGAACTTGAGGTGGCTATTCGCCTGGTATTGATCGCAAATACCGACTTGCTCATTTATACAAATTCAGGCACGGATCCGTATACGAATAACAGTGGTAGCACAATGTTGAGTGAAAACATTTCAAATATTAATTCGGTGATTGGGTCTGCAAATTATGACTTAGGACATGTGTTCAGTACAGGCGGTGGTGGTGTAGCATACCTTGGATGTGTTTGTGGAAGTTCTAAGGCAGGTGGTGTTACAGGATCAAGTTCACCTGTCGGCGATAATTTTGACATCGATTACGTTGCCCATGAAATGGGTCATCAATTTGGCGGGTCGCACACTTTTAACAGTATTACGGGAAGTTGCAATGGCAATAGGTCTGCCAGCTCAGCTTACGAGCCCGGTAGTGGAACGACCATCATGGCTTATGCAGGAATATGTGGTGCCGATGATATACAGCCACATAGTGATCCCATTTTTCATTCGAGGAGTTATGATCAGATACAAACATTTATTATTTCAGGATCAGGAAATTCATGTGACGTGATGACCGGCACCGGGAATAATCCGCCAACAGTCAATGCAGGTTCTGATTATACCATACCATTTTTGACACCATTCATTCTTACAGGTTCTGCATCTGACCCCGACAGTGATCCACTGACATATTTATGGGAGGAGTATGATACCGGTACTGCAGGAGCACCTAATTCACCAAGTGGAAGTGCACCGATCTTTCGTGTTTTCACACCAACAACTAATCCGTCCAGGACTTTTCCGCGGATCGAAGATCTAGTTAGAAATCAACAGACACTGGGAGAAATTTTACCTTCTTATGCACGTAATCTTGCGTTTAAATTTACTGCAAGAGACAATAGATTGAATGGAGGTGGAGTAGGAAATAATAATACAAATGTTGTTTTGACCGTGATAAATACAGGAAGTGCTTTTGCAGTCACGTCACCAAACACAAATGTAACATGGACAGGTCTTACATCTCAAACAGTCACCTGGGACGTGAGCTCAACAAATTCCTCGCCTATAAACTGTGCAAATGTCAATATACTTTTGTCAACGGATAGTGGCTATACTTTTCCTTATACACTGGCAGCAAATACACCAAATGACGGCTCTCAGCCGGTATCTGTTCCTAACATTCCGGGGAATAAAAATCGTATTAAGGTTGAATCTGTCGGAAATATATTTTTCGATATGAGCAATGTTAACTTTACGATCGTGGCCGGTACCGGTGTCCTGACAAGCATCACTACCACTCCGCTGGCTTCAACAAATTTGTGTGCAGGTGCCAGTATTAATGTTGATTTTGTTGCAAACGGAATTCCAAATTCAGGAAATAACTATTACGCACAACTGTCCAATTCTTCCGGTTCATTTACCGGAGCTGTCAATATTGGAAGTTTGTTGAATACAACAGTTAGTTCAGGCTCAATTTCTGCTACCATCCCCGGTGGGACAAGTCCGGGATCACTCTATAGAATAAGGGTGATTAGTACCAATCCGGCAGTCAATGGTTCAGACAATGGAACGAATATTACGATCAGCTCAACACCTGTTACACCGGGTACTGTTGTTGGCTCTGCCACAGTATGCCAGGGACAAAATAGTGTGAGTTATTCAGTAGCCTCAGTAGCGAATGCGACAGGATACAACTGGCTATTGCCGGCCGGTGCAAGCATATCTTCGGGCGCAAACACAAATTCAATTACAGTCAGCTTTTCCACTGCTGCTGTATCAGGTAATATTAGTGTAGCCGGAACAAATACAGCTTGCGGAGCCGGCCCGTACAGAACATTTAACGTAACAGTGAATGCTCTCCCTGCTTCTGCAGGAGTCATTTCAGGATTAGCGGATGTTTGTCAAAATTCAACCGGAGTTGTTTATTCTGTTCCGACAATTGCTAATGCAAGCAACTACATTTGGAGCCTTCCTTCCGGTGCATCTATCAGCTCAGGTTCGGGGACTAATACTATCACAGTTGCTTATTCCGGGTCAGCAATTTCAGGGAACATTTCTGTATCAGGAAGTAATTCTTGTGGCACAGGTACTGCAGCTCTTCTTGCAATAACTGTGAACACTGCTCCATCTACTCCGGCAATATCTGCATCGGGACCGATCGCTCTTTGTAGTGGTGATGATGTTGATTTGAGTTTTTCGGCACTTGGAGGTATACAATACCAATGGAGAAAAAATTCAATAGATCTCATAGGCGAGACCTCCAATGTGTACACAGCTTCAACATCGGGCTCCTACAATGTAAGCGCATCATTTGTACCAACAGCTCCTCAATCATTCAGTAATTATACTCAGGTTGCAATTCCGGATAATAGTTGTACCGGAGCATCCAGCACAATTTCCATTTCAGGATACAGCTCAACGATTTCAAGTGCAGGGGTAAGCATTCAGTTAAATATTACACACACTTATCTGGGTGATCTAGTGTTGATGCTTGAAGCACCGGATGGTTCTATTCTTGGTTTGAGTAACAGAGTTGGTAGTTCGGCAAATGACTTTATCAATACTGTCTTTTCAGATGCAGGTACTGCACAAATACCTTCTACCGGTGCTCCCTACACAGGCACTTACAAACCCTGGGCCAGCCTGATCAACGTATGTGTTCAGACTAATGCTACAACTTTTTCTGCGATAGGCGGAGGGAATTTAAATCCTAATGGTGATTGGAAGTTATGGGTGTATGACCGGGCAGGAATCGACGTGGGTACTATTGATGACTGGACGATAAATTTTCCGGGAACTAATGCGGGGACATGTCAAAGTGTTTCTAACACTATCATTGTAACAGAGATCCCTGCAATGAATTTCAGTGGTTTTTTACCATCGAGTGGTACTCCGGGAACATCAGTTGTAATAAGCGGAGGTGACTTCAGTTTGACAACGGCTGTATATTTCAATGGCATATCAGCCTCATTCATCATCGATAATTCTTCACAGATTACAGCGACAGTTCCTGCAGGAGCTACGACAGGATTCATAGAGTTGCAAGGCCCTTGCGGCGTTGTGTCTGGTCCGGGTCAGTTCACGGTTAGCAGTACAGATATTACACTTCACCTGACTGCATTGGTGCAGGGATTTTATAAAGGTGGAGGCCAGATGGCCGGGGTTCTCTCTGCTTCTGTATGCGACACACTGGAGGTCAGCCTTGCCAGCCCGGTTACTCCTCACAATGTCTTACATACAGTTAAAGGAACGGTCGACCTCAATGGAACCGGAGATTTTACTTTCATCGGTGCCGGATCTAATGAGTACTATTATATAGTTGTTAAACATAGAAATTCACTGGAGATTTGGAGTGCTGATTCTGTTTCATTTTTGCTTCCTAATGTGAATTACGATTTTTCAAACCTGTCGTCAAAGGCATTCGGATCAAACCAGATCAGTGTTGGCGGAGGAAAATTCGCCATGTATAGCGGCGATTTGAATCAGGATGGAATTATTAATTATACCGATGTTATCCTTAGTGAGACCGGTATACAAAGTTTTGCATACGGTTATGTTGTTCAGGATCTCAACGGCGACAGTTTTGTAGAAAGTGCAGATTTTTCCCTTGTTGAGAATAATGCAGTAAGTGGTCTTTCAGTCATTAAACCTTAAAGTAGAAGTTAATAATATTAAAATTGTATCCATGAGATTATCCTTAGCCATGTGTAAGTACGGTTCAATATTGAAAGTGGCCGGTTCTGTTTTTAGAACGAATCTGATCATACTGACTTTGCTTATGATTTCTTTCTCATCAATTGGACAAAGTAATGTTCAGTTTACTCTAAAACTTAAAGGAGGAAATCTTTTACCCGAAGCAAATATTGAAAAATATATCGGCGGCCAAATCAAATTGCTACCTGATTTTAATAAAAAATACTTTGCCGTTATTCAGTTCGACAAAATTCCTTCACAAGAAGTTCAGCAGAAATTTATTGAAAGGAAAATTCAAATTGTGGACTATCTTACCGGTTCAGCATACACAATAGCTTCAGAACTTCTACCTGATTTCGAATTCATGAAATCACATGGTGTCAGATCTGTCTTTGTACTGGAAAGTAAGTACAAGTTGGATGAAGGTCTGTTAAGTGGTGAGATTCCTGCATGGGCTGTTAAGGTCAATGGATACGTTGACGTATCAGTGATTCCTTTTGCATGGATTGAGCCGGAGGTTTTAAGTGAGCGACTGAATGATTTTGATGCAAAAGTCATTTCAGGTAATGAGTCATTCAGATCATTCACAATACGGGTGAAGGAAGAAAATTTGCTTGCATTGTCAAATGAAAGTTGGTTACAATGGATGGAAACCATCGCACCGGATCCTCAAGATGATAATTTACCAAGTAAAACTCTGCATCGTTCAAATGTCCTGAATGATGGATACAGAAATCTAACCGGAGCCGGAGTAAAGATAGGTATATGGGATGGTGGTACGGTAGGACCTCATAAGGACTTCACAGGCCGGCTGGTCCTGGCAGAATCATACAGCGCTACTGATCACGGTACACATGTTGCCGGAACAATGGCCGGTGCCGGTTTACTTGATCCTTATGCCAGAGGAATGTCACCCGGAGCACTTATTTATTCTTACGATTACAATGGCAGTGTAAATTCTGAAGTAGCCGGTGCAATAAGTACTTATGGTATTTCAATGACTCAAAATTCCTGGGGCTATGGAAATTCATTTGTTGATTGTACTCTGAAAGATCCTTACAATAGTAATAGTCGTGAGCAGGATATTAATATTTATAATAACCCCACACTCGTGCACGTACATTCCTCGGGTAATTCTCAATCTGTTTGTACAGGAGGTTGGGGAACAACAACAGGAAAAGCGGCAAAGAACATGCTGGTTGTGGCAAATGTGAATAGCAGTGATGTACTTAGCGGTTCCAGCAGCTGTGGTCCGGTGAGGGACGGTCGCATTAAACCTGAGATCAGTGGTTTGGGCACAAGCGTTTATTCGACATTGCCTGATGACAATTATACAGGTGGATATAGTGGAACTTCTATGGCAACACCTGGCGTTTCAGGTACTATTGCTCAGCTTGTCCAGCGTTATCGTCAGCTAAATGGCAATGTAACTCCACCGGCATCTTTGATGAAAGCGGTTGCCTGCAACACAGCAAAAGATCTGGGCAATGCAGGTCCTGATTATAAATATGGATTCGGAAGGATAAATGGTGTTCAGGCAGCACGTGCTCTTGAATCTAATCGTTATAAAATAGATAGCGTAAGTACCGGCGGAACGAGAGCATTTTCAATATCTGTGCCGTCAAACACTAAACGACTGAGAGTGATGATTTGTTGGACTGATCCTGCTGGCGCAGCGAATTCAAATCCTGCCTTGATTAATGATCTTGATCTTACAGTAACTGACCCTTCTTTAACCGTCTGGAATCCCTGGATATTAGATGCAACCTTGCCGGACAATGTTGCTACAAGAGATGCCGATCACCTGAATAATATTGAGCAAGTCACCATTGACAACCCTGCATCGGGATTATATTCCCTGAATGTCTATGGCACTTCTGTTCCTGTCGGATCGAATCAGGTGTATTCAATAACCTGGGAAGTTGAAGCTGCTTATATTGAAGTAACCTATCCTAACGGCAGAGATATATTTGTCCCCGGTTCTACACAGGTTATTTATTGGGATAATCTTGGTGTAACCTCTAACCAAACATTACAATACAGTTTGAACAATGGTGGGAGTTGGACAAATATTTCTACAACGCTTTCTTCAACAACAACCCGTTACAGTTGGGTAGTTCCTTCTGTCGTTTCGTCACAAGCACTTATTAGAATTACAAGTGGAGCTCTCAGTGATGTAAGTGATTCATTGTTCAGTATTATTGGTACTCCCGCTTCACTCGCTATAAGTGCAGGTTGTGTTTCCGGTCAGGTGAGTGTGACCTGGGCAGCCGTTGCAAACGCTACACATTATGATGTGTTTCAATTGGATGAGATCAATGGTGTTTGGAATGTTGTGGGTTCAAACGTCACAGGAACGCAGCACTTTGTTTCGGGTCTAAGTTTAGCGAGTACTTATTGGTTTACGGTAAGGGCCAGAAATAATACATCGTCAGTCATAGGTCAAAGAGCAATTGCACAATCAGTTTTAGTGCCGAATGTTTCAGCATTGACACCTTATGTGATCGCAGACGGCCCACTGGTATTATGTCCGGGTGACACGCTGAGATTAAGTGGTGGAGATGTAGTTCCTGATAATTATCAGGTGAATAGTATTCCCTTTCAAAATTATACCCCAAGCTCCGATATTCCTGTTACACTAACTGATGATGCATACACCGCAGCACTACCCATTGGATTTACTTTTAATTACTTCGGTAACCCATTTACCCAATTCTATATCAGTTCCAATGGTCTTATAGGATTTAGTTCTGCAAGCTTATCTACGTATACACCTCAGGTTATTCCTGACCCGGCTGTACCAAATAATTTAATTGCATTAGTATGGACTGATCTTAATCCATCTGTAGGAGGAACGATTACTTACCTCACAACCGGAAGTGCTCCGAATAGAAAACTGGTCGTATGCTATAATTCAGTCAATCGCTATGGAAGTGCAAATACAGTTTCGGGTCGCATAGAATTATCTGAAGGTAGTGATATCATAGAGCTCTTTTGTGAAGCAATTTCAAGCGGTACAAATACAATGGGATTGGAAAATTCTGATGGTAGCGTTGGAATAGCTGTTTCAGGTAGGAATAAAGTTGTTTGGGATGTAAGTGTTCCTGAAGGTATTCAGTTCGTGCCATATAATTCCACGATGATCTGGCAGCCCGGTTCAATAAATAGTTCGACATTGGAGGTAACGACTGCACAAAATTATTCTTTTAGTTTTATTGCAAACGGATGTACATTTTATTCAGATACATTAGTTGTGTCTGCCTGTGCAACTGCCGTTGACGTTCAAATCAAAGCACTTATTCAAGGTTTATACAAAGGTGGAGGAAAGCTGGTGAATAATATCAATGCAGGTGCAAGTGACACGCTTTTTCTCAAACTTGCAGGGACTGTTCCACCATATAGTATTCTCTATTCAGATACTGCAATTTTAGATACAAATGGAACTGCCTTGTTCAGTTTTCCGAGTGCTGTCAATGGTAATTCATATTATTTAGTCTTGCAACATAGAAATTCTTTAGAAACCTGGAGTGCTGCCCCTCTAACACTAACTTCTCCACTAACCAGCTATGATTTCAGATTAAATGCGTCCAGTGCTTTCGGCAGTAATCTGTGTAATATGGGTGATGGTTACTTTGCGATATGGAGCGGCGACCTGGATAGGAACAACAGTATTTCAATTACTGATATTAATTTCTTTCAGTCAAAACTACTTCAGTTTCTCTATGGATATTATATAGGTGATCTAACAGGTGATAACTATACTGAATCTGCAGATTATTCTTTATTGGAAAATAATGTTCCACTGATGTTGCAGGTTGCGAAGCCTTAAAAGATAGATCTTTATTGGATAATTAGCTCAGTAACTACAAAAGCTGCGAATACTATACTTGCTATTCCATTCGTTGTAAAAAATGCAATATTGACCTTGCTTAAGTCATGTGGTTTTACCAATGTGTGCTGGTAAATAAGCAAGGATGTAAAAATGGTGACACCGGCCCAATAAGTAAAACCATAACCTGCCAGAGATCCCGCCATTATTAGAAACACCACAGACATGAGATGGAAAAATGTTGAGGTATTCAAGGCTTTCTTTTTTCCGAAAATGGATGGCATCGAATACAGCTCCAGCGACTTGTCGAATTCTTCGTCTTGTAATGCGTAGATAATATCAAAACCGGTTACCCATGTCAGGACAGTCATCGAAAATAAGATCGGTAGCCATGCGAATTCACCGGTTACTGCGAGGTATGCTCCTATAGGTGCAAGGGACAATCCTATTCCTAAGACAAGATGGCAAAGCCATGTAAATCGTTTGGTGAAGGAGTAACCTAAAACAACAAGCAATGCAATAGGAGAGAGTGCAAAGCATAATGAGTTGATGAACCATGTCGTGATAATGAAGGCAAGGGAACTGGCCGTTACTAACAAGACAGCAGCCCTGGTACTTATAACACCACTGGGGATCTCGCGTATTTTTGTTCTTTCATTTTCTATATCATATTCTCTGTCTGCCCACCTATTAAATGCCATAGCAGCCGTTCGAGCGAATACCATACAAAGAATAACAAGTACGAAGAGAAATCCATCAAACTTTTGTCCGGGTTGAGATACACCCAACATAAAGCCAATTACTGCGAAAGGCATTGCGAAGATGGTATGACTGAATTTTACCAGCGATAAATAATTCTTTACTGTATTTGCCACTAAGCTTAAAATTACCTGACAAATGTATTGGAATTCCTGAGATAACAATAAAAAAAAGAGACAGATAGCTCTGTCTCTTCATATATTCCAGTTTTATAATTTTTAATAAATCATAATTTTTGTTGTGCTTTTTGCTTGACCATCAATAACTAATGTACTTGTGTACATCCCTGCAGATATGGAACCGGTTTCGATCAACAAATGATTACTTCGGTCTTTTAATTTATAGTTTCGAACCGGTCTTCCAAAAGTATCATGTAAAATGATCTCTGCTAATTGGTAACTATTGATCAGGCTGAAGTCATATTCTATGATTAATTCTCCATGTGCCGGATTGGGGTAGCTTTGTAAGGCAAATCCATTGTGTTGATCAGGATCATTTATTCCGACTGTGCAACCTTTCACAACGGAATAACCATTTACTTTTCCATGCCCCCACTTATTATCAGGTAAACTATTTCCGGTAAATGCATCCCGGTCGGCACAGTTGATAATTGCATCTTTAACCTCCTGCCAATCGGCAGTAGGGTTCTTTTGCAAATACAGAGCTACGATGCCTGCAACGGCAGGGGAGGACATGGATGTTCCACTGCTACGTTTGTGTTTTTTTCCTGCTGCAACCTTCTCCGGTTCTGTTGCTGATAATATATTTAATTCATCTTGTCTTGCACATGAAAGTACCCATTCCCCGGTAGCAGTAATATCCGGTTTTATACGTCCGTCACGAGTTGGCCCGCGACTGGAGAATGTGGACAAATCTCCGACTCTCAATGAGGTATCGCGCGTGATAGAGAAATTTCCATTCGTGTAAAAATTTCTGTTAATATAACTTCCGACTGTTATAACCTTATCACTACATGTAAAAGAGCTGACGATCGTCTGGTCGGTATCCGGTTTTTTATATTTTAGGATAAAAGGGTATGAAGTACTGTCAGGCAAATTATCGAATACCATGTCGAAGCTCCAGGAATCCAGGCGGCCGCTCCCTTTAGTCATTAGTCGCCAAAAGTATCTGCTTGTGTCAGAACCGGAGATGTTAAGGCTGGAATCAGGGGTAATAAAATACTCCATGGAGTAGCTTCCGTTCCATGATTGAGCGAGACTTTGAATGATGCCTAATCTGTTTGTGCCGCTGTATAGAGTGTCAGTCTTTAATGTTCCGGGATGGCTTATTAAGGTTGTGAAGGGAAGCCCCCCTAAGTATGCACGGTTAGGTGAAACCCTATCAATCCCAACGCTGAATTGCGCATTTTGAAAACTTCCCGAGTCACCCCATAACTGCATGTATATACCTTGTGCTCCTGCCTGAAACCATGTGAACGAAGTATCGGGTGTCATATTATAGCCGAGATGCAATGGCGCGTTTCCTGCATTGCCTGCTGAACAAACTACAACTCTGCCGGGCTTTGCTGAAATAAGGTTGTCGATAGCTTGTGCCTGAATATCTCTTGCGTCATGAGACCCATAATATGTACCCAGACTAATATTTATCACTGCAGGCATGTTCAGATCGTCTGCTCTGTCAAAAACATATTTTACTGCATCAACCAATGAAGACAAGAAGTCATTATCAGGTCGATTCAGGTTCATCTTTACAACAATCATATTTGATTTTGGTGCTACACCCTTGTAGTTATTAACGGCCTGTCCGCTACCACATGCAATTCCCGCTACATGAGATCCATGACTAAACTGACTGTCAAAATGCTGTGATGATGTATCAATTTGGTTTCCTATGTATTCTTTTCCGTATCCATAGGGCTGAGCCTGAGTTGCGGAATCAAAATTTATTATAGCCTGATCCCAAAGGTATTTTATCCGAGTATTACCAAATTCATCCCTGAAGTCGGGGTGAGTGTAGTCGATACCTTCGTCGATGATTCCGACAATGACATTTGTACCATCGTAACCTTGTGGAAGATTGAAGCCATAGTGAACTTCCTGTATATGATTCTTAACGACCAGCTGATCATTCATAGTTTGCAAACGCAGATCATTACTTTCGATACGTACGATACTGGCAACTGATGCTAATTGGTGAATTTTACTTAATGATATACGGATCGCTGCAATATCTCCGGCAGCATATTTAAAAACGCCGCCAGATAATTCAGTTGTCGCTTTTATATCTTCAATATTTCCTTTCACAAACAATGCAATCTCATGATCTGCTTGTCTGGCATTGACCATTTTTTTCTGCAAGTCAAAATTCATTTTACCTGAATTTTGTGCTGACAAGTGTTGGCCAAGGAAGAGGATAAAAAGAAGACTGAGGATCGGTGATTTCATGGTTTTTTATTCAGGTTGGTCTAATCCTTACTATTACTCATTTTCGGACTTTTAGTTGCAGGATTTGCCATAAAATGCAAATATCTGAGGAGTTAAAACCGATGGTAAATTATTGAACAATTTTGCGAAATTTGCAGGACATACATTTTTGTGGAATTGTAATTATCTCACATAAAATATTTATGTAATTAATTCATAATCAACTTAATGTAGTCTTATACAAATATTTTGAAAATATCATTCAATCATAAAACAGCATGTCAGACGATAAAAAAGTAATATTCTCGATGGTTGGTGTCAGTAAGACATTCAATCCGGGTAAACAGGTTTTGAAGAACATTTATTTGTCATTCTACTATGGAGCAAAGATCGGTATCCTTGGATTGAATGGTGCGGGGAAGTCTACTTTGATGAAGATCATTGCGGGCCTTGAAAAATCTTTTCAGGGGGAAGTAGTTTTTTCTCCGGGTTATGCTGTCGGATATCTTTCTCAGGAGCCTGAGTTAGATCCAACAAAAACAGCACGCGAGGTTGTGATGGAAGGCGCACAAAAAGTTGTTGACTTGTTAAAAGAGTTTGAGGAGATAAATAACAAATTTGCAGAACCGATGACGGATGATGAGATGAATAAGCTCATAGAACGTCAGGGGCAAGTGCAGGATGCAATAGATGCAGCTGAAGGTTGGGAGATAGATAATAAGATCGAAATTGCCATGGATGCTTTAAGATGTCCTGATCCGGACGCATCTGTTGCAAATCTGTCCGGAGGAGAAAAACGACGCATTGCACTTTGCCGTCTGCTATTGCAAGAGCCCGAAATTTTATTGCTTGATGAGCCGACAAATCACCTTGATGCAGAATCTGTATTGTGGTTAGAGCAGCATTTGAAACAATATAAAGGTACGGTGATTGCCGTGACTCACGACAGATACTTCCTCGACAATGTTGCAGGTTGGATCTTAGAACTTGACAGAGGCGAAGGTATTCCTTGGAAAGGAAACTATTCTTCTTGGCTGGAACAAAAATCAAACCGCCTGGCTCAGGAAGAAAAAACTGAAAGTAAGAGACAGAAAACTTTGCAACGTGAGTTGGAGTGGGTGAGAATGTCTCCCAAAGGAAGGCATGCAAAGTCAAAAGCCAGGTTAACTGCTTATGATAAAATGGTGAGTGAAGATAGCCGTGAGAGAGAAGAGAAATTGGAATTGTTTATTCCTCCGGGTCCCCGACTGGGTTCCGTTGTAGTCGATTTCGAAAATGTTTCAAAGTCCTTTGGCGATAAACTTCTGTTCGAGAACCTGACATTTTCTTTACCGCCTGCCGGTATTGTTGGTGTGATCGGTCCGAATGGTGCAGGTAAAACTACATTGTTCAAATTGATCATGGGCCAGGAAAAGCCTGATGCAGGAACGATCAGGATTGGTGAAACGGTGAAAACCGCCTATGTAGATCAGTCACACGATGACCTTACACCGGGGAAATCTGTTTATGAAATTATTTCCGGAGGTACGGATAGCATGATGGTCGTTGGCCGTCAGTTGAACTCAAGGGCATATGTTTCTCGTTTTAACTTTAACGGAACGGATCAGAGTAAAAAACTTGAAGTATTATCAGGAGGAGAAAGAAACAGGGTACATTTGGCTATAGCACTTCGTGAAGGTTCCAATGTCCTGTTGTTGGACGAGCCTACAAACGATATTGATATCAATACACTTCGCGCATTGGAAGAAGGGATAGAAAATTTTGCCGGTTGTGCCGTTATCATATCCCACGACCGCTGGTTCCTCGACCGTGTAGCAACACATATTCTTGCCTTCGAAGGTGACTCACAGGTATATTTCTTTGACGGAAACTTTTCAGAATACGAAGAGAATAAGAAGCAAAGGATGGGAGATACACAGCCTCATAGAATTCGTTATAAGAATCTTGTACGCTAAGGCTCTCATTTGGTATAATTGAAAAGACCAATAACCAGTTTGTAGTCTACATCTTGTTTTTAGCATTATTACTTAAAATTTAGATATGAAATTTTTAATGTTTCTTTTATCAGTTTTCTTATATGCATTTTCTGTGAACGCACAAATTACTGACTCGCACATTTCACATGCTATTCTTGGAAGATATCATTATGAAATACCGAAAATACTTGATTCACTTGGAGTCTGGAATCACGCACATCTTGTTGAGAAAGTTGAAAAATCGAAAAGATGGTATTCAATTGCTGATGGAAATGGAGTTGTGAAAGTGTTTAAGTTTAATTTAATAAGTGAATCTGGATTTATAGTTGAAGAAGTCATAGTTAATTACAGGCACGACAGCAGAGAACAAATTGAAGCTATGAATAAAATCTCGGATGCTGATAATTTGCATGTGGGAACTTATTCGACTGATTTAGTTTTTAGGCTAAAAAAGTAATGACTATTTAAAGTATTCCCAAGTTTATTCTTAAAAATTTAGTTGCTCTGCCTTACTCTTGATATTTGCTTTCAAAAAATATCTTTGACATTGAGTGAAAAACGGTGTGCATCTGTTTCCCCGCCTTCGTATAGTTGTGAATTGCTTTCAAATTGTATCTTCGTTCTGATAAAGCACAACGCAGAACACCTAATAGCCGAGCTAATCTCTGTTGTGAATTGCTTTCAAATTGTATCTTCGTTCTGATAAAGCACAACCAAAAAACACGATGTAAGAGTAACCCAAAGTTGTGAATTGCTTTCAAATTGTATCTTCGTTCTGATAAAGCACAACTGTTCGAATTCAACAATCACTTAAGATTTCGTTGTGAATTGCTTTCAAATTGTATCTTCGTTCTGATAAAGCACAACATCCATCTTACAGCCAGCCACGCAAACCCAGTTGTGAATTGCTTTCAAATTGTATCTTCGTTCTGATAAAGCACAACGCACCTGAAATAGTGCCCATTCCATCCCAGTTGTGAATTGCTTTCAAATTGTATCTTTGTTCTGATAAAGCACAACAGCGTTTCTGGCTTTGTTTCATTGCAATAGGTTGTGAATTGCTTTCAAATTGTATCTTCGTTCTGATAAAGCACAACCAACTTACAAATTAGCTCGTGAAGTATTTGTTGTGAATTGCTTTCAAATTGTATCTTCGTTCTGATAAAGCACAACCTCAGGATAGTTCAGGTACCACAGTGAATGGTTGTGAATTGCTTTCAAATTGTATCTTCGTTCTGATAAAGCACAACTTCCGAAATCTTTTCTACTAGCGAATCTTTGTTGTGAATTGCTTTCAAATTGTATCTTCGTTCTGATAAAGCACAACGCCAACAATGCAACTAAAGTAGTTGACCCTGTTGTGAATTGCTTTCAAATTGTATCTTCGTTCTGATAAAGCACAACACTGACAGGTCAAAGCTTGCAGCGTTTACTGTTGTGAATTGCTTTCAAATTGTATCTTCGTTCTGATAAAGCACAACGAATTGATTGAAAAGTATAAACGCTACATCGTTGTGAATTGCTTTCAAATTGTATCTTCGTTCTGATAAAGCACAACTTTAACAAGGAGGTTCATGAGTGTGTTTGCGTTGTGAATTGCTTTCAAATTGTATCTTCGTTCTGATAAAGCACAACTCTCAGGTATTACAGGAGCGTGAGGAGATGGTTGTGAATTGCTTTCAAATTGTATCTTCGTTCTGATAAAGCACAACTTTCACGCACTACACTTTCATCTAAGCACGGTTGTGAATTGCTTTCAAATTGTATCTTCGTTCTGATAAAGCACAACACCTCAGCAGTCCAAATGTATCCCCGTACTGTTGTGAATTGCTTTCAAATTGTATCTTCGTTCTGATAAAGCACAACAGAAGACGTTTATATTTGATAGTCCTGTTGGTTGTGAATTGCTTTCAAATTGTATCTTCGTTCTGATAAAGCACAACACATGACAATGATACTTCTTCATTGTTAGTGTTGTGAATTGCTTTCAAATTGTATCTTCGTTCTGATAAAGCACAACATATAATCGGTGCTAATTCGTAGTGTATTTGTTGTGAATTGCTTTCAAATTGTATCTTCGTTCTGATAAAGCACAACTTCAAATTTTGATTTAAGTTGAGTAAGTGTGTTGTGAATTGCTTTCAAATTGTATCTTCGTTCTGATAAAGCACAACAGAATCTTTTGGAGAGAATTCGCAATTGATGTTGTGAATTGCTTTCAAATTGTATCTTCGTTCTGATAAAGCACAACAATTTCAATTTTATTTACAAAACCCTGCTTGTTGTGAATTGCTTTCAAATTGTATCTTCGTTCTGATAAAGCACAACAGAGTGTGTCTCTTTTGGTTGAAAATCAGAGATTTAACCTGAAAATTGGAATAAAAAAATCCTGAGCATATTCCCGGGCAACGATCCGGGAATATGTATTTTCTGATTTCAGAAAAGTTCAAGCTGCTGAGGGGTATCCGGTTTGGACGCTGGTTTGGCAGCTCTAAAAATCTCGATCATCCCGAACTGTTTGTCAGTAATGGTCATGATGCAGACATGCCCTTTTTCAGGTAAAAAGGTCTTCACCCTACGAAAGTGGACGTCAGCATTTTCCCTGCTGGCACAATGGCGGACATAAATAGAAAACTGGAACATGGTGAAGCCGTCTTCCTGAAGATCTTTCCGGAAACGCGCTGCTGCTTTCCTTTCTTTTCTGGTTTCGGTTGGCAGGTCAAAAAATACCATTAACCACAATATCCTGTATTCATTAAGACGCATTCAACGGAATTCGGGATAAAGAATTTTTCTGGATTCTCCCGAAAAACAGCGAACCAGTGAAGCCGTCGTACGTTGCATACTCACCATAAGCGGACTCCTTTCGCCTTCTATCCATACATCCATGACCGGGATACCAAGCAGGCGCTTCTTGAGTTCCGGAGTAAGTTCTGTGATCTCACCAACTTCCAAGAGCATTTCTCTTATGAGGCGATCCACTAGCGGCCTGTAAGGCTCCATGATGTCGTCGGCAAGACAGAAGGCATTGTATTTGTTGCGGTGGTGTATACCCAGAGTGGGAAGTAAACCCGACCCTGTTAGCCCACGTGCCACTATGGCCCTCAGTACTGCATATCCGTAATTCAGCAGGTTGTTTGGTGGAAGTCCATCCCGGTCACGAGTAAAATTCAATTCTTCCGGGAATATGTTTTTCCAATAATATGCTGCAGCCCTTGCTTCATAGTTATCGGGATCGCCGGAGCGTACTGCACCTGCCCAGTAGAGCATGTTATCCGTGGACACACCGGAAATTCGCAGCGCCGATGCCTGGTTCCGGATCTTTGCCTGGACAGTCTGCTGCCATAGATTTTTCTTCAGGGGCAGGGAGGCTTCCACTTGCTCCCTGAAGCGTTCAGTTTGCAGAGTATTTCCGACAAGGGGAAGAAAGATGCCAGAAGGATGGTGGGTACCGTCACAGCTAATCAAAGCAACATTGTTTTCAAGCAGGGCGATCATCAAAGCCTGAGTCAAGGTGATCTGTTGATGATCAAGGATAACTACTCCTATGTCCTCAATAGGAAAAGTTTTTAAAGCCTTCTTTTTAAATTCTGAAACAAGTGTATCGCTCTTCTCCACTTCCGGTAAACGCAGTACCATCTGGCTGTTGTTTAGAGATAGGTAAGAAGGGTTGCCGAAATAAAGGGTGCGTTTGATCATTATTTAATTTCTACAAAGATTGCCTAATCTGTCGACTTTGATTTTATGACATTTCTCCTTTATCCTACAAGGATCAATTAAATCCATAGTTGTTTCCAGCTTATTTAAACTTCCCAATTCTCCAATTTTACTTCGGCTCTCATAATTCTTGATCAAAGACGCAATATTTGCCTGCACAAAATGACATTCATTACCGGTACAGGAGACCATTTTATAAATTCTGTCTGTTGCAATATCGTACAAATCATTTTCATTCATTACATCCCCTATATCTTCATTTTTGGGAACAAGGACCAAGTCGTTTGGAGAAATAACGAAGAGAAATTTTCCTTT
>DAOQWA010000043.1:0-26272 GCA_035341855.1 Bacteroidia bacterium
CAGGCAGGAAGAAACTTTATGCTTGGAATTAACTGCAGCTTTTAGCTGATATAAAGACAGATCAGTATTTGCAATTGCAACTGGGTGACATATGGATCTTAGCCCCCGGCACAACGAGTTCATCGATCCTTGACTGTTGCTCATCTGAAAAAAGAATGCCTCTCAGTTCAAGGACTTTCAGGTTCTTTAATTCGGAGATCTCATCAGGAACATCATTTAGTTCATTGTCCCATAATTCAAGCACCTCAAGGTTTACAAGTTTTCCAATAGCCGGAGGCAAAGTATCAATAAGATTCCGGTTCAATCCAAGATAAGTTAACTTTGTTAATGCCCCGATCTCATCCGGCAATTTTGTAAGATCATTATTTGAAAGGTCAAGGCTAACAAGATTTTTAAGTGCTGAGATCTCGGCAGGTATAAAAGTGAGTTTATTTCGACTCAGATTTAAAACTTTAAGATTTGTAAACTGAAAAATTTCTTCAGGGATCGTATCAAGTCTTTTCCTGCTCAAATCGATCTGATGCACTTTATCAGGATTTAGCAATGCGTCTTGCAAGTTTCTGTAAATACGATTTGTGTCAGGAACATTAACTGCAACATTTTGTTGTGCCGAGACTTTTCCTACATGAAGGAAAATCGCAAGAAACATGATCCAAAAAAATCGAAAGTTTAACACAATAAGAAAACGTCAGGAAAGCAATTTTGTTGCGTTAAGCTTATCCTCCTTCATCTTTTCTTTCAATTGCTCCAGACTTTCAAAATTCATATCGCCACGAATCCGGGCCTTAAGAAAAACACTGATCTTGTGACCATAGATATTCCGGTCAAAATCGAAGATATTTACCTCCACACTTAATTTCTTACCCTGCACCACCGGCCGGGTTCCTATGTATAACATTCCCTTATATCTTACCCCATCCACCAAAACAATAACAGCATAAATACCATGTTGAGGTATTAATTTAAAAGGTTCTGATATACTCAGATTTGCAGTAGGAAATCCCAGACCAGCACCGATCCGATCTCCCTCGATCACCTCACCGCTAAGCGCAAAATCATGTCCAAGCAATTTATTTGCCAATTCAATCTCACCCTCAAGAAGGTACTTTCGGATTTTTGTGGAACTCACAGCAACTTCATCAACAACTTTCTTAGTGATCTCCTCCAACTGAAATCCAAAGGCAGGTGCCATTTCTTCCAAATCTTTATAGGAACCTTCACGGTTTCTTCCGAAGTGATGATCGTAACCAATTACCAAAGTCTTCATACCTATCTTTTCTACCAATACATCACGAACAAACTCAACCGCTGAAAGACGGGAAAACTCCTTGCTAAAAGGCTGAATAATTAAATGCCGGACACCGTGCTTTTCCAACAGCACCTGTCTCTCTTCCATTGATGTGATCAACCTTAGGTTATTATCATCCGGCTGCAAGACCATTCTTGGATGAGGGAAAAAAGTTAATACAACCGTTTCACCCTTTTTCTCCTCTCCCAGCTCCAGTAAGCGCCTGATGATCTGTAAATGTCCGGCATGAACACCATCAAATGTTCCGATCGTGACGACGGCATTGACCGTACCCGGAAATTCATCAATTGAATTGTAAATCTTCACACAGAAAATAATCTGATGCAAAATTAAGATTCCAATTGAATTTGAACATATCTATTATGTCATTCAGTTTGAACTGCATGCTTGTAAGCCTTTTCATATTAATAATTTCGAATGCTCAGAGACCGGATTCAATAACACTTAAAATTAGACAGTTATCTGTAATTTTTAGACCCCGTTTATGGGCTGATTGAAACAATTTCGCTTTAGGAACTAAGGTCTGATCATTCATTAGCATCATAACAGGACTTTAATTTTTTCAAAAATGAGGCATTTTATGTAAGTTCGCAAAGTTTTAAAATAAGGAATTATGTCAGGCAACAAAATTACTATGTCAGGGAATAAACTAAATGTTCCCAATGATCCAATCATACCATTTATCGAAGGAGACGGAACGGGACCGGATATATGGCGAGCATCTGTGAGAGTCATCGATGCTGCTGTAGAAAAAGCCTATAATGGAACTAAGAAGATTGTGTGGAAAGAAGTCCTTGCAGGTGAAAAGGCATTCAAGCAAACAGGAAACTGGTTACCTGATGAAACTCTTGCAGCTTTTGACGAATACCTTGTTGGTATTAAAGGACCTCTCACTACACCGGTTGGCGGTGGAATACGTTCTCTCAATGTTGCTCTTCGACAAATACTTGATCTTTACGTATGTGTCCGTCCTGTTCGCTGGTTCGAAGGTGTACCTTCTCCTGTAACAAATCCCGGTGCTGTTGACATGGTGATTTTCCGTGAGAATACAGAAGATATATATGCAGGAATAGAGTATGTTGCAGGATCGCCTGAAGCACAAAAGCTACTTGATTTTATCGAGAAAGAATTCCCGAAAGATTTCAATAAAATTCGCTTTGGCACCGAGGCTAAAGGAAAAGATTTTCTTAAAAGTGCAGGTCAGAATGGCGCAGCTCCCGTGAAAGTGGGTCTAGGTCTAAAGGCTGTTTCAGAGATCGGATCAATGAGATTGATCGAAGCTGCCATTGAATACGCTATTGAAAACAAGCGAAAATCTGTAACGCTGGTTCATAAAGGAAATATCATGAAATTTACAGAAGGTGCTTTTCGTGATTGGGGCTATGCTTTGGCGGATTCCAAGTATGCTTCAAAAGTTTATACCTGGTCGCATTGGGAAAAAACAAAAAAAGAAAAAGGTGAAGCTGCAGCTAACGAAGAGCAAAAAGCTGCGCTTGCATCAGGTAAAATTTTGATCAAAGATGCTATTGCAGATATCACGCTTCAACAAGTTCTTACACGTCCTGAAGATTTCGAAGTAATTGCAACCCTCAATCTAAACGGGGACTACTTAAGTGATGCTCTGGCAGCTCAGGTTGGCGGAATCGGCATTGCTCCCGGGGCGAACATTAATTATGTAACCGGTCATGCCATTTTTGAAGCAACACATGGAACAGCACCCAAGTATGCTGATCAGGACAAGGTAAATCCGGGTTCGGTAATTCTTTCAGCAGCCCTTATGCTTGAACACATGGGTTGGAAGGAGGCTGCAACATTGATCTATAAAGGTCTGGAGAAGAGCATTGCGAAAAAACGTGTTACTTATGATTTTGAAAGACAAATGCAAGGAGCAACGCTTTTAAAATGCTCGGAATTTGGAACTGAAGTTATTGGAAACATGTAAAATTGAATCATTAATAATAAATATCATCCGGAAAAGGCAAGAAATCGATCCCGACTTATTGCCTTTTCTGTTTTTAAATATCTTTGAGACTGAAAGCTAATTCCCAAAATTAGCTCTAATAGCAATTATTATTATGCCGGTACTTGGTGCACTAATTAAACAAGGTCTTAAACTGGGAGCAAAAGTCAAGCTCTTTGAGTGGTCGCCTGAGAAGCATCAGAACCGTGTGCTAAAAAATTTACTTAGCAAAGCAGAATTCACAAGCTTCGGTAAGAATTATAACTTTTCAAAAATTCTTGAATCGAAAAATATTGCATCGGCTTTTCAGGCAGAGGTTCCCGTATTCAATTACAATAGCATATTTGATAAATGGTGGAACAGGTGTCTGAGAGAAGAAAGAGATGTTTGTTGGCCCGGATATGTCAGGTATTTCGCCCTAAGCTCCGGCACTTCCGACTCAGCAAGTAAACATATTCCTGTTACCGATGCCATGATGCGGGCATTACGAAGAGCAAGTATTCGTCATATCATCACACTAGGCAAGTATGATTTGCCTTCATCCTTTTTCACTAAAGGAATTCTGTGGCTTGGCGGCTCAACAGACCTTAACCAGCAGGGGGGATATTTCGAAGGAGATGTTTCAGGAATTTCCGCCAAGAAAGTGCCTATCTGGTTTCAACGATACTATAAGCCCGGCAATGAAATTTCAAAGGTAAGAGACTGGAATATCAAACTCGAGGAGATCACCTTGCAGGCTAAGAATTGGGACATAGGCATTATCACCGGTGTCCCTGCCTGGATACAGATCCTTCTTGAAAAGATCATTGCTCATTACAAAGTAGATACAATCCATGACATTTGGCCTAACCTTCGTGTATATGCACACGGCGGTGTTTCTTTCGAGCCTTACAGAAACAATTTCAGTAAATTCTTTTCCAAGCCTGTTTATTACATTGAAATGTATCCGGCATCTGAAGGATTTATTGCTTTTCAGGATACCCCCGAATCAAGAAATATGAAGTTAATCCTCAACAATGGTATTTACTATGAATTTGTACCATTCAGCGAGGATAATTTTGACGAAAATGGAGAACTGAGAGAAAACCCACAGGCACTAACTATTAACAAAGTTCAAACCGGAGTAGACTATGCTTTATTGCTGAGCACCTGCGCAGGAGCCTGGCGCTATCTTATTGGTGACGTGATAAGATTCACTGACACTGAAAAATGTGAAATAATTATCAGCGGAAGGACAAAACATTTCTTAAGCTTAGTGGGCGAACACCTTTCAGTCGAAAACATGAATAGTGCAATTGCGAGAGTGTCTGCTGAACTTAAAATTGACATACGCGAGTACACAGTAAGTGGAATTCCTTATGATGGAACTTTTGCTCATCAGTGGTATCTGGGTGTCAATGGCGATGCCGATAATAAGGAAATCAAACATCAGCTCGACAGTATCTTAAAAGAACTAAATGACGATTATGCTGTTGAAAGAGGTAGCGCGCTCAAAGATATTTTTGTTGATACATTACCTGTAGAACATTTCTATAACTTTATGAAATCAAAGGGAAAGCTTGGAGGGCAAAATAAGTTTCCAAGAGTCTTAAAATCATCTCAACTTGAGGAGTGGAAAAGCTACCTTAAAAACAATTGAACATTTAATTTAGCGGGTTTAACCTTAAAGTCTGCAGCCTAAACTTGTTTAATGCTTGAGCCAATTCTAAGTGGTATTACATTCGGGCTGATTTTAGCGATCATGCTCGGGCCTGTTTTTTTTGCACTATTACAAACTAGTTTGCATGAAGGCTTTAAAGCCGGTGCATATCTGGCCTTTGGAGTATTTCTAAGCGATACAGCATTGATAGGTGCTTGTTATTTTTTTGCTGCTCAATTAAATCTTCTTGAAGAAAATCATATCCTCATGGCATTCCTCGGCGGAAGTTTGCTAATCATCTTCGGCATTGTTAACTTTTTTAAAAAAATAAAGTTGAAAGAAATAGATGACAACAAAAAAACAGTTCATGCCAAGTTTGTTCTTCAAGGCTTTTTCCTGAACATTTTCAATCCGGCTGTACTTCTTTTTTGGTTGGGCGTTGTAGGAATCGTAACTATAAAGGATCACTATACCAAATTACACACAATTGTCTTTTTCTCCTCATTGCTACTCACAGTTTTGGCAACCGATCTTCTAAAGTCCTTTGTCTCACATAAGATTAAAAAAATCCTCCAAGAAAATGTGATCATCTGGCTCAACCGTACTGTAGGTTTAGCTCTTATGGCATTCGGATTGCATATGATCATCAAGGCCCTGTGAGGAATTGCCCCTAAATTTTAAAGAATCAGAGAGAAGCTTCCGGAACAGTTCCGGATGAAAAAAAATGTGAACGCTACTGGATTCGAACCAGTGACCCCTACCCTGTCAAGGTAATGCTCTAAACCAACTGAGCTAAGCGTCCATTTGCAGAGGCGCAAAAATAAAAAAAATCCGCTAGCAATCATTCTCCACCTGAAACAATTAAAGATGCACAATCTGTAGAAGAGAATATGCTTAATTTCAATGCATAAACCATAGTTAAAATGAATTTATAGATCAATCTAAAGGATATTTATAACTTTGTTCCACATAGCCAATACATTGCAAAACAACACCGAAAACATTTTTCTTACTGAACTGAAACCAGGCGACCCCAACCTGCTCATCATCGACGAATCTCTTGAAACGAAGACAGCTTCCGTCTGCGAGTTGCTGGTTACCCTGGATGCCCATATTATCCAATTAGGGCTCAGAGAAAAAAGAAGCAATCGAATTTTGGCACTTGAAACATTTCCGGTTAAAGATGATCCGAAAAAGATCAACTGGACAGAAACTCTCGAGCAACTTTCCAGAAACAGTCATCTTCTTCGACATTTTGAATTTTCAAAAGCGATCGTCGGAGTATTCACTGCCTGCTACACATTGATTCCTGATTCCATCTTCAAAGAAGGTGACGAAAAGAAATTCCTGGACTTTAATTTTTCAGAGAAGGGTCTCAGTCAAAAAGTTTTCTCACGCCAGGTAAATCCCTTTCATCTTAAAACCGTCTTTGGCATCACTGACGATCTGTACCATGAGATTTTCCATCTATTCGAAGAGCCTGAACTTCTTCACCTTTCCTCTGCACTTCTCATAGCATCACATTTACAATCACGAGGTAAAACAGAGAAAGAACTATTCCTCCATATCAGAAGGAACTCCATAGATCTTATTGCTTTGGAAGGAAAGAAATTGCTTCTGATGAATACCTACGATACACCAACTGCAGATGATGTATTATACTTTGCTTTGATGGTTTGTGATCAATTGGAACTTGATCCTGATTCTATTCCATTACGCATTGCCGGTGAGATCGAAAAAGAATCCATGAAGTACAAGTTGTTGTATAAGTATTTCAGGGACATTCGCTATTCAGAACGTCCGGGTAGTGTGAAATACAGCTATCGCTTTGATAAGATACCCTCGCATTACAACTACTCACTTTTTAGTCTTGCCTTGTGCGAATCGTAGCAGGTAAATACAAAGGAAGAAACATACAGGCACCGGCCTCGCTACCTGTCCGGCCCACTACAGACTACGCAAAATCAGGCATTTTTAATATTCTCAACAACCATTTTGATTTTGAAAATATAAATGTTCTGGATCTCTTTTGCGGAACAGGTAATATCAGCTTTGAATTTGCATCAAGAGGCTCAACGAATATAACCTGTGTTGATGCTCATAACGGATGCATTAAATTCGTGAATGAATTTGCACATAAAATCGATGCACCGGGAATTAAAACAATTAGATCAGATGTGTTTAAATTCATTAGGTCACATTCACAAAAATATGACATTATCTTCGCTGACCCTCCCTTCGATCTAAAAGAAACCGACCTCCTCGCAGACCTGATCTTCCAAAAAGAACTTCTAAAGAAAGATGGCTGGTTGATCATAGAACACCTGAACAAACGAACACTAAGCTCCGAAATATTTCCTGCTGAAGTGAGGGAATATGGAAATTGTGCCTTTTCAATTTACAAACTATAAGATTGTACCAGAGTTGGAGAAATGAAAATTCCAACATAGAAAATGCAGTTAATACAGACAATTTCAATAGAACAATTTATATTTGTTTATATTTATACATTATGTCCAGCCATAAAAAAATAGCCGTCTTTCCCGGATCCTTCGATCCTATCACAAAAGGCCACGAAAGTATCATCCTTCGTAGCCTTGACCTCTTTGATGAAATTATTATCGGAATCGGTTTTAATTCAAATAAACACTACTTCTTTTCTCAGGACAGGCGAGAACATTTTATAGAAAAAACCTTTGAAGGACAAGCTAAAATTTCTGTAAAGAGATATAGCGGACTCACTGTAAATTTTTGCAAAGAGGTAAAGGCAAACTACATTCTTCGCGGCTTAAGAACTTCTGCTGATTTTGAATTCGAACGTGCTATTGCACAAATGAATCGATCTCTTTCGCCGGAAGTGGAAACAGTATTTGTTGTGGCTGACCCCTCCCTTTCTCATATTTCTTCAACAATTGTCAGGGAAATACTGCTCTATCAAGGTGATGTGAGCAAATTTATTCCTGACGCTGTAAAAATTTGATGGCATGCCAAAAACCCTTCTGATTTCACTTATATTTATTTCCAATATAGCTATTGCACAGGGGACACTCTTGTTTTGTGACAAGGTCGATGCTCAGGGAAATCCTGTCAACACTTTTGAATCGCTGATACTTTCACCGGAAGGACAAACAATTCATCTGCTTTATCATTCAGACTCGGGACCACTGAGCACTGCTGAGGTAAAGCTTGAAATTGCTCAATTAGTCGGACATAGTTTCAAAAGAACGGATCTCAAATCCATCTTCACTGATCCAACTAAAGAATTAATTTCGATACCCTACACACTAAAAACACAAGGTGACTACAGATTTAAACTGATGAACCGGGAAGGCAAAGTCCTGGCAGAAGAGATTCTAAGCGTATCAGTTGAGATGACCGAGGCAGGGATGGATCGGGAGTCAAAAGGGAACTCTACAGACCCTGAATTACCTCCACTTTCCGAGATCCAATTTTCAGATCCCTTAATGAATAACTACAATACTGAATTCTCTTTCAGAACCACAAAAGGAAAGCTTCGCCTCACTCTTGAACCTTTTGATGAGAACGACCCCGATCGTATTCTTGATCTTTGGCAAAAAGAAAACGAAGATTACAAGGTGTTCATCCGTTCTGAAAAAGCAACATTTAGAAAAGAAGGTATGGTTGGAATTTATGAATTAAGCTTTCCCGCACCGAATGAATATAAAGTCGATGTACATACTTCAGATAACAGACTTATCACCTCAGGCTTTGTCGGATTTAAATGAGATTTGATTTTCAAAGTACATAGACAGCAGTTTTTTTATTGAAAAGAATGTATTACCGAACACATTTTTTTTAATTTGATCTTCTGTCATCCACTCAACTATATCAATATCTTCTTCAGTTTGCGGAATTAGTTTTTCATCCTTAGATGATCTCATGAGATACCAATAAGTTTTTTTCAGCACTCTCTTTTTCTTCTCTGAATAAGTATGGAATGTTACATCTAACTCCGGTCCTAATTCTATATTTTCCAGTCCGCACTCTTCTTTCACCTCTCGAATTGCCGCTTCTTCAGGCGACTCAGAGTAATCGATCTTTCCCTTTGGCAGATCCCATTTACCTCTGCGGAATATCAACAGGTACTCTTTGTTTTCATTTTCAACCAAACCACCTGCAGCTTCCTGCAAGCTGAATCCGGAAACAAATTCCTCCCAAATTCTTTTTGGGTTGCTTGATAAAAACACCAGACCTTTCCAATCTTCCTTTTTTTCCAATTTAGAAATAGCTTCTTCCAACGAATTGTTCGCATCCGACAAAACATGAAGCCCCGGAAAATTTGGCTGTTCTTTGACAGAATAAACATCAGTAAAGGAGATCAGTTTATCATTGACAAAGGCCTGGAACTTTAATTCTTTCATATATTTTCAATTAATTTTTCAATGAATTCCAAAATTCTTTCCTGCACGCCAAAAAAATGATGTAGGTTTGCACCATGATCGTGACCAGCAATACAGCATCGCAAATTGCAGAATATCTTTTGCAAATTAAAGCCATTAAATTACAACCTGAAAAGCCTTTTACCTGGGCTTCCGGCTGGAAGTCCCCGATTTACTGTGATAATAGAATATCCCTATCTTATCCGGAAATCAGAAAGTATATTAGTTCTGCCCTTACAGATTCGATTCAGCAGAATTTCCCTTCAGCTGAGGTAATAGCAGGCGTAGCTACGGCTGCCATCCCGCAAGGTGCATTGGTAGCAAATAATATGGAACTCCCATTCATCTATGTTCGTTCCGGTGCCAAAGGGCATGGTCGAGAAAATCTTATAGAGGGCGATGTGAAGAAAGGTCAGAAAGTCGTCGTCATAGAAGACCTTGTATCCACAGGAAAATCTTCCTTGAAGGCCGTACAAGATTTACGTGAAGCAGGTTGTGAAGTGCTGGGTCTGATATGCATATTTAATTATGGTTTCGAACAAGCAGAGAATAATTTTGCTGACGCTAATTGTCCAATTATTTCACTATGCAACTATGAACATTTATTAAAACATGCGCTTTATACTGACTTTATTAAAAAGGAAGATCTAAAGACCCTCGAATCCTGGCGCAGATCTCCGGAAAATTGGGGTAGATAAAAAAACAATTTTCGAACGAATCAATTTGAAATAATATGACTAAAATAGATAGCGATACGGTTACGGTACAAAAATCGGCAGAAGAAGTTTTTAATTTCCTGGGCAACTTCAATAATTTTCAGAAGCTAATGCCGGAACAGGTGACAAACTGGGAATCAACAGAAGATGAATGTAGTTTTACAATAGCCGGAATGGCTAGTTTGGGAATGAAGATCCAGGAAAAAAAACCCAACAGTTTAATTAAAGTAATCAAGCATGGGAAGGCACCGTTCGACTTTATACTCAATTGTAATATTGCAGAAAAAGGAAATGAATGTGCAGTGCAACTATCCTTTGACGCAGATCTCAATCCTATGTTGAAGATGATGGCAGTGAAACCACTCGGAAATTTTTTAAATTTATTGGTGAACAAACTCAAGGATCTTCCCTAAACAGAATTGTCACATCACAAATTTTATTTCTTTCAGGTCATAGAACCTTTCGATCTCATTTCGATGCATGACCAGCAACCTTCCTCGCTTATCAACACCTTTGATCATCCCTTCGAAATCCATTCGTTCACTAATGAAGACGTGCCATTCGTCCTTGCGATATAGTCTCTTCGTATAATCTCTGCTCAGGCCGTCAAAATCACCACGCTTTAGCTGAAGATAACGTGCCTCAAGGCAAGAGCATAAGTCATTAAGTACATCCTCTTTGTCCATCTCCATACCTGTAATCAATTTCAATGAAGTAGGATTCGGCAATTCTTTGGGAAAATCGTCCTGATTCACATTTAGTCCTATGCCCAGTATGCTCTGCTGAATTATGGAGGAGTTAATGTTGTTCTCTAACAACACACCGGCGATCTTTCGGTCTTTATGATAAATATCATTGGGCCACTTAATGCTAATATCTTCACCTGTTCTTTTCTGTATAAGGTCTGAAATACCTAAGGCAAAAGCTTTATTAATTTCGAACAAGTCCGGGATGTTCACAAAAGTTGGGTAAAACACAAAGCTCAAAAGTAGATTCTTCCCGCCTTCACTCTTCCATTTTGCATGGGCCTGTCCCCTGCCTGCAGATTGAACCTGTGCACTCACGACAAATCCCTCCGGGATTCGCTCTTTTTTAAGCAAATCCGCCAAAAATGTATTGGTAGAATCTACCTCCGCCAACAATTCACGTTGCTGACCTGTGAATAAGGTTGTTAACTCTTTCTGCATAGAATGCCACATTAAACCCGCCGGCAAAGAATACCTTTAAGGAGCTATAATATTTTGCGTATTTTTGCACCTAAGATATTTAAAACCATCGATATTACTGAATGATCCAAAAGAAAAAGTCTCCTGCCCGGAAAGTGGCCAAAAAGAGTGTTGTAAATAATAATGATTCAGAAATAATCCGGGACAATATTGTCGAGGGAATGCAGGAGAAAAAGGCAAAAGAAATTGTTTGCATTGATCTGAGAAATATAAAAAATTCAGTAGCTGACTTTTTTATAGTGTGCCATGCTGATTCAAAGACTCATATTGAAGCTATTGCTAAATCCATAGAAGAATATGTCTTCAAAACTCAGGGTGAATCTCCCCTCCATATTGAAGGGAAAACTAACTCAGAATGGATTCTAATTGACTATTTCAATGTCGTAGCACATATTTTTAAGCAAGAACAACGGCAATATTATGGCATCGAACGACTTTGGGCAGATGCAGAAATTCAACGCATAGCAAGTAACTATTAATCCGTAACTTTGTTGTAGGGTGACGACCTGTCATATTGGAGCCATGCTGGCACCAATTTTGACAATGGTTTTATAAGCTAATTTATCCATGAGCGAACAGAAAAATACAAAAAACGAGTTTTCAGGCGAGTCGAATAAGGGAAGTCAGCCGAAGGGTGGTGGTGGAAAAAAGTTTCCCGCCAACCCGAAATTTAATTTTAACTTTTATTGGATCTACGGAATCATCATAGTCTTATTGATAATCACTCAGATGTTTTCATGGGGAGGTGGCGAACGCGAAACAACCTATGATCAATTTGAAAGGACCATGTTGCTGGCAAAAGATGTGGACAAAATCGAAGTCACCAACGATGTCGCACATATCTATATTAAGCGTGAAAAATTAAGTGAAGAAAAGTACAAAGCCATCAACACAAAAAGTTTTGGAAAGACCGAGAACCCCGGTCCTCACTACTTTTTAAACACCGGACCGGCTGAATTATTTGCCAAGAAGGTGGAAGAAGCCCAAAAAGATTTCCCTCCTGCAGACAAGGTGAGTCTTAATTATAAGCAAGATACCCGAAGCTATTGGGATGTCGTTTTGAACTGGATCCTTCCTATCGGATTTTTTGCTCTCATCTGGATCCTCATCATGCGACGCATGGGCGGTGGCGGTGGCGGAAGCCAGATCTTTAACATCGGAAAATCCAAAGCGCAGCTCTTCGACAAAGACTTGGTGGTTAAAGTAACATTTAATGATGTTGCAGGACTGGAAGAAGCAAAAGTGGAAGTAATGGAGATCGTTGACTTCCTTAAGAATCCTAAAAAGTACACCTCTCTCGGAGGAAAAATTCCACGCGGCGCATTGCTTGTTGGCCCCCCGGGAACAGGCAAAACACTTCTTGCAAAAGCAATGGCCGGTGAAGCCCAGGTACCATTCTTCTCATTATCAGGATCTGATTTCGTTGAGATGTTTGTAGGTGTCGGTGCATCACGTGTGCGCGATTTATTCCGCCAGGCAAAAGAAAAAGCACCTTGTATTATTTTCATTGATGAGATCGACGCTATTGGTCGTGCAAGAGGTAAATCTCCTTCATTTAGTGCAAATGATGAAAGAGAAAGCACACTGAACCAACTGCTCACAGAAATGGACGGATTCGGCTCTAATTCCGGAGTCATCATCATTGCCGCAACAAATAGAGCCGATATTCTTGATAGAGCACTATTAAGACCCGGACGTTTCGACAGACAGATATACGTTGAATTGCCGGACTTGAACGGAAGGAAAGAAATTTTTGAAGTTCACCTAAAGCCATTAAAGATTAATGTATCTCTTGATATAGATTTTCTGGCCAGACAAACTCCCGGTTTCTCCGGAGCAGACATTGCTAATGTTTGTAACGAAGCAGCCCTTATAGCTGCAAGAAGGAATAAGGCTTCTATTGACAAGCAGGATTTCCTTGATGCCATCGATCGTATCATTGGCGGTTTGGAAAAAAAGAACAAGATCATCTCTCCGCAAGAGAAAGAAGTTATTGCATATCACGAAGCCGGGCATGCTGCCGTCAGTTGGTTACTGGAACATGCTCATCCTTTGGTAAAAGTGACTATCGTTCCCAGAGGAAATTCTTTAGGAGCTGCATGGTACCTACCTGAGGAAAGATCAATCACTACAACTGAACAGTTGATGGATGAAATATGTGCTGCCCTTGGAGGAAGAGTAGCAGAGGAAATCGCTTTCGGGAAAATTTCTACCGGAGCCCTAAGTGATCTTGAAAAGATCACCAAACAAGCATATGCCATGACGACAATTTATGGCCTCAATGAAAAGATCGGAAATTTGAGTTTTTATGATTCTTCCGGACAGCAGGAATACACATTTGGAAAACCATATAGCGAGAAGACTGCCCAAACGATCGATGAAGAAGTTAAGAAACTTATAGATGTGGCTTATGCTCGTACGAAGGATCTCTTATTACGAAACAAAGCAAAACTGGAAACCCTTGCAAAGCACCTCTTAGAAAAAGAAGTACTCTTTAAAGAAGATCTGGAGAAGATCTTCGGAAAAAGACCATGGGCAGACCGTCATGAAGTACTCACTAAACCTATCGCAGCTAATGGTGAGGAGAAAGCAGTAAATGTTAAAGAAGAAAACAATACTGATACTCCCCCGCTAAGTATACCACCGGGTTCCGAACCCGGACTGGCCTGAGAGAGGGCTAAATGAATTTTAAACTTATGATAGCCGTCCTGTTTCATTTTAACAGGATGGCTTTTTTTTGCCTCCGCCCGGATCAAGAGCGTAATATGTACATGGATCAGGTATTAGCGTGAAAAGCAGCAGGAAAACATTGGAAAAGAACTCATTTCGGTCAATTATCACCTCTATCCAGCCTCATTTTGTATATTCGCTTCGTTCAAAATTAAGAGAACCTGTAAAATGCAAGACAGTACTTCAAGAGAAAAAATGCTGAAAAAGATAAGGCAGGCTCTTATCAACAAAACAGCTCCCCGTTTCCCGGCTACCGAGTGGGACAAGAACGTATATACTATCTCTGAGGGAAGTCAGGAGGAACAGTTTGCTAAAGCATTTACGGCTATAGGAGGAAAATTTATTTACTGTGAAACCGAACTTGAATTTTTAGAACAGCTAATTAATATTTCCAAGGAGTATGATTGGAAACTTTTTTATGCCTGGGAAAAGAAGATTACAGAATTAATGGATAAAGCTGAGTTTCCGTATACAAAAGAAGACAAGGAATTTCCGGAGGGAATGGTCGGCATTACAAGCTGTGAGGCCTTGGTCGCCCGCCTTGGAAGTGTAATAGTTTCATCCAGACAAGGATCAGGAAGAAGATTATTTCCGGTACCAACCTCTCATATTGTGATGGCATATACATCTCAACTGGTACCCGAAATGAAAGATGCATTGAGCATGATTAAAAATAAATATACCGACCAGATCCCATCAATGATCGCATCTTTGACCGGACCCAGCAGAACAGCAGATATAGAAAAGACACTGGTATCACCTGCGCATGGCCCACGGGATATTTTTGTTTTTTTAATTGATGATAATCAAGCCGGCTAATCGGGATGATCAACTTGTTTTAGATCAGTAATGGACAAAAACTGGGAAAGTATTTATTTAAGCAATAAAATGCATCTGGTCGAAATAGTAAAAGCTGTTTTAGCTGACAATAACATCCCTGCTGTCGTAGTCGATAAAAGAGACTCCAGTTATGTAAGCATAGGAGATATTGAAGTCTATGTTTCAGAAGAAAATGCTATCCTTGCACGTGTGATCATTGAACAAAATCAATTGTGACTAATCTTGCCCAACGATTTGCAACCGGTATAAGCGGTGCTTTCATTATGATAAGTGCCATATTGTGGAGCGAGACAACTTTTCTTCTCCTGTTGATCCTGATGCTAGCACTTTCTTTGATCGAATTCTACAGACTTTGTAAAGGAGATGGGATAGAACCACAAGTTTTCATGGGCTTGTCACTTGGTATTGTTCCGTTTCTTTCTCCGCTACTAAATAGTGCCTTTGAAATTCCGATTAACCTCCTCCCACTTCTACTACTGATTCCTTCCTTGATATTTATCAGAGAACTCTATACAAAAGCTACCAGGCCCTTCACAAATATAGCCTACACTCTACTTGGCGTGATATACATATGCGCACCTCTGTTTATGTTTTATCTGTTTTCTTTTCAATCAGGTACAGAAGATTTTTCTCAATACAGGGGAGCTAATATCCTTGGCTTCTTCATGATACTATGGGCAACAGATAGCGGTGCTTATTTCGCAGGAAAATACTTAGGTAAGCACAAATTCTTTGAACGTATTTCACCTAAAAAAACCTGGGAAGGTTTTTTTGGTGGAGCTGCACTTGGACTTCTAGCTGCGTTTATCGTTTCAAAATATGTCACAAGTTTTTCAACTCTAGATTGGCTGATCACTGCCGTGATCATTATCATCACCGGTTCACTGGGCGACTTGGTTGAATCGCTTTTCAAAAGGAGCATCAATAAGAAAGACTCCGGCTCATTATTACCCGGTCATGGCGGTGTACTTGATCGTTTTGACGGACTGTTTATTGCTGCTCCCTTTGTTTTTGTCTACCACCTACTCTTTTCTTAAATAATCAAGGTATAAATTCCAATGTATAGGGTTTCAATTTCTACAATACAGAGCGCATCTCTCTAACAACCAATTTTTTATCTCTAAATACATCCCTATTAAATATTTGAAAATTAATATATACCAAAAAGCTCTGAATGCAGCCCGGAAAAGTCCTTTCAAAATAATCAAAAAAGCTCAGAGATTAAAAATTATTACCTTCGTTGCCCAAAATCGGATAGAATGATTTCTGCACAGTTAAAGAAGAAAAAAGGTGTTGCATCTGCACAAGAAGAATCCAACAACCCATATGAATCGATGATGCAGCGTTTTCAGGTTGCAGCAAAATTGATCGGACTCGACGAGGAAACCTATAATATTTTAAAAACACCGGATCGTCAATACCTGGTCAGTCTTCCCGTAAAGATGGATGATGGCAGAATGAAAGTCTTTGAAGGTTACCGTATAGTCCATAGTACCAGCAGAGGTCCTTCTAAGGGAGGAATCCGGTATTCTATGGAAGTTAACCTCGATGAAGTCAAAGCTCTCGCTGCATGGATGACATGGAAATGTGCTGTTGCTGACATTCCATACGGTGGTGCAAAGGGTGGTATCACCTGCGACCCATCGTTAATGTCGGTAGGTGAACTTGAAAGACTGACTCGGGCATATACGGTGGCACTACGGGATGTATTTGGGGTTGATAAAGATATTCCAGCTCCTGATGTTGCTACAGGCCCCCGTGAGATGGCCTGGATCGTTGATGAATACTCAAAACTAAAAGGAGAATTCACCCCGGGCGTTGTCACAGGAAAACCATTGCATCTTGGCGGATCGGAAGGTCGTGTAGAAGCGACAGGTCGCGGAGTTAGTGTGGCAACGAAGGAAGCTGCAAAAAAGATGAAGATGAATCTTGAAAAAGCTACGGCAGCAATTCAGGGCTTTGGGAATGTGGGTGCTATTACAGCCAAATATTTGGCAAAGGATGGAATACGTGTTGTTGCGATCAGCGATCATACTGGTGCCTGGTACAATCCAAAAGGAATTGATATCGAGAAAGCCATAGAATATAAAGAGGCGAACAAGGGAGTTTTAAAAGGCTTTGCAGACGGAAGAGAAATTACGAACGAAGAATTACTTACGCTTAACGTTAGCATCCTTGCTCCATGTGCTTTAGAAAATCAAATCAGCCGCAAAAACGCCAAAGACATTAAGGCAAAACTGATTGTTGAAGGTGCAAACGGACCAATCACTGCAGGTGCCGATGAAATACTTCAGGAAAGTGGTGTGATTGTGGTACCTGATATTCTTGCCAACGGCGGTGGAGTAACTGTTTCTTACTTCGAATGGACACAGAATCGTTTCGGTTATTATTATGCAGTGGATGAGATTCACAAGCGTGCCGATCGTTCTATGACCAAAGCATTTAATAATGTATGGAAAATGTCTATGAAATATAAAGTGTCTTTGCGTATTGCAGCTTATATGTTTGCCCTTGAAAAGGTGGCAACTGCTGTTAAGTCAAGAGGCTCTTATTGATTATTATTTGAATATTAAAATCACATAATGACAATTCACAAAGAAGGCTACCCTTCTCTCCTGATCACAGTTCTCATTCTTGGAATTCTTAATGTTATAAGTCATCAATTTCTGAATGACTATTCGTGGCTTCAGAATATAATCCTGGCACTTTCGGTTGCTTTGTTTCTTATTGTCCTTCAATTTTTTCGCCACCCCAAAAGGAATATCATCATCAACGATAAACATATCCTGGCTCCTGCTGACGGGAAAGTTGTTGTTATCGAAGAAACTACGGAAAATGAATTTCTAAAAGATAAACGTATCCAGGTTTCGATTTTCATGTCTCCTATAAATGTACATGTCAATCGCTATCCTATTGGAGGTAAAGTAATTTTTTCGAAATACCACCCCGGCTTGTACCTTGTGGCATGGCATCCTAAATCATCAACCGAAAATGAAAGAACAACGGTTGTTGTAGAAACAAATTCAAAAGTGAGGATTTTATTCCGACAAATTGCCGGGGCTCTGGCACGCAGAATTGTTTGTTATTCAAAGGAAGGTGATCAGGCAATACAAGGATCGGAGATGGGTTTTATTAAATTCGGATCACGTGTTGATCTTTTCCTGCCGTTGGGTACGAAGATAAATGTAAAGCTCGAAGATAAGGTCAAGGGTGGCGAAAGCGTTATCGCAGAGTTAGTCTGAAGATTTTAAAACATCTATCTTCTTGCAGTGGCGGTTCTGTTTTCAACGGTCTGCCCATCCCGAATTTGATAATTGAAAGACAGTGTTTTATCACTGTTATAAGTTCCATTACCCTGAACGGTATCTGAGCCAACAAGAATACTTGGGATAAAAATCGAATTGGCACTAACGCTTCCAATCACAAAGGTTCCGGAACCGAGGGCATCAAAATTTTCCATCAGGATTCCGTTTTCATCACTGTTTGATGCTGTAATAGTCATATTAAAATTTACATCACCACCTGGACCAAAAGAACTGGCTTTCCACAGACCTAAGTACTTTTCACGATCGTCTATTGTTGGGTCGTTTGAATCTTCACAGGAACTTAGAAATACAACTGTTCCCAAAATCATGAGGGTGAAGACCAGAGATATATGCTTTTTCATAGGATGTAGTTATGCCTGAGCAGAAACAATAACCTTGCCGAAATTTGATCTCAATTACTTATGAACCCAGGCGATCGTTGAGGTTTAAACGAAACTTCCTTGCAGTGTCAAGCGCTATATCATAACCTGCATCAGCATGTCGGATAACGCCCATGGCAGGGTCATTATTGAGTACTCTTTTTATCCTTTGTTGCGCATCATCGGTACCATCGGCAACAATCACCATTCCTGAATGTATGGAATAACCCATACCAACGCCACCGCCATGATGCAAGGAAACCCAACTTGCCCCGCCTGCTGTATTGATCAGTGCATTCAACACCGGCCAGTCTGCAACGGCATCACTGCCATCGAGCATTGCTTCTGTTTCGCGATTTGGTGAAGCAACAGAACCTGTATCTAAATGATCACGACCTATAACCAGTGGTGCCTTCACGATACCTTTTTTCACCAGCTCATTAAATGCCAGTCCGGCCTTTTCTCTTTCACCCATTCCTAACCAACAAATTCTTGCCGGCAAGCCCTGGAATGCAATACGCTCCTGTGCCATTTTAATCCATCGGTGAAGTGATTTGTTCTCAGGAAAGAGTTCAAGAATTACCCTATCAGTTTCTAAAATATCTTTAGGGTCTCCGGAAAGTGCTGCCCACCTGAACGGTCCTTTACCTTCACAAAAGAGAGGACGAATATATGCCGGAACAAAGCCCGGAAAATCGAAGGCATTTTTTACGCCATGCTCCAGTGCTCGTCCACGTAAGTTATTACCGTAGTCGAAAGTGATGCTACCCATTTCCTGAAACTTCAACATCAGCTTTACGTGTTCAGCCATCGAATCATAAACCATCTGTACGAATTTCTCTTCGTTCTTCTCACGTAATACATTGGCTTCTTCCAATGATATGCCTTCCGGATGATACCCTACCAATGGATCATGCGCAGAAGTTTGATCTGTAAGTGCATCGGGAATAATACCTCGCTCCATCATTCGCTTCAATAATTTTACGGCAGTACAAATGACCGCAATCGATTTATTCTCTCCTTTCTTCTTGAATTCAAGAGCAAGATCAATGGCTTTGTCAATATCATGTTCAATGAAATCAAGATACCCGGTCTCTACTCTTTTCTTCGCTCTCCATTCTTCAACTTCAGCAGCCAGGCATACACCCTCGGCCATTGTAATTGCCAAAGGCTGTGCACCGCCCATACCGCCCAGGCCGGCAGTAACACTCAATTTCCCTTTAAGACTCCCCTTAAAATGTTTCTCGGCAAGAGCATTAAAAGTTTCGTAAGTACCTTGAACGATTCCCTGCGAACCTATATAGATCCATGAACCTGCGGTCATCTGTCCATACATCATCAATCCCTTTTTCTCCAACTCATCAAACACTTTCCAATTCGCCCAATGCGGAACCAGTTGTGAATTCGACAAGATTACTCTTGGCGCATCTTTATGTGTTGGAAGAATTCCGACTGCTTTTCCACTTTGAATCAGCAATGTTTCGTCTTCATTAAGATCTTTAAGTGCTTTCACGATCATGTGAAAAGCCTGAACATTTCTGGCTGCCTTGCCTCGTCCTCCGTACACGATCAGGTCTTCAGGACATTCTGCTACTTCAGGATCAAGGTTATTGAGAAGCATGCGTAAAGCTGCTTCCTGAACCCAACCTTTGCAGGAAATTGCAGTACCGGTAGGCGTTTTACTTTTTTTCAGATCCAATTTTTCGTTGTGGACTTCTGTCTGCATGAGCTGATTAATTAGAGTCGGTTTTTTTCTTCTTTGTCTTATTGAAATCCCAGGGGCAATGCTTGCATCCGCTTTGACAACAATATCCTCTTTTTAAATGATATTTTTCTGTAAAGATGATATAGCCCTCAGGAGAAAGGTAATAATCCTCAGGGTCGAATTTTTCATGTATTGCCATAAATGGAAAAGCAATTTCAGTTTTAATAGAAATCTCTTTAAATAAATTTATGCAAATTTACCGAATACAAATCTGCAAACAAAGCTCAGAATCAGACATGTTGATGCATTTCCCGAAGTCTCCTGTCCAAAAAATAGCTCTAAAAGGCACGTTACCGGCCGATGTAGAGCTTTCGGTCCTTCGGGAAGATTTAGGCCACCCTTTCCTTGCAGGAAATAAATGGAGAAAATTAAAATACAACCTCCAGGCGTTTAAGGGCTCAGAAAAAAAGGCCATCATAACTTTCGGTGGTAAATATTCAAACCATCTGGTAGCCTGCGCAGCAGCCGGGAAGATTTTTAATATACCGATGGTCGCTATCATGAGAGGTGAAGAACTTGTTGTGAATCCCAATATAGAGTTTCTGAAAAGATGCGGAATGAAAATTATTGATGTCACACGTGAACATTACAGATTACGAGCGGAGATAGCTTTTCAGGAGATGATCATGGCACTTTGCGTAAAGAAATTCCCGGAGTTAAATTGCAGACCGGATGATTTGATGATAATTCCGGAAGGAGGATGCAATGCAGATGGAGTAAAAGGTTGTAAGGAGATAATGGATGATGTACCTGCAGATACAACACATGTTTGCATTGCCACCGGAACCGGCGCTACACTTGCCGGGGTTGCTTCAAAATTACTAGAGCATCAAAAGGCGATTGGAGTTTCTGTATTAAAAGCAGAAAATTTTTTACCCTCATCTGTTTACTCAAAAGGAGCTGATAAGGAAAAAACTTCAATCACTTTTGACTATCATTTTGGAGGTTATGCAAAAAAATCGCTGGAGCTTGAAAATTTCTGTTCCGAATTTTCAATATCTACAGGAATTCCGACTGAACCTGTTTATACCGGAAAATTGTTTTTTGCGATTTCCGATATGATCTCAAAAGACCTTTTTCCTTCCGGATCAAAAATTATGATGATCCATAGCGGAGGTATATTTGACTTCGGCAAAACGCTTGAAACATAAAACACAGTGACTTTGTATATTTTTTGTAAGATTTTCAATTAAATTTATGAAAACTGAATCCCTTTTTGATCCATTACCGTTATAGTAAGGACTAAAAAGCTTTACCAAGATCGAATACACTGCTTATCAATCCGTTAAATACATTATGAATTTCAAGTCATCTTCATTTTTAATTGCACTCTTAATACCTGCAATTCTTTTTGCCGGCGAAGGCCGAAAAATAAGTCGCAGCGAGTATATCGCCATGTATAAGGATGATGCTATCAGAGACATGAAAAAAATGGGAGTCCCTGCAAGCATTACTATGGCACAGGCTCTTCTTGAATCCAGTGATGGAAATAGCAATCTGGCGAGGCAGGCCAATAATCATTTCGGAATAAAATGCTCTGATTGGAAAGGTCCGGGATTCATTCAGGATGACGATACGAAGGATGAGTGTTTTAGAAAATACCAATCGGTTCTTGAATCCTATGACGACCACTCTAACTTTCTAAGAACACGACCACGTTATGCGTTCTTGTTTGACCTTGACATCAAAGATTATAAAGGCTGGGCAAAAGGATTAAAAAAAGCAGGATATGCCACTGAACCAACTTATGCTGAAAAGCTAATAAAAATCATTGAAGACAATCAACTGTATTTACTGGACAACGACACCGGTGGTCCCGCCTATGCCAGCACTGACGTGGTTCCTGTTATCGAAGAGAATAAGACGCGCGAAATTAACAGGATCTCCGTGCCTTCGGTAGAAGCCGTAAATGCATTTGAAAGCAGAAGGGTAAAACAAAATAATGGAGTTGATTATATTGTCGTGCGTAATGGTGACACTTTTCATAGTCTTGCCATTGAATTTGAATTGGGACACTGGCAACTTCCAAAGTATAATGATATGAGTAGCCGGGACGCACTTATTGCCGGTCAAATCATTTACCTTAAACCCAAGAAAACCACAGGTGAAAAAAGCATTATTACAGCAAAAGCCGGAGATACAGTCCACTCTATATCACAGGCTATGGGCGTCAAAGTAAAGTATATTTGTAAGTACAATGACCTGGATGCAGAACAGGCTCTCAAGCCGGGGCAAAAGGTTTATCTCAAAAAAAGATCCTGATCATTCTCTAAAGAAAATTATAAAGACCATGTCAGTTTATTACATGGTCTTTTTTTCTTGATCCACAATTTTTATTCTGAAAATAAACTACTCAAAGACCAACTTCACAAAGTGAAACTTGTTCTCTTTGTATGCCGGTAAAATAAACAGGTCTTCATCCAATTGCTTCGCACTATTTGGAAGGATAGATACTCTTTCTACCTCATTAAACAACACGTTTGTTTTTTGATTTCCTTGTCCGTCAACATCAGTTATCAATACAGACGAATTCTCATTCACATATTTGTTGTACATAAAATACAACTTCCCTCCAGAGATCACTGAACAATAAGATGAAAAGTAACCTGCATCATCAATGGAGTTTTGGTCTTTGCTCACAACATTTCCCCAGAGGATTCGTCCGTCAGGGTTTATTGAGACTACCATGATACTTCCAAAATGATAATAGTAGTGGCTGAGAGTTGACTGAGTATAGTAATCCCAATAAGTTCTAGTCGTTTGGTAAAATGATTCCGCTACGAGAGCTGCTCCGCCATCCTTCCTCAACATGAGTCTGTCGATTGAATAATTTACAAGCTCCTTCCCTCTTCCTTCTCTTCTTTCTCCCATAAACTTCACCATAAACTCTTGTGGAAATGGCGAGCTATATATCCGTGAATCGATCAGGCTGTCTTCAGTCATGCTATAGTAGAAAACTCCTGCAGTTGAATAGCTGGTCCTGTCTGAATAAAAGCCAATCACAACAACCTGATGATTATAACTATCGGCGGTAATAGACACGTCTGTCAAAAACTTATCATCGATCTTGACTTCTTTATTTACAAATTGATCGTTAGCTTTATTGTAGCCGGAAAGAAGATAAAAACTTTCACCGGGAGATTTGACCTTCTTATCAGTTGTAAATTTTATTCCCAGGATGAAGAAGTTTGCCTCATCTGTAAGTAAGAAAGAAAGGGGAACGTATTGCTTAACAGGCAACATCACATTAAAATCTTTGACATACAAATGCTTAAGTGTTGAATCAAGAACTACAGTCTGGTAATATTGTTCCTCACGGTCTTTCGATAATTTTCTGTACGTAAAGGCAATCTTAGAACCATCCTTCGAAGTGACGATTCCGGGCAGGTTATCTTCATCAATATTTTCGGCAGCAAATTCTACCAGGAGCACTGCTGAACCTTCCAGATCCCCCGCTTCAGTCAAAAATTGAGCATAGAATTTATAGTGGTTGTCGGCTTTGTCAGTCGAATAAAAAATCAGCAGGACTTTTTCATTTACCATCTGAAGGTCAGCTAATCGGCCATCCTCTACAGGTGCTCTTAGATCAAACTCGGCCAGCAGATTCATATCCATAGAAAATTTTTGCAGCAAGTATTTTCTGGATTTGAAACCTGAACGGGCTTTTGTGTTATCGAATGTCAAATTACTTCGCAAGACATAAAAGCCATTCGAACCGGCACCCATTATTTTCATATAAGGCATCTTGCTATTGTCGCTCACCGGCTTTGACCATTTTATTTCCTGGGCATGGCAAAGCTGCAATGGACTGCAAGCCAGAAACAAGCTAATAAACAATAAAATAAACTTCATTTTAATATTCTTACATTTATGACCAATAAAGCACAAGATAATCATTGAAAAACACCTTTATGAAAAGACTTATCGGAATTTTTCTTCTTAGCCTTCTCTTTTTAGACCTGAGAGGTCAGTCTGCCGACTTGCAAGTTCTGGCAAAGTGGATGCAAGGCAGCTTTGACAGCAGGGAGCAGCACTTACAGGATACCTCTAATTATTTCGATATAAACCTGGAAATAATCCCTGTTTGGACTGATAGAGTTAATGGATTTTGGTTCTATGTTGAACAGGCCGTATCAGGCAATTTAGAAAAACCTTATAGACAAAGAATCTATCAACTTACAGAAAATGAAAAGGGAGTATTTGAAAGCAAGATCTTTCTCCTTAAGGACCCGTTACGATTTGCAGGCCGGGCAGATCTAATTGAAAAATTGAATCCTGATTCCATCACCGAGAAAGAAGGTTGTTCTGTCTTTCTTAAGAGGACAGATCAGAATACATTTCTAGGAAGCACTCTTGGAAAAAATTGTCCCAGCGAAAGAAACGGATCAAGCTATGCAACGGCTGAAGTAAAAATTACGGCGACCACTCTTGAAAGCTGGGACCGTGGTTTTGATGAAAATGACAAGCAAGTGTGGGGTGCCGAATCGGGCGCATATATATTTAGAAAAAAATAAACTAATATTTAATTATTCAACGGATCAATCTTCACATCGGGTGACTGAAAATATAGTCAGACGATAAAAGACCATAGATTAATTAAAACTTTTCCAATGTACAGGCTTACATGGTTTAATTCTTGCCTGAATTTTTTTATCCATTACCTCAGGGTTATTTCGGACAAACTTATGTATCTCATATTCTGTCTCTGCCTCCATGAGAGTAATTACGCCGCTACCGTTTTCGAATAGAGCTGCCATAAGGAGTCTGCCTTCACGATAAGCCTGCTTCAAGTAATTCTCATGTCTTGGCAATTCGTGGTTGGACAAAGTCTTCTGCGGAGGAAACTTTTCACCTATTGTCCAGAGAATGAAATAAAGTTGCTTCATACCTTTGATCTCGACATTATCCACTTGTAAATCGTTTTGTATTTCTTGTAACATAAGCACGAGGTATATAAAGATTGATTGATAAAAATATTTTTCTTTCTATTGTCTTTTGTAAAAAATATGCCAGTTCGTTTTCCATTTAATTCGATCAATTGAGCTTTGCCATTTCCATTCAAAACTGTTCAATTCGATCGAATAAAATATCATGCGTCTGTAATGTTTCTGTCCGTTTAGTGTCACGGAATTATCTTCTATGAAGAAAATAGTATCATTACTTTTTGCACCGGTAAAATTCATATATGCTCCTGCGTTATCTACCCAGGTCTGTTTCCATACTGAATTTACACTATCAAAAACGCTCCAACTTGCACCAACAAAACCATCGGTATAAGTCATAAAATTTTCTTCCACTACACGATCATTCATTGTTTTGCGAATGACATTCTCTCCGACCACCGTATCATCAACGATGCAAGTCCATTTACCGATCCAAAAATCCAAATCAGAATTAGTCATACTTCTGGAATAAACAGTTCGGGTGATACACAACAATAGAATGCAGGTACAGGTCAACCTTAAAGACATGTTTCAATTATTTAAGCCAATACCGGGATATGTTCGTGTACTTTCAAAGTTAAATCGGAAGCTGAATGATTGCTAAAAAAAATGATGTAGCAATGATGTAGGTATGTTGAAAAGCTGTTCAATAATTTATTCAGAATTTCAAAATGCAACTACTGAAATCGAACAGCAACTGATCTAATTCATACAATTTTCTTCTAAATAAGTATGACTTTTCTCTTACCGGGAATTATAGCCTACAGTCAAAGCAACTCCGAAACAAAGTGCGGATGAACGGTAAGAAGCAGTAGGAGAAGAAACAGGTCCACCAAATCAGAGCACAAGTCCGGCATAGTCTCTTTCAAATCGATGAAAATCAGCACAAAAAGTACACAGGAATATCAAAGAAATTTTTAAAACACTAGAAATTTGAATATATTTGCAACCCATTTTGAAAGAATAGCTTCAAAGTGCTAACCAAACAACTGATTATCAATTTTTTGGGAGCTTAGCTCAGCTGGTTCAGAGCACCTGCCTTACAAGCAGGGGGTCACT
>DAOQWA010000044.1:0-25834 GCA_035341855.1 Bacteroidia bacterium
TCAATTATTTCAGATCTATTAGCAGCGGAAACATTTTTCACGACTCTGTCAAATCTTGTATCACCACTGATTGTGAAGTTAGAGAGTCCTAAGCTTTGTAGTAATGTTCCTGAATTAATATCCTGAACAAAAAAATGTTTTACGCATCCGAGCATTTTTCTTGAGAAAGTTCCGTACCACTTGAAAAATGATTGCTGTTTTCTGAAAATGCCTGAAACAATAAACGAAGGAATATTTTTTTCGTGTAGGACAGACAGGAAGTGATACCAGTAATCATACTTAATAAAAAATGCCTGATCGGGTTTTAAGGTGTCAATGAAGTAATTGGCGTTTTTCTTTGTGTCCGAAGGTAGGTAGCAGACCAGGTCGGCATATTCGTAGTTTTTGCGAATCTCGTAGCCTGAAGGGGAGTAAAAGCTTAAAATAATATTGGAGGACGGAAAGTGTTTTCGAAATTCTTCAATCAAAGGTCTTCCTTGTTCAAATTCGCCAAGTGAAGAACAGTGGAACCAAAATGTTTTATCGTCTCGCTTTTTAAAAGTTTTAATTTTCTCTTTCCAGTTTTTTCTCCCTGTAATCCATAGGCTAGCCTTAGCATTTCCTAATAGTGAAGCGATACGAATAACGAAAACATAAAAAAAGATCGCTAAATTATATATGAAGATCATTTAGCTTCAGAATTCAATTATAGTAATAATCTTTTGGCGCACGCTTATATATTGGGATGACCCATCCTAATCGAATTCCACTCAGCAGATCATTTCGTTTTGTGAGATCCTGCTCACGCGTGTCAAAATTAAAGGATCTTCGGTTCTGAGTTAATGCTTTTGTAAATTCAAATCCTGCATAAAAATTTACAAGCTTCCGGTTTCCGAAATTAACGTAACCGATGAAGCCTGTCAGACTTAGTCCATTACTTAAACGGTCATATCCCTTTTTATAATCATCTTCAATAGATGGGATGGAGCTCTGCTGATTTTCTATCCGAATTTTATGTTGTAGCAGTCCTGCCCCAAAACTGGTGAACAGTCCTGAGTTTTTGTTGGGCCCTATGATCGGAAATATTTTGCCAAGCTTAATTTCAAATTTCCATCCTCTTTCATACAAAAAAACTGTGGCAAAATCTCCATTTGATGATATAATTCCGCCTTGACTGGTAGTGATAGAGTCAAGAATAGTATTTTCATGTACAGTATTACCGAAAAGAAACTGACCATCAAGTCCAATCACAAAATTCTTCCTTGTTTTCCATTGGAAGACACCTCCGATATTAAAGTTATTACCAAATCTTATTTTCATATCTGCTCCCGGCATCTGAAATGCGCCTGTAGCTCCGATCATGGGAAAGGAAATAAGCGAATCCTTGACATTGCGCTGAGCCGGCAATAGGATCGGAGAAATAATTAAAAGGAATATTATTAAACCTCGCTTCATTGTTTTTGTAATCAAATGCTTCTGCAGGTTGCAAGAGGCTTTAATCGAAAATCAAACGGACAAAATTTTGTCTCAGCCTCAGTATGATAATCAATGCTTTCCGGAATCAGGTAGTTTTTACTTTTAGATCTTCCGCTGTAAACTGATAAGGTAAAAACTGCTTAATGGTATCTGCTACCAAGACCTTGCCAACTTCACCTACAAGTATCAGGCGAATCTGACCATGATAACGATGTTCATATTCGGCAATTGCTTGCCTGCATGCTCCACAAGGGGTTATGGGTTTGTCAATTAAAAATTGATCAGAAAGTGCAGTAACGGCTATAGCTCTGATTTTCACTCCAGGGTAATTGGCACCTGCAGCGAAAATGGCAACTCGCTCAGCACATAATCCTATAGGGTAGCTGGCATTTTCCTGATTGTTCCCTCGCATAATGATACCGTTTTCCAGAGAAACGGCTGCCCCTACCTGGAAACGAGAATAAGGTGCATAGGCTTTGCTAACACTTTGACGTGCGGCCTTTACTAAATTCTGATCTTCTTCCGAAAGTTCCTTGACTTCATTATATTCTGTAAAAACAGAAGTAATTTCGACTTTTTTCATATTATAAATCTGCCTCAAGGTACATATATTATACAATTTCGTAAGAAAACGGTCGTTCAGCTATTTTCTTGGCTATGGCATTGATTAATAAGTGACTGAGAATGAGATTAGAGCATTTTAACATGCAGATTTTTGAACCAATTGATTCTGGCTTAATCTTTGTCAAAAAACGAAATTTGAATTACAAAAATGTACGAATCCCGTATGAAATAGCACAACTATTTTATCTCTCTTGCCGTAACAGATCAATTCACTAACCAAAATGACTCCTTAGAGGGAAAAATATTTCCATCTTTGTGGAAAATTAACATTAAGAAAATGAAAAAAAGCTCGGGCCTGCTCAGTTTAACCTTGATTTTCTCCTTCATTCTCGCATTTTATTCATGCAAAAAAGAAGCAGGAGAAGGCGGAACCTCTACAATTACAGGAAAGATAACTGTTTATAATTTCGACAACAATAATTTCAATTGCTGCCCGGATACATTCCCGGCCGTTGACCATGATGTGTTCGTGATCTATGGTGCAGATGGTAACATTTACGATAATGATGTGAAGACTAGTTTTGATGGCACGTATGAGTTTAAGTACCTGCAAAAAGGCAAGTACAAAATATTTGCTTATTCAGAAGACTCAACCGGATCTGCCAATGGTACAGCCGGATCGACTTTTCGACCGGATGTTCCGATATTTGTAGAGGTGGAAGTGACCGGAAAGAATCAGACGGTTGTCGCAAATGAAATTATCGTTCTAACTACAAAAAATTAGTATGAAGAAGTTAAACTGCCTGCTCATATTTCTTTTGTTTACCGGATTGTCAACGCAAACTTTCAGTCAAAGCAAGAAGGATATTAAAAAACATAAGATCAAATCGGTAAAGGTTACAATGACTACCGTTAAAAACGGTGTTGAGGTCACCATACCGGAATCTTTCGAACGCTATGATTCAGATTCTAAATTGTTGGAGATTATCGACTACGATAAAGAAGGTAAGGTGAAAATGCATGAAAGTTACGTGCTCAATAAGAATGGTGATGTAACCGAGCAGATAAATTACTCTCCAGAAGGTAAGGTGGAAAAAAAGATAGTCACTAAGTATGATGCTCTTGGCGATAAAACAGAAGAAAGCAGATTTGATGGGGATGGGAAGCTGATTAATAAAGAGATCTATACATATAATGCACAGGGGGAAAGAACGACAGAAATTACAATGGATAGTAAGAACAATGTAATCAAAAAGGAGTTTAATCTCTATGATAAAAAAGGAATGAAAATTGAACGAAGAACTACGGATGGGAAAGGGACCGTGTTAGAGATTAGAAAGTACACCTACGAATATTAGAATTATTTTGAATCAGCTTAGTACTTTATTACAAGATTTTGAACCGATTTCTTTGAAGGAAATGGATAGTGTCAAGCTGCAAGACAGAATTGATACTAAGTTCATGTTCAAAGATTCAGTCATACCCGAGTTGTTCCGACGAATGTCTGAACATTATAAAGTCCTTGAGATCGAAGGGCAGCGTTACAATCATTACGAAACACTTTATTTTGATACTGAAAAGTTTAATCTATATATCAGACATCATAACGGTAAAGCGAATCGTTTTAAATTTCGTTCCAGGAGATATGTGGAGTCAAATCTTAATTTCTTTGAAGTAAAATTTAAAAACAATAAGGGAAGAACGATAAAAGACAGGATCAAAAGACCGGAGATCGTTAAATTGATAGCTGATAAGTCTAAAGATCTGGTTAAAAGCATCTCCAATGTCGATCCGGCAAGTCTTGAAGCTAAACTATGGGTCAATTATGTTCGTATTACTTTTGTAAGTAAAACTTCCCAGGAAAGATTGACGGTAGATACAATGCTGACCTTCAAGAATGATATTCAAGAACATGTTTATTCAGGTTTGGTTATTGCAGAAGTAAAGAGGGCGAGTGCCAGAGATAAAAGTCATTTTGTAGAACTGATGAAATCTTTTGGAATTGCCCAGAAATCTATAAGCAAATATTGTCTGGGTGTAATCACTTTACACCCGGAGTTGAAAAAAAATATATTTAAGCCTACACTATTATATTTGAACAAACTTCTAAAAGCATCATGAACGACTTTGCATCATTCGAATTATTTGACAAATTATCAGATAAATTTTTCTGGCGGCTTCTGATTGACATCATGGCGATGTTGATCATTGTTCGACTGATATACTTCCGAATTTATAAGAAGAAGGATTATCTGTTTACTTTCTTTTTGTTCAATATCATCATCTTTATAATTACTTACCTGTTAAATAAGGTAGATATGTCCATGGGAGCAGCCTTCGGACTCTTTGCCGTGTTTTCTATGTTAAGGTATAGGACAGAAGGCATAAGTACAAAGGACATGACCTATCTTTTCATCGTAATTGCGATGGGATTGATATGTGCAGTGAGCAAGGCAACATATTTTGAATTAATTATAATCAACCTCATCCTGATAGTATTCACTTATATGCTGGATGGAAACTGGCTGGTGAGAAATGAAATGGTAAAATCCATCTTATACGAAAATATCGAGATGATCAGACCTGAAAATTATGGAGCTTTGATGGAAGACCTGAGAACACGAACCGGTTTGGATATTCACAAAGTCAGTGTAAATAAGATTGACTTTCTTAAAGATGTGGCATCCGTCAAAGTATACTATTATGAGGATACCGCCCTTAAGTCCAATGTTAAGATAGAAAGTGATCAGCCTCAGGATAATTGGGGATCCGGTGATGATCGAGGCTAAAATCACAAATGAAATAGAAGTGCGCCCGTCGATCCAAAATCTTGTTTTAATAAGCATGTTCTTTGCTCTCTTCAGTTGTCCTTCTCATGCACAACAGGACGATGCAGGACTGTGGTCTAGTGTAACGGTGAAGCATCAGATTACCAGAAGGATGGCTGCCAGTTTATCGGAACAGGTTCGGTTGCACCAGAACATATCTGATGTAGATCAGTTTTTTACTGACCTCGGAGTTGATTATGATATTAAGCCATCACTGAAAGTATCTGTGAATTACCGATGGATGTCGAAAAATAAGCTTACCTATTATAGTACAAGGCACAGGTTGTACGTAGACTTAACCTATAAGAGGAAGTTCAAGCCGGTGAGTATCACTTTAAGGCAACGTGTACAGAGTCAGGTTGAGAGTATTCATTCCAGTGAAAATGGTAAAATTCCTGAGTGGTATACCAGAACGAAGTTAACTTTGAAATTGGATCTGAATAAGAAATATACACCATACATAGCAACGGAATACTACTACGTGTTAGATAATTTGAAAGAGGAGGATCACGTTTTTGACAAGTCCAGATACGAGGTTGGTGTCGATTACGATTTTAACCGCCGTAGTAGTTTGAATCTTTTTTACCTGATCCAAAAGGATATTCTTGAAAACAAATCAAGAGATTTTGTTTCGGGGATAGGATATACGTATAGCTTCTAGGGTTGATTAAATTGTGCCTCGTGATTTTTGAGGAAATCCCTTCTTTTTGTTTTTTGCTAAATAGATTTACCAGCGGGCATTTTTTTCCAGGTAATTAGTTACATAGTCATTTACACCTTGTTCCAGAGTGTAGAATTCACGTTTATAGCCGATCTTTTTAATCTTAGTCATATCTGCCTCTGTAAAGTATTGATATTTACCTCTGATATCTTCAGGCGTATCGATAAAATCTATTTTAGGAGCAAGGCCCAGAGATGAGAATGTGTTCGTAGCCAAAGCCAGAAAGGTTCTTGCTTTTCCGGAACCAAGGTTGTATAAGCCCGAATCCTTTCTGTGATGCAAAAAGAAATAACAGATTTCGACTACATCTTTCACGTACACAAAGTCCCTCAGTTGTTCTCCGTCTTTATAATCAGGTCTGTGTGACTTGAATAGTTTCATGCTCCCGTTTTTTTTGATCTGATTGAATGCATGGAAAATCACGGAAGCCATTCTTCCTTTATGGTATTCGTTAGGTCCGTAAACATTAAAAAACTTTAAGCCCACCCAAAAATAAGGCTGCTTCTCTTGCTTCAGAGCCCACTTGTCAAAATTATTTTTTGATTCGCCGTATGGATTCAGCGGAGTGAGTTTTTCAACTATTGCATGATCGTCTTTATATCCGTGTTCTCCTTCGCCGTAGGTCGCTGCTGAAGAAGCATACACTAATGGCAGGCCAAACTCTACACATAAATTCCAGATATTTTTAGTGTAATTAAGGTTCAACTCATCAAAAATAGCTGTATTGAACTCTGTAGTATCTGTTCTTGCGCCAATGTGATAAATAAACTGGACCATTTTATGATTGTCTCTCAGCCACGTGTGAAAAATCTTTCGGTCCACTTGTGCAGTGAATATTTTACCGGTCAGATTAGCCGCCTTTTCTGTTGAGCTGAAGTCGTCAACGAGGATCAGGTCGTTGAAGCCTTCGTCATTTAATTTTCTCACCAGGCAACTTCCAATAAACCCTGCCGCACCTGTAACAATTATCATGGTATAAAATAAGATTAGAAATTGATCTTGTAAAGAAAACAGAAAACATCCGAACCTACAAAGGAATGCAGCCGGTTTTGTCCTTTGCCTCTTAACTAATATTGTTTTTGAATTTCTTTTGCCTCAAGGAATATTGGTTCTTTGAGTGTATTGATAAGATTAAGTGCTTTTGCCTTCTCATAAAGCATATAAATCGAATCGCGTCCTTTGTTGCCTATGTCTATAGATGAATTATTTACATATAATCCAATGTGTTGCATAATCACTTCAGGGTGCATTTCCTGAGCATGGCTTTTCACGAAAGCGCCCGATGAAAGTGGATTAGCTATGGCATATTCAACACTTTTTTGAACGAGGGAGTTTATCTTTAGTTTTAAGTCTTGACTCAAAGATCTTCGAACGGCAATGCCACCCAGAGGAATCGGTGATGAAGTTATTTCTTCCCATTTGCTGCCAAGATCTACGATTTGATGAAGTCCTTTGTCGGCATAAGTAAACCTGTTTTCATGAATTATTACTCCTGCATCTACTTGTCCTTTGAGCACTGCGTCTTCTATCAAAGAGAAATGCATTTCGTTTTTTATTTTCAGATCAGGAAAGAAGAGGGAGAATAAAAAATTGGCTGTCGTATATTTCCCTGGAATTGCAACCGATTTAATTTCAACTTTTGGATCCGAAAATTTCTTTTTGGAAATCAGCAGTGGGCCAACACCATATCCTAATGCAGCACCTGCATCCAGAAGTTGATACTCGTTACTCAGGAATCCATACGCAAAAAAGCTCAATTTAGTGATATCTAGAACTGAGTCAAAAGCTTTGCGATTAAGGCTCTCGACATCTTCCAGTACATGCTCGAAGAGAAGTCCTTCGGTATTGATTTTTTGATGAATTAATGCATCAAATAGAAAAGTATCATTCGGGCAAGGTGAAAATCCTAATGAAAGTGTGTTGGAGTGCATTTGATCAGACATTTATATTTTTTCAATAATCAACGCAACAGCTTGTTTCATGCTTTTTAATGCCAGCGGAATATCCCAATTCGACTTGTTCCTTCTTTCTACGAAGTTGGAGATGGCCCTTAACTGAATGGCCGGAATGTTACTCTTTCCGCATGCATAAAAAAAGGCAGCTCCTTCCATAGTTTCGATGTGGGGATGCAGTCTTTCACGGATCTTATTAATACTTGCTTCATTTCCATGAACTGTATTTATAGTAATACTTCTGACTTTCTTGAATTCGTTCAATTCCTTCAGAAGCACCTCGTCCATGTTCAGAAATATGTCAACGCCTTCAAGCCCTATTTCCTTTAATGTGAGAAAATCATCATCATCTTCGGCTCCAAGTTCAGCAAGGATATCTTCAGAGACCCTTACAACCTCCCCAAGCCTAAGATTTCGGTCAAAAGCTCCTGCTAATCCTGTATTAATTGCAAGCTGGAATGGTTTTTCAGTAAAAGCCTTGGCAAGGGCATAGCTTGTAGCAACCATGCCAACCCCTGTTACAAGGAATTCTACTTTGTGCTTTCGGAACCAAATATCCCTTAAAGGGGCCATTTCTTCTTCAGTAGCCGCGACGAGGAGTATTTCCATATGACAAAGATAACTTTGAAATGAATTCTTCTTATCATGAATCTTGTATCTTTGCAAACATTATTCCTGGAAAATGGTTTATATAACGCGAAAAGAGACGTTTAGTGCAGCCCACAAACTCTCCAGAACTGATTGGTCAGACGAGAAAAACAAAGAGGTGTTTGGCAAATGCTCCAATGCAAATTGGCACGGACACAATTACATTCTTTGGGTAACAGTCAAGGGAGAGGTAAATCCGGAGACAGGTTTCGTAACCAATCTTTCTGATGTCAGTCTTATTTTAAAACAGTTCATACTCGATAAGCTGGATCATAAAAATCTTGACATGGATGTTGACTTTATGAAAGGTAAGTTTAGCTCTACAGAAGTCCTTGCAGTAGAAATTTGGAAGCAGATAGAATTGCCAATAAGTGCATTAGGTTGTAAGTTGCACAGCGTTAAGATTCAGGAAACCGAAAAGAATACTGTAGAATATTTTGGATCATAATCCTTTCACATGACAATTGACAAAAAAATGCCGCTGGAAAACAACATGGATGGCTATGCCAAAGTAGACCAGTATAATCCGGAATTGATCAAGGCCCTATCTGTTCATTACAGTTCAATCATCAGTGGTACGGGGGAGGATGTTTCTCGTGAAGGTTTAATTAAAACTCCGGAACGCGCTGCCAAAGCCATGCAATTCTTGACTCATGGATATGATCTTGATCCTGCAGCCATCCTTAGATCTGCCTTGTTTAAGGATGACTACCGACAGATGGTGATCGTGAAAGATATCGAGATTTATTCACTCTGTGAGCATCACTTGCTTCCATTTTTTGGCAAGGCCCATATAGCTTATATCCCAAACGGGTCGATAGTTGGGTTGAGTAAAATTCCAAGGGTGGTTGATGCATTCGCAAGAAGATTGCAAGTTCAGGAACGCCTTACCATGGATATCCGGGACTGCTTGCAAGAAACACTCAAGCCGCTCGGTGTAGCAGTTGTGATAGAAGCGAAGCATTTATGCATGCTCATGCGTGGCATTCAGAAGCAAAACTCAGTGGCAACAACATCTGCCTTTACGGGTGAATTTGAAAATGATAAGACACGGTCTGAATTCTTCAGGCTTATATCTGCCAATCTTTCATAAAACAATTCTTTGGCAAGAGATTTGCAGCACGAGGCCACAGATGAACCCGGATTGGCAAGATTAAAAAGTGTATCCGGAAAAAAAAATAGTATAATTTTGTAAAACAAAATAAAAAGAGAAAATGGACAATAACAATATGAATTTTAACCTGAGTAATCAGCCCGGATTGGCCGGTACCACTCAAACAAGATCCTTTCTATCAAGTGTTTTTTCCTGGATGGGTATTGCATTAGCCATTTCGGCAGTAACTGCATATGTCTTTGGAACAGACATGTCATACATGAGCTATCTTATCAACACTGAAAAGGGCGGACTGTCAACCATGGGATATGTGGTGATGTTTGCTCCACTTGGTTTGGTCCTATTAATGGGTATGGGTGTCAATAAACTTTCAGCAACTGCAATGACAGGAGTATTCCTGTTGTATTCCATTATTATGGGAATGAGTTTGAGCTTTATTTTTCTAGCCTACACTCAAAGTGCAATATATCAGGTCTTCTTTATTGCAGCAGCAATGTTTGGCACCATGGCACTTGTGGGCTACACAACTAAGACTGATCTCACGAAAATGGGCAGCTTGCTAATTATGGCGCTGATTGGTATAGTTATCGCCAGTTTGGTAAATATGTTTATGAAAAGTGATAGCCTGGGATACATCATCAGTTTTATTGCAGTAATTGTATTCACCGGACTTACTGCTTATGATGTTCAGAAATTAAAGAACATAGGAAATACCATTGAAGGCGGAACCGAAGCCACTGCTAAGATGAGCATATTAGGAGCGTTAACTTTATATCTTGATTTTATCAATCTGTTCCTTGCTTTACTGCGAATTTTTGGTGGTCGAAGAGACTAATCAATTAATAAATTAATTGCGGAGCCCCGGATTTATTCCGGGGCTTTTTTGTGCCCGGCGGAAAGATATCGTTTTATCCTTTGATAAGATTTTATCCATGCTTATATTGCTGAACACAAAACTTAGAAAGATGAAGAAAGCATATCTATTTCCGGGACAAGGTTCTCAATTTTCAGGGATGGGCAAAGAATTGTATGATACTAATTCTGTTGCGAAAAAGATGTTTGAATCAGCCAATGAAATATTAGGTTTCAGGATCACCGACATCATGTTCAGCGGTACTGATGAAGAACTAAAACAAACCAATGTAACCCAGCCGGCAATATTTCTTCACTCGGTGATATTGCATGAGACTTTGTCAGGAAGCAATGATGTTGACATGGTTGCAGGTCACTCACTTGGTGAGTTTTCCGCATTGGTAGCAAATAGAACATTGACCTTTGAAGATGCTTTGGGACTTGTGGCTGTCAGAGCCGGAGCTATGCAAAAAGCATGTGAAATTGTTCCTTCAACGATGGCAGCAGTTCTGAATTTGGATGACAAAGTAGTAGAAGCTATTTGTGCAGAAGTGAATAATTCTGGTGAAATTGTTGTTGCAGCTAATTATAATTGCCCCGGACAATTAGTTATTTCAGGATCAATTAAAGGTATTGATATAGCATGTGAAAAGATGAAGGAAGCAGGAGCAAAGCGTGCATTGGTGTTAAGTGTTGGAGGAGCATTTCATTCTCCTTTTATGGAACCGGCGCGTGAGGAATTGGCCAAGAAAATACACGCCACGAATTTCAATGAGCCTATTTGTCCGGTGTATCAAAATGTAAATGCAATGCCCGTCTCTGATCCCGCAGAAATAAAAGCAAACCTCGTGAGTCAGCTAACGGCGCCTGTCCGCTGGACACAAACCATTCAAAATATGGTTTCTGATGGTGCAACTCAATTTATTGAAGTTGGACCGGGCAAGGTATTGCAGGGTCTCGTTAAAAAAATTAATAAAGAAATCGAGGCTATGTCAGCCTAGTCTTAAATTTACAGGATTTTTACTCAGATTCATAGTCGATGGCGATACTTAATTCCATACTAAGCTGGTTGATGAAAAAGCGTATTCATCAAATAGAGCTATTTATTAAGTATCCTCATGATGTTCAGCAGGATTGGTTTGTGAGGTTGGTAGATGCGGCAAAGAATACTGAGTGGGGTACTGCTTTTGATTATAAATCAATCCGCAAAGTAGATGATTTTAAGAATAGAGTTCCTGTACAGAATTATGAATCCACAAAACCTTTCATAGATAGGTTGATGAGAGGGGAACAAAATATTTTATGGCCTTCAGACATCAAATGGTTTGCTAAATCCTCAGGTACGACAGCAGGGAAAAGTAAATTCATTCCGGTAAGCGCAGAAGCAATGGAAGAGTGTCATTTCAAGGGAGGAAAAGATCTTCTTTCACTTTATTGTAATAATCGGCCTGATACAAAAATATTTTCGGGAAAGGGCTTGAGTTTGGGTGGCAGTCATCAACTCAATATTGAAAGCAACGATTCGTTCTATGGAGATATCTCTGCAATACTTTTGCAAAACCTGCCATTTTGGGTACAGATGATCCGCACACCGGAATTGTCCATTGCTTTAATGGATCGTTGGGAAGAGAAAATTGATAAAATGGTTGAGGCTACCATTAAAGAGAATGTCACCAGTTTAAGCGGAGTTCCAACCTGGACTCTCGTACTGGCCAAAGAAGTATTAAAAGTGACGGGAAAGAAAAGTTTACTGGAGGTCTGGCCAAATTTGGAATTGTTCATTCATGGGGCGGTAAGTTTCACTCCATATATAGATCAGTTCAGGGAATTAATACCTTCTTCTGATTTTTATTATTTAGAAACCTATAATGCTTCAGAAGGTTTTTTTGGTATTCAGGATTTGTCAAATTCTTCTGACATGTTGCTGATGCTTGACTACGGTGTGTTTTACGAGTTTATGCCCATGGAAGAATATGGGAAAGATGACCCTAAGACACTTCTTCTCTCAGAAGTGGAATTGAACAAGAACTATGCAATGATAATTACTACGAATGCCGGTTTGTGGAGGTATCTGATTGGAGACACGATTCGTTTCACCGGTAAAGATCCTTACCGGATCCGGATCACCGGTCGGACCAAATTATATATAAATGCATTTGGAGAAGAGGTAATTATTGAAAACACTGATGAGGCAATTCGAGTAGCAAGTGAAAAAACCAACTCTTGTATTAAGGACTATACCGTTGCGCCAGTTTATTTTAAGGGAGAAAAAAATGGAGCACATGAATGGTTGATAGAATTTGAAAAAGCTCCTGTCAGTCTCGAATATTTTACGGTAGTTCTTGACAATGCACTCAAGTCATTGAATTCCGATTATGAAGCTAAGAGGTATAAGGATCTGGCTTTAAGGCTTCCGGTCGTAAAAAGCCTGGCACAGGGAAGTTTTTATGAATGGTTGAAAAGCAAAGGCAGGTTAGGGGGTCAGTACAAAGTACCTCGCCTTAGCAATGATCGTGAAGTAATAGAGGAGATTCTCAGCATAGTAGAAGCATAATTTAACAAATCAAATTTGTGAAGCGAATTTTAATTTTTATTTCTCTTTTTTGTGTCGCTTTTCATGAGGGAGATTATACGTTGATTATCGGTTTGCCATTTAACGGTGCAAGATCATTGAGTACTGATAATTTAGGTAACGCTTATGTAATATTTGGCAATCAACTCTTACAGTTTAATTCAGCCGGTGAGCCTAAAGCAAATTATAGTGAAAGCTCATTAGGAGAACTAAGAAGTGTAGATGCAACCAATCCTCTAAAGCTGATGTTATTTTATCCCGATTTCAGCAGGTTGACTTTGCTCAATGCACAGCTTGCCGTTCAGTCAACGATTCATTTGAGACAATTAGGGATCCAACAAGCAGTTGTTGTTTGCAATTCAATGTATGGCGGATATTGGATTTTTGACCGGCAAGATTTTCAGCTCAAGAAAATCGACCTTAATTTACAGGTAGTTTATCAAAGTGGAGATTTGTTAAGTCTGACAGGGTCGAATGTGAATCCAAATTTCCTGGTTGAGAATAACGGCTTTGTATATATGAATGATCCCACGAATGGAATTTTCGTTTTCGACAGATATGGAACATATTTTAAAACAATTCCGATAAAAATAGAAACGGGCTTTCAGGTTATAGAGAACGAACTGCTTTACATACAGGAAGAAAAATTATTCGCTATCCACCTGAAAACCTTTATAGAAAGGGAGATTCTCTTGCCTTCACATGGCAAGCTAAAATACGCCAGAATTGAGAATCAGCAACTTTATTTATTAACAAATGACTCATTGACTTTTTATTCTTTTTAGATTCGCATCAAGAATAGAAACACAAAGAAATCATCAAAACATTCAAGATCCATGGCATCAAAGTCTTCTACAGCACGAAAAGCGACAACAAAAACTTCGGGCAAAGCGTCAACGGTTAAAGCTTCAGTAAAAAGTTCTCCGGCAAAATCAACTGAGAAATATGCACCGACAAAAAAACAACTGTCGCCTTTGCACATCGCAATTGCAGGAAATATTGGTGCAGGGAAAACTACGCTGACATCATTGCTGGCGAAAAATTTAAAATGGGACCCGCATTATGAAGATGTTGATGACAATCCTTATCTGAATGACTTTTATGAAGATATGCAACGCTGGTCTTTTAACTTGCAGATATTCTTTCTTAACTCCCGCTTCGAACAGATCACCAGAATTCGTCAAAGTGGTAAAACGGTAATACAAGACCGTACCATTTATGAAGATGCACATATTTTTGCTCCGAACCTGCATTCGATGGGATTAATGACCACAAGAGATTTTAATAACTATCAGGATCTTTTTAATCTGATGAGCAAGTTCGTATCTCCACCTGATCTGTTGATTTATCTACGCGGAAGTGTTCCCACACTCGTGAATCAGATTGCCAAGAGAGGTCGTGACTATGAAAATTCCATTCGTATTGATTATTTAAAGCGACTTAATGAGCGATATGAAGCATGGATCTCTACATACGAGCAAGGGAAATTGTTAGTCATTGATATTGACGATTTGAACTTTGCCGATAACCCTGAAGATCTGGGAAAAATTGTCAATAAGATCAATGCCGAAATAAACGGATTGTTCTAGGTCTTTACCACCTTATTTAACTCGCCGGATATTCTATTAGGGAATATCCGGCGAGTTTGTTTCCGGCCAACCTGATTTGAATGGTGGAGATAGTACCGATTTCTTAACTATCCAATTGGACAGGTAGGGATGAATTAAAAATTCTAAATTGTATGGCAGTCTGTTTCACGTAAGGGGTGTCGATAATTTATGTAAAACTGTGTTATACGACATAAAGGCTTTGCTGATTCGCATCATGTAAGTTGTTCAATTGCTTTGTATTTTTACATTCTTCAAAAAGGGCAAAATGGAATTTGATATTATGTTTTTCCTGGCGGGTCTGACGCTATTTATTTTTGGGATGATGACTGTTGAGTCTTCCTTAAAAGCGATGGCCGGACGCCCTTTTAAAAAGTTCCTTCAACAGCAAACAAAACAACCACTCAAGGCAATATTTGCAGGAACAACTGTTACTGCAGTGTTACAAAGTAGCAGCATTGTTCTCCTGATGGTGCTGTCTTTTGTTGGTGCGGGGATCATGGAAATGCGTAACGCTTTGGCTGTTGTTCTTGGTTCCAATCTGGGAACAACGCTTGATAGTTGGATTGTTGCGATTTTCGGCTTTAAGCTGGAAGTTGAAAAGTTAAGTTACCCGATTTTAGCTATTGCTCTTTTTGGATTTTTAATTTCAAGAAACAGAGTTCGGATCCGGTACCTGAGCGAATTCCTGGTTGGATTTGCACTTCTCTTTATCGGTCTGGGATGGATGAAGGAAAGTGCAGGATCGATTGCTAATCCCGACCTGTTCCTGGTTATCAATAGTCAGACACCTTATTTATTAGTGCCTGTAGGTTTTTTGCTGACTGTAATTATTCAATCAAGTTCAGCTACGATGGCAATCACACTTACTGCCTTGTTTACCGGCCTGATCCCGCTTGAACATGCTGCTGCTATGGTTATAGGAGCAGAGCTGGGCACAAGTATTAAATTAATTTTAGGAGCTGTAGGAGGCATCCCTGATAAGAAACGTGTTGCACTTGGAAATTTTTATATCAATGCCGTTACGCTGGTAATCGCTGCAATTATTCTTTATCCATTGCTTGACCTCGTTAAGTATTTTATTTCAGAGTCAGAGCCACTGTTGATATTGGTCGTGTTTCAAACAGCAATTAATTTAATTAGCATAATACTATTTCTTCCGTTTCTAAAGAGATTTGCAAAATTTCTGGAGAAGAAATTTCGAAAGGAAGAGGATGATGACATTACTTTGTTTATTCATAAAAGTGCTGAGTATAGTGACAAAGATGCAATTGAGTTAGTTGAATTGGAGACCTGCCAGTTGATGCGTCATGCCATTTATCTTAATCGTCTTGGACTGGCGATTGAAGATGAGTCGGAGGCTGATAAGGATTGGTACAGCAATTTTAAACGCCTAGTGTTTTCCGGACATTCTTATACAGGCCGATACCAGAAAATTAAATTTCTGCAGGGGGAAATACTGGATTATGTACAGGAGTTACAACAAGAAAAATTTAATGCAGAGCAAATGGCTCGTTTGAATGACATAATCCATATTTGTCGGGAAGTGTTGCATGCGGTTAAAAATATTAAGGATATCAATCATAATTTAAATGATCTGGCTGATAGTGCAGAGGATGAATTACATTCATTGTACAGGAATTTGCAGACCAGGGAAAAATATTTTTATCATGCAGTGGAGGGTTTGATAAATTCAAATGAAGCAACCGCAAAGATCAGGTCTGCAATCCTTGATTTGATGAATTCAGGAAAAAAGGAAGAGGAGACTGAAATTTCTAAATTGTTTTTACTCCTTCGGGAAGATAAAATCAGCGATTACAAGGTAACTACTTTACTAAATGTCTACCGGGAGGTATATTCATCTCATGCAGCAATATTGCGAGCCGTTTCATTGCTCATGAAAATACCCGATGCGATAGAACACAATAATACAGATCAGGAAATGAATAAGCTGTTTGAATAAAGTAAAGTGATCCAAGCTTCATTAACTTCACCTTTTGCAAGTAAAGCTTGCGCTAATTCGTGCAATTTATTTTCAAAGACTTCCGGGCTTTTCCCATATCGATCTCTAAGTTCCTTAACATAGATCCTAAAAGCAAAGTCATCAACTTCTTTCTTAGAAGGCAACGTTTTACAATTTCCTAATTGCCCCAGGTTATTACCGGTCAATATTTTGCTCAATCTGATGCGCTCAGGAATTTGGTCGACGCCGATACCTTGTTCGGTCAAAGGTTTAGTCACTTCAAAAATAGATGAACCGGATGCACGACAATAAAAATTATCCCCCATCCTCGCTACCAGATCAATCTTGTGTGGGTCAATTTTATTTTCAGAGTTGAGAATGCCTTCGTTAATGTGTAGCAACAGCACCTCACAAATGATGAGGTTTGCGGCACCGCCTTCGGTTCCCATGGGTTTTACCTCTAAGACTTTACATTCCATTTGAACTGGAGATTCCTTTACCCGAAATGGTTTTACTAATTCAGATGCGATTGGAGTCAGGCCTGACTTAATAAATTCATCAATGCCTTTTGGATATTCAGTACTTGCCAGAGACATTTGCTGTACCATATCGAAATTAACTGCATTGATGACTACTTCACCGGTTTCTTGAATATTTTCAAGAGTATGTTTGATCGTATTGTCACGCACTCTTCTTGCAGGAGAAAAGACGAGGATTGGAGGTTTGCTTCCAAAAGCATTAAAAAAGGAAAAAGGTGCAAGATTTCTAACTCCATTTTTGTCTACCGTGCTGGCAAATGCAATCGGACGAGGAGCAATGGAGGCCAACAAATAACTGTGGAATAATGCAGTTTTAATCTCCCCTGGTTTGATTTTCAACATAAAGTATAAATTGGAGCCTAAAGGTACGAAACACACGCTTCAGTTAAAGTCCAATAAATCTATCTCGGTTGATAATTGGAACAAGAAAAAAAATATCTATCTTCGCGTCCCCTTTTAAGCGCATGTGGCGTAATTGGCAGCCGCGCCAGACTTAGGATCTGGTGCCGAAAGGCGTGGGGGTTCGAGTCCCTCCATGCGCACTGAAATCAGAATCCATCTCTTGTCTAAGCACAGGAGATGGATTTTATCACTTAAGAGAAAGCATTAAATTCGTAGACCCAATAAACATAATGATGAATATCAGCAAAGAACAAATAGACGAATTGAACGCCGTTGTAAAGATAGAACTCAAGCCGGATGACTATCAAGGCCGTGTAAATGAGGTGATAAAGAACTACCAACGTTCAGTTTCAGTACCCGGTTTTCGTCCCGGTAAAGTTCCTGTAGGGGTGATCAAAAAGATGTATGGTAAGGCTGTTCTTGTGGAAGAGCTTAATAAGATGCTCAGTGAATCTTTGGGTAAATATATTTATGATAATAAACTGGAAGTTATCGGATCTCCATTGCCAAAGAAATCAGAGATTGAGCCAATCTTCGAAGATGGTGCAAGTTTCGAATTTTTATACGAGTTGGGGATGGCTCCTTCTTTTGAAGTAAAGGTGCCTGAAGAAAAAATTCCTTATTATCTCATCAAAGTTGATGATAAAATGATGGAAGATGATATCGCAGACATTCGTCGCCGGTATGGAAAATTTTCTAATCCGGAAGTTTCTGAGGAGCACCATATCTTGTATGGTGAATTTGTTGAATTGGATGGAGAAGGTGCAGTTAAAGAAGGTGGAAACAAGACCACAACTTCATTGACTTTGGAGCTGATCAAAAAAGCAGATAAGAAGAAGGTTTTTGTAGGCTTGAAGAAAGGAGATACAGTGCGATTTAATCCAATGGAAACTTTCGGAAGTGATACCGAGGTAGCTGCCATGCTTAAGGTGGACAAGGGTTCAGATGCACTTAATTCAGATTATAATTTTAGTGTAAATACAATTAATCAGATTGATAAAGCCGAGTTAAATTCAGAATTATTCGACAAGCTTTACGGTGAAGGAGTAGTTAAAACAGAGGAGGAGTTTAGAGTAAAGATCAAAGAAGGCATTTCTAAATATTTCGAGCGTGAAAGCGACAGAAAGCTTAGAAAGGACCTGAAGAATTTGTTGTTGTCTGAAATTTTAATTCCTCTGCCTGACGATTTTCTGCACCGCATGCTCAAAGCAAATGCAGAGAAGCCGATGGAAGAAGAAGCTTTTCAGCATGAATATTATCACTTGTCAGAGGATTTGCGTTGGAGTCTGATCCAAAATAAAGTTGCAGCAACCCATAACCTCGTTGTGACTGATGAAGAGATCAAGGACCTCGCAGGTCAGGTGATGCGTCAGGAATTTGCTCAGTACGGATATTATGATCTTGAAGCCGAGAGACTCGAAGAAATGACTTCACGGTATCTTCAACAGGATGGCACACAGGATAAGCTTGAAAGAAGTATAAAGGAAAACAAGGTTTTCGAACAACTCAGGAAAGAAGTCAATTTGAAGGAAGTTGAACTTGCTTATGCAGACTTCGTTGAAAAGTTGCAAGAGAAAACAGAGCACGAATTGCAGCATCATTGATTTGTTAAGACCTGCATCTCGGAGGAGTAATGCATGGCTTGGAATCACCTTCAAATTCATCCTGTTAACTTTTTTATCGCCGGGTGTATTTGGGTACGGCATTTAAATTTTTTTGTACGGCCTTTTTGTAAGGGCTTTCGATCGGGTATATTGCTTTGTTGAAAACTATTTTTGTCCATATTATCCTGATAATCACTACGGATTAATTTTGAAAATGAAAACAAATTCAGTTGTCAATCGTATGACATGAATTATCATTTTAAAAAACGAAAAGGAGATATGAATTATTCAGATGAGTTTCGCAAGTATGCGGTTAAACACAAAGGGATCAGCAGCATTACTGTTGACAGTTTTGTTTCGTCAGTGAGAGCTGATTATATATCACCAACAATTATTGAAGAAAGGCAGTTAAACATTGCCACAATGGACGTCTTTTCACGTCTGATGATGGATCGTATTATTTTTCTTGGAGTCGGGATCAATGATTATGTGTCAAATATCATTCAGGCACAGTTGTTATTTCTTGAATCAGTAGATGCAAAAAAAGATATTCAGATATATATGAATAGTCCGGGTGGCTCAGTTTATGCCGGCCTTGGTATTTACGATACGATGCAGTTCATTCAACCGAATATTGCGACGATCTGTACAGGAATGGCTGCTTCAATGGCAGCGGTTTTAATGACAGCGGGAGCAAAAGGTAAGAGAGCTGCATTGAAGCATGCTCGTATCATGATTCACCAGCCGATGGGTGGGGCAGAAGGTCAAGCTTCAGATATAGAGATCACTGCACGCGAGATACAGAAGTTAAAGAAGGAGCTTTATGAGATCATTGCATCACATTCCGGACAAACTTATGAAAAGGTATGGGCAGACTCAGATCGGGATTACTGGATGACTGCTGACGAGGCCAAAGAGTACGGGATGATCGACGAAGTTCTGACACGAAAGAAATAATTAGCTTTTTAGCGATTTTTTGGACGCAGGCTAGCGGAATTATAGTTTAAAAATTGAACTATTCTCCGTAGCTTGCGTTTAAATTTTTTGGGTAATCTTCCATTTTATATATGAAAAATCAGAAGGACATAAAATGCTCATTTTGTGGGCGTGACAAGAGTGAAACCTATGTATTGATCGCTGGGATTACGGGCCATATTTGCGATCAGTGCATACAGCAGGCTCAAAATATTTTAAGTGATGAAATGAACAGCAAGCTGAAAAACACCATCAGCTCGCAAATGACATTACTTAAGCCCATGGAAATAAAAAAATTCCTTGAGCAATACGTCATTGGGCAGGATGATGCTAAAAAAGTCCTTTCAGTTGCTGTTTATAACCATTATAAAAGAATTGCAGCAAAAATCAAAAATCAGGATGATGTTGAGATTGAAAAATCCAATATTATTTTGGTCGGAGAAACCGGTACAGGAAAAACACTTTTAGCCAGGACCATAGCCAAAATGCTGAATGTACCTTTTTGTATCGCAGATGCAACCGTATTGACTGAAGCGGGATATGTCGGAGAAGATGTAGAAAGTATCCTGACTCGCCTCTTACAATCTGCTGACTATGATGTTTCGGCTGCAGAGCGAGGTATAGTATATATAGATGAGATCGATAAGATTGCCAGGAAAAGTGATAATCCATCCATAACACGTGATGTCAGCGGTGAAGGTGTACAGCAAGCATTGTTAAAGTTACTGGAAGGTTCGATTGTAAATGTCCCGCCGCAAGGAGGAAGGAAGCATCCGGAGCAAAAAATGATCTCGATGGATACTCAGAACATACTTTTCATTTGCGGAGGAGCTTTTGATGGTATTGAAAAGAAGATCGCGAAGAGACTCCAGGCAAATGCACTCGGCTTCAAGGCCAGCAAGGATCAGGAGAATTATGACAAGGCTAATTATTTACAATATATAAGCCCGATGGACTTGAAGTCATTCGGAATCATCCCTGAATTGATCGGGCGATTACCGGTGATAACGCATCTGGATCCTTTAGACAAGACTGTTTTACGCTCTATTTTGACAGAACCCAAGAATGCATTGATTAAGCAATATGAGAAGCTTTTTCAGCTCGAAGGGGTCAATTTAAGCTTAGAAAAGCCTGTTTTGGAATTTATTGTTGAAAAGGCCTTTGAATTTAAACTTGGAGCAAGAGGATTACGGTCTATTTGTGAAGCCATTTTATTGGATGCTATGTTTGAAGTTCCGTCAGGCGGGAAGTCAGCACCAAAGGATTTCGTGGTTACTCTATCTTATGCCAAGGAAAAATTCTCTAAATCGAGCGTCAACAAGCTTAAAGTAGCCTGATTTTCAAGAGTATTTAATGGATGATGTGGTTTTTTCCTTAAAAAGGACAGGGTCAGGAATGTTTTTTATGCTTGAGAGCCGATTCATGTCATTAGGAAGTTTTTGAAGCCGGCGCATTTTCTATTTTATATCCGTCCTCTTTTAGATCGCAGAATTGATTTTTTGTGGAGCAGCCTTTATTAATCTGCAGCCAGGCATTTTTGCCAAGTGTGTTTTTAGTGAAAAATCGAAGATTGCAAATCAACATTTAGCAAGTTCTAAGCGGCTGGAATTCTGCCAATTAATTTATTCTCTAATGTGTAAAAATATTTATTCACAGGATTTGGTAAATTAGAAAGAAGATGTACCTTTGCAATCCCTAAAAATGGGGGGAATTCGCAGAATTTCTAAAAACTTAACCTGAAAGAAATAAAAGAATGCCAACATTACAGCAGTTAGTCCGCAAAGGGCGCTCAAAATTGGTAGATAAAAGCAAATCTCCTGCTTTGGTATCATGTCCTCAACGTCGCGGTGTTTGCACTCGTGTATATACAACGACTCCAAAGAAGCCGAATTCAGCTATGCGTAAAGTAGCCCGTGTTCGTCTGACGAATAAATTTGAGGTTACAGCTTACATTCCCGGAGAAGGGCACAATCTACAGGAGCACTCGATCGTGATGATACGTGGTGGCAGGGTAAAAGATCTGCCGGGAGTTCGTTACCACATCATTCGTGGTACGCTTGATACGGCAGGTGTAGATGGTCGCAAGCAGCAGCGTAGCAAGTACGGTGCAAAGCGTCCGAAGGCAGGAGCTCCTGCAGCAAAAAAATAAGAAATTAGAAGACTAATTAAAATATTCAAATCAATAGCTGACGATTAATCATGCGGAAGACCAAACCAAAGAAAAGAATTTTGTTACCGGATCCTAAGTTCAACGATACGCTGGTAACCCGTTTTGTGAATAACCTCATGTATGGAGGTAACAAGAGCACAGCTTACGGAATTTTTTATGATGCGGTATTGCGTGTAGAAGAAAAGACAAAGGAGAGCGGACTGGATATGTGGAAGAAGGCGATGACGAATGTTATGCCGACGGTAGAAGTAAAGAGCCGCCGTGTAGGTGGAGCAACTTTTCAGATCCCAAGCGAAATCCGTCCGGATCGTCGTGTAGCATTAACGATTAAATGGCTCATCAGCTATTCGAGAAAGAGAAACGAAAAGTCTATGGCTGATCGTTTGGCCGGAGAAATAATTGCAGCTTCAAAAGGTGAAGGTGCAGCAGTGAAGAAGAAAGAGGACACGCATCGTATGGCTGAAGCCAACAAGGCATTCTCTCACTTCAGAGCATAATTAAATTTTAACTAAGGATAAGATAATTATCCATCATTAATAAGTAGTTCTTTCTTTAACGGATAACCAAGACTTGCCGCTTTCATCGAGCAAGATTATCTACTGGATAACTGAGTTTGCCTCCGGGCATAGCAAAGGAAAATCATTCTCCTCTCAAAGTGTCCGGTTATCACGAAAAAAGAAATAACTATCGTTATGATTAACGGAGAACTAATCAAATGAGCAACGAATTAAAGAAGACACGCAACATTGGGATTTCCGCGCACATCGATGCCGGTAAAACCACCACGACTGAGCGCATTCTGTACTACACAGGTAAGGTGCATAAGATAGGTGAGGTACACGAAGGCGCTGCTACTATGGACTGGATGGTTCAGGAGCAAGAGCGTGGTATCACAATCACTTCTGCTGCGACTACTACTTATTGGAATTACAACAACGATACTTATAAGATCAATATCATCGACACCCCGGGTCACGTTGACTTTACGGTGGAGGTTGAGAGATCACTGCGCGTACTTGATGGTGCTGTTGCATTATTTTGTGCAGTAGGTGGTGTTGAGCCACAGTCAGAAACTGTATGGCGTCAGATGAACAAGTACAAAGTTCCCCGCATTGGTTTTGTCAACAAAATGGATCGTGCCGGAGCTAACTTTTTAAATGTTGTCCAGCAGGTAAAGGAACGTCTTCATGGAAATCCTGTGCCACTTCAGTTGCCGATCGGTTCTGAGGACATGTTCAAGGGTGTAGTTGACCTGATCACTAACAAAGCAATTATATGGCATGATGAGACAAAGGGTTCAACCTTTGATGAGGTGCCTATTCCTATCGATATGCAGGCTGATGTAAATCATTGGCGTGCGAATCTTGTTGAGGCGGTTGCAGAATTTGATGATCACCTGATGGAGAAATTCTTCGAGGATCCGAATTCAATAACCGAAACAGAATTGCGCAACGCAATCCGCTTAGCTACCAATGCTATGAAGATTACTCCCTTGCTTTGCGGATCTGCCTTCAAAAACAAAGGTGTACAGGTGATGCTTGATGCAGTTATTGAATTCCTTCCATCTCCGATGGATGTTGAAGCGATAACAGGACTAAATCCTGAGACAGATAAAGAAGAAGTTCGTCAGCCTGATCCAAAAGATAAGTTTGCTTCTCTTGCATTTAAGATTGCTACTGATCCTTTTGTTGGTCGCCTTGCTTTCTTCCGCGTTTATTCTGGACGCCTGGATGCCGGTTCTTATGTATTGAATGCCCGTACTAACAAGAATGAGCGTATCTCACGTATTATTCGTATGCACGCGAATAAGCAAAGCCCGATTGATTTTATCGAGGCCGGTGATATTGGCGCTGCAGTAGGTTTCAAAGATATTAAGACGGGTGACACATTGTGTGATCCTAAATTCCCAATCGTTCTTGAGTCAATGTCTTTCCCTGTTCCGGTTATCGGATTGGCGATTGAGCCTAAGACTCAGGCAGACGTAGATAAATTAGGAATGGCTCTTGCCAAGCTGGCCGAAGAAGATCCTACATTCCGTGTTCACACAGATGAGGATAGTGGACAGACTGTAATTTCCGGAATGGGTGAATTGCATCTTGAGATCATCGTAGACCGTCTTCGTCGTGAATTCAAAGTTGAATGTAATCAGGGTGCTCCACAGGTTTCTTACAAAGAAGCTTTGAATGGAAATGCAACACACCGTGAAACATATAAGAAGCAGACCGGTGGTCGAGGTAAATTCGCAGATATTCAGTTTGAAATTTCACCGGTTGATAAGGAGTGGCTTGAAAAAGGACATACAGGACTTCAGTTTGTCAATGAAATTTCGGGTGGAGCTATTCCACGTGAATTTATACCATCAGTTCAAAAAGGTTTTGAGCAGGCAATGTCAACAGGTGTTCTTGCCGGATACCCTGTAGATATGCTTAAGGTTCGTTTGTTTGACGGGTCCTTCCACGCAGTTGACTCTGATGCACTTTCTTTCGAGATCTGCGCTAAGATCGCATTCCGTGAGGCTGCTCCAAAAGCTAAGCCGGTATTGTTGGAGCCTATTATGAAAGTCGAAGTTGTTACCCCGGATCTTTATATGGGAGACGTAATGGGTGACTTGAACAAACGTCGTGGTCAGCTTGAAGGTATGGACACACGTGCGGGAGCACAGGTTATCCGTGCTAAAGTTCCTCTGTCTGAGATGTTCGGATATGTAACTACTCTCCGTACAATCACATCCGGGCGTGCTTCATCTACTATGGAATTCTCTCACTTTGCGGAATGTCCTCGTAGCTTAGCTGATGAAGTTATCGCTAAGGTTAAAGGTAAATCAAAAACAGAAAAAGTTTAATAGAATATAACAAGACCCATAAATACTAAAACGTTCTTTCAACATGTCACAGCGAATTCGCATCAAATTAAAATCTTACGATCATAACCTGGTTGACAAATCAGCAGAGAAGATTGTAAAGACAGTAAAGGTTACAGGTGCAGTAGTAAATGGTCCAATTCCATTACCTACGGATAAGAAGATCTTCACCGTTCTTCGTTCCCCGCACGTTAATAAGAAAGCGCGTGAGCAATTCCAGTTGTGTTCTTACAAGAGATTGCTGGACATATACAATTCATCAGCAAAAACTGTTGATGCCTTGATGAAATTAGAATTGCCTTCAGGTGTTGAAGTTGAAATTAAAGCGAGTTAATTAATAAAATTAAAGGTGAATGTTTATCAATCTTGTTAAACCTCTGGCCTAAAACGATAGAAGAAATGTCAGGAATTATCGGAACAAAAATTGGGATGACGAGTGTCTTCGGACCTAATGGAAAGCAAATTCCATGCACGATCATTCAAGCCGGACCTTGTGTTGTCACTCAGGTGAAGACAAAGGATTCGGATGGTTATAATGCTGTTCAGCTTTCTTATGGAGAGCGCAAAGAGAAGCATGCAACGAAGGCAACAACAGGGCACTTCAAGAAAGCAGGTACAACGCCAAAGAAGAAGGTGATGGAATTCCGTCATTTTCCTGAACTGCCTGCAATGGGATCTGAGATCAAAGTTGACCTTTTCCTTGAAGGAGAATTTGTTGATGTGGTTGGAACCAGCAAAGGAAAAGGTTTCCAGGGTGTTGTTCGTCGTCACCACTTTGCAGGAGTAGGTATGCAGACTCACGGTCAGCACAACCGTCTTCGTGCACCGGGTTCATTAGGAGCATCATCCTGGCCATCACGCGTTATGCCGGGCATGCGTATGGGAGGCCACATGGGTCATACAAGAATTAAAATTCAAAATCTTCAGGTGATCAAGGTTATGCCTGAAGAGAATATATTAGTTATCAAAGGTGCTATTCCGGGGCACAATGGTTCATACGTAATAGTT
>DAOQWA010000045.1:0-823 GCA_035341855.1 Bacteroidia bacterium
GTACACATTCGTAGCCCCTGCATCAGGACAAGTCAGAGTAAGAACTACACTTGGATCTTTAACTAATACACAAATTGCAATGTATCAGGGAGCATTCTGCTTCTCACTTACCCCGATCGGTGGAACAAGTTGTAATGACGACTACATTCAGTGTGGTGTAAGCACATTCGCATCTGAATTGATTGCTATAGGATTAACACCGGGTGCAACATATTATATTGTAGTTGATGGTCGTAATGGTTTAACCGGAACATTTGGAATTACCGTTTATGACAATTCTATTCCGTTGGCACCGGTACCTCAGCAGGATTGTGTGCTACCAACTCAGATTTGTGCTCTCCAAACAACATTCGGAAGCCCCGGATTCCAAGGAGCAGGAAATATATGTGACTTGGGTAACACTGCAACTGCCTACGGATGTGTACCGGCAACAGGAGCAAGAGAAAACAACTCGGCTTATTTCACATTTACGGTTGGAACTACGGGACCATTATTCTTTGACATCGTACCTACAAGTAATATTAACTATGATTGGGTATTGTGGAACATAAGTGGACAACCCTTAGCAAGTGCTTGTGCTGCCATAGCTGCAAACACGCTGCCAATTGCTGCTTGTAACTATAGTAACACAGGCGGAACAACAGGAATGCAAAGTATCGGAATTTGTAATATTTGCTTACCTGCTGCAGCACCATTTGCACAAGATATTGTTGTAACTGCAGGAGAAACCTACATGTTGATGATTAACAATACCTCCGGCTTGAGTGCCGGATTCACCCTTGATTTTGGTTCTTCCTCAGTGATAAACACGACCACACCTAGC
>DAOQWA010000045.1:833-25352 GCA_035341855.1 Bacteroidia bacterium
CCGGAGGATCAAATAGTAATTGGCCCAACGTGACCAATTGGGGAGGGTGCGGTTCTCCTAGTTGCGTAACAAGCGCCGTGATCAATTCAGGTCCTCTCAATCAACCAATCATCACTGCAAATGAGCAGGTAAACGACGTGACTATCGGACCGGGAGGAACATTGACAATTCTTGCAGGTGTGACTTTACAGATCTGCGGAAACTATTCTAATTCCGGAAATCTGATTGCAGACCCAACTTCCACCATCGAATTCATTGGTACCGGTAATCAAACCATCAACGGAAACGTTCTCGGTGCAAGCCGATTCAGTAACCTTGTCATTAATAAAGCCAGTGGTTCAGTCATTATGAATACAGATGTAGAAGTCGGTTCGAATTTTGTCACACAAAACGGAACGAGCGTATTCAACTGTAATGGCTATGACCTGCGACTTGCACGAAATTTCAATAACTTCAACGGAACTTCAACATTCCAGTCACCTGCCGGTTCCAGAATTACATTCATTGGAAGTGCGCCACAGACATTCACGAATACAGGAAGTCTGCTTACTTTGAACAATGTAACAATGAACCAGGTAGTGAATTCCTCAGTAACACTTGCCCCCGGTGCGTTTAACAATATGGTTCTCGGAACAGGTGGTACACTCACACTGACAAATGGTAAGATCATCACCGGTGCCAATGAGGTTGTAATAACGAATACTGCCGGACCTGCTGCGACTATTGGTGGAAACACCAGCTATGTGGAAGGATGGCTGAGAAGGTACTTCGGTACTTCTGTTGCAAGTTATGAATTCCCTGTCGGTGAGGCTACGCAAGGATGGGAAAGAGCAACTATCGATTTCACGACTCCGCCTAGTTCACCGTATAATGTCGTGATGCGTTTCTTACGTTGGGGTGGTGCCAATCTACCATTGGTAAATGGAGTTTATCCTCCTCTCGAATGTAGTGGCTTCGACTGGAGCTTACGCCCTGCTTTGAATCATGGCTATTGGAATAGTATTTCAAGTACAGCCACACCGACCGGTACTTATAACCTTACCCTTTATAATCGTACATATTCAAATTATGTTGGTGCTGCTACACCTGCTTCTATAGCACATCCAATTAGTGTTGCTCAAGGTGCTCCTGGCACAGTACTTACTTTTGCATCCACGGCAACGCCAGGCTACCCACCTTTAACGGTCGGCATGAATGTACTTGGCTTCGGTATCCCGGGTGGAGCAACTATCACAGCCGTAACTGCCACTACATGTACGCTGAGTTTGCCAACAACAATAGCTGTTCCTGCCGGACAATACATCAACTTCTTCTCTGCGGGTGCTGCAGGTTCTTTCGCAGCTCTTACCGTTATGAAGGACGTGAATGGCGCAGGAAGCTGGAACATGGAAGCAACCTGTCCTTGTAATGCAGCATTTCCACCACCTCCAAAACCTACCTCGAGAAGGTATGCTTACAATGCAGCAACCAGTGGTTTCTTCAATTTTGCTACTGTACAATTCGGAACTGCCCTTCCAATTGAACTTATTTCCTTTACGGCTGAAAACGCTGACAATGGCAATTTGTGCAAGTGGACAACAGCCTCAGAAACAAACAATGACTACTTTATTCTGGAAAGAAGTTATGATGGGGAGCACTTCGATAAGGTTGATCAAATAGCCGGCTATGGTGCAGGAACTACTACTGAGACAAGGCACTATGAGTATACTGACACTAAAGACTGTGACGGTGTAGTTTATTATCGCTTACATCAGGTTGATATCGATGGTCAGGAAAGCTACTCCGACATCGTAGCCTTAAACTGCATGAAGTCAAAAGATGGTTTGTCAGTTTACCCTAACCCTGCGCGCTCAACGCTCTCTTTCTCATTCAATGAAGATGCAGATGGAATCATCAATATCCAGATCCTCGACGTCTATGGCAAAGTTGTGAAATGGGAACGCTCCAGCACTCAGCATGGATTGAATAACCTTCATACCAATATAGAAACATTGGCACCTGGCGTTTATTACCTGCAACTTGATCGTATGGATAAATCAGGATTAGTAAGACAAGTTCGATTTGTCAAAAATTGATCTTCAATAATTCATGACAATAAGTATTGAAAGCCGGCCTCGCCGGCTTTCTTTTTGACCTTTTTTCGAGGCTTCAGGCACCTATTTTTTTTTATCTTTGCCCTCCTTTTTAACACAGCGAATGGATAAAAATTCGATAATTGGCCTTTCTTTGATCGGTCTCTTAATTGTAGGTTATACTATTTATACTCAGCCGAGTAAGGAAGAACTTGCTGCCCTCAAGCTGAAACGTGATTCTGTGGCTGCCGTGGAAGCACAGGAGCGCGCAGCAATTGCCGCTGCAACTCAATACTCTGACACTGCAAAAGAAACAGCCCTTGTGGACGCTGCAGATGCTGAAGCTCTAATTATCAATAAAAAGAAAGAGCAATACGGTGAATTCTCAGATGCTACAGAGGGAGTTGAACAGATACTTACCCTTGAAAATAATCTTATAAAAATTGATGTTTCCTCCAAAGGGGGAAGGATCAAAGGTATAGAGCTAAAAGACTATAAAACCTGGGATGGGCGGCCTGTTATGCTTATGGCTGGTGATTCGGGGGTGTTTAACCTTACTCTCAGTGCAGGCAACAGGATCATCAATACACAAGATCTCTATTTTCAGGCTTCCGGAAGTCGTGGCAATAAAAAGAATATCAGCATGCGCCTTTCTGCGGGAGAAGGCAAATACATTGAGTATGTGTATACCTTGGCAGAAGATTCTTACCTGTTCGATTATAAAATCAACATCGTAGGTATGCAGGATGTGATTGCTGCGAATGCGTCCTACGTGAATCTTGATTGGAAAGAAAGTATTACACGAAAAGAAAATAGTCTTGATAACGAACGTGCAAGCGCAACTGTCTATTATCGTTTTTCTGAAGAAGATGTTGATTACCTGAGTGAAACGAGTGATGAAAAAGAAAGCCTTAAAACGAAGGTTAAATGGATCGCTTTCAAACAGCATTTCTTTACTGTCGCACTGATCGCAGACGATGCTTTTGACTCTCCAATTGTTGAGACCTTTACCGATAAAAACAGCGAGAATGTTAAGAACATGTCAGCTTCTTTCTCTCTTCCTTATGACAGGAAAGAAACTCAGAGTTATGGCATGCGTTTTTATGCAGGACCGAATCACTACCAGACTTTAAAGAAAATTGACGACCTGAACCTTGAAAAATTGATTCCATTAGGTTGGGGAATTTTCGGTTGGGTGAACAAGTTTCTGGTTATCCCGACATTTAATTTCCTGAATAGCTTTAATCTCAATTATGGAATCATCATTTTACTTCTGACCATTCTTGTTCGGATAATCCTTCTTCCATTGACCTACGGTTCATTTAAGTCTCAGGCCAAAATGAAGGTATTACAACCTGAGATGACCGAGATCAACGAGAAGTTCAAGGATGATGCGATGAAAAAGCAGCAGGAGATCATGGGCTTGTACAAAAAAGCAGGAGTAAATCCTCTTGGCGGTTGTATACCCGGCCTGTTACAGATGCCAATCCTCATCGCCATGTTCAGATTCTTTCCCGCCTCCATAGAACTGCGGCAGGAATCATTTTTATGGGCGACGGATCTTTCGACCTACGACAATATATTAGACCTGCCTTTTAAAATTCCGTTCTATGGGGCTCACGTTAGTTTATTTACCTTATTGATGACTGTTTCAACGATCATCTATACAAAGGTGAATATGCAAATGACCACAGCGACCAATCCTCAAATGAAGTGGATGATGTATCTGATGCCGATATTCTTCCTGGGCTTCTTCAATAATTATTCCTCAGGACTGAGTTACTATTATTTCCTGAGTAATATGTTTGGATTCGGACAACAATATATCTTCAAATATTTCCTTGATGAGGATGCCATCCACAGACAGATACAGGAAAACAAAAAGAAACCTGTTAAAAAATCAGGATTTCAAAAGCGACTGGAAGATATGGCTAAGCAAAGAGGCATTCAACCGCCAAAAAAGAGATAGCTTAAGATCCGTCTTGGACAATTTTGAAAGATTATGTAATTTTAACCGAACAAGAAAAAAAATATCAATCCATCGTTAAAAATTAATATCATGTCAGTCGACTTTCTTCCCCTATTAGGCACAGATCATATTGAGTTTTGGGTAGGCAATGCAAAGCAAGCCGCATATTATTATCAGCATGCCTTCGGTTTTGAATTGATAGCTTATGCAGGCCCTGAGACAGGTGTGAAAGACAGAGCCTCATATGTTTTAAAACAAGGAAAGATCCGTTTTGTATTTACGACATCTTTAAACCCGGATTCAGACATCTCTGAGCATGTGCGCAAGCATGGTGATGGCGTGAAAGTATTGGCCCTTTGGGTTGATGATGCGGAAAAATCATTCTACGAAACTATGTCACGAGGCGCAAAGCAACATACGGCGCCACAGGTCTTAAAAGATGAGAATGGAGAAGTGAAAACGGCATCAATTCACACCTACGGAGAAACGATCCATACTTTTGTTGAGAGAAAAAATTATAAGGGTCCATTTATGCCGGGCTTCATAGCTGCGAAGCCAAGCTTTGAAGTAAAGCCTGTAGGCCTTGAAGTCATTGATCATTGTGTAGGTAATGTAGAGTTGGGAAAGATGAATGACTGGGTGAAGTTTTACGAAGATGTGATGGGCTTTAAGATGATCATAACCTTTGATGACAAGGATATTTCAACAGAGTATTCTGCTTTGATGAGCAAGGTCGTTTCAAATGGAAACGGTTTCATTAAATTTCCTATCAACGAGCCTGCTGAAGGAAAAAAGAAATCTCAAATTGACGAGTACCTAGAATTTTACAAGGGAGCCGGAGTACAGCATATTGCAGTTCTTACAAATGATGTAATAAAAACGGTTACCGAATTGCAAAAAAGAGGCATTGATTTTCTTAGAGTCCCAAGCAGCTATTACGATGAACTGGAAGGTCGCGTAGGAAAAATTGACGAGGATGTTGATTCCTTACGAAATCTTGGAATACTGGTTGATCGCGATGATGAAGGATATCTTCTTCAAATTTTCACCAAACCTGTGGAAGACCGCCCTACGGTATTTTTTGAGATCATTCAGCGGAAAGGTGCCAGGTCTTTTGGAAAAGGTAATTTCAAAGCCTTGTTCGAGGCTATTGAAAGAGAGCAGGCATTGCGAGGCAATCTTTAGTCTCCGGAATCAAGGATTTCTGAAATCCCGATAGACATTTGCGAACACATTGCATTGTATAAAAGAATGCAATCAGGCTATATTTTCAAGTGATTATCATTGTTTTAGGCCTATTTTAGCCGTTTAATAAAACCTTCATCTTTGACACATCCAGGGTGTTATTTTTGTAAATCAGCATCCATTCCAATTGTGAATTATATAATCTGATATATGTATAATCTATCGTCTTTACTAAAAAGGGTTTTACCATTCATTTTTTGCTTGTCAGTTTTTAGCGGCACAAATGCCCTGGCAGATAGTGGGTATGAAATAAAAGTCAGAATTCGCGGTCTGTCGGATACGATCTGTTATCTCGGCAATCATTTTGGTGACAAGCAATACGTGCGGGACACTGTGAGAGTGGATAAAGATGGTTGGGCTGTTTTTGAAGGAACTGACTCACTGGCAGGAGGAATTTATCTTGTTGTGTTACCCAGTAAGACTTACTTCGAGATGATTGTAAATGAACAAAAGTTCACGCTTGAAACGGATACGCTTGATTTTATCCGACACATGAAAATCAGCGGTTCATTGGAAAATAAATTGTTCAACGAACACCAGATTTTTATCATTGAGAAGACAACCAAAACACAAAGCCTTAAAATATTACTCGACCAAATCAAGGATGATAGAGATCGCAGGGATTCTATTAGAGCCGAGATGAATAAGCTTGATACAGAAGTAAAAGATTATCGCAGAAAAATCATTAAGGATCATCCAAAAACATTTATGGCACAGATAATCCGAGCTATGTCAGAACCGGAAATCCCTGAATCACCAAAAGATTCACTGGGTAATGTTATAGATTCAACATTTCAATTTCGATATTACAAAACACATTATTTTGATGAATTGGATTTTTCCGATGACAGGTTGCTAAGGACACCAATCTTTTACAATAAGATAAAGACATACACCCAACAGCTTACTGTTCCTCTGCCCGATTCTATCATCGTTGCGGTTGATACAGTAATTCATAGAGCAAGGGCAAACAAAGAAGTTTTCAAGTATTGCGTTGCAACTTTTGCAAATTTCTATGAGACCTCTAAGATCATGGGCTATGATAAGATCTTCGTGAACATAGCTGAAAAATATTATCTCACCAAGGAGGCATTTTGGGCGGATTCTGCATTACAGGCGAAGATCCATGAACGTGTTCAAAAAATAAAACCAAATATTCTTGGTGAGAAAGCATACAACATGATCATGCCGGACACAGGTCTTGTAATTCACAAACTATACGAAGTAAAAGCTGATTATACAATTGTAGTTTTCTGGGACCCGACCTGCAGCCATTGCAAAGTCGAAATACCAAAGCTTTCTCATTACTATGATAGCGCGAAAGCTGCAGGCATGAATATCGAAGTATTCGCCGTTGGAATAGAATCAGATATTGATCTTTGGAAGAATTATATAAAAGAACAAAATCTGAAATGGTTGAATGTATCTGACTTATATAACAATACCAACTTCAGAAATTTCTACGACATCTTTTCAACTCCGGTGATCTATTTATTAGATGCTGAGAAAAGGATTCTTGCAAAGAGACTCGATACCGAAAAAGTAAGGGACTTTATTCAACATCATTCTAAGGAGAAAAAGTCTGATTAGTTGTTCTCAATCCGGCTTGATCATCAAGTGATCATTTTAATGTAATTTCGAAATCTCTTGTTTCTTTCCTTCCCGATGCGAGAGTAATTTCCAGTTTGTATTTACCGACAGGAAAGTAAAAATTTCCATCTTCTGCCTTGTGAGGAATTTCAGGATTCGATTTTTTTCTCCCCAATTCCCTGGTCAATATTTTTGACTCCTTCTCCTTCATAGCTAACTTAGGTTCTATAAAGTTTAATCCTGCCTCTGATGTATCACTAAAGGTATTTAACATTGTACCTTTGTGTGAAAGCAAGTTTATCGTTGTCATACCCGGCTCTTTCGCAAAATAACAAACCGATAATTGAGGTTCGAATGGCTCAGAGAAAACACTGTAAGACTTTCCCCACCGCGTACTATATTTAGGGGTTTTAAAGTCGTAAATAAACAAGTCCTTGTTCAAAGTCGAATCATTCAGCCCTCTAACCTCTTTCAATGAAGCAACAAATAGACTACGGCCGTGAGTGGCAACAACGATCTCTTCATCTCTTGGATGTACTATTGCATCGTGTACCGGAACCCGTGGCATAGCTCCATTCATGGCCATCCAACTTATGCCTCTGTTCAGAGAGATATATAGTCCGTTATCAGTTCCTGCATACAGTATGTTTTCCTTTTCAGGATCTTCCCTTAAAACATTTACCGGCTCAAAAGGCAGATCGGAAGAAATGTTCTTCCATGTCATTCCGTAATCCTCAGATACAAAAACGTAAGGATTAAAATGATCATTGCGGTAGCCATTAAGTGATGCATATACCCTTCCCTCGACATGAGCTGAAGGACTAACACGACTTATGTACAGACCTTTTGGGAGTCCGTCAGTTATTTTCGTCCACGAGTAGGCGGCATCTTTACTAATCCATATCAATCCGTCGTCAGAGCCGGCATATAGCAAACCAAAACGCAATGGTGACTCAGCGATAGTTGTGAGAGTATTAAACGGGACATCACCTTTTTTATCGTTCAGGGTCAGATCAGGTGACATTGTTTTCATATCCTTGCCTTTGACTAAAGACCGGTGAACATGATTTGAACCGAAATAAATAATATCCTGAGCATGTCTGGAAAGACAAATCGGGCTTTGCCAGTTGAAACGAAAATTCTTTTCACCAATATCATTTCTGGGCTTTATAGAAAAATAATTATCAGCGTCATTTTTGTTAACTCTGAAATAATAACCAAACTGATAGCCTGTATAAACCGTCCCATTATCACGTGTATCAACTTGCACCTGCATACCATCACCACCCAGGATGAACTTGTACGGATATTGTCCGTACTGCCTCCAGCTTAGATCACTTTTATTTGTCGAAGGACCTGTCCACACACCATTATCCTGCAATCCACCATACACATTATAAGGCTCGTCCATATCGACTTCAACGCTATAAAATTGTCCTACTGCAGGAGTATTTGCCTTGAACCACGAAGCTCCGTCATCATAAGAAATATTGAGCCCTCCATCGTTACCAATGATCATATGACCACTGTTCTTATCACTCATCCAGACAGCGTGATGATCTGCATGAGTATTATCACCATCAATTGATTTGAAAGTTTTCCCACCATCAGTCGACATTATTAGTGGAACTCCACACACAATGATCTTATTTTCATCCAGTGGAGAGACATCTATTTTTCCAAAATAATATCCATAGGTATAAAACAAATTCTTCAGGTAATTACTATGAGTTTTCTTCCATGTAATTCCTGCATCTTCACTTTTATAAATTTCAGCCCCAATGATCGGAGTATCAAAAAGCGAATTGTTCGCATCATTTAAATATTCAACTATATCCTGAGGTTTGATCGAATCTTCACGAATAAGATCTTTAACTATTTCCGCTGTATATTTCTCAGGAAAATCATTCTCCTTTAAAAATGACTCCAGTTTTTTGTTATCCAGTTTAAGGAATGCTTCTTTTTCAATTCCTTTCAAATCTTTTGAACTAATTACTGAAGTATCCTTTTCTTCGGGTTCGGTTCGCTTGCTTTGATTATCAAGAACGGCATAAATGACTTTAGGATTTGTGAAAGAAACTGAAAGACCAATTCTTCCTACACCTTCTCCTGAAGGGAATCCTGAGTCAGCTCCGCTTAATTTATTCCAATCAAGTCCTCCATTCGTCGATTTATAAATTCCTGAGCCAATTCCGCTTTCAACCAAATTCCATGCGCGTCGTTCACGATGCCACATACTTGCATAGAGTATTTCGGGATTACTTAGATCGATGCCCAAATCAACCGCTCCTGTATTCTCGTCTACTGATAATACCAGCTTCCAATTATCCCCATTGTCAGTTGACATATATACTCCACGCCCGGCATTGGGGCTATACAAGTGGCCAAGGACAGCGACCCACAGTACACCATCCCTGCCGGGATGCAATAAGACTTTGCCTATGTGATGTGATTCCGGGAGTCCCTTGTACATCCAGGTTTTTCCGGTATCGTTACTCAGGTAAACTCCTGTACCTGCGTAAGAGCTTCTGCTGCTGTTTACTTCACCTGTTCCCACCCATATATCGCGGGTTTTCCAGTTCACTGCGATATCACCAATGGTGAGTGCATCTTCATGATCAAATATCGGGTTGAAACTTTGGCCATTATTCTTTGTGTGCCATAATCCTCCGGAGGCATAGGCAACATAAAATTCTGTAGGGTCTTCAGGGTTTACTTCCAAATCTACAACACGACCACTCATTATAGTCGGACCAATATTTCGAAACAAAAGATTTCCGACCAGAGAATTCTCTTCAAGTTTCTTTCTTTTGGCTAAGCCCTCCAGTCGTTCTGCTCCACTTGTCGGAAGAACTTGTGCATGACTTGAGAAAATACCTGCACAGATCAGGAACACGCTGAATAAAAAGACCGGCCTATAATAATGATGGAGTTTAAGTTTCTTCATTCTGCTAATTTCAGAACATTTGCTGAAGAAACAAGGATAAAATTCAATAATACTCTATCAATTTGTTAAATTATCCGGCGAGAATTAACAAATTTTAAAATTAATCAAAGACAGATCGTACACATAGATCGGGTAAAATACGATCTATGTGATATGAAGTAAATAAAAGAGTAATTGAATTTTCCGACTAGTGCCCTTTGGTCATAATATTACCTAAGGCATTATCATATAAATTTTTCGCCTCTGATATGTTGCCAAAATCAGATTCATCAATTGAAATTTCACCTTCAGTAACCATACCTAAATTTGAAAATTCAACGTCGCTGGAAGCAATCACATTTACAAACTCATCCAATTTATCCGGATGTACGGATACTACGATGCGACTCTGTGCTTCCCCGAATAAAAAGGCATCTGCCCTGCAATCAAAATCTGTTTCAATGGAGAAGCCAAGTCCGTTCGGCATAGCAGATTCAGCAAGACTGATATATAATCCACCATCAGAAACATCGTGGGCAGATTGTATCAAACCTTTTTGAATTAATTGTTTCACCATTTGTTGATTTTTATATTCAACATCGAGGTCAAAATAAGGCGTAGGAGACAATTTTACTTTATGAAAAGAGTATAAGTATTCAGAACAAGAGATATCATTTTTAGATTCTCCGATAAGATAAATATAGTCTCCACTTTGCTTGAAGTCAAGAGTCATTCTGTTTGACTTAGAGGACAGAATTCCTAACATACCAATTGTTGGTGTCGGGAATACAGGACCCTCATCAGAGCTTTGATTGTAAAAGCTGACATTACCCCCGGTAACAGGAGTCTGGAATTTACGACATGCTTTACCCATGCCTTTAATAGCCTGCACAAACTGCCAGTATACCTCTTTGTTATAAGGATTCCCAAAGTTCAGGCAATTGGTAATAGCCGATGGTTCGCCACCGCTGCAAACAATATTTCTTGCTGCTTCCGCAACGGCAATAGTACAGCCTGCTTCCGGATCGGCATGTACATAACGTGAGTTGCAATCGACCGTAAATGCCAAGGCTTTGTCGGTCCCCTTCACATTGATAACTGCAGCATCTGAAGGTGCATTTGTACTCATATTTACAGTGCCCACCATTGAGTCATACTGCTTTGTTACCCATTTCTTGGATGCAATATTAGGATGAGACAAGAGAAAGTCAGCAACTTCACGCAGATCATCAGGTTCACTTACTGAATCAATGGAGAAACGTTTGCTTTCTTTAAAGTAAGCAGGAACTGTATATTCTCTATTGTAGACAGGAGCACCACCACCTAATACCAAAGAGTCTGCAGGCACCTCGGCGATCAGCTCAGTGCCCATGTAAAATTTCAACTGGGTTCCGGCAGCTACTTGTCCGATCTGTACACAATTAAGATCCCATTTCTCAAACACTTTCTGCACTTCAGCTTCTCTTCCCTTCTTAACAACCACGAGCATTCGCTCCTGACTTTCACTGAGTAATATTTCCCAGGCCAACATATTAGACTGTCGGGTAGGAACTTTATCAAGGTCAATCACCATTCCGCACTTACCCTTCGCAGACATTTCGGACGTGGAACAAATGATACCGGCTGCACCCATATCCTGCATGCCTACGACAGCACCGGTTTTGATAACTTCCAGGCTGGCTTCCAGCAGTAGTTTTTCAGTGAAAGGATCACCAACCTGTACAGAAGGAAGATCCTCAGCAGAATCCTCATGCAGATCTCCGGAAGCGAATGTTGCGCCATGAATCCCATCTTTGCCTGTTGCTGAGCCGACAATGAAGACCGGGTTTCCGGGACCGTAAGATATGGCTGAGACCGTATTGCCAACTTCAACAATTCCCGCAGACATTGCGTTCACCAATGGATTAACATTATAACAGTCATCAAAAAACAATTCACCACCAACCGTAGGAACGCCAAATGCATTTCCATAGTCACCAATTCCTTTCACAACACCTCTTAACAGAGCTTTTGTCTTCTCAGAGGCCGGATTTCCAAAGCGCAATGAATTAAGCTGAGCAACAGGCCGGGCGCCCATTGTAAAAATATCTCTGTTGATGCCACCAACACCGGTGGCTGCACCCTGATAGGGTTCTATGGCTGAAGGATGATTGTGGCTTTCAATTTTAAAAGCACAAGCCAGGCCATCACCAATTGCAACCAGGCCCGCATTCTCCTGTCCTGCTTCAGCAAGCATATGCGGACCTTCTTTGGGAAGCGTCTTCAACCAGACTATTGAATTTTTATAGGAGCAGTGTTCACTCCACATTACACTGTAAATGCTTAGTTCAGTAAAATTCGGGTTTCTACCCAAATACTTTTTCACTTGTTCAAACTCTTCCGGCAGCAAGCCTAATTCTTTCGCAGTTTCAAGGCTGGCAGCCGGTTCCATCACTTCAGACATTCTTATGGTATAAAAGGGGTAAGATTGATTATTCAGCAAAAGTAGGGATAATTTATTTCCTACTTTTGGAGAATGCTAAAAAATAATGATCTTATATCTCAAGGTCAATTGATACCGGCTAAGCAACAATGATGGAGTGGATACTGGTGACAGGCTATAGTTTTCTGTTTATTTCACTCATTCTGAGCTTGAAGAGATTTCACCTGGATGGTATTCCGAGAAAATGGCTTATTTCCGTTTTCTGCCTGAAGGTAATTTCCGGAATATGCCTGGGTCTCATCTACACTCATGTTTATACTGACCGATCTACTGCTGACACCTTTAAGTTCTTTGATGACAGTCGTGTGATCTTTGCCAGCCTTTCATCGAAGCCATATGATTTTTTTCGAATGTTTACAGGCATAGGAGGAAATGCACCGGAGTTGAGACCTTATTATGTTGAAATGGATGCCTGGTTGAATACAGATGTGCTCTTTAATGATAATAAGACAATCATCAGACTGAATGTTTTATTTCAATTCTTTTCTCTGGGGAAATATTATGTGCATGTTGTGTTCATTAATTTTATTTCCTTCATTGGACTTTTCTATATCTATAAAACATTTGTAAAATATATACCCTCAGCAGCGAAAATTTTATTCGTCAGCACTTTTTTAATTCCTTCAGTTTTATTCTGGGGCTCAGGATTACTGAAGGATGGACTTCTCATTTTTGCTTTTGGTATAATGCTGTACAGTTATGACAAACTATATAGAGATCCCAAAAATTTTCGTCATTTGCCGGTCTTTATTTTTAGTTTTTTATTGCTTGTATTCACCAAACTTTACATCCTCATAATAATCATTCCGGGACTTGTAGCATGGTACTGGGCAAGAAATCAGGCAGGAACAAAAGCTGTACTAAAGTTTTCTGTTTGCTATTTATTATATTTCATAATAGCTTTCAATATACATCACATCGTTCCAAAGTATAATGTCACAGATATTATTTACTGGAAGCAGCATAATTTTCATACTCTGGCAGAGATCACTGACGCTAAAAGCATATTTGATATACCAAAACTCGAATATGGAATACTGAGTATTATCAAAAACTCTCCTGTCGCTTTTTTCAACACTTTGATACGCCCCTTGCCTACGGATATTCACGGCAACAAACTCATAATGGCAGCGAGTATTGAAAATATATTTATTCTCTTGTTCATTTTAACTACGATACTATTCAGGAAAAAATCAATTCAGGCGCTAAAACCAATTTATATTTTTTCATTATTTTTTATTGTTATTCTCTTTGTCATCACAGGCCTTATCACACCTATTTTAGGTGCATTAGTCAGATATAAAGTACCGGCACTTCCATTTCTAATGTTTATACTGATAAACTTAATTGATCCGGAAAAAATAAAGAAGTTTAGCGAGTCATGGAGACAATAATGTTTTGAAAGAAATCCTGACAGTTCAAAGCGCTAATCTGTAGTCTATTAAACCGATTTAAACAAAAGAATTCAAATATCTTTTTACATTTGTTCACGTCTTGAATAAAGCCAACGTGTATGAATCTATTTCGAAAAAAGTCAGTCAATAAGATACTTGAACAAGCTGCAGGTAACGAATCAGGCGACCATTTACCATTGGCAAAACATCTGGGCGTGAGAGACCTTACGGCATTTGGAATTGCAGCGATCATTGGTGCAGGTATATTCAGCACGATAGGCAATGCAAGTGCAGCCGGTGGCCCGGGGGTTATTTTTCTCTTCATCTTTACTGCAATAGCATGTGGATTTGCAGCATTTGCCTATGCAGAGTTTGCCTCACTCGTACCTGTCTCCGGCAGTGCATACACATATAGCTATGTGGCTTTCGGTGAAATCATTGCATGGATCATCGGATGGGCCTTAATCATGGAATATGCAATAGGAAATATTACCGTTGCCATATCATGGTCTGACTACCTCACCGGTTTATTGGCAAATAACAATATTCACATCCCTGCCTGGATGACCATGGACTTCTTAAGTGCGATGAAAGGACATGAGACTGCCGATGCCCTTTTAAACACAGGAAAGAGCTTCGAAAATCTCGGACCTGCATTACAAGAAGCTTATATTGCATGGACCAATGCTCCTGTGTTTTTAGGCATTCATATTGTAGCTGACATTCCCGCCCTTTTCATCATTATTTTAATCACCTGGCTGGTGTATCGTGGAATCCGGGAATCAAGGAATGCCAGTAACGTGATGGTACTCATTAAAGTTTTTGTGGTCTTGCTTGTTATTATTGTTGGAGCCTTTTACGTGAATACCGAAAACTGGGACCCCTTTATGCCAAACGGAGTTTCCGGTGTCTTAAAAGGGGTATCAGCAGTCTTCTTCGCCTATATAGGATTTGATGCCATCAGTACGACGGCAGAGGAATGTAAACACCCACAAAGAGATCTTCCAAGAGGAATGATGTGGGCAATTATCATTTGCACGGTCCTGTATGTTGGCATTGCATTAGTACTTACGGGTATGGTTAGTTATTCAGATCTTGCTGTAGGAGACCCTTTATCATTTGTGTTTCAGAAAATTGGGCTGCATTGGTTTTCAGGAGTTGTGGCTTTGAGTGCTATTGTTGCAATGGCAAGTGTATTGCTTGTCTTCGCACTTGGTCAGCCAAGAATTTGGATGAGCATGAGCCGTGACGGACTGCTTCCTCAAAAGTTTGCAAAAATCCATCCGAAGTTCAGAACGCCTTCATATGCAACCATAGTCACAGGAATTGTGACTGCTGTTCCGGCATTATTCATGAACCTGACTCTGGTAACAGATCTTGTGAGTATTGGAACTTTATTTGCCTTCGTACTGGTATGTGCAGGTGTTTTAAAATTGCAAACGATGCCGGATGCCCCCCGTGGCAAGTTCAAAACCCCTTACCTGAATTCGAAATTTATTATGCCTGCCTTGCTCATTCTGGCCTCCGGACTGTGCTATACATACAATAACGAAAAGGTAGTAGCATTTTTTAAGAACGACCCGGTCATTGTAGAAGCATCTACTCTGATCAGTTCTCTTGAAAGAACAGAACTTGAGTTGATTAAAAAAGATGTATTAGCGAAAGATGCTGTTGGATTTGAAAAGGCTAACCTGGACCTTGAGTCCTACCTCAGCTCCCTCTCTCCGGAACAATACGAAACTCTTGTGGTCAATCTGAACATTAACGAAAAATATAAATTTGAAAAAGGCTGGGATGTGTTTAAGCACAAAATTCCTCTTTGGATCTTCATGATCACATGCCTGGTACTTTGCTATTATGCCTATACGAAAAACCTTTCGCTGATTCCTTTGTTAGGTTTAGTTTCCTGTCTGTATATGATGAGCGAACTCGGGATTTCCAACTGGATAGGATTTGGAATTTGGCTACTTGTCGGATTGATAATTTACTTTGGCTATTCTATGAAAAAAAGCAAATTACACACAAAGGCTAACTAAAATATATTGTAGATCGAGTTTCATATTAATTATACTTTCTTAACCATCAATTGAGAAAATTCATTTAGACAACAATTAAAACTCATAGCATGAGCAATAAGAAAATAATTTTTATCACCGGAGCGACAGCAGGTATAGGGAAAGCTATTGCATACAAGTTTGCTGCGCATGGTTGGGATATCATTCTTAACGGTCGCAGGATAGACCGTCTCAATCAAATGGAGACAGATCTTAAGGAACAGTTCAATGTGAGGGTGCTTTCTCTTCCGTTTGATGTAAGGGACAGAGAAAAAGTGATACAAAACTTTCAGTCCCTTCCCCATGACTGGAAAAACATAGACGTACTTGTAAACAATGCCGGCCTTGCCTCAGGCTTGTCCACCATACAAGAAGGAGATATTGATGACTGGGAAGTGATGATAGATACGAATGTAAAAGGATTGCTATATGTGAGCCGTCAGGTGATGCCATTGATGATCAATCAAAAATATGGACACATTATAAACATTAGTTCGATTGCAGGCAAAGAAGCTTATGCAAGGGGAAATGTTTACTGTGCCACCAAACATGCAGTTGATGCACTGACCAAAAGTATGCGTATCGACCTTCTGGAACATGGCATCAAAGTTACTTCCATAGATCCGGGTGCCGCAGAGACAGAATTTTCAATTGTTCGTTTTAAAGGAGATGTTGAAAGAGCAAAAAAATCATATCAGGGCTACGAACCTTTGCATCCTGAAGACATTGCAGATATCACTTATTTTGCTGCAACCAGGCCTGCACATGTTGTATTGAATGACATCGTTGTCACGCCATTGGCTCAGGCAAACACTGCCTACATTTACAAGAAAGAAAACTAGCATATAACCTGCGAGCCTTTCCGGTCAGTAAACCTGAATATTTCAGCATGTACAATGTGTGGAGTTATATCAAATTTTAATAATTTTTTATCAAAACCGGGGTTGAACAGAAATACCATTTAGCATTTCTCTGAAATTGGAATTTTGACAATCTTGCAGAGGAATATGAGAATGCGAAAATCGCCTGTTATTTACTTTTTTTGTGCAATTCTTGCCGGATTACTGCTTTGGATGGCCTGGCCTGAACGGGGATTTACGGCCTTAATATTCATTGCTTTCGTTCCGCTGTTTTGGCTTGAAGAACAGTTTTTAGGTAAGGAGACTCGTCGCCCCGGCCGGAAAATGTTCTGTTATTACTACCTCAGCATGTTGGTCTGGAATGTGATGAGTACTTACTGGATTTGGTATGCATCAGAGGTAGGAGGAGTTTTTGCACTCACAGCCAATAGTTTGTTGATGTCGATCATTTGGCTAACCTATTTTACAACCAGAAAACGTTACGGAACATTCGTAGGATACTTTTCCTTGGTCTGCTACTGGATAGCTTTCGAATATCTGCATCTTAACTGGGAACTCTCCTGGCCCTGGCTAACGATAGGAAACGTATTTGCAGGAGACCCGAAATGGATTCAGTGGTATGAATATACAGGAGTTTTAGGTGGAACACTTTGGGTCTTTCTGATCAACATTGTTATCTTTCAACTTATTAAAAATATTTTCAAAAAAGATTTGATGCGTAAAATATTACACATCAATTCAGCCATACTAAGTTCTATTTTAATTGCTCTCGTTGCAATTCCCTTTATACTCTCTTTCTATCTCTATAAGAAACGTACTGACACAGGAGAAGCTGTCAATGTTGTTGTTGTTCAACCAAATATTGACCCTTACAATGAAAAATTTGCAGGACCGGCATCAGAGCAGATAGCAAAATTGCTACGGCTCGGATCAACAGTGACTGATAGCTCAACAAATCTTTTCATTGGTCCTGAGACTGCGATAGCAGAAGGAATTTGGGAAGAAGAAATTTTCATTGACAAAAATATCCTTAGCATACGTCAATTTAACTCAGCATTTCCGCATTTACAGATCCTTTTAGGTTTGTCTTCTTATCATGCCTATGATGAAGGAGAACCGCATTCGGCTTCAGCAAGAAAATTCAGGGATGCCGATGCATACTATGACGCGTACAATACTGCCATGCTTATCAACCATGGAGATAGCATACAATTATATCATAAATCGAAGTTGGTGCCGGGTGTTGAGAAAATGCCCTACCCTAAGATTTTCGGATTTCTGGAAGACTATTCTATTGAATTAGGTGGCACATCCGGAAGTTTGGGTACTCAAAAAGAAAGAACAAATTTTGTAACTTCCGGAGGAATGAAAATAGCACCTTCCATCTGCTATGAATCAATCTATGGCGGATTTATGTCTAACTATATACGTGCAGGTGCCGAGTTGATAGTCATAATTACCAATGATGGTTGGTGGCGAGATACCCCCGGATACAGACAACATAAAGATTATGCAAGATTGTTAGCCGTACAGTTCAGGAAGAGCATAGCTCGTTCTGCTAATACAGGTATTTCTTGCTTCATCAACCAACGGGGAGATATTTTGCAAGAAACAAAATGGTGGGAGGATGACGCGATCAAAGAAACAGTATACAAAAATAAGGTGATAACCTTTTACGCAAGATATGGCGACTATATAGGTTTCATTGCTGCATTTCTTTCCATTTGCTTACTTGTATTCATGGGTGCAAAAAGAACTATTGGTTGGTAGACTTGTAAAAATAATTCTCAGAGTCAATACCGGTTCTGACAAATAAAAAATAAAATGAAATACGATATTACAATAATTGGATCCGGACCGGGCGGATATGTGGCGGCTATTCGGTGCGCTCAACTTGGTATGAAGACTGCAATAGTGGAGCGCTATGCTAATCTGGGAGGAACCTGCCTGAATGTTGGATGCATCCCCAGCAAAGCTTTGCTCGATTCCTCTGAACATTTTCATAATGCACAACACAAATTCACGGCACATGGCATTGAATTAAATAATTTGAAAGTTGATCTTTCAAAAATGATAAGCAGAAAAAATTCTGTGGTGAAACAGAATGTTGAAGGAATAAATTATTTGATGAAGAAGAATAAAATCGATGTCCATCATGGCCATGCCAGTTTTTTAAATGGGAGTAAGATCTCGATTTCTGATTCCAAGGGTGGGACAAAGGAAATCGAAAGTGAAAAATTTATCATTGCCACGGGTTCAAAACCATCAGCTTTAAAAGGAATAGAGATAGACAAAAAGAAAATAATCACATCTACTGAAGCGTTGAACCTGCCCGCTATTCCTGAACACCTGATTATAATCGGCGGTGGAGTCATTGGTCTTGAACTTGGATCTGTTTATGCCAGATTGGGTGCCAAGATCTCGGTTGTTGAATATATGGACTCTATCATTGGCACCATGGATCTGTCGCTTGGAAAAGAGCTTGAGCAAAGTCTGAAAAAACTAGGCTTCGAATTTTTCTTAGGACACAAGGTCACAGGAGCAAAACTGAAAGGCAAACTGGTTCATGTTAATGCCGAAGATAAATCGGGAAATAAAACTGAGCTTAAAGGCGACTATTGCCTGCTTAGTGTTGGGCGCATTCCCTATACGACCGGTCTTGGACTTGAAAAAATTGGAGTAAAAACAGATGAACGAGGGAGGATCGTCGTAAATGAACGGTTGGAAACAAATATAAACGGAATATATGCTATCGGAGATGTAATACGAGGTGCTATGTTGGCACATAAAGCAGAAGAGGAAGGCACTTTCGTTGCTGAGGTAATTGCAGGACAGAAACCTCATATTAATTATTTACTGATTCCCGGAGTAGTATATACCTGGCCGGAGGTTGCGGCAGTCGGACATACAGAGGAAGAACTAATGAATGCCGGGAAAAAATTCAAAAAAGGAATTTTCCCTTTCAAGGCAAGCGGAAGAGCAAGAGCAAGTATGGATACCGATGGTTTTGTAAAAGTTTTAGCTGATGCCGATAGTGATGAGATACTCGGTGTACACATGATAGGACCCAGAGCTGCCGATATGATTGCAGAAGCAGTAGTTGCGATGGAGTACAGAGCCTCAGCAGAAGACATTGCAAGGATGAGCCATGCACACCCAACCTATACAGAAGCATTTAAAGAGGCTTGTCTCGCTGCAACATCTAACAGGGCAATACATATTTAGTCATAAGATCATCAGTGGTTAATTTTGCAGAATATCAAAAACTTGCTCTTTCACTCAAAGATGTGAAGGAAGTTCCACATTTCGAGAACCCGAGTTTTAGGGTGAAGAACAAAATTTTTGCTACCTATTGGAAGAATGAACACAAGGCAATGGTACTATTAACACCTGAAGACCAATCAGTATTTTGTGGATATGATCAAAATATTTTTTATCCTGTTAATGGCAGCTGGGGAATAAAGGGAGCAACATTTGTTAATTTAAAAAAAGCAAGGAAAGATATGTTCAAAGATGCTCTGTTTACCGCTTATTCAACACTTCTTAATAAAATAGAAAAGAACAAAAAGAAGAAAAAATAATCTCTTCAGTTGTATGAAGGCCTTCATCCTCTGAACTTAAAAATACTTATGACAGAATTAAAAACTGCTGTATTACTTGTAAACCTTGGCACACCTGACAGTCCATCTACCTCAGATGTGAGAAAATATCTAAGAGAATTTTTAATGGACCCAAGGGTTATAGACATCCCGGCACTAAATCGTTTTCTTTTAGTCAATTTCATCATTGCACCGATACGTGGACCGAAATCAGCAAAATTGTACAAATCGATTTGGAATGAAAATGGATCTCCTCTACTCTATTATACCGGACGTCAGGCAGAATTATTACAAAGTAGCCTTGGAAATAATTACCATGTTGAGTTTGCAATGCGCTATCAAAAACCTTCCATAGATTCTGTACTAAACAAATTCAAATCTAACAACTACAAGGAACTAATTATTCTTCCTCTATTTCCTCAGTATGCCTCTGCAAGCACAGGTAGTGTTAATGAAAAGATCATGTCAATCATTTCAGGCTGGCAGATAGTTCCGGAGATCAGATTCATCAATAGTTTTTATGACCATCCCGGATTTATCGAAACATTTTCGAAAATAGGTAAGTCTATGTTGCCGGAAAATTACGATCACATACTCTTTAGTTTTCATGGACTACCTGAAAGACAAATTACAAAGGCAGATTTTTCTTCGGAGTGCCTCACCGATTCATGTTGTGAAAATTTAACGGTCAGAAATGCCGGATGCTACAGAGCACAATCCTTTCAGACAGCAAGAGAAATTGCGAGAAAACTGGAGATCCCGAAAGAGAAATATACAATTTGCTTCCAAAGTCGTTTAGGTAAGGATCCATGGATAAAACCATACTCTGATCATGTGATAAAGGAAAGGGCAGATAAAGGCGATAAAAAGCTATTGGTTTTTGCACCTGCATTTACCAGTGATTGTCTTGAAACCATACATGAGATTGGAGTTGAATACAACGAACTTTTTCAGGAACATGGCGGTACTGAAGTAAAACTGGTTCCTAGCTTAAACGAAGATCCAAATTGGATTGAAGCAATGAAAAGTATGATCAGGTGATCTGAGGTTATGAACATAACGGACCGGCATGTCCCGATAATAGAATAAGCCAATCAGTCATACTATCCAAAAAACTATCCGGCTCTTTGGATCAAAATAAAACTATGCTGCAATCCCTGGTAACAGTTATAAATAAGGATTGAATCAGGAAGCTTTTCTACTTTTCCATTTTTCTGCATATGACCCGGAACCCTGCCGGAGTTTAAAAAATGGACAGCCAACCATACAGCTATTGCTGTGGCACTCGGGAATTCACCAACAGCATGCTTGTATCGAATAACAGGTATGGTATATGATATATTTTCTTCAACTATATTCGAATATTTTGTGTAGCGCTTATCTCCATTCTCACCACTGATCAGCAAATCGATCTTGTCAATATTTATGTCCGCCTCCTGCAAAAAATCATTCAGGCCTTTCCTGATATCATCGGGATCCCAGCTGTGGAGAGTTTTAATACTTCTGACTGCCGCCAGTGCGTTTGAGCTATCACCGCTGATAATAAACATCGCTGCACCTTCACCGGCAATTGTTCCATCTGAATCATGACCGTACAGATTATCATTAGCTGTGAACTCTTTCTTGAAGCAACCAATTAAAAAGTCGATGTTGAAATTATAATTTGAAATTTCATCGAGCCCTCCCAATAAATATTTTTTTTCAGGATGCTCCATTGAATGCATCAGTGCATCCAGCAGGGCATTCTCAAAAGACAAGCCCCGGTGGACATGGGTAATATTATATCCTTTGTTAGAATTCATAAAAGCAATCTGTGCAGCAATTGCATTTGAAGTACTCTGGACAAAATTTGTCGGGGTTAGAGTTCCCTCATCATATTCAATGATCTGATTGAGAAATTTAATACAGTCTTCCATTCCGCCATTCGCGGTACCGATTATTATCCCATCAAGTTCTGCAGCTTCATCCATTAATGGCAGAGCTGCTCCAACCCCGAGTCGCACTGCTTTTCCCATTCTTCTCAGTTGCCCCGGTGGAATACCCTTATATGAAGGTTCAATTGCATGCAGCATATTCCCGGAAGAAACTTTCAATTCTTCCAAATTTATTTCCCCAAAAGTTTGCTGGGGTGAAATACATGACATTTTATGTATGTATAGCATTTCTTAGACTTTTGAAAACACCAATGAAGAACAGTTTCCGCCGAAGCCGAATGAATTCGACATCACATGAGATAGAGTTGTCTTTTTATACTCTTTCACAGGCACCAACCCTGTCTCAGAGATCGGTGCATTAAATCTCAGGTGAGGATATAACTCACCATGGTACAAACTCAGTATTGAAAATACTGATTCAAGGGCTCCGGCAGCACCGAGGGTGTGTCCGGTGTTCGACTTGGTAGAGGAAAATTCGGGTACATCAACAAATAATTTGATCATCGCCCTGCTTTCTACCCGGTCATTATTCTCTGTAGCGGTACCATGGACGTTAATGTAATCGATTTGCCTTGGCAGCAAACCGGCTATCATGATGGCTTCAATCATTGATTTATATGGCCCCTCTCCTTCTTCAGAGAGGGATGAAGGATGAAATGCATCATTAGCATTTGCATAACCGCTCACTTCTGCATAAACATTCTTATTCCGTACAAGCTCTTCTTTTTCTAAAATCAGAAATGCAGCTGCTTCGCCAAGGTTGAGTCCTTTACGATCATTATCAAAGGGGGTACAAGGCTCCGGTGAAAGAATATGAAGCGAATTAAAACCATTAATGGTGAACTTTGCCAGACTATCAACACCACCAACAATTACTCTGTCTGCCAAACCATTTTTTATTAAGCGACAACCAAACATTATCACATTTGCAGAAGAAGAGCATGCAGTATTAATTGTGTTTGAAATTCCGCGAATTATTAATTGCTCTTGTACAAATATACTTACTGAACCTGCATCATAAGAGGCTATGAAAGGTGATGCATCCTTTGTGCGGTTAGCATCGCTGTACAATTCGTCGGTGAGACACATACCACCTACGGTATTTGCACCAATAAATGCAGTACGATGAGATTGAACTTCCTCCCTTGAGAGCCCGCTATCGTCCAAAGCTTCAAGGCAAGCATGTAATGCCAGTAAGCTTGTACGTGTTACACCCCGGTCACTTATGGATAAATACTCCTTAAGCGACTCTGTGCCCAGTTTTACTTCAGCAAATGGCAGGACACCGGCATACTTCGAATTAAAATTTTCCAGCCTGCCGATACCGGAAATTCCTTCCCTGAGAGAGGTACGGTTCTCTTCGACAGTTCTCCCCAGAGAGCTGATGGTCCCCATACCTGTTACAAAGACCTTTGACATTGATAATTTACTTTGTCCGGTGCTTTTCAATGTACTCCACCATTGTATTTATATCAATAAATATTTTTCTTCCTTCTTTGGGGTCTGTAATTTTAATTCCATAAACACGATCAAGGAGTACTATTAATTCAATAGCATCAATGGAGTCAAGACCTAATCCTTCTCCAAACAATGGCTCGTCGTCTTTAATATCAGCCGGAGTTACAGAAATTAAATTCAGGAACTTAATGATGTTGGCCTTTAACTCTTCTTTTAAAACAGTAGTTTCCATATGCGGATATTCAAATTAAATTCTTCTTTTTTAGTCCTATATAAGCCAGAACTTGCAAAAATACGGTTATTGCGAGTAAAGGTAAAAGGTTTTGCCAAAGATCCCTAAGATTTCCACCCTCGAGAAAAAGAACATAGAAAGCTTCAAGACTCCAATGCAATGGAGAAATTGCCATGATAACTTGAAATGAATCTGGCATGGCGAAACCAGGAACGAGTATTCCACCGATTGCTGCGAGAATCACAATTGAAACGGCTCCAAAACCATTTGCCTGCTCCTGAGTATTTGCAAACACTCCTATACAAATAGCATATGTTACGGCACACATGGCTGTTATAAAAGAGACAAGGAACAATGCGGTTAAATCGGAAGGCAAGTCCAGTGCCGGAAGTCCGATCTCGGGAAAAAACCAAACACCCAATGAAAATATCACTACTACCTGTGCCAGGCAAACAGCAGTATATACTATCAGCTTTGATAACATTGCCAGCAAATAATTTGTAGGTAATGTCTTAAGGCGCAGATGACTTCCACTTAACTTTTCCTTGACCAAACTGCTTCCCAGAGAAATCACTATAAAAAACATGGCAAAAATCGTCCAGGCAGGGATGTTATGTTGGGTTGCATTTGGAATGGTTTTATTTCCGTCCCTAGATACAGGTTGCTCCAATACAGTAATATCACTTCGAAAAATCTCTTCGTCG
>DAOQWA010000046.1:0-24814 GCA_035341855.1 Bacteroidia bacterium
CATTTCCGGGCAATTCAGACAATTTGATCAGGAATTTGCTGGTTGCTTAACCGGAATTTCCACTGAGGTCCCGCCCACTTATTGGACAATTATAAGATCAATACTCCAGACTTGATTGATTGTATCCGGATGATAGAGCATCTGTTTCAACGGTGCAGACAAACGCTTTTTCACTCTCCTGAAAATGTTTAATCCCAATTGAATCCGAAGTTGATTGAAATAGGATTGCAGAAACTCAAAACAATAATTCTATCACTTCCCTTGAAAAAAATATTAGTCAGTCATCGAGTGCTCGAAGTTTCAAAAGTAGCATTGAAAAAAATTTTACTGAATTACAAAACGTCTGATATAACTATTCCTCTCGTCATATATTCTTATGAAGTAGAGTCCGGGGGCCATACCTTTCAAAGACACCTTTGTGGGAAATGCATTATCAATATAATCAAGGTGAAAGCAAATGCCTTCTATATTATACATTTCAATTTTGCCATTCACAAAAGATAATTCAGTTTCAATCAATAAGCTAGCTTCCTCTTTTGATACTGGGTTTGGATATACATTGAAACTAAGCCGTGAGTCGTACGTTTCATCTATACCTATCAATATACTGGAATTTATAAAAACTCCACTCCCATCTGTTCCGGCAAAAATATTTGAGCCATTTACAGCAACAGCATAGATCAATTTATTCGTTAAACTTGAATTGTCAGAAGACCAAAAACTTCCGAACGAAGTAGACATATATACACCATGTGGGGCTATTCCGGCAAAAATTTTATTTGTGACCGGAAACAAGGCACGAACGGTTAATGTATTCAATGGTAATGTGCTATTTCTTGGAGTCCAGGTTGCGCCATCATTTGCTGAGGAGTAAACTCCCCATCCGGAAGAACCGGCATACACACGATTTCCGCTGATAGCCATTGATAGAGTTGCTGCGCCTGACAATCCGGTTGATATATTTGTCCAAGAAGTCCCTCCTATAGAAATACGGTTAACCCCAACGCCTGTTCCGGCAAAAATGTATGTACCATTATTCGCTAAAGATAGTATTGCGTGGTTGGTCAAACCGTTGTTCATAGCTGACCATAAATTACCACCATTGGTAGAAATAAAAACACCTCCTCCCTCAGTTCCCAAATAAATATCGGAACCAATAACAAGAATAGAGGTAACAAATTTATTTGTCAATCCTGTATTCATTTGATTCCATGAATTTCCATAATCTGTCGAAATATATACCCCTCCTCCTTCAGTCCCAGCTATAATCATTGAATCTTTTGATGCCAATGAAAGCACTTTCAGATTTGTTAATCCTGAATTTATTTCTCCCCAAGTATCTCCATTGTTATTCGTCCTAAAAATACCATGACCGTATGTTCCGACAAACAGATCTGTACCGCTAATAGATAAAGCCCGGACTGCTGTTGCCGGAATTCCTTCATTGGCCTTTACCCATGTATTCCCACTATTTGGAGATTTAAAGACACCCAGGTTTGTCCCAACAATAAAATCATTTGTATTCCCAACTATTGACCAAAAACTTGAAACAGATTCCAAACCATTATTTACCGTTGACCAACTGTGAGCATTATTTGACGAGATTAATAAACCCGCATCAGAAGTTCCGGCTAATATTTTAGTGCCACTCTTCGCCAAGGATAATACATCTGTTGTAATTGGGAAACCTGAATTTACTGCCGTCCAGGTAACTCCACTGTCCGTTGACAAAAACACTCCTCTGTCAGTTGTACCAGCAAAGAGCTGTGAGCCATCCACCAATATGGATCTGACTTCTCTATTTGAAAGCAATGGACTAGAGATTCTCACCCATGAGCTTCCGTTATCAAACGAAGTGAACATACCACCGGAGGTGCCTGCAAATAAATTATTCCCTATTTCGACCAGAGAATAAATAAAATTATTTATAAGACCACTATCTCTCGGTGCCCATGAATTGCCATTGTCCGTCGATAAATATACTTTGTCAGTAGTTCCTGCAAAAATGTTGTTGCCGGAGATTAGTAAGGAAATAACCGTGTGATTAATCAAACCATTATTAACCTGAGTCCAGGAAAGCCCTGTATCAGTGGATAAATAAATTCCTTCTCCTCCGGTTGCTGCAAACAAATTGGATCCATTCATTGCAAGAGCCTTTATCTGTGCGTCCAAAGGGAGGCCGTTATTTAGTCTGTTCCAACTGGCTCCATTGTCAACGGACCTGAATATATAACCACTTTTGGTCCCGGCATATAGATCACTGCCGGCAGAATAAATCGTCCGTATGTCTCCTCCGTATGGTCCATTGGTTTGAACCCATTGTGCAAAGGAAAAACAAGAAATAAAACTAAAAACCAGAATAAGGAAACTTTTTTTCATATAATTATTGATTAAAAATGTATACAATATATTTTAACATTGGCGGAAGATAAAATTATCATTCCCTCCTGAAAGTCATTAAAACGATAGTTAGTGCTGGCAAATATATAACAAAACCGGTATTCCTATCATTAATATTTATTTGGTTAATTAATTCATACCCACCATGGCTTCAATCATTCCTTCAAAAAATAAAAAATTTCTTGTACTAGTTTTACTGAGCATTGTCATATCGTTTCCGGCCTTTCCGAATTCATGGCTCGTAGGAAGCTCACATACATATACTGTTCCAAGCCAGGTCAGGAATCTCGTTGCTGATGGCGATACTATTTATATCGAAGGCGGCGTTTATTTGAATGATGCCACTAAATGGGCAAAGCGCGATCTGAAAATTATTGGGTTGGGGACAGGATCGAATCGGACTACTATGCGTTATAATGGTGATATTCCCAATCATAAAGGAATTTTTGTTTTCGAGACGCCGGGGGTTTGTGACAACGCATATATAGAAAACATAGTTTTTGATGGCGCTCAGGTCTCCGATGCAGATGGTGGCAATGGTGCGGGAATAAGATTTCAGGCAACTAACCTGACAGTCAAAGATTGCAAATTTGTCAATTGTCAAAACGGGATACTGGAAGGAAACGGAGCTGTCTCTACAAGTAATGTCATCATCCTGAATTGCGAATTTGAAAATAATGGTTACCAATTGCCCAATGCTCCCGGCTTTTCAGGTTTTGCACATCATATTTATATTAGTGCAAGTGTGGATACCTTGCTTGTGATGAACAACCTATATCATCATCCCCGGGGTCAGGCTAATTCGATAAAAACAAGGGCACAACGTGCCTTTATTCTATACAATTATATTGACGAAGACGCTTCCGGATATGGAAGTTGGGAAATTAATATAGCACAGGGCGGTTTAAATATCGTACTGGGAAACGTCATCATACAAGGCTCCTCCTCAGCGAATCATGGTATCATCGGCTACGATGCCGTCAGCAATCCTATAGAAGATTTTTATTTTGTGAATAACACAGTCATCAATCAATATGCAGGTAATGCATCCTATTTCAATATTGCCCCGACAAACGGTATCGACTCCTTCAAGGTCTACAATAACATTTTCGCGTCGATTGCAGGATCGCAGGTGAGTCTTTTCAACGGGAACCTGCCCGGAGGACTTGACACTTCCAACAACAGCTTTTCCGGCGACTACCTAGCTTATGGTTTTAATGATCCTGTGCTTGGCGACTACAGCCTCACGGTGAATGCCACATCTGCAATCGATGGCGGCATCAATGCCGGATTCAGTCATACCTCTTTTTCATTGACTCCAGATTTTATGTATCAATCATTCAACGCTAACCTTTTACCAAGATATACTCTTGGTTCCGCTATTGATATAGGTGCTTATGAATATGATGCGCCTACCAAGGTCCAAACACTTGCCCATGAAAAGGAAGTCACAATTTACCCTAACCCTACTACCGGGAAATTCCGGATAATATTTTCTGAGCAAGGACATGAATACACCCAGCTTGTAATCTATAATACCCTTGGATCTGGAATTTTAAGAGCCGGCTGCAAGGACATGATGGAGTTTGACCTCAGTAGCCTTATTAAGGGTACTTATTTTTTAAAGATCTCCGGTTCAAAAGGTCCGCACTACGAAAAAATAATTTTGGAATAATTTGTCAGGCCTCCCGTTTGGTCTCAAATTATCAAATGAAATTTGGACGAATCAGTGTTATTTTTTTGCTCATAACATTGTTACAAATTTTCAGGAATCTGATTTTTATATATACGCCATGTAATACTTTTACCTCAAACTCAAACATTTTATGAAAACAAACTACGCATCATTATTTCTAGTAATTGTTCCCGGCATTGCCCTGGGACAAATCAGCCTGGATGCAAGCATGGCTCCCCCGGTTAATAGTATGATCATTTATCATGATGCAAATGTTCCATCACCTCCGTTTACATTCAGTAAAAGCGGGACGACGAACACCTGGGATTTCGCATCCCTGACAGCTTTTGCGGGACAGGAAGACACCATGTTCTTTGTTGACCCCGCTACCGTTATGGGCGGAAGCTTATTTCCATCAGCCACCCATGCGACTTACGAGGGAGGAGACGAGTCAATCAACGTGATCAACATCGACAATAACTCAATTGACTTTTTGGGTTTTGTGGGAGATCCGGTAGGTACCGGAACAAATATCCCGGTTCAAGCTCAACCTCCTGTTTCAGCGATGAACTTTCCATACACCTATGGCAGCACAATCAATGAAAGTACTTATTATGAAGTCTATACCACAGGTGCAGCCATTGGCCAACCCAGCATTGACTCTGTGAGGTATAAGTCAACCGTATATCTGAATGCAGAAGTTATTGCAGCGGGAGATATCATCCTGCCAAGCGGTACTTTCGCTTCTCTGCTTGAGAGAAAAATCAACAGCAGTGTTGACACTGCCTGGATGAAGGGAACTACTACGGGAAACCAGTGGGTTATTGCACCGGGATTTCCTTCGTCCGAAATGGATTCTGCATTTTACTGGTACACGAATCAAAGTGTGCAGGAATTTGCCCATGCATTGTATGATGATACAGGCTTGCATGATGTACACTATTTCAAAGAGCAGCTAACTACCAGCGTGAATTATATTAAAGCTAAAGCATCATCGCTCACAGCGTATCCAAATCCGGTTCAGGATTTCCTCGGTATTAAGGGTCTGAATTTTGAAACAGTTAAAGAATGGTCTATTACTAATGTTGAAGGTCAATTGATCATGAATGGGAATAGCAACTTAGAAAACTTAAGCATAAGAAGTCTCTCGAAGGGGACTTATCTTATTAGCATTTTTTCTGATTCAGGACTCATAAATAGCGCTCGCTTTATTAAAAATTAATTTATACGGATAAAAACTGCACACGGGAAATAGCATATACTCCCGTGTGCGGTTTTTATTTTTTCAAAGATTATCTAAATTATCAATTTACCCGTGGCCTGCCTGTTCCCTTTTTCGGTATTGATCTTTTATTTATCCTTCAAAGAAAAATTCAATGAAAAAGTAAGCGCGCACTTTTCACTATTGATTTTATTGACGTTCCGTTCACACAGTTTGCCTTAAACATTCAACGTGCGCTCTCAGGTATGAACCCTGATGTGTGATTAAAGCTTTCAATAATACAATCTTTGCACACTTTAGAAAATATATATTACCCAAGGCATAAAGGAAAAATTGAAAGAGCTAAACCTGCGGCTTCCTCAAAATTATACCAATTGCACCAATAATTGCCGGAGTATGATGGGAGGAGCCAACATCCCTATTGAAACATGGAGAAATCCCTTGAAAAGCTCAAATAAAGCACTATATTAGCTTCTTAACCCGGATTCGGCCTTTATGTTAATCAATGAAGCATCGAATTAAGCTTCAAAGGAATGCACTATGAGGACATTGAAAAACTCCCTGTACTACCTTTTATTTCTGCTCATAGGGTATTTTATCTATCGATTTCAAATCGAGAAGAGTTTCAATTTATTAACGATATACACTTTAAGTATAGGATTTAGCTTATTTGCTTTCTCGTTTAAGATCGAAGTAAAAAAGACTTTGCCTCTACTATTTCTTGTAGCATTATTTGCCATGTATGGGATAGACAATGCCGATGGCTCTATACAGTTCAGATGGTCCGCAGTGGTCATTTTGATCCTGAACATAATACTGGCGCTTGGAATTTTATTAATCCCATATAACTTAAGATTAAAAAAAATATTGATCATTCTATTTGGGGCGGCACTAGCAATAGTCTATGTTTACCCTGGGGATATGTTGATAGATTATAGATACGTTCCTTTTGTCATTGGTAGTTTTTTTATGTTCAGAAGTATCAGTTATCTCCATGAGATCAGGTTCATGAAGAAAGAAATTCCTTTGATCGATAAGATAAATTACTTTCTACTCACTCCGAATTTTTCAATGCCTTTATTCCCAATTGTGGATTATAAAACATTCACCTCCTCATATCAAGGTATTAATGTCAATACACTGAACAGGGCTACGCTTTTCATTTGTCGTGGCCTGCTTCAGTTGTTCTTATACAGATTCATATATCATCATATTGTAATTCCAATTGATGAAGTGAAAACAGCATTAGATGTTGTCATTTTCCTGGTCGCCAATTATATGATCGTGCTTCGGGTTGTGGGAGCATATCATATTGCAATAGGATTGATAATGTTAGTCGGATATAATCTGCCGGATATATTTAACAACTTTTTCTTTGCAACAGGCTTCAGTGATCTTTGGCGGAGAATAAATACTTACTGGCTTAACTTCATGTTAAAAGTATTTTACTACCCTATTTATTTTAAGATTAAAAGAATTGGAGTGTATAAAGCATTATTCATCTCAACATTTCTATGCTTTATTATTACCTGGCTGCTTCACTCCTATCAATGGTTCTGGCTCAAAGGATTTTTTCCGCTTGATCTGAAAGATGCAATATTCTGGCTCGGATTTGGTTTACTGGTCTCATTGAATACCCTATGGCAACAAAGAAAACTGGAACAAGGTTTTGTTGCCAAAGAAAGCCCCTATGCTTTCATTCGAAAAGCTTTTGCAGGATTGCTGATCTTATTGCTTATGTCCGGACTCTGGAGCATTTGGACTTCCGGCACACTGAACAATTGGTGGAACCTAGTTTCAAATATAGAGAATTTTGATCTGCGCCAGTTGATACTTATTTTAATGCTTTTTTCGTTCTACATCATTTTGTCTTCCGCTTATCATTATTACGAAAAACAGGAAAAGTTTAAGACTATCTACCAAACTAAATACCGAAGTATAATCAGCTATGCCGGTCTCCTAGGTCTTCTCCTGATTTTACATTTCTCCGTCCTATTTATCCATGATAACAGAAATTTATTCTTTTGGTCCCGGATCCAGCCTTTGATATCTGAACAACTGAATAAAGCTGATTTGGCGTCGCTTGATAATGGCTACTATTCCAATTTGATCAGTACAAACGACTATTGTTCGCAAATCTGGATCAATGACACTGATAATGATCGAAACTTAACTAAATATATAAAATCAAAAACTACAAAACCGAGTTATGATCTGATGCTATCTGTCAACATTCCAAATGCATCAGCCGAATATAATAATATAAGCTATACATTGAATTCCGTTGGATTAAGGGATAAAGAATACCCTAAAGCAAAACCGGATTCCTGTTATAGAATAATTATACTCGGAGGTTCGTATGAATGTGGAAACGGAATCAGTGATGGTAAAGATTTTATAAGTCAGGTTGAAGAAGCACTTAACGATCAGTATGTGGCAATTCAGGAAGGAAATAAAAAACACATTGAAATCATAAACTTTTCTTCGCATGGATATTATCTGCTGCAGCGATTCTATCAGTATAAAGACTTTGCACAATTCTGGGAACCTGATGCTATTCTGCTGTTCATTCATACTAATTACAACGTAAGAATGGCTACTTACGTAAATCGTGTAGTAAATCTGGGCTATGAAGTAAAAGACCCTTATCTTAAGAATATTATAATAACAAAGCAGATTCAACAAACAGATAATTTTGCTGAAGTAAGAAAAAAATTAGGCTCTTATGCTGATTCATTAAACTTCTATGCATTGGATCAACTCTGTCAACTGGCGGCTGAACAAGACAGCACATTAGTTGTTCCTGTCTATCTTCCTGCAATAAAGGATAAAAATACGCGGACAGATAGTATCTTTGTACAGACTATTAAGTCAAAGTATAATTTAAATACAATTTATTTAACTGATGTCTATCATGAAGAAGATATTTCAGAATTATCAATTTCCGATATAGATTTTCATCCTAACAAAAAAGCAAATCAACTCATTTCAGATGAGTTGATAGAGAAAATAATCAATAATCAGGATTACTTTAATTTAAAATTCACAAAAATTAAATGACATGTCTCCGGAAGAAATAAAAAAAGACATAAGAGAATATCTTATCAGCTCCATAATTAAAAACGAATCTGCAAAGATCGAGAATAACACCCGTCTGATTTCAGATGGATTCATTGATTCGATTTCGACACTGAAGATCGTGGATCATTTGGAAAAAAAATATGGTATAGACTTTCAACCTCATGAAGTGGATAAAGAAAATCTGGATTCTATAGATTTGATCGCTCAGTTTGTTCTATCCAAAAAATGAATCCTTGTTAAAGGAAAAACCATATGTTGCATAGCTATCTGGAAAAGTCTTTAAAGACAAAGCCGGAAAAGATTTATTTAAGAACAGGAAACAGAACCTATACCTTTCAAAATATCTATGATAAGGCCAGGGAATATCAAGCTATTCTCCTGAAATGCGGACTTAAAAAAGGCGACAGGGTTCTTATCTACTCTTCAAAAAATTCTGTTTCGGTAGCTTTAATGATTGCGTGTAGTATGAGTGAAGCCATCTATGTACCTGTCTCATCCTTAAATCCTGCTGTACGGGCAAAGTATATCACCGAAGAAACTGATTCAAAATTTATTCTTTGCGATGAACCATGCAAGATCAATCTTTTGGGGACAGGACTAAAAGTTGAACTCATTCATGAGGAGGAGAATACATCTTTTTTTTACCGTCCAACAGGTAAATTAACTGTTACAGACCATCCTCTTCCGGCATTTATTCTCTTTACTTCAGGATCAACCGGAACCGCTAAAGGTGTGGTAATATCACATAATGCCGCAATGGTCTTTGTAGACTGGGCCGCAATGGAATTTAAAATAGAGGAACGAGATGTGCTGGCTTCCATTGCTCCATTTAATTTTGATCTTTCGGTTTTTGATATATACGTTTCTGCCCGTCAATCGTCAAGCTTAGTTTTGTATACTGAAGATGAAACTAAAAATGCAATGTTAATGGCGCAGAATATTTCCAATGATAAAATTACCACAATCTACGCAACTCCTACCTTTTATTCTACTCTGGCCCTTTATGGTAAATTACATAAACATGAATACAGTTTATTAAAAAATATTCTGTTCGCAGGAGAAGTATTCCATATGGAATCGTTTAATACACTTCTTGAACATTGGCCTGATAAAAATTATGTCAATTTATATGGACCAACTGAAACAAATGTCTGTACCTTCTTTAATGTAGACCTGCAAAATATGAACTACCCCGTTTTTCCTATTGGCAAAGCTTGTGATTATGCTGCATCGTTATTATTGGATGATGCAGGAAATGAAATCGTTCATCCTAATACAAATGCGGAACTCCTCATCTCAGGAAAAAGTCTGTTTAATGAATATTGGGCGGATCAAAGTAAAACAGAGCAGACAATTTATTTTGATAAAAACGGGAATCGATTTTATAGAACCGGTGATATAGTCTATAAAAATAATGAGGGTAACTTAATTTATGTTGGACGTAATGACAGGATGATAAAGAAGAACGGTTTCAGGATAGAACCTTTGGAAATTGAAAAGGTAATGATGAATTATCCTGGCATTTCTGCAGCAGCAATAACATTCTCTAAAGAACAAAACCTGCTTTGCTGCTTCTATGAAAGCCCGGATCGAATGGAATTTGACCTTTCCGAACTGAAGAGATTTTGCCAAAACCATCTTGCATCATACATGATTCCTGACAAATTCGTATTATTACATACTATGCCCAAGACCAGCAGTGGTAAGATAGACCTGCAGGCATTAAATAAGCAAATTGATGGATATTGAAATAAGTCAGGAACAAATAATGATGCAGAATGCTGTTCATGCATCATTGAGCAAAATGGATCAGAGTCTTTCTGGCCGCGAACGCTGGAAACATATTGCAAAGACTGGGATCCTTGGTACTTGCGTTGAAAAAAAATATGGTGGTTTGGGCTTAGGGGCTATTGACATGTTGCTTATGCTCGAAGCGCTCGCCAAAACAAATACTGACAATGGACTGAGTTTCGCAATTGCAGCACATACCCTTGCTTGCGTTATTCCGATTCACAAATTTGGAACTGAGGCTCAAAAAGAAAAATACCTTCCTCAATTAATCAATGGTGAGCTGATCATTGCCAATGCCATGACAGAAAGCGAAAGTGGATCTGATGTCTTCACGATGCAGAGTAAAGCAGTAAAAACCGGCGAAGATTATGTATTGAACGGAACCAAGACATTTATTTCCAATAGCAGCAATTCGGATCTTGTTTTAACTTATGTTTCGACAAATGCAGATAAGGGATTTTTTGGTGGGATCACTGCTTTTATTGTTGAACGAAAGGACTATACTTCAGGAACAGAATTTACTAAAATGGGATTGGAAAATTGTCCATTGGGTGAAATCACATTTAATGATACAAAACTAAGTTCATTGAACATCCTCGGAAAAGAAGGTGGTGGCTCTGTAATATTTAACTATTCAATGGAATGGGAAAGAATTTGTATGACGGGAATTCATTTAGGTGCAATGCAAAGAGTATTTGATAAAACGCTCAAGTTTGTTCATGAACGTAAAAGCTCCGGAAAGTCGATCGGGAAATTTCAGGCTGTCTCACATAGTATCGCAGAGATGCAGGTACTACTGGAGGTTTCAAAAACATACGCTTATAAAGCGGCATGTCAATTAGATTCTATGAAAGACACAGGGAAATCGGCTGCAATCGCAAAGCTCTTTGTAAGCAATTCCGTAAAAGAATTTATGTTACAAGCCATGCAAATATACGGAGGATATGGTTATATCAAGGAATACGGTATTGAACAGGAAGTCAGAGATGCGCTTGCTGCAACCATCTATTCAGGTACATCAGAAATTCAAAAAAATATTATTGCTTCGAATCTTGGAATTTGATATATTTAGATAATTAATAGGCGATTGAGCATGGAAAAGGTACAGGATTTTATTGTCATTGGTGGTGGCCCTTCAGGGTCGACAGTTGCAACTTTATTGGCCAGAAAAGGATACTCTGTGACTGTGTTTGAAAAAGAAAAGTTTCCCAGAGAACATGTTGGAGAATCTTTATTGCCCTTTTGCTACGACCTTCTTGATCAACTGGGAGTCCTGGGTGATATGAAAAAATTTATGGTCCGCAAGCCGGGCGTAATGTTCATCAGTGCAGATGGTGTGCATAAAAAAAACTATTGCTTTAATAAAGTTATTCATGATGAAAGTGCTTTATCTTTTCACGTACTCAGGCCCTTGTTTGATGAAATGCTTTTAAACAACAGCAGGAAAGCGGGTGCAGTAGCTTTGGAGGAAACAAAAGTTACCAATGTTGAATTGAACAGACCTGATGAATTGGTGAAAGTTGACGTAATGTCTAAGTCAGGGGAATTGAATACATACTATGCCAAACAACTTATTGATGCTAGTGGTCAGGATACCTTTTTAGGCAATAAATTAAATAATAAAAAAAAATTTGACAATCTTGACCGTGTTTCCTTGTCCACACACTGGATGTTGGATGAAATGCCGGAATACCTCAACGTAGGAATACTGCTGATCGCATACCTGGGTGGCTCAAAGGCGGGTTGGATATTTGTCATCCCCGTTGGAGTAAACAGAGTAAGCATAGGTGTTGTACTGAACAATGCTTATGTAAAATCTGAGAAAGCTAAACTTAAAAATACAGATACTGAAGATTGGAAATATCAGTTTTATCTAAATGAAATAAGTTCATCGCCCTATGTTGCAAAAATATTAAAAAGGGCGAAGCGTCTGGAGACACAACCCTTGATGGTAGTAGGAGATTATTCATATTATACGGCTGCTAAATACGGCAATGATTTTTCCTTAACCGGCGATTCCTCCGCCTTCCTTGATCCTATCTTTGCCAGCGGTGTTTATTTGTGTATGAAATCCTCTTTCATTCTGGCAGAAGCATTGGATAAAAAAATGAAAGCAGGAAACATGAAAGATAATTCCTCCTTGCTTGAAGCATATAATTCAATTGACGGAGCATATAAACTAATCGCCAAGTTTATCTACTATTTCTATAATGACAAGGCTCTGAATCTGGCAGAGGTGAACAATATGAATATGTCTTCTAATGATCATATCAATCCGGAAACATGCTTTGAACTATTGCACTTTTTATTAGCCGGAGACTTCTTCACGGAGCATGAAAGGTATAGTGAAATGCTTGATATGTTACAGGAACCTAAGCACTACTTACGCTATAAGAGCCTTATTTTAGATCAGCATGATGAAGAAACTGCAACTTGTGGTTATCATGTTTCGGATTCGTACAGCAAAGAACTCATGGAAGCTTTCATGTCAGGAAAGTGACTTTTCCCGTTTGGGCAATTGAACCTTCCCGTTTCATTTGTCAGCTTAGCTAATTATTTACTCGTTTTGCTGTTGAAAGCTCCTGTCGGGCATGGTTGTCACAGAGCGTATTTATTTGTATAATTACGCTGATTCGGCAGGTAAATTGCATGACGTATAGGTTAAATTCCACGACATAAAATAGCTTCTTTTTCAAATTAATTCTATGTTTAAGAAAATTGCAGGTAACTCCATCGTTCAACTGTTTAGCATTCTGTGGGCGCTCTACTTATTCCTGGATTATATTAATCACTCGCAATTCCTGATCCGGGCATTTCAATACTTTGAGTATACCGGGCTGATTGTTACAATGCTCATTCTTGGTTCGGGTTTCTTATTTTTATTTACAAAAGGAAACAGGTGGAGCATAGAACCGGAAATTAAAAACTTTAGAGGCATTTACCATTACCTCTTCGTTTTGCTCACGATGGTTCTTATCGTTTTTTTCTATCTTAATATAGTCAATGTCAAATTGAGTGCCGGATCAGGAGCTTTTACTTTTCTGTTCCGGACTCTCGGTTTTCATCTTGAACTGGGTCTGATTCTTTTTTCTTCAATGTGTATCGGATCCTATATACTCGACCTGCTGAAGCTTCACACAGAAAAAGTATCATCCGCATTGATCGGTATTGCACTAGGGCTGTTTATCCTTACGCTATGCATGTTTATCTTAGGCTCTCTGGGCTTGTTGAATGCCTATACTGTCTTTCCTCTCCTCATATTATTTGTAATTCCTTACCGTAAAAAAGCACTTCCTCTACTCAGAGATCTCCTCATTAAAAAATCCGAGAAATTCAAGATCCATATTCTGGCAATTCTTTCTTATATATTTCTGCTCATTCTTGTTTCAATTAATTTAATTTCTGTCACAAGATCCTTCCCAATTGGATATGACGGACTGAACTTATATATGAATATTGCAAAACTGATCGCCGGTTATGAAGGTTTGGTCAGTGGTGGAGATGCATACAACTGGTCTCTTCTAATGAGTCTTGGATTTATTCTGTACGATAATACCGTCGTTGCCATTTTAATTTCTATCGTACCCGGCATCCTTTCCATTATTGCTATCTACAAAATCTGCACGCATCTGAACCTGAACAGAAACTGGAGTCTCTTTTCTTGTGTTGTGTATTACTCTTTTCCGGTTACCGTATGGATGTCGAGAAATGATGAAAAGACCGACCTTGCATTGCTTTTCATAACACTTTGTGCATTATTGTTACTACTGGTGAAAAGTTCGACAGAGAGTACTAAAAAAAATACCGGATCTGATCTGAACTTATTGAAGCTAACCTCTGACTCCACAATTTGGCTGATCTGCGGAATTTTAGTTGGATTTAGTTTTGGGATCAAGTATTTGGCCATGCTGAATGTATTTGCACTCCTGGTATTGCTCTTCTACAGCAAAGCAGGAAAATTTGCAGCCTCTGCCATTTTCTTTTTGAACTTTGCGGTGATATATGCCCTGGATCTCACCCGGTTTGCTGCATTTAAAAGCGATTCACTTTTTCTACGTTTTTCGGTCCCATTTCTTATAGGCCTGATTTTCCTCGTCGTTGCATTCATAAAAAATAGAACTGAATTATTCACTGCTTTTAAAAGAGCATTCATCTTTCTATTCGCTGCAGGAATTACTTTTGTTCCATGGGCAATCAAACATGTAGTAGAAAACAAAAAATTATCCGCTGATTCGATTCTCACCGGAAAAAGTGCGTTGCCGGCTTTATATTCTGAAACAAATAAAGCTGCTAAAGGAGGAGAAACTGAGAAAACAGAAAAATTATTGCCTCTAAGCGGTGGTCAGCAAAGTACGATTTATGCCGGATTTCTCTCATCAAACTTGTGGGAAAATACTTCCACTCTGTTAGCTCAGGCTAATGATGAGAATATTAAAAAGGGGCAATCCTTACAAAATGTGAGTGAAACTTATACCAACAAAGAAAAAGAAGAAGAGATCAGAAGACATCTGGGTTATGAAACAGGAATCATTCGATTCATTTCTTTACCCTATGACCTGGCAATGAAAATTAATGTTAGTGTCGTCGCTTCAGATCCGGGAATTCTCATGTTGATCCTTTTACCATTCCTTATGCTTGTTGCATCTTTTCGGCAATTGGCCTGGAATATTTTGAAAATTCTGTTCATGATCATTGTTTTGATATTGTCAATGCATTCCGTGGAAGTGTTAAAAATGCCTTTCGATTATTATGAAGCATTCCATTCCATTCAGGCAAAGAGTTTTACTGAGCTGACAAGTTTCAAGAACGTCTTTGGTCCTCTTTATGTCATACTCAAAGAAGTATTGGTGTTTTGGGAAAACGCACTTCAGCCTCTTTTTAAACATCTTACTTCCCAAAGTTTAGGCATGGTTTTTATGTTGCTTTCATTAGTTGCCTTCCCATTGTACTTTCTTTATAAAAGTAGCCTGAGAGGTTTAAACAACATATCAAAATACTTAATCGTTGTAGTTTACTGTGTAATACAATATTGGTTAGTGCTTTCCAGCGGGATACTTTGGTACGGAATTGTTGGCTTTTCATTGTTACCGGTTATTATTTCCGTGATGGCAACCAATGAGAATCCCGATTCGTACAACCATCAATATACCAAAGCTTACACAATAAGTTGTACGGCTTTGTGGCTGATCTTGATCCTACCGGTTCAGTTTTTACCTCTTGACTTCAGAACCACAAAGAATGAAAGTCTCGTAAAAGTGAAAGAGTTCACTGATCTCAACTTTATGAAATATGCCATTGGTGAAAAGAATGAAAGGGAAGTGTTTGGTTCTTTTTTTAATCCTCAACAAAAAAATATAATAAATACTCTAAACAATGACAAGAAGGCAAGGATTTTAAATGTATCAACATTCCTAAGTTATTTTATCACGAACAATGACATCCGGATCTATAAGGACAATCAATTGGGGATCTTCAACGGGATATACAATAATGCAGGAAATGATAAAAAACTCTTCGCATCAGAACTTAAAAAAACGAATATCAAATATATTCTTGTCAGTCTGCGTGCCGCTGATATTGATATCACACCTGACCAATCATTAAAGAAAAAATTCAATGAATTAATGATGGCATTGGTAAACAACCCTGAGATCCAATTATTATATACTGACAGACTCATGGAAAGATTTGACGGCGATTTGAATGTATCACATAAGGGACAAAGAGTAAAAGCCAAGTACGATGTACTTGGAAGCAGTATTATCAATCCGGGTACAGATGCCTTATTTATGATTCTTTAAACTCTGGAAATTAAGACACACTTGGATCAGGATAAGCTTGTAATAGTCATACCTTCTTATAATGAAGCAGATCGAATACTGAAAGTCGTTACAGACATTCAGAGGAAAGGCTATAGAAAGATTGTAGTTGTGGATGATGGGTCAACTGATAATTCGATGGAAGGCATCAAGGATCTGAATGTAATTATTCTTCAACATTTAGTAAACAGAGGTGCAGGTGCAGCCACGGAAACCGGATTAAAATATTGTCGGACCATTTTAGATGCAGAAACCGTCGTGATGATTGATGCAGACACTCAGCATAATGTGGATGATATCCGTAAGCTGGTAGAGGCACATGAAAATCAAAATGCTGACATAACAATTGGAAACCGTTTTTTAGAAAATAAAAAAAATATTCCTGCTAAAAGATGGTTCTACAATCAGATTGCCAATATTGTAACAAGTATTTTTGCCGGCAAAAGAGTATACGATTCTCAGTCAGGTTTCAAAGTCTTTAATAAAAAGGCACTTCAAAAGATCATCATAGAACAGGACAGATTTGAACACTGTAGTGAAATATTAATTAAAGGGCTGGAAAACAATTTAAAAATTATCGAAGTGCCCATAAAAGTTTATTATACCCCTGAAACCATTGCAAAGGGACAGCATTTTCTGAATGGAGTCCGAACATTCGTACATTTGTTGCATTCAGTTCTATTCAAAAACAAACAAAAATGAGAATCTATCAGATCATCGTACCCTTACTGGGTCTTATCGGAATAGTCTTCACAATGCGCCAATTTTCGAAGGGAATAAATACATTCTTTGAAACCCTATTGTGGATTTTGTTATGGTCATTTATATCACTTGTTGCCATATTCCCGGACGCAATAACATTATTTATCTCAGAAACGATAGGTATCAAAGATCATATCAATGGAATCATCTTTATCGGACTTGCAATTTCCTTTCTTTTAAACTTTAAGTTATTTGACTCACTGAAAAAACAAAACAAAGCCTTAACTGAATTAGTAAGGAAGTTAGCTCTGGAAAAAGCTTCGCATAGCAATGATAAAAAATGAAGATCGTATTTGTTGTTGAACACTTTTATCCATATGTAGGAGGGGCTGAAGAGCTTTTTTTGAATCTGTGCAAATTCCTTGCAGATCTTGGTTATGATGTCAGGGTTGTGACAACTCTTCATTCTGATTCTTTAAAAAAACATGAAGAGTATGATGGTATAAAAATATATCGTGTTCCATGCAAGAACAGATTTCTCTTTACAATTTTAAGTTTTCCGGAAGTATTCAAGCAGTCAAAGAATGCCGACTTTATCCATACAACCTCATACAACTCCGCCATACCTGCTTTCTTTGCCGGACTGATCAGAAGAACAAAAGTACTTATAACATTTCATGAGGTGTGGGGGAAATTATGGTTCAAATTACCATTCTATCCCAAGTGGAAACTCACCGGATTCTATCTGTTTGAATGGCTTATCCTTAAGCTGCCATTCTATAGGTATATAGCAGTCTCGGAATCTACAAGAGATGCATTGGTTAAACACGGTGTGCAGGAATCCAGAATCGAACAAATCTACAATGGTTTAGCTTACGAACCCCTGAAGAATTTTCACTATGACCCTCCCAAAAATTTTACTTTCTGTTTTTATGGGAGATTGGGAATATCTAAGGGAATTGATATTCTCATCCCGGCAAGTGCTCAATTCATAAAGCATTATCCTGAAGTCAGACTAAAGCTTATTATTCCAACCTATCCCGAATCATTGTTCTTTAAAGTCACTGAACTTATTAAAGCGAGCAAGATCGAGGATAATTTAATTCTTCTGCATGATCTATCAAGAGAAGAGTTATTGGCACAGGTCTCTTCTTCAACCTGTATTATAATTCCTTCTCAAAGCGAAGGTTTCTGCTATGTTGCTGTTGAATCAGCAGCAATGGGCGTCCCGATAATTTCATCCGGAAAAGGAGCTCTCGCCGAAACGGTAAGTGGAAAACATCTTACTATAAAATCTCTGAATATTCAAAGTGTCTTTGAAGCTCTTAAAAAAGCGATGAACAATGAATGGGAATATTCTGAGCTGAAAAAGTTTTCGTTGGAGGAAAGTACGAAGAGATATTTAAGTCTGTATTCTTCGAATAGACATACCTAATCTGATCAAAAAGTGTTTGAAAAGGGCGGAACAATCATAGCCAATATGGTCTAATGAAATGTTCCGCCCTGTATAAATATCTATTTATTCATAAATTTTCCGAATTTCTCCTTCTGATTTGCATCTAATACGGCCAGAATTTGATTGGATGAATTCTTAAGAATATCCTGCTTCATTGATTTTGCCAATTCGAATGAATACTCTTTGTCTGAAGAATAACCTAGTGAAGTAAAGGTTCCTGAGATCACGTTCTTGATATCCGAAGTTTGAGTACCGGATAGTGCTAATTTCTCGGTAAGATTACCCATCAAACTTTCAATAATACCGGCGCCTGTAAACACTTCAGACATTTTCTTCTCTCTTTCCAGATTTTGGTTTTCTGCCATTCCTTCATCATTAGGCACTTCAGATTCCGCATTTGGAGTTGCAGCCTCCACAGGAGATTCCGCTGCGGCTTCCTCCTTAGCAGGATTGGATTGAGTATTGGATTTCTTTGGTCCATCGCAACCGGGAAGGACAAGAACCAGTAAAAGTGAACAGATACAAACGAATAACTTTTTCATTGCGGAGATATGTTTAGAGATTTTATGCAAATGTAAAGATTAAATTGCTTACGGGTTTTGATAAAATGGATATTTTTTTGCAAATTTCAACAATAAACTTCCTGTCAATTCCTCATTTCAATGTTGGCAATACTTTCAACTTAAAGTCCTCAATGAACAGAAAAGCTTAAGTTTGCCTACGGGCATCACGACTATGGGTAAGGTGAAAATATATACTCCGGAAGATTACCGGAAACATGGACATTTGAATGATATAAGGGAACTTTACAAGAAGTTGTCCGAGTATTCCACACTCATCAAATGGCTGGTACGTGTAGGTTTGACCCAACAATATAAAAGGTCCTTTGTTGGGGTAGCATGGTTGTTCATTGCGCCTGCCTTTTCGATACTCTTGTGGGTACTACTCGAAGCTTCCGGTATGCTAAATCCCGGTGAAACAGAAATACCCTATGTGGCATACGTTTTTCTGAGCAATGCTATATGGACTTTGTTTATCGGTTTTTATAAAAACATCAGCGAAACTTATATTGGGCGTGGAGGAGAATTATTGCAAAATAATTTCCCGCACATTATTGTTGTTGTTGAAAAGATCATTATTACACTTATCAATTTCTTAATTCCGCTATTGCTTTCTCTTGCTGTTCTCTTGCTGTTTAAGGTGCAAATTTCCTGGTCAGCTTTACTGTTTCCTTTTGCAATTTTACCATTGATCTTTCTTGGTACAGGACTTGGATTGATTTTTTCTGTTTTGAAAATTGTTGCCATGGACCTTTCAACTGTTTTTGATACATCACTGGAATTTCTAAAGTATGTAACTCCAATTGTTTTTGCAACTACAGTAAATAGTGGTATTCTGCAAACAATAATGAAATATAACCCTCTAACTTATCTGGTAAGTTTTCCGCGAGCTGTTCTGTTGAATCAGGCCATTCCGGATTTGAATTTATTTGTGATTTGTTCAATTGGTTCACTTTTGTTTTTAATCTTTTCCTATCGCTTTTTTACAATCTCAAGTCCTGTAGTATTTGAAAAAATCACTCTCTGATATAAAACACGAAAAATGAACAAAGGAGAATGTTTGATAGAGGTTAAAGGGGTGAGTAAAAAATTCAGTCAGGATCTGAAATGGAGCATGTTTCATGGAATGACTGACCTTGCCCGATTACTCTTTCACCAAAAATTAAAAAGAAACATTCTGCGAACACAAGAATTTTGGGCTTTAAAAGATGTTAATATCAAACTGTACCGTGGAGAGATCCTGAGTATAGTAGGAAATAACGGCTCAGGTAAGACCACACTGATGAGAATGCTTTCGGGAATATACCCGGTTGATGAGGGTAGAATTGAAGTCCGGGGTTCAATCTCCAGCTTATTTGCTTTAAAAAGCGGGATGCATCCGCATTTTACCGGAAGAGAAAATATTTATGTGAAAGCCGGTATGTTTGGAATGTCCAAAAAAAGGCTTTCAGAGAAGATGGATTGGATCATAGACTTCTCTGAATTAGGAAAGTTTATAGACGCTCCTTATGGCAGTTATTCCTCAGGTATGCAATCAAGATTAGGTTATTCAATCGCAGTTGCTTCAGAACCTGATGTACTTATCATTGACGAGGGACTTGCAGTAGGAGATGTTGCTTTTAAAGCAAAGTGTTTTGATAACTTGAGAAGTATCTCCGATAAATGTGGGATCATTTTTGTTACGCATAATATGAAAAGAATCGCCGCTTTGGCAAACTATATTATCGTTCTTGACAATGGACAAGTTAAATATCAGTCTAATGAGATCAAGGAAGGAATAGATTTCTATCTTCAAAATTGTACTAAACTGCTTCCGAATAATGTCATTGATTAGATCTATGTTCTTTTCAAAAAAAATCACTCCTGAATTGATCTCATTACACATTCCGAAAACTGCCGGAACGTCGTTTAGAAACATTCTCAAAAGTGTCTATGGTGAAGAACAAGTAGTTCGGTTGGATATTAATGGCAAAGAAGATGTCCGCTTAAATCAGATATTGTACCGGGAAACACAACTTCCAAAGGCAAAAGTGATTCACGGACATTTCACAATGGAGTTAATCGAAAATAAATTCAAGTTGCCTCCAGACGTAAAAGTGATTACCTGGTTACGTGATCCGGTAAAAAGAGTTGTATCAAATTATTTTTATCTGGAATCAAGGTTAAAGGAAATTCTTGACGAAGAAAATAACAACCTGAATATTCTGTCTAAAATGCAACGAACACTCATAGAATATGCAAGGTCTGAAAACAGCAGAAACAGACAGACTAAATTTGTGAAAGGCAGAAGTCTTGAAGATTTTGATTTTGTCGGCATTCAGGAACATTTTGAATCAGATATCGGGCGACTCAGCAAGGTTTTAGGTTGGAAAGAGTTACCTAATATTCTGTATCACAACAAAACACCTGAATTGAAAGCTGATATTTCAAACGAAATTCTCGATGAAATATATGAACTTAATAAGGAAGATACAGAATTATACAATAAAGCTATTGAATTAAGAAATAAATTAATGAACGATTAAATGCTGACTGGATCGTGGATTAATTATACAAACAGATCTTGTATAAACCCCTCAAGTTAAATAAGAATTAATGGATTGTTGGATTGCCTCTTTTCCCCGATCGGGAAATACATATTTTCGAAACATTCTATACTTTGTATATGGTATTGAATCAAGCACATGGCATGAAGAAGAAGCCTATCCTGTAGATGAAAATTATGATGCTTATAAATTTGTTAAAACACATCTGCTTCCTTCAAAATTAGTTCCAAGCAACCCAAAAATTCCTGCTATCTATCTGGTAAGAGATGGCCGTGATGCTGTTCTTTCTATCGCACATCACAGAAAAGATATTGTCAAACCCGGCTCTGATTTAAAAACAAATATTCTTGAAGCGATCGTGGCAGAACAAGGGAGTTTTTTTGGCGGTTGGTCCAGAAATGTTTCTGAATGGATAGAACGTGCTGATCTTATAATTCGCTATGAGGATCTGGTCAAGGAACCGAAAAAAATTTTTGAGCGTGTAAATAAACTCATTCCTCTGCCTCCACCAAACTGGGATAAGCTTCCTTCCTTTCAGGAAATGAAATCAGGCAAAGCCATGTATGGCGGTGCAAATAAAATGGCTAACAGACCTGATATTGACATAGGTGATTTTGCAAATAAATTTTTTCGCCAGGGTAAATCAGGAGGTTGGAAAGAGGAAATGACACCTGAAATGCAGGATCTCTTTTGGAATCATCACGGCAACATGATGGAACGTCTGGGCTATGCAACTTTTAAAAATTCAGTTGGACAAAATCCGGTTCTGGATCATCTTGTTATGAAGAAACTAGGACTTCCTGTCACACAGGAAACCAATAATAAATTCTTAGTTCATTTAGAAGCGACTAAACTTCTTGAAAATTCCAATGATGGTATTAAAAGATATCTGGAGCATCTGATCAAATGTTTAAAGGATGTCTCAAGGCATGGAGATCAGAAATGGCGATTTAAATTATTCATTGAATCGAAAACATATTCATTGGAAAATTACAAGGAAGAAATGCAGGAGAAGGAAATAACAAGACTACATCCTTATGAAAAAGTTCTAATGGGATTCAAGGAATTCGTTCGGGTAAGTCTCCCTGGTGTAGTATACAAGGGTTTTTCCGATCTGTACAAAAAAACCGGTATCAGGAAGTTTCTTAGTTTTTTGCAGCAACAGGCTACACACAAAAAAATGAAAAAGTTGTATAGAAATAATGTGGCTGAACAAAACTCAATAAATCTGATTCACATACCTTTACCTCAGAATTCAATATACTTTAATAATCTCAATAATCCATTTTTAGTTACGGTTCATGATCTGACTCATAAATTATTTTCAGAGTATCATGAAAGTACTAACACTACGTTGGCAGAAGCAGGCATGAACTTTATTATAGAAAAAGAAGCTGATGTGATAGCGGTCTCTCAAAGTACGGTCAATGATGTTTTGGAAAACGAAAAAATTCCTGCAGAAAAAATTCATCTTGTTTATGAGGCCGCCGATCATGATCTTTTTAAATGGAATATTAACAAAAAGCTGACCGACAAGATCAGAAAGCATTACAAGTTAGGTACGAATCCATATTTTCTTTGCTTGTCAACAATTGAACCCAGAAAAAATCTCCCTAATACAATTCAGGCATTTAATTTGTTCATACAGGAAAATCCGGATGCAGATATTAATCTGGTCATTTCGGGAAATTTTGGTTGGAAAACAGAGCACCTGAGTGATGAGTTGCATCTTGACAATCCCAAAATTATATTCACCGGATACGTTACAGATGAACATCTGCCAATAATTTATTCAGAAGCCAGGGCACTTTGTTACGTTTCGTTTTATGAGGGATTTGGGCTTCCTCCTCTTGAAGCAATGAGTTGCAGAACACCGGTTATATATGGAAACAACAGTTCCATGAAAGAAGTAATTGGTGAAGCGGGACTTCCTGCTGATCCGAATGATTTGAATTCCATTAAAGAACAAATGTATCGCATATATTATGATCCTGAACTACGGGATCTGCTGGCACAAAGATCACACCATCGTTCATTCGAATTCACCTGGAGAAAAAGTGCCTACGAAACACTAAGGGTTTACGAAAAAATTGTAAATAAATAATCACTGTACCGGCTAGTCAGTACAACAAAAAGAAATTTATATATACTCGGCTATTTGTACTTGCTGTTCGAAGCTTATTCCATGAATAAATTTCAAGACATAAAAAGCTTTACCTTTTTTATAGGTTATCCAAGAAGTGGTCATTCACTCCTTGGAGCATGTCTTGATGCTCATCCGAATGCAATTATATCACACGAACTGGATGCACTGGCCCTGATCAAAAACGGGATGAGTCGTGATAATCTCTTTGAAGCAATCTTAAAAAAATCAAAAGCTTTTTATAAAGACGGAAGTCAGTGGAGCGGATACGCCTATCGTATACCCGGAATGTGGCAGGGATCTTTCGAAAGCCTGGAAGTAATCGGTGACAAAAGAGGAGGTGGTAGTGCGAAACATTTAGAAGATGACAATAGCCTCCTCGAAAAGGTTAAAGTGCTCGCCCCGAATTACAAAATGATCCATGTTGTGAAAAATCCATTTGACTGTATCTCAACGTCAATCCAAAAACAAGAACAAATACAGGAAAGAATATTTTCAAAGGAAGACCATCAAAGAAAGATTGAAGAGTTTTTTTCAAGGGCAAAAACAATATCAGCAATTATTAAGAAAGAACCGGACCATGTTTCAACTATCCGTTACGAGAATCTAATCAGAGAGCCCGGGAAAGTTCTGACTGAGCTGTGCTCATACTTAGGACTTGTTGCCAGGGAAGATTACATCAATGCATGTGCATCGATCATTTGGCCAACCGGTCGTCCCAGCCGGCAAAGATCCGGTATCTGGGAATCATCACTGATCCATGAAGTACAAATACAAATCGAGCAGTTTGATTTTTTCAAAGGATATACATTTCATAGTGAGTAACCTTATTGCACTTAACTATATTTTAAGTGTACAAAGTATAAACAGCACTCTAACAGACCTGAATTAGAAACATTACAAAAATGCACATAGCTATCATTGCAGACCCTATCGACAACCAGAGTGCCGGTATTCACGTCTTTACACAAGAGATGGTTGATGCAATGATCAGGACCAACCCCGGGCATAAAATAATTCTGATCCGTGAAAAACGTGACCCTGAATTGAAAGGTGCCGAGCAGATTTGTCTTTGGAACACCCGTCTTCCAATCGGATACGCTTCCCTGCGATTATTTATTATGATTCCCTGGATATTACACCGCAAAAGGGCTGATGTTGTGATTGAACCTGCACATTTTGGTCCATTCAATTTATCCGGGAAGATAAAACGAGTAACAATCATCCATGACCTGACTCCTATTCTTTTTCCTGAATTGCATCGATGGCATAGTCAGCTTCTCCAAAAAATATTCCTAAAAAGGATCCTGAATAAAACACATCTCATCATTGCCAATTCTGATCATACTGCAAATGATATTTGTAAAGTCTACCCGCAGAACTGTAATAAAGTACACAGGATCTATCCCGGAAAAAATA
>DAOQWA010000047.1:0-24585 GCA_035341855.1 Bacteroidia bacterium
TAGTGTATTGACTATTTCAGCATCATCCATCATTGTTCTTCCCGGACGAATCATGAAAAAGTAATCTATTTGTTTATGTTCGGGGATGAGTAATCCTTTAGGGCACCGATTTGATACAAGACAATATTGGTCTTCTTCTTTACTATCAAAGCGGAAGAATGCAAATCCCTGTTCCTCCATTCTCTTATTATTATAAATGTCAAAGTCGTCCCGTCGTGTCATTTTAATTTTCAATTTGACATTTACTTCATTACTTAATCTGTAATCTTTCATTTGACAAGCAATTCCAAAGAGCATAAAGTCAAATTTATCTTCCTCATTAAGTTTAAGAACACTTTTCGCCATGATAAATACCTGTAATCATGCAAAGGTATCAATTTGGCTTTGGAAATCTGCAAATCCGGTTCAAGCTCATAAACACGATTGTCGGAATTGCCACAAATTCAAATTTGTAGCTTACAATGCCGGTGAATGATTAAATGCCAAGGCTGATGCAGGCTTTTTCAGCGGCTATCTGTTCAGCTCTTTTTTTTGAAAAGTCTTCACCACGACTCATTTCAACCGCATCAACAAGAACCCTCACGCGTAAGAGTCGCTTACCGCCATTGTCGACTTCTTCCAAAAATTCGAATTCCACCTTTCTTTTTTCTCTTTGGGACCAATTGATCAGTCGGCTTTTAAAATTGCTGTCCTGTTCTTCAATCTCATCAAGGTGAATGTGGTTTTTTACAATTCTTTTAAAAATCATTTTACGGGTTACATCGTATCCTTTGTCAAGATAGACAGCTCCTATCAAAGCTTCAAATGCATCACCATAAGCTGAGCGTGTTTTCGCTCCCGGATCAATTAAGCCATTCATCATCTGGTCTATTCCAAGTTTCATTGCCAATTTGTTCAGGTGATCACGATTCACGATACGACTTCGCATCTCGGTAAGAAACCCTTCTTCTTTATATGGATATTTTTTGAAAAGCATTTCAGCAATTACAGCACCCAATACGGCATCACCTAAGTATTCCAAGCGCTCATTGCTTAGTTTGATTCCGCTGTCGTGTTCAACAGCTGCGGAACGGTGTCTGAAAGCCAGTTTATATACGGATATATTACCCGGAGTAAATCCTAATAAATTACGAAGTGAAAAGATAAATTTTTTATCCTTCGATATAAGAGTCCGGATGGGATCAAATAAACTCAAATAAAAAAAATTTTGATTGACCGGTTTTCGACAGCCAATTGCTTCATCAGGAATATTTCTTGAAGATCACCGATGCATTATGTCCGCCAAAGCCAAATGTATTACTCAATGCAGCACGAATAGTTCGTTTTTCAGCCTTATTGAATGTCAAATTGAGCTTCTTGTCAAATACAGGATCATCAGTAAAGTGATTGATAGTTGGAGGGACTATATCGTTCACAACAGCAAGAATGGCAGCAATTGCTTCGATCGCTCCCGCAGCACCCAGCAAATGTCCTGTCATTGATTTAGTGGAACTGATATTCATCTTGTAAGCATCTGAACCGAAAACAGTTTGAATAGCTTTTATTTCTTGCGGGTCACCGATGGGAGTAGAGGTCCCATGAACATTTACATAATCTATCTCAGAAGGACCCATGCCGGCATCTTCAAGGGCAGCATTCATCACATTTGCAGCACCTAAGCCTTCAGGATGTGGTGCAGTCATGTGATATGCATCGGCAGACATTCCACCGCCAACGATTTCAGCATAGATGTGTGCGCCTCTGGCTTTAGCATGCTCCAGTTCTTCAAGGATTATACAACCTGCGCCTTCACCCATGACGAATCCATCACGATCAAGATCAAAAGGTCTTGAGGCAGTCGATGGGTCGTCGTTTCGCTGAGACAGTGCTTGCAGAGCATTAAAACCACCAACGCATGTTTCATTGACGGTCGATTCAGATCCACCTGATACAATAATGTTGGCTTTACCTAATCGGATATATGTAAATGCATCGATTAATGCATTGGTAGATGAGGCACAAGCTGAAACTGTAGTGAAATTTGGTCCTCTGAAACCGTATTTTATGGAGATATGCCCCGAGGCAATATCTGCAATCATCTTTGGGATGAAAAAGGGATTGAAACGTGGAGTACCATCGCCTTTTGCAAAATTGATGACCTCGTCCTGAAAAGTCTTTAATCCGCCAATTCCCGAGCCCCAAATAACACCAACTCTATCGTGATTGATTTTTTCCGGATCAATCTTGGAGTCCTTGATGGCCTGATCGGCGACAACCAATGCATACTGTGAAAATCCGTCAAGTTTACGGCCTTCTTTTCTTTCAAAAAAATCATTCGGGTCAAAACCTTTCACTTCGCACGCAAAGCGGGTCTTAAATTTTGATGCATCGAACTTAGTGATAGCAGCAGCTCCGCTAACGCCATGAATAAGTCCATTCCAATATGCTTCTACATTGTTTCCCAGCGGCGTTAGCGCACCTAGTCCCGTCACTACGACTCGTTTCAGTTGCATCCCTTGTGAATTTAATATGGATTCAAACCGGATTGCTCCGGTGTTCCGTTAGGAGAAAACATGATCCGATTAACTCCGTGGAATTGACCGGATCATGCAGAAAAAATTATTTGGTATTCTTCTCGATATATTCGATGGCTTGTCCAACCGTAGAAATTTTCTCCGCCTGGTCATCCGGGATAGCGATATTGAACTCCTTTTCAAATTCCATGATAAGTTCAACCGTATCAAGAGAATCTGCGCCAAGATCGTTTGTAAAACTAGCTTCAGGATTCACTTCTTTTTCATCCACACCTAGTTTGTCGATGATGATGGCTTTTACTTTTGCAGCAATGTCTGACATGTTATTCCTTTTTAGATTTTATTTAAAATGTGTTGCAAAGTAAAATTTATTAACCTTAAAATCAAAATAAGAGAGCGCGAATGTGCGACCGAGACCGCATTATATCTAATTGACTGACAAGTATTTGGCAATATTTACCGACCATGTCTCTAAATTCACCTCGCCGAAGCTTAAAATTACCTCTGAATTACTCTGTCATTAATCGGTCGGGCAACTTAATTCCATATAAACAGGGGCAGGAAAACATTCCTCTTACAGGACATTCGATAGCTTTGATCTTTTCAAATTGGTTGCCTCATCTTGAAATTGATCATGCCATTGCTGATTACCGAATTGAATAACGGTAATTGTCCAATACCAGGTAGAGGGCTAATACACTCAAACGCTTTTTATCAGAATTTTAATTCTGTTATTCTGCGGGTCAGAATATTAAAAAATAAATAATTGAAATTTTTATGGGATGAACAAATGGATCAGGTAGAAAATACCGGCAGCAAGCAAAGCGGATACAGGAATGGTTAGTATCCATGCCCATATGAGTTCAAGTGTCACACCCCAACGTACAGCACTTACTCTCTTTGTTACCCCAACACCAATTATTGAACCGGTGATTGTGTGGGTTGTACTGACAGGAATTTTAAAATGTTGAGTAAGAAATAAAGTGATAGCCCCGGCAGTCTCAGCACTGAAGCCTTCAAATGGTGTTAACTTGGTAATTTTTTGCCCCATGGTTTTAACGATCTTCCAACCTCCGAACATGGTTCCTAAGGCAATAGCTGAATAACATGAAAGCGGTACCCATTCAGGCAATTCCTGAATATTACCGATCATTCCATGAGCCATCATAGCTGCTGCTATGATACCCATCACTTTCTGAGCATCATTTCCTCCATGACCCAAACTGTAAGCTGCAGATGATACTAATTGTAATCTTCTGAAAACTTTGTCCACTTTCGAAGGATTATATCTTCTGCAAACATTTAAAGTCAGTATTGAAAAGATATAGGAGATCAACATCCCGATCACAGGAGCCAGAATGATAAAATAAACAGTAGGTAATAATTTTTCAGCAACGATAGCATCCCATGTTCCTGCATGTGCTATACCGGCCCCGGCAAAGCCACCTATAAGGGTGTGTGATGAACTGGATGGAATCCCGGCTCTCCAGGTAAACAAATTCCAAATGATAGCTGCGATAATGCCCGACAAGACTACAATCAAGGTAATATTTTCAGGACGGACTGTCTTTGCCACTGTATCGGCTACTTTAAGCTCAAAGATCCAATAGGCTAAAAAATTGAATAAAGCAGCCCAAATAACAGCAGTAAGAGGAGAAAGCACTTTAGTTGAAACAACCGTAGCTATTGAATTTGCTGCGTCATGAAATCCGTTGATAAAGTCGAAAATCAGAGCAAGAACGATCACTAAATAAAGCAATTCCATACTGTCAATTAAGTATAATAATTATGAATTTTTTACGATAATGGATTCAAGAGAATTTGCAACATCTTCGCATTTGTCTGTCGCAGTTTCCAATGCAGAAAGCACTTCTTTTATTTTAATAATTTCAATAGCATTAGTCTCCTCTTCAAAAAGCCTCGCAACTGCATTATCGAATATATCATCAGCATGATTTTCTATGCTGTTCACCTTAACCAGGGCGGCACGTATCTTGATCATGTTACCGTCATTCAGATTTCTCAGGGCTCCGATAGCTGTATTTAACTCTTCAGCGCAGCTTGCTATCAGTTCCGCTAATTTTACCATAGAAGGATGAATAGTTTTCACCTTGTATAACTCAATTCGTTTCGCAGAGCCATGGATGTAATCGATTATATCGTCTAGTCCACCGGCAAGTCTCTGGATGTCCTCCCTGTCGAAAGGTGTGATAAAGGTGCCGGCTACTTCATTGAATATCTGATGAGTAATCTCATCTCCGACATGTTCTAATTTTTCAATCTGCCGGATGTATTCGATCCTCTTTTCAGGTGATGAAGTTATCATTGCTTCATACAAAACTTTAGAAATTGCAACCAGATTAGTTGATGATTGCTCAAAAAGTGGATAGAATTTCCGATCCTTTGGGCTGAAGTATTGGAAAACGGAGTTGACTGACATAGCTTTTGGTTAATAAATTGTGAACGGTGCAAAGTAATAAAAATATCATCTATGGTTTTTCTTGTTGAAAAGTTCATATTGTGGAGGAATCACTAGATTTGCGAAACAAGCCATGTCAACTCGAATTGCCATTTTCGCCTCAGGTTCAGGTACAAACGCAGAAAATATCATTAGATATTTTAAGAATTCTAATGATATATCTATTGTATTGATATTGACCAATAACCCTGCGGCAGGCGTTATCGAAAAGGCTGATAAATTGGGAGTTCCTTATCTGATCTTCAGCAAAGAAGATCTGGCTTCGGAGAATAAACTCATCAAATATTTACAAAACGAAAAAATCGACTGGATAATCCTTGCCGGCTTTTTATGGCTGGTACCGGCGACAATCCTTAAAGCATATCAGAACCGAATTATCAATATCCATCCCGCATTGCTACCAAATTTTGGGGGAAAAGGATTTTATGGAGATAAGGTTCACAAGGCTGTAATTTCTTCCGGCTTACCTTTATCCGGAATAAGCATACATTATGTGAATGAGAAATTTGACGAAGGTCAAATAATTTTTCAGGCTGCGTGTCATGTCTCCAATAAGGAAACGGTAGAATCTCTGAGCTCAAAGATCCATGCACTTGAATATAAGTATTTTCCTGTCGTTATTGAAAAGATCATACGCTCAGCCGTGAAATGAATCTTTTGGTTTCATAAAGGGCATATTTTTTGCCATGAGTTGCAACGGAAAAGCTGAATGGAATCGCTAATATTTTAATCACTTATCCTTCATCAAAAAATTTAATTGAAAGCGCCATTACATCATCGTAATTATTCAGGTATACTAGTTCTTCTTGGGCTGCTCTGTATCATAGGCGTTGAAGTATTCAATCACTTTGGTGTTGAGCAGTCACTTTCAAGAGTAGAAACTGCACATACTACCCTTGTACGGTTGGATAGTCATCTTGGTGAGCAAGTTTCAAAGCTTGCCGGTCTAAATGATGAAGATGCAATTCACGAATTCTTATTGGAAGCGTCGAGAGAGAATAATGGGACCAGCTATTATATATTTGAAAACGGAAAATGTATCCGTTGGTCAGAGAACGAACCTGTTTTGTCAGATAGTATTGCCGGCGGTATTGGTTCAAGAGAATATGTTCATCTTGCCAATGGAGAGTTTTTGGCCAGATCAGCCGAAAGCGGTTCCAGGAAAATTATCGGTTTGTTGTTGCTGAAGCATGAATATGCTTATGAGAACCGTTATCTTAAAAACGATTTTAACCCTGTACTCAATTTAAGTCCCTGGCTCATTCCGGGAAATGGGGAAGGAATTGCTTTATTAGGTCCGGATGGGAAAAAGATATACAGCCTAAAAGCTTCAACAGTTGAAGAGTGTAAACCTTTCGGCTTGACCTCACTTATATATCTCCTTGGTTTTGTTTTTTTACTTGGGTCTTTTGTAATAGGATATAGAAGTGTCAAATCTGAAAACCCAAGAAGAGCATCTTTATTGGTTATTACCGTTTTGCTCATCAGGGTGCTCATGATAATTTTTAAATTTCCCGATGAGCTATATAGTACAGATCTTTTCAGCCCAAGAAATTATGCTTCATCATTTTTCTTTAATTCACTTGGTGATTTACTTTTTAATTCTTTGCTGATAACGAGCTTTGTCACCATCATTTATCTTGGCAAGGACAAAAAGCCTTCAGTGAAAGTAAATCAAAAGTTTATTTTCATCATTCATCTGTTTGTCCTGGCCTTTATACTTTATTTGTTGCAGTATTTATTTTCCGGGCTTGTCATGAATAGCCGCATCTCCTTTGATATGTCAAGGCTTTCTACCTTGAATGGCTATACTGTACTTGGTTTTGCGTGTATGTCTTTGTTGATGATGAGCCTGATCTTATATACACTTTCTGTTTTTAGGAAATTTGCAGATAAATATTTTCGTTTTGGAGGAATAATATTAGTTCTGGTCGGAAGCTCATTGTACACTGCTGTCATCATTAATTCGAGCAATCAGAAAAAGGAACAGGAGTCTAGAAAATTATTTGCCCAGAAGGTAGATGCCAGACAAGATCATGTAGCAGAATATCTTTTTAAAGACATCGAGACCAAAATTAAATCAGATAATACCATAATCAATTGGTTAAATCATTCATCTATATCTTCTGATCAGGTTCAGCAGTATTTATCAAATACATATCTAACAGGCTATTTAGGAAAGTTCGACTTGAATGTCTTTATGTTCGACGAGGCCGGGAGTTCAATGGAGCCGGAAAAGATTCTGGATTCGCTGAATTATTTTACACGAATGGTTAAACAAAGAGGCAAATCTACTTACAGCGAAAATTTATTTTACCTTAAGGATGAAAGTGGTCGTCTTTCATACCTCGCTATTTTGCCTGTTGCGACTTCTGTAACCGGGAAAGGCAAGACCATTGTCCTGTGGCTAACGGCCAGGTTTTTTCAGTCTGATGAAGGTTTCCCTGAATTATTTATCGGGACAGTCACGACTGACAGGAATGAATCGGAGGAGTATTCAGTTGCCACATACAAAGACCGGGAACTTGTATATGAGTATGGAAACTATGCTTATTCATTTTCATCTGGAGAAATTGAAAATCTGGCAAATGGCAAAGAGTTTATTTGCCTTGGAGGTTACAGTCATTTAATCCATCACAGTTCGGATGGAAATCTGGTTATCGTCAGTAAAAAAGAGCAAGGTTCTCTCACCTTGCTGACCTTATTCTCATGGATCTTTGCCTTCTACTCAATATTTTTTACCATTAACTATTTTCTATTACGCTTTCTCATTGGCATAAAATTAAAACCTCTGAATCTAACACGACGCATACAGGTATCTGTGATTCTTCTGGTGGTTTCGTCTTTTGTTCTCATAGGAACCGGTACATTAGTCTATATATTTAAAAAGTATGAAACTGATCAACAACAAAGCATTTCCGGTCAGGTAAATGGCCTTTGGTTTTTGTTGGGGAACAATATCAGCTTTCAAACACCATTGTCAAAGGTGCCATTGGATCAACGAAAGCAAGAACTGAATCAGCTGGTGCGCAATTTGAATTTGGATTTTAACTTATACGACGAGCAAGGACAATTATATTATTCATCACAACCTAAAATATTCGAGCAAAAAATTATCTCAGAGAGAATGAATCCTGAAGCATTTTTTGAGATCAACAGAAAAGGAAGAACTCAATATATCCTTCCCGAGAGCGCAGGAAAGTTGAAGTATATTGCAGCCTATTCACCATTTACTGACAGATCGGGTAAAGTTACAGGTTACCTGAATCTACCTTATTTTGAAAAACAAAATGAGTTGAACCGGGAGATCAGTGGATTCCTTTCAGCCTTAATCAATATTTATGTACTGCTCTTTGCAATGGCCGTACTTGTCACACTTTTCATTTCTTCAAGAATTACCAAACCCTTATTGCTTATTCAGGAAAAACTCAGAGGCTTTAGAATGGGAAAGAGAAATGAACCGATCCTTTATAAACGTAAAGATGAGATAGGACAGCTTGTACAGGAATACAACCGGATGTTGGATGAGCTGACACTGAGTGCCGACAAACTTGCACAAAGTGAGAGAGAAAGTGCATGGCGGGAAATGGCAAAGCAGGTTGCACATGAAATAAAAAACCCTCTCACGCCCATGAAATTATCAGTCCAGCATCTGCAGCGTGCATGGGCAGAGAACAGTACGGATAAAGAAGAGCTATTGGACAAGATGGCCAAAACGATCATACAACAAATTGATACCCTGTCGAACATTGCTACGGAATTCTCAAATTTTGCCAAGATGCCTGAAGCTATCATTCAGCGTATTGATGTATGTAGTGTGTTAAGCTCAGCCGTTTCCTTGTTCAGAGATACTCCGGACGTCGTTTTTGAATTAAAGCTGCCGACAGAAGCACTCTATATTAAAGCAGATCCGGAACAATTGATGCGGGCCTTTTCCAATTTGTTGAAGAATGCAATCCAGGCCATTCCAACGGAACGTAAAGGTTTGATCACTGTGAATTTGGAACGAGATCAGGAAGATTATTGTACGATCAATGTGAGCGATAATGGAATTGGAATACCTGAAAATCAAAAGGATAAAATTTTTAGTCCGAACTTTACTACAAAATCGAGCGGAATGGGGCTTGGCTTGAGTATGGTGAAGAATATTGTCCAAATGGCTGGCGGAACTATTTGGTTTACAAGTAAGTATAATGAAGGTTCAAGCTTCAAAATTCGCCTCCCGCTAGTTCCCTGATCTATGCCTTTTCGTACATTTGCATATTAGCTTCCTCTCCAAAATTGTAGGAATTTAAAACAGCATTATTAATGTCATTTTTCAATATTTGTTTAAAAATGACATCATAATATGTGCTATAAATTATCATTAATTATTTATCACCTCAAATAAAATATGTCTCGTCCGATTCGGGTTTTGATTGCAAAAGTTGGTCTTGATGGTCATGACAGAGGCGCAAAAGTGATTGCTTCATTTTTGCGTGATGCAGGAATGGAAGTCATATATACCGGGCTCCGGCAAACTCCTGAAATGGTTGTCAATGCAGCATTGCAAGAAGACGTCGATGTGATTGGAGTTAGCATTCTCTCCGGTGCGCATATGACCGTCTTTCCCAAACTTATGAACTTGATGAAAGAAAAGGGAATGGGTGATGTGCTGATCACCGGTGGAGGAATCATTCCCGATGAGGATATGAAAAAGTTGAATGCCGAAGGGGTAGGAAAACTTTTTGCACCAGGTACTAATACAGATGAGATTGTCAATTACATCAAAGAGGAAGTTAAGATCAAAAGACCTTTCTAAGAAAACTCATATTTAAGAATCGCTACTATATGTCTGCATATAATAATATACTTAGTCAGAATAAAGAAGGGCTTTGTACAATTACTGTTAACCGTCCGGATAAGTTAAATGCCCTTAATCGGGAGACAATCCGGGAGATTGGTATGGCAGTTTCTGCTGCAGTCGCTGATAAATCTGTTAATGGAATCATCCTTACCGGATCAGGGGAGAAGGCTTTCGTTGCCGGTGCTGATATATCTGAATTTGCATCTTATACAATTGAAGAAGGAAAAAAATTGAGTGCTGATGGACAAAAAGTTTTTAAGTCAATCGAACTTTGTCCCAAACCGGTAATCGCGGCCGTAAATGGATTTGCCTTAGGAGGAGGCTGCGAGCTGGCAATGAGTTGTCATCTCCGCGTCGCATCCGACAATGCAAGATTTGGACAACCGGAAGTGAAGTTGGGCTTGATCCCCGGCTACGCCGGAACACAACGCCTGGTGCAGCTTATCGGCAAGGGAAAAGCAATGGAGTTGCTCATGACAGCCGACATGATCGGTGCTGATGAAGCGCTTCGTCTGGGATTAGTGAACTATGTGACAACACAATCTGAATTAATGAACAAAGTGAAAGAGTTAATGGCAAAAATCAATGCACAATCACCAAGAGCCATACAAGGAATAATAAACTGTGTGGATGCTCATTTTAGTGATGGTGTCGATGGATTTGCCTTTGAAGTAGAGGAGTTCGGTAACTGTTTTGGTACCGGAGATTTTAAAGAAGGAGTATCAGCATTTCTGGAAAAGCGTAAAGCTAATTTTGTGAGAAGCTGATCATAGGAAAGAGTAGGTTTTAATAATTATCGTCTAATATTTTAACAGAAGGGGTTATTCGCATGCGTATCGCGAAGAGTTTTACTAAACATGTATTTTGCTTGGAAGGCGATTGGGAAAAAGACCTGCGCAAGAAGTCCAGCATAGGGGCCGCATTGGATTTTTTACAAGCGAATTGTAATATCCAGTACATACATAAACATTGTGGCACCAAAGAAAATCTCGAATATTATCTATCGCGCTGGAAGCAAAAGCGCTATAAGGATTATTCAATTTGCTACCTGGCATTCCATGGTTTTCCTGAAGTTATTGAAGTCGGTAATGAACATGTCGACCTGAAAGAACTTGCAGATATGCTCAACGGTTCATGCGTGAATAAAATTATCCATTTTGGATCATGTAATACACTGGACACAGAAGAAAACAAAGTGCGTGAGTTTCTGGAAACTACTCAGGCACTTGCCGTTTGTGGCTTTCGTACTGATATTGATTTTCTGGAAAGTTCTGTCTTTGATATGCTACTCATGCAGAAATTTCAGGAGTACAAAAGCATTAAAGCCGTAGATAGGGATCTTAAAAAAAATTATCGCAAACTTATACAGAAACTTGAATTTAAGTTGATGTTCAACTAAGTGATTTTGACAAAGTCTCTTTGATACTTATCTTTTAATCTCAGAAAAAATCATCTGAGATATCAAATTGTTCAAGGATCTGAGAATCCGATATTCAATACATGAAAGCAGTTTTTATACGTATTCATGGTCTTGTTCAGGGTGTATTTTTCAGGAAACACACAAAAGAGAAAGCTGTTTCTCTGGGGATCTATGGTACGGTATGTAACTGCAGTGATGGCACAGTTGAAATTCATGCTGAAGGCAATAATCAGTCTATTGATGATTTTGTACAATGGTGTCACAAGGGTCCATCAGCAGCACGAGTTGATAAGGTAGATATACACGACACTACGCTGAAAAATTTTCAAAACTTCGTGATATTGAGAGGATGAATTGCGGAGGTTTGCATTATTGATGACGGTTTAAGATTTAATTAACCAATCCAATTGAATTTTAATCGGTTTATACACGTTTCATCAACCGATAACCCACTGTCTCCTAATACAAGGAATGTCTCTTCTCAAAAAGCTAGCCGGTCAGACTGCCATCTATGGATTAAGCAGTATTGTTGGACGCTTGCTCAATTATTTATTAGTGCCACTCTACACCAGGGTTTTTGATCCGGGTGAATATGGAGTTGTTACACAACTTTTTGCTCTGGCTGCATTTTTCAATATTGTGTTTACATACGGGCTCGAGACAGCCTATTTTCGATTCTTTCAAACAGAGAAAGGAAATCCCAAAGTATACTCTACATGTCTCATATCCATCTTAGCCAGCTCCCTTACACTTTCTTCTTTAATAATAATTTTTGCCGGTCCATTGTCTGATTTGTTACATAGCGCTACCGGTCAGGATTCTAATTTATCACTCTACATAGCCATGTTCGCCGCAGTGCTGGCATTTGATGCCATCACAGCAGTTCCATTTGCACGCCTGCGACAAGAGAATAAGGCAAAACGATTTGCTTTTTTGAAACTCGTGAATATCGGCGTGAACATTTCTCTCAACCTTTTCTTTTTAATCATCTGTCCGAAACTGATTGCCGAAAATTCGGCAAATTCTTTTCTTTCACTTATTTATAATCCCGGCTTCGGAATAGGATATATATTCATCTCACTTATCGTTTCAAGTGCAGTTACTTTCTTAATGCTGAGCCCGGAGATTTTCCGTGTGAAGTTTGAATTTGACAAAGCACTTTGGAAAAAAATGATGATCTATGCTATTCCGCTTACCATAGCAGGATTTGCAGGCATGGTCAATGAAACATTCGACAGAATCCTGCTTCCTATGTTACTCACAGATAAGAGCAGTGCCATGGCCCAGCTTGGAATTTATGGTGCCTGTTATAAATTGTCAATTTTAATGACACTTTTCATACAAACATTCCGTTATGCAGCAGAACCTTTCTTTTTTAATCATTCACAAAAAGAACAATCCAAAGAGATCTATGCTACGGTGATGCATTGGTTTGTGTTGGTATGTTCATTTATTTTTCTTGGAGTAATGATGTATATAGATCTTGTACAACTACTGATAGGTACAGAATTCAGGGAAGGGCTTGCTGTTGTTCCAATCCTGTTGATGGCGAATCTTTGCCTTGGTGTGTTTTTTAATTTATCTATTTGGTATAAGTTGACCGGTCAGACTAAGTGGGGTGCTTGGCTGGCAATTTTTGGAGCAGCGATTACACTTATATTCAATTTTCTTTTGATCCCGGTAATGGGATATATGGGTGCAGCCTGGGCTACTTTGATCTGTTATGCTTCCATGATGGTGCTTTCCTATTTTGGAAATCAGAAATATTATCCTGTTCCATACAAGTTGAGGCCATTGTTTGGATATGTTTCTCTTGCACTTTTGCTATATTTTACGGCAGATTACCTAAGGCCTTTTGCCGGGAATGATCTGACGACTATTATCCTGATAAATACTGTGTTGACAATGCTTTTTCTGCTGACAGCCTTCCTCTTTGAAAGGCGGAAAATTAGCTACCTTCGTAGTGTCAAATAATACTAATTGAATTAAGATCATTAAAATGAAAGTACCGATAATAAATAAATCACATCATAATTTACCTGCTTATGAAACGGCACACGCTGCCGGTATGGATCTGCGTGCGAATCTTTCAGGATCGGTAAGGCTGAAGTCTCTGGAAAGAGCTATTGTCCCGACAGGCTTATTCATTGAACTACCGGCAGGCTACGAAGCACAGGTGCGACCACGTAGTGGACTGGCAGCTAAAAAAGGTATCAGTGTTCTGAACTCACCCGGAACTATTGATGCTGATTATCGGGGAGAGATCAAAGTCATTTTGATAAACCTGAGCAATGAGGATTTCATTGTTGAAGATGGTGAACGTATTGCGCAATTAGTTGTAGCAAGTCATGAAAGGGTAGATTGGCAAGTTGCAGAAACACTGGCAGAAACTGACAGAGGTGCCGGAGGCTTTGGATCTACCGGAAAAGATTAATGTAATAGAAAAACTAACAAGAAGAAATACTAATTTTTTAAGATGAGAATAATTGTACCCATGGCCGGTATGGGAAAAAGGATGCGGCCTCATACTCTTACGGTCCCGAAACCTTTAATTCCTGTTGCCGGAAAATCAATTGTGCAATGGCTTGTAGAAGACATCACAAAAGTGTGTAAGGAGAAAGTTGAGGAAATTGCATTCATCATAGGAAATTTTGGGAAAGATGCAGAGAGAGATCTGATATCTATTGCCGCGAGTTTGGGAGCGAAAGGAACTATACATTATCAGGATGAGCCACTGGGAACAGCACATGCAATAATGTGTGCTAAGGATGCGTTGAAGGGAAAGGTTATCGTTGCTTTTGCCGATACTCTGTTTCGCGCTGATTTCACAATAGAAGATGATAAAGACGGAATGATCTGGGTTAGTCGTATTGAGGATCCGAGAATGTTCGGTGTTGTGAAGGTAAATGATCAGGGGGTCATTACTGATTTTATTGAAAAACCACAGACATTTGTTTCAGATCTGGCTATTATTGGGATCTATTATTTTAAAGATGGAGAGAATCTCAGAAAAGAATTGCAGTTTTTATTGGATAATGATGTACGTGAAAAAGGCGAATATCAACTGACAAATGCTCTTGAGAACATGAAACAAAAGGGCATTCGATTTGTTCCCGGTAAGGTAGATGAATGGTTAGATTGTGGAAATAAAGACGCAACCGTATTCACAAATCAAAGAGTACTAGAGAATCACAAATCAGAAAACCTGATCGCGAAAACAGTGAAGCTTGAAAACTCCGTGATTATTCCACCATGTTATATCGGAGAACTGGTAGAACTCAAAAATTCTGTTGTAGGTCCTCATGCTTCAATCGGTATGCATTCTAAAATCGAGAATTCAGTACTCAGTAATAGCATCATTCAGACTCACACGAAGATCAGGAATTCAGTTATTCATAATTCGATGTTAGGACATTTTGTTGAATACAACAATATGCCGGAGTCATTAAGTATTAGTGACTACTCATCACATTCTTAAATTGATTATTAATTTTTCATTTTCGTCATCGCCGTCAATGAAAAGCATAAACATTATTCATGAAGAAGTATATTTTTGCTCTAGTCATCAGTCTTCTCTTTTTTTCATCCTGCAAAAGTACAAAGGAGGCAAGCACCGGGACTAAATCGACAAAGTCCGGGCTTAGTGATAGCCAGAAGGCGGATGTCTCTTATCTTTTTTTTAATGCTAACAAAGAAAAGATTCTCGGTAATTTGAATATAGCTGCAGATCTTTTCGCAGAGGTAATCAGAAAAGATGGTGGTAATGCTGCAGCAATGTATGAGTTATCAAATATCTATTCTGAGCAGAAGAAATATGCTGACGCATTGTTTTTTAGCAAAAGTGCATGGACGATAGATTCAAAGAATGTTTGGTACGCCTTATCATATGCAGATATTCTGACTAAGAATAGGAAATACGATGAAGCGGCCGCGGTATTAGAGCAATTGGTGAACGACTATCCTCAACGCTACGATTTTTATTACGAATGGGCTGCTGCATATGTGTATGCTGAGAAGTTTAATGAAGCTATAAAAGTGTATGATAACCTGGAGAGCAAGGCAGGTATAAGCACTGACCTTAGTATGCGTAAAGCCAGACTATATCAACGAATTAATAAAAACGACAAAGCGATCAGTGAACTTCAAAAGTTGATCAACAGCAATCCCGCCGATGCTCAATCTTATGGCATGCTGGCTGAATTATATCAAAGTATGGGTGAAAAGCAAAAGGCTTTGGATACCTATAATAAAATTTTAGAAGTTGATCCGGATAATCCTTACATACATCTATCATTGGCGGACTATTACAGGACTAATGGAGAGAAAGAGAAATCCGTTGAAGAGTTGAAGAAGGCGTTCCGGAATGCAGAGCTTGATATAGAGACAAAGATCAGCATATTAGTATCATATTATAACTTAATCGATATTCATCCGGATCTTAAGGAACAAGCCATGGAGATGAGCTTGCTGTTGATCGAATCACATCCATCCGAATCAAGAGCCCATGCCGTCTATGGTGATTTTTTGAATAGAGATGAGCAATATGATAAGGCATTGGAAGAGTACCGTAAAGCCGTAAAGCTTGGTTCTCATGAATTTGCTGTATATAGCCAGATCCTTATTCTGGATTCTCAATTGCAGAAATGGGATGACATGACAAGAGACGCCGACACAACTATTGAACTATTCCCTGACCAGCCCTTTGCATATTTTCTGAGTGGGGTGGCAAGAATTCAAAAGAAAAATTTTACCGAAGCCATATCTCATTTGAATACCGGACTGAAAATGGTTGTGGACAATCCTGCTCTGGAAGGTCAATTTTATTCAAGTCTGGGCGAAGCATATCATGAATTGAATGATGCTGTTCGTTCTGATGAAAACTTTGAAAAGGCTCTGAAGTTAAATGGAGAGGATCCGTTATTATTGAATAACTATGCATATTACCTTTCTGTAAGAGGAGAAAAATTGGAAAAGGCCGAAAAAATGTCAAAGCTAAGCAATGAATTAGTTCCTGATCAGGCTTCCTATTTAGATACTTATGGATGGATAATGTTTAAAATGGGTAATTATTCTGATGCAGAGATATGGATCAAAAAATCTTTGGAGGCCGGTGCAGACAGCAGTGCTACAGTTCTTGAACACTATGGTGATGTAATGTTTAAACTCGGCAATACCATTAAAGCGATAGAATTTTGGCAAAAGGCAAAGGAGTCAGGTGATGGTGCATCGGAGTTACTTGATCGGAAGATCAGAGATAAAACATTTATAGAATAAGTATTTCCCTTCTCGCTTCAATACATTTTGATAAGTTTTAATTTAAAAATTTAATCGATAAGGCGTTTCATCCGATTTTTTTTTATTTTGTTCGATGCGACGAATATCAATGAGAGGGTTCCTGCAATTTTCAGGATTTTTAGTGCTACGAGCATCAGTGCTTGCAGGCCTTTCGATTTTGCTGTTATTTTCTTCCTGCAAAACCACTAAAAAGCTTGTCGATATACCTTCTGTACAGGTAAAGCTTAAAGGTGCGGATGTTGTGCAGGTATTTGACAGTGTCCTGGCTCACCAGTTTGAATTTTCCTACCTGGCAGCAAAAGCAACCGTCGACTACACAGACAAATCAGGCGAGACCCAGTCCTTCGACGTGAATATGCGTATGCGACGGGATAGTGCCATATGGATAAGCATTACCCCCCTGCTTGGCATAGAAGTCGCAAGAGTTATCATTGATCGTGATAGTTTAATGATCATGGACAGGGTGCATAAGACATTCATGGCCAGAAGTTACTCTTATCTGGAGGAAATGCTCAAGACAACAGTTACTTTTGAAATGATACAGGCAGTTGTGTCAGGAAATTATTTTCCATATCAAAAAGCAGATAAGATCAGATCTGTTTATGAAGAAGAACCCTATGTAATCTTAAGTACCTTGAATAAACGAAGAGTAAAAAGAGTATTGGAAGAAAAGGATCCTTCGAAACCCGTTATTCAGGACTTTTGGATAGATGGGAATTTCAGAATTGCCAAGTCAAAAATTACTGATGACCGTTTGGATCGGTGGGTTGAAGCCACGTATAAGAATTTCACAGAAGTGGGAGGAAGGCTATTCCCGAACAATTTGGTTGTGACAATATCTTCTTCTTCACCCACAATTATAAAGATTGCATACAACAAGCTTACCCCGGAGGAGACTTTCACCATGCCTTTCACGGTTCCTGAGAAATATGAAAGAAAATAATGTCCGGCTCTATCCTTTTGAAAATTATGACAACTTTTTTCATTTTTTTTCGTTAAAAATTGCTACGGTTCCATCCTCCATCTGCAGAATGACATTTTCGATGTTAAAATATTGCCCTAAGCTAATGTTACGCTCATTTTTTTGGCCGGGTCAGACACCTACTTTTTTAATAAGATTTGTCAAAATTGGACTTATTTTCTCTTTAGCTCTTCTTTCAACAACAATCCAGGCTCAGTCAAAAAAGGAACTTCAAAAAAAGAAAGCGCAATTACAAAAGGACATAGAGTACACTAATAAGATGTTGAGCCAAACAAAAAAGAACAAATCGGCCTCTCTTAATCAATTAGTAACTCTGAATAAAAAGATAAGTAAGCGTACTGAATTAATCAGTACAATTTCAACAGAGCTAAATGGTGTCGAAAAGGAGATCAGCAAAGTAGCAGGTAATATCGATTCATTGGATCATCAGTTAAATGTTTTGAGGAAGCAATATGCTTCCATGTTGTATTATGCATACAAGAATCAAAATTCATATTCCAGTTTAATGTTTATTTTTTCTGCCGATGATTTTAATCAGGCATGGAAGCGAATGAAGTATATTCGATTGTTAAGTGATTACCGTGTACAGCAAAGAAACCTCATTGTGCAAGTTCAGGATTCGCTGGCTGGGAAAAGGCAGATATTGCAGAACGTAAAAAAGGATAAGGCAAGTTTGCTGACTGTCCAGGAGACACAAAAGCAATTGCTTGATAAAGAAAAAAAGGAACAAGTAAAAACACTAAATAGTCTTACCAGTAAAGAAAAGAAGTATAGAAAAGATTTGCGTGAAAAGCAGAAGCAGGAGCAGTTGCTTGCTACAAAGATTGAAAAAATTATCCGTAAAGAAATAGAAATGGCTCAGGAGGCTGCGCGTAAAAAAGCTGCTTCTTCAGCAACAGCCGATGCTTCCAAAAAGAAATTATCAAGTGTAAACAGCTCGACAATTCTGGCAAGTACACCGGAAGCAATCCGATTGAGCAATGATTTTGAAAGTAATAAAGGAAAACTTCCGTGGCCTGTAGAACAAGGATTCATTAGCAGTTCTTTTGGAAAGCATACGCATCCGCTTTGGAAGGATGTAGTTGTCAATAATAATGGTATTGATATCAACTCTTCTAAAGGAGCCAAAGCCAGATCAGTTTTTGAAGGCACAGTCTTGCGTGTAATCATGGTCGTTGATAAGTACGCTGTTCTGGTTCAACATGGGGAGTATTTTTCTCTCTATTCAAATTTACAGGAGGTTTTCGTTAAATCCGGCGACAAGATCATGACCAAACAAGTGCTCGGGCTGGTTTTAACTAATGAAGAGGATGGAAAAACGGAAGTGCATCTTGAAATTTGGAAAGGCAGCAACAAGATGGATCCGGAAGGTTGGTTGGCGAAGAATTAATAAATCATGTTTTTACTGCAATTAGCTTTTAGGTAAACCTCAAAGAATAGGTGCCTATGCTATCACGCGATTCAATTATAAATTTGGGCAGACATCATATTTGGATGGTTTACGAATCTGTGTTGAATGTGACTGCTTTTTTATATTGCTGATATAAAATTTATCCGCAGATCATTTTTGAAGATGCTCTTGAAGAGAAGTGCCAATAATGTGATTCCATCCGTTTTCAAAATTTGTTCTTGCAAAATCAGGATTGCTCATTGGGAAGCTTTCCAGACCGGCATGACTTAATTTTAGCCTTGTCTTTGTTCCTTCCTCAAAAAGTTCAATAGTGACCAGAGATTCTCCTTCATAACCATCATATTTCCAGGTATAAGAAAGCTTACGATTCACGATAACTTCCTTCACCCGGCATAGATGTAAATAGGTTTTATTCGCTTCGGATTCTCCTGTAAACTGAAATTCGAAACCGGGTTCTGCTTTGAATGCCGTGAGATCAAAATACCATTTTTTCATTTCGTCTTTGTCGCTGATGGCTTTCCAAACTCTTTCTACCGGGGCATTATAAACTCTTTCAATGATAAAGGGAGCGTTTTCCATTTTGTGAATTTTAATTTGGTTTTGTACTTAATTTTCCAAGATAAGCTCCAAGACGATCTACATGTTCGATCATTCCCCGATCGGCATTGAATAATTCTATGACTTGTTTCAATTCTTCCGCTGATTCAAATTTTGAATGGATGTTTAAGAGTGTATTTTCTCCTTGTCTCTCAAAAGTTATCGTCATTGTAAACTTTGGAGAACTTTCATGGGACATCACAATTTTACTCATCGGTAAAATTTCCTTGAAAAGATGTTTATTGTCAAAATTTTTTCCATCCGGACCGTGCATCACAAAAATCCATTCACCACCAACAATAAAATCCATTTTTGATATTGTATTTGTGAACCCTGCAGGTCCCCACCAGTTTTTAACATGCTCCGGTTTAGTCCAGACTTCCCACACCAATTCCAAAGGAGCATGAAGCAATCTCGATATACCAAGTTCTGTTTTACCTCTTGTAGTTAGATTATCCATGATCAGATTTTATTTTATTGCTTAGGCATCGCATTTAAGTCCATGTAGAATATTTCCCATTGATGTCCGTCAAGGTCTGCGAAACTTCTTTGATACATCCAGCCATGATCCATGGCTTCATTATAGCTGATTCCTCCTGCGTTTAATGCGGCGTCTACCAATTTGTTCACTTCATCTTTTGTTTCAGCAGACAGACCAATTAACATCTCAGTGCTTTTGTGTGCATCAGAGATCGTTTTTTTTGTAAATGTTTTAAAAAACTCTTCTTGAAGCAACATGATATAAATGTGTTCATTCACCACCATAGAAGTGGCAGTCTCGCCAGAGAATTGAGGATTGATGGTGAATCCAAGTCTTTCAAAGAAAGCGGTTGACTTAGCTAAATCTTTTACCGGTAAGTTTAAATACATATTTGTTTTCATTGTATTTGTTTTTGGAATAAGTGTTTTTTATTTTTTCTGTTTATGACTTTTAGTTTTTCCTTTCTTTTTCAATTCATCAAGGTAGACTTCAAGAGCATCCAGTTTCTTTGTCCACATACTTTTATATTGTTCAACAAAATCAGAAACCTCTTTCAGCTTTTGTAGTTTGGCCTGGCAAAACCTTTCTCTTCCTTCCTGCCTGATATTGATGAGTCCACACTCTCTTAAAATTTTGACGTGCTGCGATATTGCAGGTCTGCTCATTTCAAAATTTTCTGCCAGAGCATTCAAGTTCATCGACTTTTCGGCAACAAGATTGATTATTTCTCTTCGTGTAGGATCTGCAATGGCATGAAAGACATCTCTTCTCATTTCATTTATGTAAGTAATTGCTTACAAATATATGTGTAAGCAATTACTTACACAAATTATTTTACATTTATTTGTTATATTGAATTGAAAATCAGCTTCAAATATTGAATTTAAGTTGGCTTGAATACTTCATCATTGCAATATCACGCAAGTCAGTGTCATTGGTACAGGAGGATAAACCGGGCTGCGTTGCTTATCACATTCAAAATTGTTTCTTTAATGTTATTGGTGAAAGGGTAAAGGGATCAATATCAGTTGGGATCATTCATTGTATGTGTGAGTGAAGACAAACTATCAGGATCGATATGAAACCTCCGGTATTGGAATTGTAAGGTATGATGTTCGGTATATATTGAATGTTGTTCAGGAATGATAAAATTCAGGTTCTAGCTTTTACTTTACACAAATTTTGATAAGGGGATCGTGAGATTTCCTGTATTGGAATTGGGTAGATCTGACTTAGCGATATTCGATATTAGCGGTAATTTGTCTATGCAGAAGTTTTCAGAAACCTGTATCAAAACAATGATCTACAATTTCAATTGACACCCGGAAGATATACTGTATTGATCCAATTAGTTCATTCTGCTTTTACAGACTAATTCTGCATTCTTCAGTATTGACAAGCCGGATATCCGGTTTTTATAGCTATTCTATCCAAATTTTGTATTAGATGACTAATTTCATTTTTCAAACAGGTAAAATCTACTAATATTGGGAACTATTAAACTGTCAATCTGAGATTGTTTGATTGATGGGTTTATTTGTTTTTATTCAAACCGGTAATATTATTTGTCATGAGCAAAGAGGAAATCATCAAAAATATAGAAAAGAAGTACGCTGATCTTGGCGAGAATTCCGAAACCTACCTGACCGGATTACTTCATGCTAAACCGATTAACTATTGGGATTATGTTGAAGTTGATACTTTGCTATCATTGCAAAAGCCAAGAACAAATTTCAAGGATGAGGAGATCTTCATCATGTACCATCAGGTTACAGAGTTGGTGCTTAAGCTGATGATGCATGAGATCAAACAAATTGTCGGAGAAGTTAAGATCTCAGAAGAGTTTCTCATCTCAAAGGTAAGTCGCCTGAACCGTTACACTGAGATGCTCATTACTTCATTCGACGTGATGAAAGACGGAATGGATTATGATGATTATAATCAATTCAGAAACACCCTGGCTCCGGCTAGTGGATTTCAAAGCGCTCAGTTTCGATACATTGAAATCTACTGCACGCGCTTGGTAAATCTCATCAACGAAGAAGGAAAAAAACGTATTTCAAAGAAACCGGACATAGCAGAGTACTTCGAACATATTTACTGGAAAGATGCCGGTATGAATCGTAAGACCGGAGAAAAGACTTTAACGCTTCGCGCCTTTGAAGAGAAATATTTGGAGAGCTTTATTCATCTCGCAAAGACTGTGCAAGGAAGAACAATAGAAGAAATTTCTGCATCGATAAAAAAACCATCAGAACAGCTTACAAATATCCTGAGAAGATTCGACTATCTCTATAATGTAAAATGGCCTAAAGTTCATCTGAATACCGCAAAGCATTATCTTGACAAGAAAGGTGAAAACAAAGCTGCAACCGGAGGCAGTGAATGGAAAAAATATCTTCATCCGAAATTCCAACAACGAAAGTTTTTTCCAAAGTTGTGGACAGATACTGAAATTTCTAATTGGGGAGTATAAGCATCAGCTCAGTAATAAATTGACATTTTGATTGATGAATATTTGTGATCCCCTAAGATCACCATGATTGGGATTTTGTTAAGATGTTTTGTCCTTCGCAGGAAAATGATATCTTGTCGCACACTCAAGATATTCATATGGCTAAAACTATCGAGAAGTCTGAAAACGGATTAATTTCAAAACTTTTAACCGTCATAGAGAAGGTTGGTAATGCATTGCCTCACCCGGCAACATTATTTGCCTTGCTTGCCTTTTTAGTAATTGTTGCTTCATGGTTATTTAGTCTAGCCGGCATAAGCGTTTTACATCCCGGAACGGGTTTAGAAGTAGCTCCCGTAAATTTACTATCTGTTGAAGGATTTCATAAGATCTTGCTCATGATGATCAAGAACTTTACAGACTTTGCTCCATTAGGTACTGTATTGGTTGCTCTTCTTGGAATTGGTATTGCAGAAGGAAGTGGTTTGATCGGAACAAGTTTACGCTTGCTTGTTATCAAAGCACCCAGGAACATGCTCACATTTGTTATCGTGTTGGCCGGAGTACTTTCGAATGCTGCAAGTGAGGTCGGATATGTTGTTTTAGTTCCTCTGTCTGCAATGATATATCTGGCAATAGGCAGACATCCCATAGCGGGACTTGCTGCAGCATTTGCCGGTGTGTCCGGCGGATATAGTGCAAATCTCTTGCTTGGCACCATCGATCCATTGCTTGCAGGTATCTCCGAAGAAGCAGCACGTATCATACAACCTGATTATCATGTTAACCCTGCCTGTAATTATTATTTTATGGTTATCTCGACGTTCCTGATAGCCGGACTTGGAACCTGGGTAACTGAAAAAATAATTGTGCCGAGAATGGGTAAGTATGAAGGGGATGAAATGGCAGAGGAGATTAAACCAATCAGTGCATTAGAGAAGAAAGGTTTATGGTATGCTACAATTGTCACTATAATTATTACTCTGATCGTTTTATGGGGAACCATCCCTGCCGATGGATTTTTACGTGACCTTAAAACCGGAAGTTTATTGAACTCTCCATTTTTAAAGGGGATCGTTGCATTTATTTTTCTAGGCTCTGCAGCAGCCGGAATTGCCTATGGTATTGGGGCTAAAACTTTGAAGAATGATACTGATGTCATGAACGGAATGGCAAAGTCCATGCAAACTCTGGGATCATATATTGTTCTGGTGTTTTTTGCTGCACAGTTTGTCGCTTATTTCAATTGGACTAATATAGGGATCATAGTTGCAGTGAAAGGAGCTGATGCTTTGAAAGCAAGTGGATTCGGACCGGTTCCTTTATTGTTGAGTTTTGTATTTGCCTCAGCGATAATAAATATGTTCATGGGAAGCGCTTCAGCAAAATGGGCGATCATGGCACCTGTTTTCATTCCTATGTTCATGCTCTTGGGGTACACACCCGAATATGTGCAGGTAGCATACCGTATTGGTGATAGTGTCACCAACATCATCTCTCCAATGATGTCTTATTTTGCTTTGATAATTGCATTCGTCCAACGCTATGATAAGAAGTCCGGTATAGGTACGCTCATTGCCACAATGTTGCCATACTCAGTAGTGTTTTTAATAGGTTGGATAATTTTGTTCGTGATCTGGATAGTTCTTGAAATTCCGGTAGGACCGGGTGCGGGGATGTTGTTGAATTAAGCCTGATATTGTCGACCTGTATTTGAAGTACTTATTTTACATTTTAGTTTTGTGAAAGCAAGCTTTTTTATTTGCTTTGACAACATAGAGTTAATTAAAATAGAAGTTTTATGAATTAATTATTTCAGCTTTTCAGCCAAGGTATATTCACAAATGGTTCTGTCTGAAATGTCAAATGCTTTTCCGGTTTTGATAAGCAAATGATTAAATTGAAATGTTGAATCCGGGAATTCGGCAAACCAGGAATTCTTGATGAGGTATATTGCATCCTGAGAAAAGACACTTTCAGCAACCTCATAATTACGAACAGCATCTCCATCATAAGGTGTTGAAACAATACTTTCCGGATTGGCAACTGATGAGATGTAACTGTACCAATAGCTGCCAATTAGTCCTGCCTTACCTAATTTTTGCA
>DAOQWA010000048.1:0-24001 GCA_035341855.1 Bacteroidia bacterium
ACAACAAGAAAAATTCCTTTACACAGGCTCTTTTCGCAGTGGCAAGGAAAAGAAGGAGGCTTTACAAGAGGTAGGGACCGGTCTTTTCACTTCGGCACCAAAGAATTCAAGATCATTGGCATGATCTCACACCTTGGTCCACAAATGGGTGTTGCCGATGGCATCGCACTGGGCCATCTGATCAGAAAAGAGAAGGCTGTAACTGCTGTCTTCACAGGTGATGGTGGTGCAAGCGAAGGTGACTTCCATGAGAGCATTAATGTAGCGGCAGTCTGGGACCTTCCGGTGATCTTCATTGTGGAAAATAATAAATATGGTTTGTCTACACCCTCATCCGAACAGTTCAGGATGAAGCAATTCATTGACAAAGGTATCGGCTACGGAATAGAGGCTGTTCAAGTGGATGGAAATAATATTCTCGAAACACTTAGTACCATCAAGTCGATCGCAAAAAGTATAAGGGAAAAACCCAGACCTGTCTTGCTGGAATGTATGACCTTCAGGATGCGGGGTCACGAGGAGGCTTCAGGAAATAAATATGTACCTGCCGCGCTGATCGAGGAATGGGCAAAGAAGGATCCTATCCTAAATTATGAAAATTTCCTACTTAAAGAAAAAGTTCTGGTAGAGGCAGATATAGTATTAATAAGAAAAGAAATAAAGACTGAAATCGAGAGTAATTTAGAGATAACTTATGCAGAAGAAAAGCCAAAAGCTATCACAGAAAATGAGCTGAATGACGTCTATAGAAACTATCAAGGTCCTTACTTAGCCCCATCCGGTAAAACAACGGATAGAAGGTTTCTTGATGCGATTTCAGACGGCATGAGGCAGGCGATGCAGAAGTACCCGGAACTGATTATTATGGGTCAGGACATAGCTGAGTACGGCGGTGTATTTAAAGCTACCCAAGGCTTCGTCGAGGAGTTCGGTAAAGCAAGGGTCAGGAATACTCCAATTTGTGAGTCAGCTATAATTGGCGCCGGTTTAGGATTGTCAATTCAGGGGATGAAGTCAATCGTTGAAATGCAGTTCGCAGATTTTGTCACCTGTGGTTTTAATCAGATCATTAATAATCTTGCAAAGACTCATTACCGATGGGGACAAAACGTTGATGTGGTAGTAAGGATGCCCACCGGAGCAGGCGTGGCAGCAGGACCATTCCATTCTCAATCTAATGAGGCATGGTTCGCACATACTCCCGGCCTCAAAGTTGTTTATCCGGCTTTCCCTGAAGATGCCAAGGGATTGCTGATCTCTTCGATAGAGGACCCGAATCCTGTTATGTTTTTTGAGCACAAGGCATTGTACAGAAGTATAAGCGGTCCGGTTCCTGACGGCTATTACTCTCTGGAATTCGGAAAAGCAAGGCTGGTCAAGGAAGGTTCTGATGTAAGCATCATTGCGTATGGCTATGCTGTACATTGGGCAATGGAATACCTTGCAAAAAATCCCGATGTTTCAGCAGATCTGATTGACCTTCGGACTTTAATTCCCTGGGACAAACAAACAGTAATAAATTCTATTAAGAAGACAGGTCGGGCAATAATTTTTCACGAGGACACACAGGTAGGAGGGTTTGGCGCTGAAATAGCAGCATTTCTTGCTGAGTATTGTTTTGATATGCTCGATGCACCAATTATACGTTGCGCAAGTATAGAAACACCGATTCCTATGAATGTAGCACTTGAAGAAAACTTCCTTCCGAAAGATCGCTTTGCATCAGCAATGGAAAAACTTTTAGCCTACTAAGGTATTTCCGGATTTGTTATTCGCCTTGGTCTCCTAAACCGGCAGCAATTGCCGGAGGAAATGCAGAATCAATTTTCCTCTCTCTCTTTTCCTTTGGAATTTCAAGAAGTCTGAGTAATTGTTCTACCGCCATTTTATTCTTAGGAAGATTGATAGAATTGTATACAGAGCGCTTTTCCCTTGTTGTCAGATGCCAGCTCAAAGAAATGTCCTGCTCCTTGGTAGGCAACTCAAAAATTACAAAGTCAAAGGGTGCCGTGAACCAACTTTTTGCATATTCATATGATTCATCCTGATTATAATCTTGTATAGTTAATAGGTTGCCATAAATGTTTCCTAACGGAGTGATGAAGTTTTCAAGGAACGACATTCTCGGTTTTTCTTCCACAGGTCTTGCCTTGTGAGAATCCCGGATATCAACAAATACTACACCGCTTGTATTTTCTTCGATCCACTTTCTAAAAACGTAGAGAAATTTCAAGGAAGTTTTAAGACCCGTATTATCCCTGATACCTGCATCCATCACATTGATCATTGGCTGACTTGGAAGAGTGACAGCCGGCAGAATATAAGGGAATGTTGCATTCATTCTTAGTACAGAAGTAAATTTGATATTGTCAGCATGTTGATCACGAAAAAGTTTACGAAACTCAATTTCATCAATTGTGTAGTCAAACTTGAAACTGCTATCATTATTATGACTACTCATGTAAGACATCGGTTGAGGAGAAATAACCAATCTCCGTCCGTCATTTACTACGGTAGGGGTAAAAATCATCATAGGTATCAAAGCATTCGCCTCCGGATCATGGTATGCTGACAGGCGTTTGGCAAGTACTGATCCTGTATTTTCATTCAATTGCTTTTCAAAAGCATACGCACGATCTTTGTTATGCGATGTATTTCCATCTTTGAATTTCTGAATATTGAAAAACAGATCACTAACGGTCACCGAAAATGCCACAGGATTAAGCAGATCCTTTCCAATATTTGTAATTCCCTTATCGGAATTGATAGATTTTAACAAACCAAGTCTTTGTTGAAGAAAAAGTTCGCGATAATAAGCAGCTCCGATCATTCCTCCCGATGCTCCTGATATCAGTTGAGTAGAACGGGAGAACCTGTTATCACTCAAACTATCTGCAACCTGCATGATCCGGAAGGCCCATATTGATGCCCTTAAACCTCCACCGGAGCAGTTGACAAAAACCATTTTAGGCTTGCCGGGCTGACCATAAAATTTTTCCTTCCAACGATTCAGTATTTGAATGGTACTATCATAATCTGCTTTGACAAGATGATGATCATCCAACCCTTGAAATCGTTCAATACTGTAAGTTGCAGGTGTTGATTCATAATCCATGCCGTATGCTTTATTCTCAGAATAAAACACGCCATATTTAGATATAAAATTTACAAGTAAAAACAGACCTATCAAGACTGACGTGGCCCATGCTTTCAACCAAAATCGAAATGCAGAACTAAGCATGATGAACATCGAAAAAATAAGAATCACAGATGCCCCTGCCGGTAACTTAAAAATGCTATAGTCCTTAAAAAGTCCCATAACAATGAATGAAACGAATACGATAATTTCTATGATGGCAGCATTCAGGTGGTTCTGTCTAAACACAGATTCAACCATTTCCCGGGTATAATGCTCAGTTTGCCTTACCAGTTTAACTTTTGAAAATGAACTTAGATAAGTATCAACTCTCCAAATCTTACTTTGCGTGCGGCGACGGCTGAAAAACCCGGAACGTCTTTTAGGTTTTTCATTTTTCTCAATCAGATGCTGTGCAAAAGGAGCATTAGGATCTGAGTCCGAAGTTTCAACGCCAAACATCAGGACGATATCTTTATTCGTCCTGAAAAAATATGTTAGTGTAAATAAAATGATGAGAATAAAACCGGACAGAAAGCCCATCACCTGAGTGAAGACAGCCCAAATACTCCGGTATTCATTATTCAATTGAAAAGATATGATAAAATATAAATAAGTAAGTACAAAGAGGGTAGGCACGATAAAATTATTCATCGTGTATTTCAGGAACGGTTTGGATAAAGTTGCAATGAACGGAAATCGAAATCCATTCACTATATAGCTGGATATATTATATACCATCACAAAACTCCCGGTTGTAAATCCCATGATAAAAAAGGAAGTGAAACCAACTGTACCCATGTATTCCGGATCCAGAAAGAGATAGGGGATCCCAAAGGTCTGTGAGAAATTATTAGTGATCCAGCCAAAGAGAAAAATCCAATAGATAAGAAGTATTTGATTCTTCTTGAGAAGAACAACTATCAGTTGGATTGGGAAGGAATAAAAAAGACGGGTAAACGCCTTACGAGTTGACATAAAAAACCGGATGCTTATGATTAGGAGTTGATCATATTATCAAAATCACCTCCAATACAACTAAATACGAAGAAATTCTGCAAAAGTTGTATAAGAATTAACTGATTTTCTTCTTAACTATTTCAAGGATTTCCGCCTCTATTTTGACGCTTTCAGCCATGATGTTTTCAGCTTCAGAAAGTACCTTATCCAGAAACGCAAGGTCTTTCAAACCGGAAGCATTAATCTTAACGTTTAAATAAGCACCAATAACAGCTGATCTGGCACAAAGTGCACCCACGCCGGCATCAGAGACAGAATTTGGATTTCCTTCTTCTGCCATTGCTTTTATCACTTCAAATGATGCAAAAGACGTTTTCATAACCTTTAATGGGATGTTTATTGCATTCTTAGTTGCCTCTTGAATTGCATTTGATCTATCCGCTTTTTCCTGTTCAGAGGATTTCGGAAGGCTGAAGGCATCCATAATTCCATTGAAGGCTCTTGTATCTTCATCAACGAGATAGAGAAGCTCTGCTTTTATCTTTTGTCCTTTTTCTGCCCATAGTGAAAACTCGCTCCACCTATCATCCCATCCTTTTTTATGTGAGGATAAATTTGCAACCATAGTTCCAAGAGAAACTCCGAGTGCTCCTAGGTAGGCTGCAATACTTCCACCACCTGGTGCAGGTGATTCAGACGCAGTTTCGTCAGCAAAAGCTTTGAGTGACATGCTCACAAGTTTTTCCGCGGTAGCGTCTTTCAACAAGTATTCAATAACCCGTTCTTCAGGCTTGAAAGGACCTAATTCATCAAGCCCCATCGATTTCACGGCAATGCGTATCAGTTCTGCTTCAGAGACACCTGATGATCTGTTCTGTTTCTCCAAAAAATACTTACCTGCATCGGTCAAAGCTTTCAGGGGCATTAAACCAACTAACTCAGAGCCAGTGACGCGCATACCTCTTTGATATGCACTTTTAACACATTCATCAAAAGCAACGTGAACAGGTGTGATAGAAATGTTTGTGAGATTCATACTGACCTGCGCAACACCATACTCTTCTATGAACCACCCAATAGCCTTCACCGACTTACATGTACCGGGCTGAACAACATCTTCACCCTTTTCGTTTTTGACCTTTCTTCCGTTTTCTCTTACATCAAATGCTACCGAATTGGCTCGTCTTACCGAAGTTGTATTTAGATTAACATTGTATGCAACAAGAAAATCTCTTGCACCAATTACTGTCGCTCCCGACCTGGCAGAAAAAACAGCAGGACCGAAATCCGGTTTCCATTGCGGTTCCGAAATCTTCTTGAAAAAACCTTCATACTCGCCTGCGCGAATGACAGACAAATTCTTTCTGGAAGGATCTTTCTGTGCTGCCTCGTATAAATAAACAGGTATATTCAATTCCATGGCTACCTTTTCTGCAAGCTTGTGTGCATACTTCACTGTCTCATCCATGGAAATTCCTGAGATTGGAATCAGCGGGCAGACATCTGTAGCTCCCATTCTGGGATGTTCACCGCTATGCTTTGACATATCAATCAATTCAGAAGCTTTCCGTATCCCTCGAAATGCAGCTTCAACCACTATTTCAGGCTCACCAACAAGAGTGACGACAGTTCTATTGGTCGCCTTGCCCGGATCTACATTCAAAAGTTTAACGCCTTCAACACTTTCAATGGCATCGGTGATCTGACGTATCACATTCAGGTCTCTTCCTTCACTAAAATTTGGCACACATTCAATTAGTTGTTTCATTCTTATTAATGATTATCTGAATTAATATTTCGAATTAGAATTTATATCGAAGAAAAACTACGGCATCAACCTAACAGTTGCTCTTCTGAATCTAAATTCTCTTTTAGTATCTTTTCCGTTTAACATACCTTCTATGACAGCAAAAAGAACTCCTTCAGCCTCCAGTCGGTAACGAATGATCTGAGGGAAATCATGGTTCTTATTTTCGCTGATAAAATAATTTTCACCTATATCCGTCATTTTAAAAAGTACAGGTTGATTATCATTCTGGCCTGATACTGTTGGTACATAATAAATTTCCTCATCCAGGGTAAGAATCTGCAAATGTTCCTTGAAGACTGTATCCTGACCTTTCAATCCAAAACCAATACCTTCAAACAGAGAATCGTTTATTTTCCTCCAGTACTCTCCAATGATCTGACCTTTCGCTTCATTTGACCATTCACCGGAAAGCCAGTCGAATTTATTGAAAAGCAATTGCAATGAATCCGCTTTTTCATCGCTTTCAATTTCAGTGATGACAGGCATTTTCTGTTCTGAATCTGCTTGTCTTCCACAAGCAAATATTAGAATGCCGAGTGAAAGTATTTTAAAAACAGAAAATGTATTTTTCATCACCAATTTATTTGTCGGAATGAATTTATAAATCCAGCGGACTATTTGATTTGTTTTTTACTGCAATTCTCCATTCAACACAATTCGTTTGACCAGATTACTCCCAAATGAATAAGGTAAAAATGCATAGGATGGGATCTTCGGTGTAATGAAGACATTTGCGATCTTCCCTCTGCAAATACTTCCTAACTTATCTTCTACTTGCATAGCATAGGCAGAATTACTTGTTGCTGCAATGATAGCCTCTGCAGGTGTCATCTTATAGAGTATGCATGCCAGTGCTACCATTTGATTCATATTGCCACTTGGACAACTGCCGGGATTAAAATCACTTGAAAGAGCGACAGAGCAACCTTCATCTATCATTTTTCTGGCAGGCGGGTTTTTCAAGCCGAGAAAGAGTTGTGCACCGGGAAGAAAAACCGGCATCGTGGCCGAATTCTTTAAGGCATTGATATCATCTTCGGTGGTAAACTCGAGATGATCAACACTGATGGCTCCACTCTTAATACCTGCTGATATTCCACCGGAATGACTTAACTGTTCAGCATGAACCTTAGGTATCATCCCATAGTTCTTCGCAGCTTCCATGATCTGCAATGTATCATCATGGTCAAAATAATTCTTCTCGCAAAAGATATCACAAAACTCAGCCAGCGATTCTTTTTGTATCACCGGCATCAACTCATTTATAAGGAGTGAGATATAATCTTTCTTACGGTTTTTAAATTCTTCAGGGATTGCATGTGCTCCAAGAAAAGTTGCTTTAATCAATAGTGGTGATTCTTGTTTCAGGCGTTTGATCACTCGCAGCATTTTAAGTTCGCTGTCGACGGTGAGCCCATATCCACTTTTAATCTCAACTGCACCGGTGCCTAAGCTCTTAATCTCATTTAACCTGACAAGGGCGGCTTGAAACAAGTCATCTTCAGAAGCATTTCTGAGCATCTTCGCTGAATTCAGAATGCCGCCACCTCTCAAGGCAATTTCTTCATACGACAAACCTTTAATCCTGTCCTCATATTCTTTTTCCCTGCTACCTGCAAATACAATATGCGTATGTGAATCAACCCAGGAAGGAAAAACATGCCCTCGTTCTGCATCCACCAGTTTAACATCAGCGTTTTGCCTCTTAATTTCATCCAGTTTGTCTGCTGAGGTAGTCCCAAAATCATCGATCAATCCATCTTTAATAAATAAAAAGGCATCATCTACTGTCGACAATGAAGACATTTCTTTCCCACTGTACCTGGCTTTGCTCTTTTGTTCAGTATGAACCAGAGTGTGGATATTATAAATGAGAAGGCTCACAGAAATTGTAATAAATTCGCGCTGAAATTAACAATTAAAAGATTAAGTCCGTCACAACATATTACGATGTTATCATCCTGGGAGCAGGTCCTGCAGGATCTGCATGTGCATTGACTTTGGCCGGTACGGGCTTGAAAATTGCTTTAGTTGACAAGGCTAAATTCCCTCGAGACAAGGTATGTGGAGATGCTATCGGAGGTAGGGTAAAGCATGTGTTAAGAAAAATCGATCCTGAATATGTAAACAAACTGGACGCCTTCCCGGCTACTAATATTTCTTCCTCATGGAGCCTGCATGCACCGAATGGCAAATCGGTGGACGTTCACTTTGTAAATCCGGGCTATGTGTCTAAAAGAGAGGACTTTGATAACTTTCTTGTCGACCTCGTGAAAGATAAAGGGCATGTTACCATGATAGAAGGTTTTTTTGTCAGGAATATTTCTAATGAAGATGGATTTCAATACCTCGTTAACGATCTCGGTGATAAACTTCAAACCAAACTTATAATCGCTTGTGATGGGGCTCATTCGGTAGCAGCAAGACAATTGTCCGGCTTCCGGGTGGACCATAGGCATTATTCAGGTGCAGTGAGATCGTATTATAAAAATATTTCAGGCATTACAGATAGACATAGCATTGAGATTCACTTGCTGGAAGGCTTTCTGCCCGGTTATTTCTGGATTTTTCCACTAGGTGATACAACGGCGAATGTCGGCTTTGGAATGCTCTCGGATGACATACGTAAAAGAAAAATTGATCTGAAAGCATCCTTTAAGAAAATTACTACGGAAAATTTAAAATTATCAGAACGATTTAAGTATGCTGAAGCCATAAGTCCTTTAGAAGGTTTCGGACTACCTCTTGGCGGAAAAGTAAGGCCTATCTCAGGAACCGGTTTCATGCTCTGTGGTGATGCTGCCTCATTGATCGACCCATTAAATGGAGAAGGAATAGGTAATGCTATGTGGTCTGGATATTATGCTGCCAAGCAAGCTGAACAATGTTTTGTGAAAAATGATTTTTCTTCCGGGTATATGTGCTCATATGATAAGGCCATTTATAAAAAGCTTGGAAACGAACTACGGTCAAAACTTCTAATGCAAAAAGTGTTTAACAGACCCTGGCTAATAAATGCTTTGGTAAACCTGGGCATTAAAAATCCCCGTATCAAGAATTGGATAGGGAGAAGACTTTAATTTCATTTTTCCAAGAATATTTCATCAACACAGATAGGTTAATTATTCTATCGGCAAAGTAACTCATACCCTCGCTTTTCAGTAACTTTACAGAATATGGCAGGAAACACTTTTGGAAAACTATTTCGGCTGACAAGCTTTGGCGAATCTCACGGTCCGGCAATTGGAGGTGTTCTTGATGGTTGTCCGGCCGGAATACAAATTGATGAATCATTGATAAGCAATGACCTGAAGCGCAGAAAGCCGGGACAATCTTATATTACAACGTCAAGGGATGAAAAGGAAGAGTTCGAAATTTTATCCGGCATACTTGATGGGATAACACTTGGCAGTCCGATAGCTTTCATTATTCGGAATAAAGACCATAAATCATCTGATTATGATAATCTGAAAAATGCCTTCCGGCCGTCTCATGCTGATTTCACATATCAAAAAAAGTATGGTATAAGAGATTATCGTGGAGGAGGAAGATCTTCTGCGCGGGAAACAGCAGTAAGAGTCTTTGCAGGATCCATCGCAAAACAACTCCTTTCAGAAGTGAAGATGAAATTTTCTGCTTATGTCTCCCAAATTGGTAATATCAAAGCTAATATTGCTTCAGATGACATCGACTTTAACAGAATAGAATCAAGTTTGGTTCGTTGTCCTGATGAGTTGGCTTCGCTACAAATGATCAAGCATTTGGAGCAACTGAAAAAAGAAGGAGATACAACCGGCGGAATTGTCAATTGCCTTATACAAAATGTACCTATTGGATTAGGTGAACCTGTATACGCAAAATTACAAGCCGACCTTTCTTCTGCATGTATGGGGATCAATGCAGCACATGGTTTTGAATACGGAAGCGGTTTTGCAGGCGTATCAATGAGAGGTTCTGAACATAACGACGCTTTTGTTGTTGACAAATCAGGAAAGATCGCCACCAATACAAATAATTCAGGAGGTATTCAAGGCGGAATCAGTAACGGAATGGATATTTATTTTCGTGTTGCTTTTAAGCCGGTATCTACTATCATGAAAGAGCAGGTAACTGTCGATTCTGACGGTGATACTATTAAATTAACTTCAGCAGGAAGACATGATCCATGTGTCGTTCCAAGGGCAGTGCCAATAGTGGAAGCTATGGCTGCCTTGGTTCTTGCAGACCACTACCTTTTAAACAGAACTGCTAAAATTTAAATTACAAATAATCATTAGAATTGATCAACATGAAAAAAATATTAAAGTGGACAAGTCTGAGCCTAATTGTGATATTGCTTTTGCTTGTTGCTGCTCCATTCATTTTTAAAAGTAAAATTGTCTCCAAAGTAAAAGAAGAGACAAACAAAAGTTTAAATGCCAAAGTTGATTTTGGAGATTTTGATCTTTCTCTGCTAAGGAGTTTCCCAAATTTTTCATTGAGAGTGGAAAATGTAAGTATAATCAACTTAGCCCCGTTTGAGGGAGATACTCTGCTATATGCCAAACAACTCGACATAACAGTAGATATCATGAGTGTGATCAAGGGTGATGAGATAGGAATTCGCGCAATTCATCTTGAGAATCCTGTCATGAATTTCCTCGTTAAAAAAGATGGCAAAGCCAACTGGGATATTGCAAAGGAGGATAATGTCGCTGCTGCTCCTGCATCAGAATCTGCATTTAAAGCCAAGTTAAAACATTACTCAATAAAAGACGGGAGGATCGTTTACCATGATGAGTCATTAGATTTCTATCTTGGTATGAGTGGGCTCAACCACAATGGCAGTGGTGATTTTACTCAGGATCTTTTTGAATTGACGACTCACACCGATATTGCATTGACACAAATGGTATATGAAAATGTTCCCTACATAAGTAATGCTAAATCCGTGATTGAGGCAAAGCTGAATATGGACATGAAAAATTTCAAATTTACTTTTTTAGACAACAAAATAAATCTGAATGCCCTTGAACTGGGTTTGAATGGTTGGGTAGCAATGCCGGATACAAATATCGATATGGAACTTGATTTCACTGCTGCGAAATCTGAATTCAGGAATTTTATATCTATGATACCAGCTATTTATAATAATGAATTTAGTAGCTTGAAATCATCCGGGACAATGGCATTATCAGGATTTATTAAAGGAAGATATAATGCATTGTCAATGCCGGGCTTCGGACTCACCTTAAAGATCGACAATGGGATGTTTCAGTATCCATCATTACCTTCTGCGGTTAACAATGTCTTTGTTGATCTGACAATCAATAATAAAGATGGTGTGCCGGACCATACTATCATTGATCTAAAAAAACTTCATGTTGAAATGGGAGGAAACCCATTTGATGCTAAACTATTTCTTAAGACTCCTGTAAGCGACGCTGACCTTGATGCATTTGTCAAAGGCAAGATCGATTTGGCAAGCATAAGTAAAATTGTACCACTTGAAGATGGGACGAAATTAACAGGAACAATTAACGCCGACCTAAAAGCAAAAGGTAGAATGTCGGCTATTGAGAAACAAAACTTCGATCAATTCGAAGCCTCAGGTGGACTAGTAGTTAATTCACTGGAATATTCCTCGAAGGATATGCCGTCAACATTCAGCATGAGTATTCTTGACCTTAGTTTTAATCCAAGAAATGTTTCATTGAATAACTTTCAAGCCAAATCCGGCAAGAGCGATTTTCAGGCAAAAGGCACTTTAGAAAATTTCATTGCTTATGCACTCAAGGATGAAACCATTAAAGGTAGCCTGAGTCTTCAATCAACGAAAATCGATTTGAACGAATTCATGAGCAGTGAAGAGAGCAATACCGACAATCAGGATACATTACCAATGACTGTTCTTGAAATACCCGGCAATGTTAATTTCTCCATGAATGCCTCTGTTGGCACACTTGTATATGAGGACATGAACATTTTTAATGTAAAAGGCAATCTGTTGATTAAAGATAAAAGCATCAACATGCAAAACTTGGTGATGCAATTGATGGATGGTAGCATGAATATGTCAGGCATGTACAATAGCTCTGATATTAAGAACCCTCTGTTCAGCATGGATCTTGCCATCCGCGATTTTGACATTACTAAAACAGTCAACACCTTCGCTACGGTAGAAAAGATGGCTCCCCTGGCTAAATCATGTACCGGAAAATTTTCAGCAACAATAGCTGCAAATGGTAGTCTTGATCAGGCCATGAGTCCGGTGTTGAATTCAATCAACGGAGGTGGTAAACTTAGTACTTCGAATATAAATATTAAAAATGTCCCTGCTTTTAACAAGGTAGCAGATCTGTTAAAGATGCCATCGTGGAAATCACTTGATGTTCCCCCTGTGAATCCTTCTTTTAAAATAATAAATGGTCGCGTGTATGTTGATCCTACCGAAGTTAAAATTAATGGGATGAAAGGAATTGTTGCAGGATCTAATGGCTTCGACCAAACAATTGACTACACAATGGCTATGGAAATACCAAGGGCTATGTTTGGATCAGCAGCCAATTCTGTCATCAGCGGACTTGTCTCACAAGCAAACGCAAAAGGAGCTAATGTAAGTGTAGGTGATATCGTACCTGTCAACTTATTGGTTGGAGGAACATTCATGGATCCAAAGGTTAGCTCTGATCTTGGTAAGCAAGGTGCAAACGCAATGGCTGACCTCAAAGAAAAAGCAAAAGAAGAATTTGACAAGAAAAAAGAAGAACTGGAATCTCGTGCCCGGGAAGAAGCTGATAAATTAAAATCCGAAGCTGCTGCTAAGCTGGACGCAGAAAAAGCAAAAGCATCGGCAGAAGCTGAAAGAATTAAAAAAGAAACTGAAGCAAAGGCTAAGGCCAAAGCTGATAGTCTCAAGAAAGCTGCAGAAGATGAAGCAAAAAAGAAAGCAAAAGATGCTTTAAAAAATATTAATCCACTAAAGAAATAAATTAAACTATCCTGAATTCGGATGTCTGTTAAAGGTTCTTTAATATCAATTCTCATCGGATTTTCATTCGCACTTGCGTCGTTGCACGCGGATGGACAGTCGGACGCTTCTTGTGAAACTTCGCCCAATAAGAAAGCAATGAAGCTTTATAATGATGCAGCTTCTCTTTACAAATCACGCAAGTATGAAGAAGCAGGTAACCTCGTCTCTAAAGCCATTGATGAAGATCCTGAGTTTGCAATGGCATATTACCTTCAGGGAAATATTGCATTGAAACGCAAGGAAGACAAAGTTTTCGAACAAAGTTTTTTGAAAGTCGTGGAACTCTGCCCTGAACTTGATCCCGAGGTTTATTTTCAGTTGGGGTGGTATGCTTTTGACTTTAAGAAATGGAAAGAGACGGAAAAGTACCTCACAAAATTTCTTAGTTACGACAGAATCAATGAAGAGCATGGTGCTAAAGCTGAAGCTTATTTAGTGAAGGCAAAATTATACATGAATCCGGTACCCTTTGATCCGGTTCCTGTGCAACGTCTATCTACAAGAGACCCTGAGTATCTTCCTTATATTTCTCCTGACAATGAACTGGCTTTTTTTACTCGCCGATACGAGATGAAAGATAAGAATATGCTAACTCCTACCAGCGTGGAAAAATTCATGATAGCTCATCAAACTGCTGATGGGAGCTATGATCAGGGTGTTCCCATGGAGCCCCCATTTAATCTTAGTACAAGCAACAATGAAGGAGGAGCCAGTATAACAATTGACAATAAGCATCTTTACTTCACTGTTAACGAGAAAGGCAATTTTGATATCTGTTACTCTGATTTTGTTGATGGTCGTTGGTCTGAGATAAGGAATATGGGTCCTCTTGTTAATGATCCAAAGCAATGGGACTCTCAGCCATCTATATCTTCTGATGGGAAAGTTTTATATTTTGCTTCAGCAAGGGATTCCATTTCAGGAGTTGATATATATAAAACTCAAAAAGATGCTGCAGGTAACTGGACAAAAGCCATTAAACTTGGACCGCAAATAAATACTGATGCAAATGAAAAGTCTCCATTTCTGCATAGTGATAGTCGCACATTGTACTTTTGTTCAGACGGACTTCCGGGCTTAGGCGGATATGATATTTTTATGTCAAAAATGGATGATAAAGGCAATTGGGGAAAACCGGTAAACATTGGCTATCCAATAAATACAGAATCTGATGAAGTCGGATTCTTTGTAAGTACTGATGGAAAAACCGGCTATTTTGCTTCTAACAAACTTAATGGTTCAATGGGTGGTTATGATATTTATTCCTTCAACCTTCATCCTGACGTGCGCCCTAATAAAGTGTATTTTCAAAAAGGGGATGTAAATGGTAAAGCAAATGATGAACCTATAAATGCAACAATCGAGATCCGCGATGCAGTCACAAAAAAGCTCACAAAGATTGATGTCGATTCAATCAGTGGGGAATTTGCATTTGTTGTCGACTTCAGCAATGACCTGTTGTTATCTGTCAAAAAGGATGGTTATGCATTCGCTTCTCAATATGTTTCTTCAAAGGATACAAGTAATGATAAACCTGTCAAGCAAGACATAGAACTTAAAAAACTTGAAGTAGGAGCACATTATACCATCAACGACATTTTCTTTTCTACGAATTCTTACGATATCAATGATACCATCAAGTCCGTGCTTGAAGAATTTTCGGACTACCTAAAAAAGAGTCCACGCTTACAGGTTGCATTACACGGACATACGGATAATGTTGGAAACCCGGAGGCGAACATGATACTTTCCGAAAATCGCGCCCGAACCTGTTATAATTTTTTGGTTGATCAGGGTATTGATAAATCCCGACTTAGCTTCAAAGGTTTTGGAGAAACTAAACCTATTGCATCTAATGCCACTGAAGAAGGGAAGGCTAAAAACCGAAGAACAGTATTTGTAGTGAACTCGAAGTGATAGTTTGGATAATCTAATTCCATTTTGATTCATTATCTTGCTTAAATTAATCGCTACCATTCGTGCAGTTCAGGGATAAATTATATTTATTTTCGGTTTTTCTTGTTTTACTCTTTTATAACCTAAAAGAGATTCATGGTCAATGCAGCAGCATTATTTCGACATTTCCATATTTAGAGGACTTTGAAACCGGCAATGGTGGATGGACCTCCGGAGGCCTAAGTGATGACTGGCAGCTTGGTACACCGGCAAAGAGCACAATAAATTCGGCCGGAAACGGTACTCAGTCGTGGATCAGCGGTGGACCGGCAATATCATTTTATAACTATGGTGAACGCTCCTGGGTGATGAGCCCATGTTTTGATCTTAGTTCCCTGAATTATCCCATCGTAAGTCTAAAAGTATTTTGGGAACTCGAAAGTCAATACGACGGAGGAAATTTGCAATATAGCACCGATGGAGGCACTAGCTGGCGAACTATCGGAAGTTCTAGCGAAACAAATAATTGTGTAAATGAAAATTGGTACAACACCAGAAGCATCACAAACCTATCAGGTCTGGGGAATTCAGCTTCAGGTTGGTCGGGAACCATCCAGCCATCGAATGGATCCTGTAGGGGAGGAAATGGTCAGGGTGTTTGGGTCGATGCCAAACATTGTATTTCAGAATTGAAAGGAGAGCCATCAGTTAAATTCAGATTCACAATGGGACCAGGAACTACTTGCAATGATTATGATGGTATAGCCTTTGACTATTTTCAGATCTATGAATCGGAGGAACAAGCTTTCAGCATCTCCAAAAACTGTCTCAGTTCCGGACAAATTCAATTTTCTGATGATAAGACTGACTGTCATGACTACTGGAAATGGAATTTTGGAGATGCGGCATCAGGTTTGAATACAAGTAGTGTTTCATCTCCGACGCATCAATTTTCTGGTCCCGGAATATACACAGTAACACTTGAGTCTGGAAGCAGTTGCATACCACCTTATACTTCCGGCATTACTATTGAAATTCTCAACATAGAAACAAATAGCAGTAATGTAACTTGTGCCGGTGGAAATGATGGGGAAGCGAATGTGATTGTAACAAATCCACCTGCCGGAATCAGCTATTCCTGGAATTCAGATCCTGTGCAAACAACATCAATAGCAAAGGATTTAGAAGTTGGAAATTATATAGTATCAATTAATTCTCCCAACAACTGCGAACAACGGGCAAATATAGAAGTCAGGTATGGCCCATTTGCATTCCCTATTGTGTCACTAGGCAATGACACGGTATTATGTCCCGGGAATCAGTTAATACTTTATCCGGGAAACTATGCAGAGTATGAATGGCAGGATGGTTCTAATGATTCAATCTTTACTGCCATATCCGGTGGTATCATTTCCATAAAAATAAAAAATGAATTTGGTTGTGTCGGGTCTGATTCTGTTATAGTTGAAGAAGATTGCCTGGGAGATATATTATTCCCGAATGCATTTAGCCCGAATGGAGATGGTCTGAATGAAATATTTTACACTATCGGAAATCTCGTTACAAGTTATGAGCTCTCAATTTTTGATCGCTGGGGGCAATTAATTTTTAAATCCCTTGATCCTATGGAAGGTTGGGCACTTGACCAGAGCGGAAGACTCTATGAAAATGGTATATACGTCATCAAGGTCAACTATTCAATCAGAGGGGGAGTGGCCAGGCAAAAAACTGGCAAGATCACGCTTCTCCGATAATGCTGCATATGATATTAAAGAAGAAATACCTTGTTCCGATATTTTTCATCATTGCCTTGATTTCCTTTGCCCCTGCGAATATGTTTGCGAATGTGATATCTGACACAAATTCAACAGACGCTCATACAAAAGATTCATTAAGTTTTTTCGAAACGGCAGTCAAGCCACATAAACAAAGGACACGATTGGTAGCAGGTACAGTCTTAGGACTATATCCCGTGAGCATGTACTGGCTCTACAATCAGTGGTACCGTGATTACCCTCAAAGTAAATTTCACCTGTTCAATGATAATGAGGAGTGGGAGAAGATGGATAAATTCGGTCATACCTGGGATGCTTACTCCATTGCAAAACCACTCATGCGAACCTTTCATTGGGCAGGTCACGGAAATACCCGGTCGACCTTGTATGCATCCGGAATTGCATTTTTATATCAAACTACCATAGAAATCTTTGATGGCTTTTCTGAAGAATGGGGCTTTTCCACAGGAGACATTATTGCAAATACTCTTGGTGTTGCTGCATTTGCCGGGCAACAATTAATTTGGGAAGAGCAAAGAGTAGTATTAAAGTATTCCTTTCATCAATCGAAATATGCAAAATACAGACCTGACCTTCTAGGAAGCTCTTTGCCCGAAAATATTTTAAAAGATTATAATGGACTAACGTATTGGATAAGTGTAAATCCTAACAGTTGGCTGTCCGACCAAAGTCGTTTCCCGAAATGGTTAAGCATTGGCATTGGTTTCGGAGCAGAAGGAATGACCGGAGGAACTGAAAACCCTTCAGAAGTCGATGGTGTTCCAATTCCTTCTTTTGAAAGATATCCGCAGTATTACTTGAGTCTTGATCTAGACCTTGCACGGGTAAACTTCCGGTCAAAATTCTTAAACTCCTTCTTCAAAGTAATAAATATTATACATCTTCCCGCACCTGCTATTGAATTTCGGAAAGGAAGAAAAACCGGATGGCATTTATTTTATTTCTAAGAATATTAGTAGGTTGCCATTCCTGTGTCAATTTGTTTTGCATAAGCTAAGATGCCACCTTTAAGATTGAAAAGATTGGTCATACCAAATCTTTTTTCCAGCTCGGTCACAACAACTCCACTGCGGCCACCTGACTTACAATGAATGACTACCGGCTTGTCTTTCGAAATTCTGTCGACAGAATCAAAAATAGTTGCCATTGGAATTAACTCACCATTGAGATTACAGATTTCATATTCAAATTCTTCTCTTACATCAATCAACTGAAAATCTTCTTGTCTGTCGAGTTTTTGTTTCAATTCTTCTACGGTGATTTCTCTCATTTTATTCTAATTTTGTCAGCTTACAAAAATAATCTATTTTGTATTAAAATTTACCTTTCTAAGATATAACTACAATGGAATCGCACAATATAGATATTCAATCTGAAAACAGAGTTGAATATGCCGGATTCTGGCTCCGATTTGGAGCCCATATTCTCGACCAACTCATTCTTGGCTTTTTTAGTTTTTTGGTGATCATGCCTATATTAGTTTTTACAGGTATGTTTGCCGGCCTCAGTGCCCTTGCAAATTTGGACGTTGATGACATGTCTGATGCAGAAAGTCTCATGATTATAGGTGGATTCATGGGATTCGTAATTACAATGTCTCTGATATCTCTGGTAGTTTCGTGGCTTTACTATGCTATCATGGAATCTTCTCCGAGACAGGCAACTTTGGGTAAGATTGCCTTAGAGATTAAGGTAACCGACATGTCAGGCAATAGACTGACCTTTCTCAATGCAACCGGCAGGTACTTCGGAAAAATAATTTCCGGAATGACATTTACGATTGGCTATATTATGGCAGGATTCACAACACGCAAACAAGCCTTGCACGATATTATAGCCGGATGCCTTGTGGTGAAAAAAAATATTTGATTCCCTTATCTCTTTTCTGGTTGAAATTAATAGAGTCTTGAACACTCAGACACAAATAATATTTTATAAGCCGGAACTTGCGCTTGCATTCAAAGAGATAAACATCGAATGGCTGGAAAAATATTTTCACGTTACAGGCGCTGACCTCGAGATTCTTAATAATCCGGAGAAAATAATTAACTCAGGAGGTTTAATTTTATTTGCAAAGTTTGGAACAAACGTTGTTGGTACTGCAGCTTTGGAAAAAGTTGATGACGAGGTGTATGAATTGATAAAAATGGGAGTAAGATCAGAAATGCAAGGCAAGGGGATAGGGAAATTGCTGCTTCATTCAATCCTGGAAGAAGCGCGTAAATTAAATGCAAGAAAAGTTCTACTTGAAACAGCAGCCCCCCTTACTGCGGCAATAGCACTTTATAAAAAAGGAGGTTTTATTCGTGTCGGTGAAGAAGAAAAACATCCAAAATTTGGCAGGATAACATTCAAGATGCTGAAGATCCTCCGATAATTCTGTCATTGCTTTTTTGCCAGGAGTTTTTCCAACTCATACATTTCATCACGAAGACGTGCTGCCTCAATAAAATCTAGTTCCTTTGCTGCTTTCTCCATTGACCGTTTAGTTTGGGAGATCAGTTTCTTAATCTCATCACTCTTCATGTACTGAACAACCGGATCAGCAGCTACACTCAAAATCCCCGATTCAACATAGGCCATCTCCGCCATTAAACGGGAGTCAGCAACTTTTGTCTGCCCTATTATGCTTTCTTTTGATTTCACGATCTGTTTCGGAGTTATGCCGTGCTTTTCATTATACAACAGTTGTTTTTCTCTTCGACGAGTGGTTTCATCCATCGTTAGCCGCATGCTTTCTGTCATTTTATCCGCATAAAAGATAACCCTACCATTTAAATTTCTGGCTGCTCTTCCTGCCGTTTGAGTCAAAGACCGGTTGCTTCTCAGAAAACCTTCCTTATCAGCATCAAGTATAGCCACCAATGATACTTCAGGTAAATCTAAACCTTCGCGTAACAAATTAATTCCAATGAGGACATCAAATGTACCCAAGCGGAGATCTCTCAATATTTCAACTCGTTCAAGAGTATCTACTTCCGAGTGAATGTATCTGCAATTAATATTCAAATTTGTCAGATACTTACTCAACTCTTCCGCCATCCGCTTTGTAAGAGTCGTAACAAGCACACGTTCATTCTTTTGAACAGTTTTATTTATTTCATCCAAAAGGTCATCGACCTGATTTATACTCGGACGCATTTCTATGACCGGATCCAGGAGGCCGGTCGGTCTGATGACCTGTTCCACAAGCACACCACCACTTTGTTGCAATTCATATTCAGCCGGTGTGGCACTCACGTAAATTATTTGTTTCTGAATACTTTCAAACTCTTCAAACTTTAATGGTCTGTTATCGAGAGCTGCAGGTAACCTGAAACCATATTCAACAAGATTTAACTTTCTCGATCTATCTCCTGCATACATAGCCCGTAACTGTGGAATAGTAACGTGGCTTTCATCAATGACCATCAAAAAATCTTCCGGAAAATAATCCATTAAACAGTAAGGACGGTATCCGGGATCCCTGCCGTCAAAGTACCTGGAATAGTTTTCTATACCGGAGCAGTAACCCAACTCCCGAATCATTTCCAGATCATATGTTACACGGTCTTCAAGACGTTTAGCTTCAAGGTGCATTCCCAGGGATTTGAGATACTCAACCTGCTTTACCATATCCTCACCGATCTGCCAGACAGCTTCGAGTTGTTTCTCAGGGCTGGTAACAAAAATGTTCGCAGGGTAAATTGTGACAGCTGTATGTTGCTCCAAAGTTCTTGCTGATACAGGATCAATGGATGCAATTTCTTCTATTTCATCACCGAAAAAATTTATGCGGTAGGCAACATCACCGTAAGCAATGAAAATGTCTACTGTCTCGCCGCGTACTCTGAACTTTCCTCTTGAAAAGTCCACATCCGATCTTGAATAGAGGGAAGTTACTAATTTATGCAGGAAGGTATTTCGGGAAATTTTTTGTCCTACCTTAATATGAATAGTATTACTCTTCAGATCGCTGGGATTACCAATGCCATATATACAAGAAACAGAACTCACTACCAACACATCCTGTTGTCCGGAAAGGAGGGAAGTGGTAGTACTTAATCTAAGCTTTTCTATTTCGTCATTTATGGCAAGGTCTTTTTCGATATAGGTGTTGGTTGTGGGTATAAAAGCCTCCGGTTGATAGTAATCATAGTATGAAACAAAGTATTCAACCTTATTTTTGGGAAAGAATTGTTTGAATTCACCATACAACTGCGCAGCCAAAGTCTTATTATGGCTTAATACGAGCGTAGGTTTTTGAATTTTCTCAATTACGTTGGCAACGGTAAAGGTCTTTCCCGAACCGGTAACACCTAGTAAAGTTTGTGCATGATCTCCACGCATAATGCCTTCAGCAAGCTGCCGTATGGCCTCCGGTTGATCTCCGGTAGGCTTAAATTCTGATTCGATAACAAAAGGCATGGCTAATCCATTTACGTCTTAAAAATAAGAAATATAAATAGCTAATAGCTTCTATCAACAATAAAAAAGCCGGAAGAAAATATTTCCTCCGGCTTTTCAGATTTAATTTTGGCTAAACGTAAATCGGCGTATTCCAAATCTCCCAGGATTTTTCTGCTTGTAATCTGAGCATACGAAATCCATTATGAATAAAGGCACCTGATTCTTTCGACTTCTCAAGAAAACGAGTTTGTGCAGGATTATACGTGAGGTCGAAACACAAATTCTTATGAGTTAGAAATTCATAAGGGATATTAGGGAACGTTTCTACATCAGGAAACATTCCAAGAGGCGTAGTATTTACAATGATCTGAAAAGCTTTCATAGTATTCTGGTTCAGATCAGCATAAGTATAATGGAAACGGGAATCTTCACGGGTAACAAAGAAGTGTTCAATATTCAATTTACGAAATACAAAACTGATCGCCTTTGCCGATCCGCCCGTCCCTAATATCAGACCACGACGATGATGAGGACGTAGGATAGGTCTTAAAGCTAATTCAAATCCCCAGGCATCAGTATTAAAACCATGTAATTCGAATTTCCCCGGCTCAGGGCGATGAATACGAATCGTATTGACAGCGCCAATCTTTTGAGAAATATCATCAAGATTATCAAGCAGTGGAATCACCTCTTGCTTAAAGGGGATCGTAACATTCAAGCCAACCAGATCCGGGTTCTCATGTACAATCTTCTTTAGATCATATATGTCGGTAGATTCGTAGTTTTCATAAACACAGTCTTCCCTTCCTTCTCTCGCAAATTTTTCATCAAAAAACTTCTTAGAGAATGAATGTTCTAAAGGGTGACCAAATAAACCAAAATGTTTCATATCGCAGATGAATTTTTAGGTAGTTAAATTATTTCGCAGTATTATTTGAAAATTTGGATCGCACAATGGCGAAAACCATCGGCAATAAGGATAAAATTATTATTCCTATCACCACCATGGAAAAGTTGTCTTTAACAAACGGATGTGAACCAAATGCATAACCCATGAGAGTTATACCACCAATCCACAACGTATTCCCGAGTAAACTAAAACCAACAAAATTCCTGTAAGTCATGCTTCCTAATCCTGCGACGAAAGGAGCAAATGTTCTTAGAATGGGCATAAACCTTGCTATTACAACTGTTTTTCCACCATGCTTTTCATAGAATTCGTGTGTTCTATCAATGTATTCTTTTTTAATTATTTTTCTTTTTGAAGATAAGATTTTATGTCCGATGAAATTTCCAATTGCATAATTTGTGTTATCTCCTGCAAAAGCTGCCACAAATAAAATTCCTATTAACAGCACGATATTCAATGATCCTGCGGCTGCAAGAGCACCTGCAGCGAATAATAGTGAATCACCGGGCAAGAATGGTGTGATTACCAGTCCGGTTTCGCAGAAGATTATCATTGCGAGAATCAAATATGTGATATCGTTGTATTCAGCCACCATCTCCAGAAGGTGCACATCGATATGAAGTATAAAATCAAACAGTTGATGAATAAAATCCATTGATAAATTGAAAAACTAAAATAGCTCCTCGTGTAAATTTGAACTCTCGCAGATTAATTCTGCAAATATACAAAAGACATGGGTTTATTGTTTACTATTTATAATAAAATCTTTCAATTTCTCTGTTGAATAACCAACACAGAGAGTAATTTTAAACTAAATTAGCTCCAAATCTCCTGAAATTACTGATTCCAAAACTGTGGTGAATATGAAGTTCAAAGAACACGATAAAGTACGATTTCTAAACGATGCAGTGGAAGGTGTTGTGACGAGAATCCTTCCCAACGGGCGGATAGAGGTGACTGATAATGATGGCTTTGCTCATGTAGTGCCAAACTCTAGTGTGGTTCGGATTGAATTCAGTATTGATTCCTCACAAATTGAAGCATCGGAAACACAAGACCGGGTACAGCAATCTGAGAGTGAAATTATCGAATCTATTCCTCCGGACCGGGCAAAATCTCAAAATCTGAGTATCATATCATCAATGGAAAACGATGAGACGATCTATGTTGCCGTTCGTTTACATAACGAAAAGGCTCTCTTAACGACAGACATAGATCTCTTGCTTGTTAATAATACATCCTACGCTATAAATTTCACAGCTGCGCGCCAATTTGGAAATTTGCGTCACGGGATAGGTGCTGCAACTATCAATGCAAGAAATGAAAAGTTTCTAGGCATCTTTTCTCAGGATGAACTGCATCGGTTTAATGGATTTGAGTTTCAGTTTTTATTCTTCGGAGAACAAGAGTACAGACCTAGATCCCCAGTTACCAAATACTTCTACATCAGCTCAAATGATTTCCTTCATCCTGATTATCAGACAAGACTTCAGGGACGTTCAGGTGAGATTCTCCTGATGCCTTTATACGAACTTGAACAAGAACAGGCACCTGATATTTCCGGCTTGGTTGAGAAATACAAAAATTCTGAAATGGAGAGCGAGAAACGAAGGATCGATGCTTCTCGAAGTGCTAAAGTTAAGGGTGCCAAGGAAAAGTTTGTCATCCTGTCAAGACAAAAGGTTGTTGACCTGCATATTGAAGAATTGCTTAAAGATCCATCAGGACTTAGTAATGCGCAAATTATATCCTATCAGCTCAATCAATTTATGTATGAAATGGATCAGGCGATCATCAATCAATTACATAAAATAACATTTATCCATGGTGTTGGAGAAGGTATTTTAAAGAATGCAATCAGAGAAGAATTAAAAAAATATCCCGGCGTGAGATGGACTTCCGCTCCTCCGGAGAAATTTGGATATGGTGCGACCGAAATTGAATTGTAAAGGATAAGCAATAAGATCAATATCACAGGATTTTTAACATGCTCTTTGCGCTTTGTTCTTTAGCAAATAACTTGGTAACAATTTCACCGTCGTCATTTCTGTCGATAATGACATGCTTAGGTGCAGGAATTAGACAATGCTGA
>DAOQWA010000049.1:0-18370 GCA_035341855.1 Bacteroidia bacterium
AGATTTGCTTCCCGGTACAGATCCGGTGCTGATCTTGAAGCAAAACAATTTTCTCCTATGGACAGAAACCACAAAAGAAATAGAAGAATTATAATTTTTCGTTCCCTCATTTTAAGATCTTGCTGATTCTTCAATTTTTGATATTGATCCTAATGCTAGCTGATATAGGCTTTCAAGACTGCCGGCTTCAGAACCGGCAAAGCGTGCAAATTCACAACTGTCTATAGTTGAGGTGAATTCTTTGATAAGCGCTTCATCGACATTTTGCTTTAGCAATGCCTCTGTTGCCGATTCTTTTGAAAGGTCAGAGACAGGTATTTGTAATTTATCGCTGATAAAACCCCACATTGCTTTGGAAATTTCATCGAGGAATTTTTCTTTTTCATTTGCATTAAGAAGTTTTTTGGCAATTGAAAGTCTTTTCAATGCAACTTTATTAGCTCTTCTGCTTTTGAGAATCCCGGTCTTACCTTTTAGTTTTTCTTGTCTTTTTCTTACAAGGAGCATTCCTGCAAACAGAAGTACAGGGGCACTGAGCAAAGTGTAAAACATTCCTGAACCGTAAATGCCATTGGAAGCTCTGACAAATTCAGGTTCATGTGTCTTGATAAAGCGAATGTCTTTACCTAAAAGCTGAATATCAGACTTGTTGACAGCAGACCCTGTGATCACAGTCATGCTTTCGTCTCCCTTATTTACTTTAATCAAAATCTCCGGTGAAGGAATTTCCTGATAGGATTTTTTATCCAAATCGAAATATGCAAAGTTCTCTATTGGGATTTTGTATTCGCCAGGATTTCGTGGGATCAGGAGATATTCAAAAGTCTTAGATCCCGTGACACCGCCAACACTTGCATTTAAATTTGAATTTTCTTTAGGATCGTAAGTCTCAAAATCAGGAGGGAAGGAAATAGCAGGAGGATCTACCAGCTTAATATTTCCTTTGCCGCTAATTTTTATCTTAAGAGTAACAGGGTCATGGGTCTTTAGCTCTTTTTTATCTACGGAAACTTCATAATTAAATTTTCCGACAGCCCCTGAAAAAGTAGAGGGTGCATTAGGAGGAAGTTCTTTTACATTGATTCTTATTGCTTCACCTTTCAGCGGAATTTTTACGTCTTGCACTCCGGTATTAAAAGGGTTCCCGAAAAATGGATCGTTAAAGAACTGACCAAAGGGGTCATTGCTTCTTCCTTGTCTTTTTACCTGAATTCTTGCAATAACTTCCATTGCCATTGCATCAACAGTTAGTGTTCCGCTGCGCTGAGGAAATAATACCATTTTTTTGAGATCCGCAACTTCATACCTGACTCCATCAATTATTTCCTGGCGAAATTGCAACTGTTGTGGCATAGGAATGTCCTGGCTCCAGAATCCATTCATTGAAGGAATTTTGTCAATGGAATAGTTTATCAGTTGGACTTTTGTACAAAGGCTGTAGGTAACTACAACTGCTTCGCCTAAATAGACATTCGACCTGTCGATAGAAGTGCGGACAAAAACATTTTTCGAATCAGAAGCATTTTGCTGGCTGTTTCCTTGTTTGCCTCCTTGTGCTTTACCGGCACCTTTTACAACGTTTATAGTAAGTGTATTACTGATAACTTTCCCGTTACTACCTTCAATCTCCGCACTACCAATTTTAAATGTACCTTCATTTCCTGCCTGTAAGATATAGGTAAATGACAAGGTCTGAGAAAAATTTCCATTGTTGATCTGGACGCTACTACTTTGATTAGGACCCATCAGTACACTGAAATTTGCAAAATCAGGCGCCCTGAATGATTTACCGTTTCCGCTAAAAGTAAATGTCACCTGAAACTGTTCTCCGGAAGCGACAGTAGTAGCAGAAGCTGTTGCGACAAATTTTTCACTTTGGGCAAAACTTTGCTTGTTCGCCAGACAGAGTAATGTCATGGCAAGGAATAGGGAGTATAAGCTTATTTTATTTATAATTTTCATCGTAAGAATTAAAAACTTTCTTCCCGTTACTACAAATTATTTTTTAACTCGATCATGCGATTATTCCACTCATGTTTAGTCATTTTATATTGATCACAAATCTCATCATGCGCATTAAATTTTTTTTCAAATGTCATTCCGATCTTTTGAAGGATATTTATGCTTGCTTTGTTTTCATGAATTGCGCGACCAATTATTTTTTCCAAACTTAATGTTTCAAAACCATATTCAAGACATTTCTCTGCAGCTTCTGTTGCCAGACCATTTCCCCTGAACTGTGGCAGAAGGCGATAGCCAAGATCAATTTCTTTTGTTTCTTCAATATATTTCAATCCGCACCAGCCGATATATTCCTGCGTCGATCTTAAAAGCAGAGTAAACCTGCCCATTTTGTATTGATCAAATTGCTTATAGTTTCGGATCAATGCTTCTGCCTCTTCAATATTTTTAAAAGGTCTATCACCCGTATTTTTTAGAATATCATCCGCATTATTGAGTTCGAACATACCTTTAGCATCTTCTATCTGCATGGGACGAAGGATCAGTCGGGTAGTATGGAGTGCGAATGACATGAAATCTATAATTTCTTTTTAATCCTTACCATTTTTTGTCGATGGAAATACGGACGGCTTCTTTTTTAGTAAGTTTTTTCTGCGTTTTCTTCTCGTCATTATTTAAGGCCTGCAGGATTTTTTCTGCATCTTCTTTGGATATTTCGTTTTTCCCTTTTTGAGCAGACTTTTCATCCTTTTGTTCTTCGCCTTTATCTGCTTGTTTATTCTCCTGCTGCTCTTGTTCTTTTCCCTGGTCTTTTTTTTGATCCTGGTTATTTTTATCCTGATTCTGCTGCTGCTGATCTTTATTTTCTTTATTATCGTCACCATCCTTGTTTTGTTGCTGCTGTTGTTGTTGCAACAATTTTGACTGGGCATAAGCAAGGTTATAGCGGGTATCGTTGTCTTTTGGATTTAGCTTAAGTGAATTTTTGTAGGCTTCGATACTCTCTTTGTATTTATCCGCTTTTAAAAAGGAGTTTCCTAGATTATGATAAGCTTTGGCTTTAGTTTCGCTGCTAATATCTTTATTTGATAAAATGGATTGATATTGAGTGGCCGCTTCTTCCATTTTATTTTGCTTGTAGAAAGAGTTCCCCAAATTATAATTTCCGGGAACCGAGTTCTTATTCTTTTCTAAAGATTTTCTATAGTTAAGTTCAGCCTCGGAATACTTTTTGGACTTGTATTCTTCATTCCCCTCTCTGATCAGTTTTCTTTCTGATTGTGCATGAGAAAGTACAGGTAAGAGCAACAACATTAAAGCCATCGGGAGGCTTAATTTTGCTTTTCCCTTAATTGATGAATATATTTTAATATTGAGCATGATATTCTATTAGTGCAATGTAAATGATTCTGCGTTAGTTTTGTTTTTGTTTTTCGCCAAAGAGGTCAATTTTATCTAATTTTGAATTTCGTCTGGTACTTATTAGAGAGGAAATGAATAGTACTAGTAGTGCTCCGGCAAGAAAATACTGGAAGCGATCTTCATAGCCGGTAAATTGTTTTACGCCGAAAGATTTTTTTTCCATTCCGGCAATCTGGCTAAGAATTCGACTCAAACCATCATCGCTATTTGTTGCTCTTATATATTGTCCTTTTCCTTCTGCAGCTATTTTTTCTAGAGTTAATTCGTCGAGCTTGGTCAGTACGGTGTTTCCATCCTTGTCCTTGATAAAATCTATTTGTGTCCCATTGCGATAAACGGGGATAGGAGCACCATCCGGAGATCCGAATCCGATTGTATGAATAATGATTCCTTCGTCATTCGCCTTTTTAGCTGCTTCAGCTGCATTGTCTTCGTGATTTTCTCCATCTGTAATAACGATAAGGGCTTTGTGCTTATTGTCATCACCCACGTACGACTGCATAGCCAGTTCTATGGCTGAACCAATTGCTGTTCCTTGTGTCGGAATAATATCGGTATCTATGGTAGAGAGAAATAATTTTGCGGCAGCATAATCCGATGTTATTGGAAGTTGAACGTAGGCATGCCCGGCAAAAATGATGATTCCAATTCTGTCATTTTCCAGTTGATCAATCATGCGACTGATAGATTGCTTTGCACGTTCAAGACGGTTTGGACGGATATCTTCAGCTTTCATGCTGTTAGAAACATCAAGAGCGATTATTACATCGACACCCTCACGTTTCACTTCTTCCAGCTTGGTACCTAATTGAGGATTTGCCCAGCCGATGACACTCAATGAATAGGCGAACAGGAATAAGATAAATTGAAGTGTTGGTTTAAAAGACGAGTGCGTTCTTGTCAATTTAGTAATCAATGATTTGTCACCAAATCGCGAGAGTAGTTTTTTGCGCCTGTATATTGCTACGAAAAACAATAGCACAAAAACCGGCACTGCCAGAAAAGCGTAAAGATGTTCAGGATGTGCGAATCTGAGCATGGTCAGGGTATGGATTTTAATACTGTTTGACGAAGAAGAATATCCAATCCGAGTAATATAAGAGCGATCAAGACGAGAGGATAAAATTCTTCAGACTTGTTTCTGAATTCTGTGACATCAATTTTCGTTTTTTCTAATTGGTCTATCTCGGCATAAACTTGTTTTAGCTTGTCAGTACTTGTAGCCCTAAAATACTGGCCTCCTGTCTCATCAGCAATTTGCCGTAAGGTGGCCTCGTCAATCTGGACTTCTACATTCTGGTATTGTTTTCCGAAAGGAGTATTGAATGGGTAGGGTGCAAATCCTTTTGTTCCCACACCGATCGTATATACCCTGATGCCAAAAGTTTTTGCAATCTCACCTGCTGTTTGTGGCGCGATCGCACCGATATTGTTCACGCCGTCTGTAAGGAGTATAATAACTTTACTTTTAGCTTTGCTTTCCCGGATACGATTTACGGCAGTTGCCAGACCTTCGCCTATAGCAGTACCATCCGCAAGCATCCCGGATTCAATTCCCCGGAGTAAATTCTTAACGACGGCGTGGTCAGTCGTTAAAGGGCATTGTGTAAAGCTTTCACCACCAAAAACTACAAGTCCAATCCTGTCGGTTGGCCTGGAGTCAATGAATTTTTCGGCAACTTTTTTTGCTGCTTCAATTCTGTTTGGCTTTAAATCCTCTGCCAGCATACTTGTGGAGATATCCAAAGAAACTATGATATCAATTCCTTCAGTAGTAATATTCTGTCCGCTGGAACTTGACTGAGGCCTCGCAAGAGCAATAACGATAGCAGCAACTGCAAGCATCCTTAGTATAAAGGGAAGAATCAGAAATCGTTGTCGGAGACTTGGACTGTATTCATTTAACAACATAAACGAAGAGAAACGTAAAAAGCTCGGCTTCTTCTTCCAAAAGTAGATGGATACGGCCACCATTACAGGAATCAGACAGAGTAACCACAGATAATGCGGTTCAGCGAATTGGATGCCCTTTATCATTCCTCGTTCTCCTTTCTGTTGATATCAGCTTCACGAATTGGCCTGGTGAGATTAACAAAGTCATATGCATATTGAAGAGATCTCTCATTCTCGTCAGGCATAGGAATCATTTTAGCAAATTTCACCGGATCGGCTGTAGTCAACACATATCTCAATTTCTCAAAAGCATCGCCGGGAAGTGTTATACGGCGAATCCTGTCTAATGTCTCATCTGACGTGAGCTCGAGTGCATTTATGTCGTAGGATCTTTCGATGTATTCTCTCAGAGTATCAGAAATTTCACTATGATATTTTTTATAAAATCCCTGTTGCCATAATTTTTCCTGCTCTGTCTTTTTGAGTGCATCAAGCGCAATTTGATACGCCGGAATTTTTGGCTTTGAAGGGAGCAATGGAGCTGCAACATTTTTTCTGTTTTTCCAAAGTCTCCAAAGGAACCATAAAACAAGTATGCACAATAAGACAATTCCAACCATGGATAGTATTTCCATCAGGGTTAAAGGAGCAGTCAATGGTGCCTTGATATCTTTGATGGCGAGAGTTGTATCTACCTGTATTGTTTTAACGGAAATTAGAAATGCTTCAGTTGAGAAAGTGTCTGTCAGTCCGGTTTCATTATTTAGGCTTGTAAAATGAAATGGTTCGACAACATAGTAACCTGAGTCAAAACTTGTAACCTGAAGTGATTGTGAAAAAATGGCACTGCTTTTATCTTTAGCTACGACTGTATCAATCGCACTTCTTGAAACAACTTCGATACCGTCAAATGTATCAGGTATCAATGGGAAGTTTATTTTCACTCCTGTTGGAATGTTGGCTTTCAAGCTAATCTTAACTTGTTCTCCAATTCGAATCTGGTTAGTGTCGGGAGTTGCAGTCACAATGATAGGACCTGCAGGAAGTGCTGCTTTTAAAGCATGGTCCGGGTATAGACTTAGCAAGGTTAAAAGCAGGAATAGCCTGTGACTATATTTGGTCAGCTTATTTATAATTGAATGATACCTGATCATTATGATCTAAATCTTTTTCTAAGTAATATTATCCTCTTGTACCTCTTTTTTTGAACAAAGCCATCAATGGTTGAACATAACTCTGATCTGTTCTGATAGAGCAGTGATCAACACCGCTTCGTGCAAATGTGTCTGCAAGATCTTTTTCCCATTTCAGCCACTTCTTTTTGTATGCTAACCTGAAATTCCCGGAATGAGTGTCAACATACAGCAGCTTTCCTGTTTCTGCATCTTGCATGTGAATTAATCCAACATCCGGAAGCTCCTTTTCTTTTTCATCATAAATTCTCAGTGCAACAACATCGTGTTTTTTGTTTGCAAGTTTAAGGGCATCATCAAACGATTGATCCATAAAGTCTGAGATCAAGAAGCAAATACTTTTTTTCTTAATAACATTTACGACATATCGCAATCCTTCAGAAATATTAGTTTTACGATGAACCGGTTCAAAATTGATCAGCTCACGTATGATACGAAGGATATGTGACTTACCCTTTTTTGGTGGAATGAATTTTTCAATTTTATCACTGAAAAAGATCAAACCGATTTTATCATTGTTTTGAATTGCAGAAAAGGAGAGAACGGCACACAATTCAGTTAGGAGATCCTTCTTAAATTGTGTTTTGGTTCCAAAGTCACCGGAGGCACTGACGTCGACAAGTAGCATGACAGTAAGTTCTCGTTCTTCCTCGAATATTTTCACGAAGGGATGTCCGAAACGAGCGGTAACGTTCCAGTCGATCGAACGAATATCATCGCCCGGCATATATTCTCTAACTTCACTGAAAGCCATCCCACGACCTTTAAAGGCGCTATGGTATTCACCGGAGAATATATGTGCAGACAATCCTCGAGTTTTGATCTCGATCTTTCTGACTTTTTTGATTAATTCGTTTGTTTCCATTAATGATCCTATTGCATTTCAATGCTTACATTATAGGTAAGAATTAACTGTAATGAAGGATTAGCTGCTACTATGGAACTTCAACGGCATTTAGGATATCGTTGATAATTTGTTCGCTGGTGACATTTTCTGCTTCAGCTTCGTATGTTAACCCAACACGATGGCGCAGAACATCATGGCAGATAGCACGTACATCCTCAGGGATAACATAACCGCGACGTTTGATAAATGCATAAGCTTTTGCAGCCAGTGCAAGATTGATACTCGCACGTGGCGAACCGCCATAACTGATCAGTTGTTTCAGACGACCTAAGTTATAATCCGCAGGCATACGGGTAGCAAACACTATATCAACAATATATTTTTCGATCTTCTCATCCATATATACTTCACGAACCATCGATCGTGCTTTGATGATCTGTTCGGGACTGATGACAGGACTTACCTTAGGGTAATCCTTGCCAATATTTTGTCTAATGATTGCTTTTTCCTCATCCTTGTTTGGATATCCGATTACCACTTTTAGCATAAATCGATCAACCTGTGCTTCAGGCAAAGGATATGTTCCTTCCTGTTCAATCGGGTTTTGTGTGGCAAGAACTAAAAAAGGCTCCTCCAATTTGAATGTTGAGTCACCAATGGTTACTTGTCTTTCCTGCATTGCTTCAAGTAATGCGCTCTGAACTTTTGCCGGTGCCCTGTTGATCTCATCAGCTAAAATAAAATTCGCAAAGATCGGACCTTTTCGTACGCGAAACTCTTCTTGTTTTTGGCTGTAGATCATCGTTCCGATTAAGTCAGCCGGAAGCAGATCCGGTGTAAACTGGATTCGATTGAACTTGGCTTGAATGGCAGAAGAAAGTGAATTAATTGCCAGGGTTTTCGCAAGCCCGGGAACACCTTCCAATAATATGTGGCCATTTCCAAGGAGACCAATAAGTAATCGTTCAGTCATATACTTTTGACCTATGATTACTTTGCTCAATTCCATAGTTATCATATCCACAAATGCGGATTCTTGCTGGATCTTTTCGTTTATTTCTTTGATATCCATCTTTTGTTGATTTGTTCTTGTTTATTGGATAAAATGTATTGAAATTCAGGAAATTAAATTGAATTGTTTTTGTAAAATTGCAATAAAATGTGCCTCAGTAATGATTCTAAATTATTTCCAAATTCGATTGCAATTTTAAAGATTATAGTATGAAAGAAATATGAATGAAGAGGTTAAAAATTGTTAAGAGGCTTATAGTAATTTTTCTACTGCCAGATGCTTTTTTTCATCGCTCAATTTATTTAGTGTCATTAGGAGAAGTGATATTGCCAATCCCGGAAAAATGACCAGCCACCAGGCGCTAAATTGTTCCCTTCCTGAGGCTAGCATTGAACCCCAGGTCACTGTGTCCGGAGATAAGCCAATACCCAAAAAGGATAGACCTGCTTCGGCAAGAATTGCACCTGCGATTCCAAAGATAATTCCAACACGGATCGGTTCGAATGCATTTGGCAGTAAATGATAGACAATTTTTCTTGCCGGACTAAAGCCCAAAGAGTTCGTTGCATCCGTAAAATTGCTGCTTCTGAGTTTGATGAATTCGCCACGAACCATACGGGCTATCCCTGTCCATGATGTTAGTCCGAGAATGAGGATCAAACTCAAGACCGAAGGTCTCGAGATCGCAGAAAGAGTAATGATAAGTATGAGTCTTGGAACACTCAAAAATAGTTCAATGAAACGCGAAACTATGCTGTCGACAGGTAAAAAGAATCCTTTGTTTTTAATTTTCTCTCTTGAACGTTTTCTTTTTAATGTGAAGGGTAGGAGTAAAATAAAAATAAAGAGAATAATTTTTAAAAAAATAAATGGCGATGAATTGGTGAAACTTACTTCAGATGTTCTTTCAATTGTGCTTTCAGGTAAAATGAAAATATAAAACCAGGCAGGAACAATCAGAATACAAGCGATCAGGAAATTTAGTTTGTCCAGATATAAGCCTTTATCGCCGTAGAATCCTGCCAATGAACCTATGATTATGCCTGTAAGAGCAGCAACTAACATGCTCATGAATCCAATAAGAAGAGAAATTCTTGTACTGTATATAAGTCCTGACAGTACGTCGGCACCTGTTTTTGTTGTTCCAAGCCAATGACGGTAGCGCAGCGGAAGTTTTTGTAATTGTTCACCGGAGGCAGGGTAGGTACGCCATTGTTTTTCGAATGGAGAAACATAATTTGAGTTTGCTATATCACTACTTGAGGGATCATATGGAACCGGGGCGAAAAGCTTAAAATCTGCTTCCAGATTCGTCCAATCCACGGATGTCTTGAGTACAGATTTTTCATTTCCATCTTTTATAATCTTTAAATAAGGATCTTGTTGGAAGGCAGGAGAAGTCCATGATCCGTTTTGATATAGAAGTAATGGCTCTTTGTTTGCCAGGATTGGTGCGCAAAGTGCTACAAAAAGGTAACCAAGAAAAATACATCTCAACCAAAGCGGTTGATCGTGGAGACGAAAGAGCTTCATTATATTTTTCAGGCTTGCTATAATTATCTTCATAGTTCCGAACTTTTAGAAAATGAAATTCTCGGATCCGCAAAAGTGTATAAGATATCACAGAGAAGAAATCCTCCCATAGTAATTAAGCCTGTCAGAAAAAATACCGCTATTAAAACCGGATAATCATTTGCATCTATACTTTGGTAAATCGTAAGACCCATTCCTGGTATGCTGAAGATTGTTTCAATTAATACAGAACCTCCGATCGCAGCGGGAAATGCTGAAGAAAAAACTGTGATGACCGGAATTAAAGTATTTCTAAAGGCATGTTTTTTTACAACAGTATTTTCGTCCAATCCTTTGGCACGTGCAGTCCGTATGAAATCTTGTTTCAGTACATCTCCGATTGTCACTTTGAATATTCTACTAAGAAATGCAATTGATGCATAAGTATAGCAGATGGTAGGCAAGACCAGATAGGGAATGCTGAGCTGAATTTTTTTCAGGAAAGAAATCTCAACCGGGTAACCTCCCAGTGGCTTGACGCCGGAGGCGGGGAAAAGAAATATAACATCCGGATTGCTGAGCAGCATCAATAATAAAGTGGCAGTCCAAAAGATGGGTAACGAGAACAGCACGATCAAGATCGTTGAACTGATTTTTGTGAATGATGAATCAGGATTCCTTGCAGCATGTAATCCTATGGGCAGGCTAATGAGATATGCCAGAAATACTGAAAAGAGAGCAAAGAAAAGTGACCAGCTTATCCTGTCTTTAATGAGATCAGATACTTTTTGTCCTGTTGAATAGGAGTAGCCAAAATCTCCTCTGAGGATGCCTTTTGAAGAAAAATTATTTCCAAAAAGCCAATTATGAAATTGATTATTTGAATGAAAATGTACTGCAGGTATGTATGCTGCAATAGATTTTTTTTCAGTGTTCCCGTTTTGTAAGGAGCCAATGCTCAGATAAAAGACGGGTAAATCCAGGCCTAGCCGATTGGTCCAATATGCATGTTGGTCGGCTATCCCTGCATCGCGATTTGACTGGGGATCAGAACCGACTATCATTCTGTCAACCGGATCTCCCGGTGCCATCCTCAGAAAAATGAAGGATATCAGTACAAGGGCAGCGAGTGATGGGATGAATAAGAGAATACGTTTGAGCAGGTACCTGCGCATGGATCAAATATACAGGATGAGATTCAAGACTTTAATCATCCATGGAGGAATTATTCATTGTTTGTTGACAATAATTTGAAAGTATTGATGAGCATTCCAGGGCGATCAGCGAATAATGAGACATTTCCAAACCGTTTGTGTATTAGATTTCTTCGCATGCTACAATATAGGAATACGTATGGCTGATCTTCATATATCATTTCCTGAAAGCGCATGGTCATTGCATTTCTTTTTTCTGTGTCTAATTCCGCTTTTATCGAATCGATTAACGCATCACTTACATCATTACCAAATCCTGAATAATTGGAGCCATTATTTAACCAGGAGCTGCTATGCCAAAGTTGGGTGAAGTCTTCCGGAAATGGTGTTCCTCCCCAGCTTCCCAGCGACATATCAAAATCGTGATTCCTCATAGATTCCAGAAAAACTCTAAGATCCATCGGGATGAGTTCAACCTTAATGCCTACTTTGGCAAAGGATTCAGCGAGCATCGAAGCCATGTCTTTCCAGTCGCTGCTGGTATTCATATAGGCTAATTCGGCAATGAACTGCACTTTTTTGCCATCAATTTCTTTATCAAGAATCCCATTCTTATCTGAATCTACCCAACCTGCATCTTTTAAGAGTTCAGTAGCCCTATCAGTGTCAAATTCAATCGGCTTTAGCTCTTTGTTGAAGCCGGGTTTTAAAGGAGAAACATTTGCGACCATTCTTTTACAATATGAAGCATATTCTTTGTAAACTAATTTGATGAGATCATCAACAGGGCTAAGATGAGCAAAGGCTCTTCTCACATTTTTATCGGTAAATAATTTATTTCTTTTCTGCCCATCGGGTTTTTGGTTGAATGCCAGAAAGGTGTAGTTATACGTGAGTGAAAGAACATGATTATAATTCACGGCAATAGAAGGGTCTTCAGCTAGTGAGAGAAAAGTACCCATTGACATGTTGGTTGATACATCCAATGTTTGAGTCTTGAATTCAAGCTGAACAGAATTCTCGTCCTTGTTAATTTTGAATACTAATTTCTCCGGATAGGCTGCAAGTCTAGGGTTGTTAATATTTTTAGTCCAGTGATCTTTTTTCTTTTCAAGGGTAATTGACTGACCGGACTCCCAGGATACAACTTTATATTGCCCCAGACCATTTAAATAATTTATGTCTCTTCCAAATTTATCGTCATTAAAGCTCAGAGACCATTCCAGTAGTTCGAGATTTTTTTCGGCATGAAGTGTTGTATCATCAAGTTGCTCCATGGAATAGTTTTTCAAAATATTTTTAGGGTCATGAAATGAGCGTTGCATGATACAAAAACCGGTGACGAAAGATAAGTTTTGCATGCTATACTCCTTCATCAACATAGTAAATTTCATTGGGTCAGAGTTATCGGGTAAAATGTCTTTTAAATTTTGCCAGTAGCCTTTGACAGATGGATTGTTTGTAAGCGGACATTTGTGTGCTTTTGCAGTGAAGATGACGTCTTCAACCGTAATTGCATCACCATTGTCCCATCTGGGTTCTTTGCGTAAAGTGTAGGTATAAGCAAGTCCATCTTCAGAAATCAGGGGCAAAGCAGTGACAAGGTCAGGAGCGAAGGTCTGATTTTCATAATCTGTATTTAAAAGGTATGCCTGCGTCTGCAAAAGAATTTCTGAGCGCGGACTGGAGCCTCCGTTGCTGGGATGGAGATTGTCAGGTTCACTTGTGAGATGAACTACAAGAGTATTTTCGGTAGACCAGGCCGGGCTAAAATCTTTTGTATCCGCTATGTGGATGACAGGGGAAAGGTTTACAGACTGAACTGCACTTTTCTTTTTCGAAGAATTGCATGCAAAGAGCAATATGAAGGATATGCAATAGCAAAACTGTCTGAAAAACATTTTTGAATATTTCATGCACTAATATATGAATTTTTCGTTTGCTTCAAATTATGAGTAATTCGTTCTTAAATCCTTCATAAATATGCATCTCTGGGAGGCAAATAAATTTGTGATAGCTTCGTTGGATCTTTATAGTTTAAAAACTAATTTATGATAAAATATATTTTGATGAGCGTGATGCTATGCTTGATGGCCGCTTTCACAAAAGGACAGACAGTTCCATCCTTCACCGGAACAACAGCCGGGAATAAGCAAATAGATATTCCATCCGCATCAATGGGCAAGTATGCATTATTGTGCTTTGCCTCATCAAGAAAAGCACAAGCAGATCTGGAAACTTGGTTGGATCCGGTTTACAACCGGTATATTGCAAAGACAGGCTTCATGGACGATATGTTTGATGTAGATGTTTTCTTCATTCCGGTATTTGGTGGAGGAGAAGGAGCATTGCAAGCAACTGTAAAGAGAAAATTCAGAGAGACGGCACAAGCGGATCTTTGGCCGCATTTAGTCTTTGCAGATGGAAATATGAAGGAAGTATTATCCACGCTCAAAATGTCTGATGAATCTGTGCCACATTTTGTTTTCCTAAATAAGGATGGTAAGATAGTCTACCGCACCAGTGGAGCATACACGGAAGAGAAGTTCGACGCAATCGATGATCTTGTGGAATGAGAAAATTCTATTTAACATAATAAAAAATATCTACGAAATTGAATCGAAAGATATTTTCTATCATTTTAATAGGCCAGGAGCTTTATGTTTGCTTTTTTGTTATCAGCAATTACCTGAACGAAGTAAAGGCCTGAATGTAATTCTCCCGTTTCAATTTGCAATTCCACGGTGTTCTTGAAATTTTTCTTAGTGAAAACTTTTCCCATTGCATCTGATACCTGCACTTCAATATTGCTGAAAGATTCAGGCAGAATTAAATTGAAGTGTGTGGAGAAAGGATTTGGATAGGCTTCTAATGCAAATGAAAATTTGCCAAGGTCAGAGATATTTGTTGGTAAGCAAGAACCTGAATACAAATCAAAAAGCGAAAGAAGGCTGTTATCATTAGCCAGATTCAAATCTAATGAATTTACAATTGCATCACCGGTTAGGTCTGAGATCACATAACCCGTTAGTCCCATTGTGATATCATTGTCTATGATACCTAAGTCGGTTCCGTCAATGGTACCATCATTATTAACATCACCACTATATGCTGCAGCTACACCATAAGTTGTATCAAAGGAACAGCAAAGATTTGCAGCAAGTGTGAGGTCAATTGATTTATTTACTGAATCGAGAAGAAGAGTATTCATACTCACGATGTGAATAGTATTTCGGAATTTGACGCCAATTTGATAGTTACCTCCAAAGTAAACCGAGGGAATTATACTGTATCCATAACCCCGTACTGAGAACGGGACCCGGTCACAATAGATTCCTTGTCCGCTGATTGAATCAATTAATACTATAGTTGCTGTATCGCAAATGTTTGGAGAGTTTACCGGATCTATGACAGGTACCATTTCTGATGCAAGCGGAGAATAAAATCCCTGAGAATAAGCGCGAACTTCGAGGTTAACGGGCTGTGAAAATGCAATAGCAGGAAGCACTAATAGTAGTGCAATTCGTAATAATTTAAACATAGTATAAGATTTGTATGAGCTTTTAAATGAATTTAGGCCTTAATATTGGCTCCAAACACCATTTCCTGTTTTCAGGTGTCTAAATGTAGTGAAAAAATGAGATAGGAGTCAAGTGCACTCTTAGCCGGTTTTTAACTCAGAGCAACTCAATCAAGGACTAAAATCCTTCTGACTTCAGATTTATCTTTCAAAAGCACCTTTACCAAATACTCAGCACTGATCAATTTTTCTATGTTAATATGTGACTTGTCAGAAATGACCTGCATGTTCCCTGCAAGATCATAAATATAAACTTTGTCGATTTGCTGATCAGAGCTGATGTAAATAAAGTCTTTCGCAGGATTTGGATAAATAATAATATTTGAATTTCGGGAATGCTGCTCTGAAATTCCTGTGCTCAACATTCCACTTATCATTCTTACTCTACCTGAATTGTAATCAGAAATAAATAATGTATCACCGGTAATGCTTGCCGTTATCCCGTTGGGATTATTGAAACGCGCCGAATCGATAGCACCGTCAATATTTCCAATCATGCTTCCTGCGAATATACTTACGCTATCAACAAAATTTGGATTGACTCTGTAAATCTTATTATCCTGAAATCCTGTAGCCCATATTGATCCATTTGCATAGGTGATAAATCCAAGCCACCATGACGCTGAGCCTGGAATCGTTGCAACATAGGTTAATCCGGCGGAATCATAACTATAAATTTTTCTTCCGATAAAGTTTCCAAGAAATAATTTGCCATGAGAATCATAAGCAAGTCCGACAGGGCCGTCTAATGGAGTTCCTGAGTGAAGATCAATAATGGTTTTATCGGGGGCAACTTGACTCAGCAAGTTTGTTTGATATTGTGCCACAATCATTGTATCACTATTCGGTTGTTTGATTATTCCGGATGGTTTGAGAATGTTAATTGTATCCAGGAAAATGCCTGTCTCAGAAAGCTTATAAATTCTGTTGGCAATATTATCACAAACAAATAAATTGTTTTGTGAATCGAAAGCAAGTCCGTTTGGTGTGTTGAAGCCGCCCGCAAATATACTCACCGTACCTGAGGGAGTGATTTTGTAGACATTGCTTCCATTATAGTGTGATCCGTACAAATTTCCATGCGCATCAATTATTAAAGCATCATCTACTTTTTGAGAGGCAGAGTTTAGGATGGTAGAAACAATTTGGCTATTTCCTGTTGTCGCAATAACTATGCATATCAGGCTGAAGAAGAGATTTTTCATGTGGCTGGATTTATTGTGCTTTCGGGCGAAAATAATTCAGACATGCATAATTAGTGTCATAGGAATCCCTTTTTACTAATGAAGATGAAGAATTGATCAGTGATAAATATTCAAGATATTTCATTCATTTTACTTAGTTTTATTGCTTGTCTCTTAAGTTATATAATCTTTGTTGTCATGCAAAAAAATCTGCTTTTGATAATTTTATTCCTTGAATGTAGTTCCATTAATCTCAATGCTCAACCAATTCCAACCGATTGCGCACGCATTAACCATAGCTGGCAATTATCTATGATCTATTCTGAAAATTCTGATACCACTCTAATGAATTTTCCCATCACATTTAATCAAGGCTACCGTTTGAATTTATCCGTCAATCAATGTAACGGAGCTATCCAATGTTTTTCAAATGATTCGATTAAATTCGAAAACCCTGTATGTACAGAAAAATGTTGTGACAGTGAAGACGAACTCGGGCTAATTGGATTGCTGACCAGGATGGAACGTATGAAAATCGTGAAGGATACCCTCATCTTGCAAGCCGTTCTCAAAGATACACTCCAATATGGTTTCTCTAAGAAAATAGGACTCACAAAGATGATCCTGATTCGTGCGACTGAGAAATAATTTCATAAGCCATAATTAGAGGATCAGCATATCAGGCATCCGGGATTTCGGGTTCAACTAATTTCATCAGCTTTTCAAGGGACTCTTGCCAGCCCAAATAACACATTTCAGCCGGAATAATTTCCGGAATACCTTCCTGTATTATTTTTAGTTCTGTACCACATAAAACTTTTTTAAGCCAAACGGAGGTGATCATTTCTCCCGGCAAATTTGGGTCGTCAAATCTATCTGTGTGTTTAATAAATTCGTTTGGTTTAATGTCCAAATATTCCCCACCAAAGGAGTGTGCATTCCCTGTACTAAAATTTATAAAGGACATCTTGTAGTAGCCTCCTGTTTTGAAATCCAACTGATGGACTATCCCTAAAAATCCATATGGTGGCAGCCAGAAAGAGAGGGCATTGGCATCTGCAAAAGCACGGAATACTTTTTCAGGACTTGCTTTTATTACACGTTGAAGGGTGACGGAATTTGTTGGCATCGTATATGGGTTTGAATAATATTTTCTTATTCAGGCATTGTTGTCTTAAAAAAAACTACTCCTTTAATTCGTTCATCAGCAATTCGATTTGTTTTGAGTATTCCTCAATAGATTTATCATATCTTCGGGTTTCTTCTTCGATTGCTTTGTGATATAACTCAAAAGTTTTTATTCTGAGTCTGCAATATTTCAACAGCATTTTATTTTTTTCATGTAGAGGTTCAGGGAGGTTCAGCAATTCGACTTCATTTAACAAGGATATCAATTCATTCCAATAATAAAAACCTCTTTCTTCAATCTCTCTGAGCACAATTTCTTTCGGAGTTTGCCTGGACATTTTGAAAAAATTTAATGCCATTTCTTCCATTGGATAGAAGGATTTCATTTTTTGATCATAGATCTCAAGATCATCCGGTGTATTCTTATATACCAGATAGGAACCTGAAAGAAATAATACACTGACTATGCCAAGACTGTAAATTTTTAGTTTTAGTGATTTTGGTTTATGTATTGCAGGATAGAATAAATAGCCGATAAGTATTCCGCTCAACAAACCGCCAATGTGAGCTGCATTATCGATATTGCCCGTTAAGCCGAAAGCTAAATTGTATACAACGAAAATACCAATACTAGTCAGCAATTCCTTTCTCTGCTTTTTCTCTATGAGGTTTGTGGTCAGTAGTGCAAGAAAAATACCATACATTCCAAAAATAGCGCCTGAGGCTCCTGCGCTTAATACATAGCTGTTCCACCATAAGCTTGCAGTACTGCCGGCGATTCCGGCTAATAGATAGGCAAAAAGAAATTTAGCTTTTCCGAGATGTGGTTCAAGGAGTAATCCGATGTAAATAAGAGCATACATATTCATCAGAAGATGAATGAGTCCTATATGTATAAAACAACTACTGATAAGTCGCCAGTATTCCCCGTTCAAAGTGAATGGACGAAAATTCGCACCCCAATATAATAAGCCTTCATTGTCAGGCTCCATAAAGTGAACACCATTCACTACCATAATGATCCAATAAATGATGTTCAGGTAAATCAGAATCGGAGTGATAATGTATCCTTTGTGAGGAATAAGTATTTGCAGGAAGTTTTCTTTTTTTGTGCCTGTGCTTTCAGTGGTTTCTTCAAGCGAATCTTGAGTCTCAATAGGAGAGGAGAATGATGTTTTTAATAAATCAAACATACGGTCCAATTCCTCATGCTTACGTGCATACTTCTGATCAATGAATGCATCACAATATTTAATTATTACGCTTTTATTTTTTCCCAGGTCCCATATTTCTATTCCCGCGGATTCACTTTTGATAAAAGCTTTATCATTCTCAATCGAAAAGGTGACAATTGATTTGAATTTAAATCTGCCTTTATTATTAATAGCACGAAATCCACTCTCATTCATCTGATCGATTTGCCATCCGAGACTTTTTGCAGTTTCTATGGCTACAACAAGGAATTGTGAGTTGTTGAATTTAT
>DAOQWA010000049.1:18470-23302 GCA_035341855.1 Bacteroidia bacterium
GCCAAAGCAGATGATGTCATGCTTGATCATCTCACAGCAAATATCAAGAATGGTACTATTGAATATTACATATATTATAAAATGGGTAGTTTTCTAGGATTCGAGCAACAAGCTTCAGCCTGGACTTTGATTGACTCAATGAGTGTTACTTCGAATAATACTTTGACTATTAGTAATGAAGCCACAGTAATTCCAATCGACTTAAATTTAACTATCAATACCGGAGATACAGTTGCTTTTTATCTAGTATCACCAGTGCTTTCAAAAGTGTATTTAACCACGACAAGCACTCCCTGGCCCGATGAATATGTAGCTGACACTAATATTTCTATCAGTGTGGCACGTAGTGTTTATCAATCTTTTGGTACGCCATTCAGCACGCCTCAGATATGGAATGGTTCTGTATCGTATTGTGTCCAAAGTCCTGTTGGTATTGATGATATTAATGATCCGGCGAACGAGCTTTCAGTCTTTCAAAGTGATAAGCAACTGAATATTCAGATCACACAAGAATGTCTGGATCAAAATTCTGGACTAAGCATTAGTTTGATTGATATTATGTCAAGGAAAGTTGAATCCTTTGAGATTAATTCCACGAACACAAGGATCAGCACCGAAGGACTCTCAGGCGGAGTTTATCTCTGTGTGTTGAATGGTCAAACTAAACTTTTGGATCGGAAGAAGGTTTTTGTGCGCTGATTTCTTCTTGAGTTTATTTCGTTTGATTCCGACTGCTTATGTAATACTATCACAGTAACTTAATCCTCTGAATAGCGGAATTTTGAAAAGCTGGATTAGATGAATTTGTGTTTGCCTTTTAACCCCATCTGCTACCAAAGAATTATATTTTGTTCAAGTTAATTAGCAGCCATAATTAATCACTCACCTTACAACTTCAATAATTTAACAGTACTCATCTTTTCATCATCTGCAATATTACAATAATAGATCCCGGCTTCCAGAGAACTGATGTCGACTAGAAATTCATTTGTTTGATTTGCCTGAGTACTTGCATCCATTGTCGTAACAAGTTTTCCGCTCAGATCATATATTTTTACAGCAGACTTATCAGAAAACAATGTAGTACTGATCAATTTGTAAATCCCATTGGAAAGTGTTGCTACGATGAATTTATTGTCTTGACCTATGGCATGAACGTTTGTACTAACATCAAATGAAACGTCATCAATAAATGCATGGGCAGTGGAATCGTCTCCAAAATTATACCATGTAAATGTGAGGTCATAGTATGCAACAGGATCATTCGTGGTGTAACTAATAGGAATTGAAAAATTAGTCCATGCACTAAGTGTCAAACCAAAAGGAGTTTGGATGCCACCATAACCTATTTCAGTAAATCCTGCATCATATAGAAAGACCTCAGCAAAAACTGCGGCATCAAAACCTGGATTCAGGGTTTTCCAATAGCCGAGAACAGCGTTGGGTTTGACCGGACCGGAAAAGGGGACTGTAAATAATAAAGCCCTTCCGCCTTCATAGTAACTCACACTTGAATCGTAGACTGAAATAAGTTTAGCCGAATATCCTGTTCCGGTTCTGCCGACTTCCTGCACTGTGCTGGCTTTGTCGAAAAGCACGTTTCCGGTTTCCCAGTTTTGCAAGTCAAGACGACCTGCCGAATTTGTTGTCCAAAGTTCAAAGCCTGAGTTGGGGATTTGTGCGTTCGTTGACAGAGCGCAAATAAAGATCAGCGAGAAGAATAGAGTGTAATGTTTTTTCATTTTTGTTGAATTATTAGTTTTGCTAAAGATAATTTGAAATATTGTTTTATACTCTGCAAGTAATGGAAACACCGGTGAAATGCCAGGAGAGCTGTAAAGAATATCTTTTGTGCTTATTTCTATGTTTACACCTTTTTTACCTTAAACTTACGTGTATTCATTTTTTTTATTGCATCAAATATAGATTGTACATCGTCTGCCTGATAGGCAGGTACATAGTCACAATTAACAACTAAAGAAGTTTCAATTAATATTTTATTAGAATCTTTTTGTTCTACCTTTTGAATATAGGTTGCATAAGCATTAGAAATCGTGTCAGACAATATTCCCGAATCGATCAACTCTACAGCTTCGTTAAATTCAAACATAAATCGATGAGAATCTTCAGATTTGAAATCAGGATAATATGAAAGTTGCCGGCTTTTTGCATCAAAGGTTTCGTCTCTAAAATTATTGAACCATCCATCCATATCGAAGGAATATTCTGTTGGAGTTTCTTTATGAATGAAATTATCTTTTTTGAATTGGTAGCTAAATCCAGCCTGGAAGGGAAATAGTTTTGACAGCTTTTCATTTACTATGGACACCGTTTTTCCCGGATCAGCAAGATCCTTTATGGTATTGTAGTAACAAGGATGTATTGTTGTATCAATGGAACCATACAGGTAGAATCCTCTTGTTAAAGTAGAATATTGTCCTGACAATTTCAATTTACCATTAACATTGATGGATAAAGAATCGAGTGAAGCATTTATTAGTGCAAAGGTCTGTCTGGTATTTTCATCCTTATTACTATGTGGAGTTCGAATAAATTTATATACTACTTCGGGTTGCATATCTGTTTTCATTTCAGCGGGTAGACGCTGCGGAACAAGTGCTGCCATTACATCTTCAAAGTAAAAGGGAAATTCATTTGCCTCATAGCCAAAGCGACTTGCCTTTGGATACAGAAAAATAAATTGATCCTCATGCTGAACTGCATAGAAAATACTTGTCAGACCAATGCTTTCATATCTTTCCGGGTTAATACGGTCAGTCCGTTTATCTGCAATGACAGAAAGGTAGTAGTCCCGGTCAAGCCTAAGAAAGATCTGACCATAAAAATGATGCCTACTAATTAATCTCAGAGTTTTATTTTCAACATGTTTACCGAGTTTTTCAAGTTTAGTATCACTTCCTTCAAGATAATTAATATCATCTTCATATTCAAAATCCTTACAAATAGAGTGATGAATTCCTGATATCAAAGAAGCAAATGAAGTATCAGGATTCTTAATTCTTTCTTCAGCAACGAATTTGTTCATTTCTGTAGTGGTCTTGTCCGTCCATTTTAATTTGACCTGAAGATTTTCGTATTGATATGATAACAGAGATGATAATTTGAGCCACCAGGGATATGGTAAGGGATACTGAATTGTAGCAGACGATTTTTCTGATATACCAAAATCCATATGATGAAGGTAAAATGTTATATATGGTAATTCATTAGCCGGTCTTGAACCACAATCTGTTATTCCTCCTTTTAAGTTTTTTGCATCAAAAATATATTCCTTGTAATTCATGTTTTTACCCAACGTGTAATTCGTATCCGGTGGATTTGGAATATTGTGATCAAATACCATAAAGGTATCCTTTTGCTTTTGTCTAAAGATCAGCCGGTAATTTTGTTTTGGTAATTCTCCATTAAAATAAATGTGAGAGGAAGGCGCATATGTATAGACACCTTCATAAGAATAATCCAGCTCCAGTTCATCTCCCGGCTCAAGATTTTTCACAATAAACGTCCAGGAAAAGAAAGTATTATCCAGTCCATTTCTTGGCTGCGTTTCCTTTTTTATTACTTCATCGACATGTGCCGGTCTTACACTGCCATCTTTTTTAATTATTCTTGCCGCAAAATATCGGATGCATTCAAATTCCCCCATTGGGCGGTGAATTCGATCCCTGTTTTTATGTGGTACTACCAATAGATCTTGTTGTGGGTCGAAGCTTTCGGGTAAATTAAATTTTGAGTATTTGTCTATACCTTCCCGGGTAAGAAATTTGATCCTTAAATACTTTTGGACGATGGGAGATTTGCCTTGTGCAGATTCATCAATAAAAAAATAATTTCCAGCTGAATAGTAATTGTAATATGCGGGAACGGTATTTCCTGATACGTTGTAGACGCATTTTTCTTCCAGAATGACTGCGTCAGCTTTTGAATAGATAAGTTCAACATTTATTTTTTCGGGACGTTCTGTTTTCCATTGGTAATTGTATTTTCTGTATTTAAAACTCTGAGAGTAGCATTCACCGAAATTAATTAGAATTAATATTACTGTGATCCTAGAAAAATTCATAAAAGGAGTCGTTTATGAAGACCCACACAAATATATACTCATTTTTGTGATTTCATATTGATTTATGAGATCGTTGGAATTAAATATAAAGTAAAAGTTTCACCTGAAGCATACACGGAATTAGCAGTTTTTAAAGACTCAAAGTAAATATGGTAGAATCAATGTTCTAATTCAACATAAAAATAATATTATGTTTCAACATGGGAAATTTTAATCGATTATATTTTGAGGAGCGGGCCAAAATCGAGACTTATTTTACTCCGGGGTGGACTATCAGACGGATTGCAGATAAACTTGGTCGTTCGAAGAGTACAATTAGTCGTGAAATTGCTCGCTAGACATAAAGCTATGCTGCAGAAAAGGTACAAGGGCTGGAAGATTATCAGTCCCGGAATCACAATTCCGGGACACGTTTGGAGGAAAATTATCAGTTATTCAAATTCGTATATCGATATTTAAAAACATAGGTCACCATAGCAGATTTCTATATATTTGAAAAGGAGTATGCTGAAAAGCCAAAGATGCAGGTCTCACACGAATCAATTTAAACCTATGCCTACTTCTTACCAAGGGGAGAATTAAAGAAAGAATCTATTATCATTGAATAAATGCTATATTAGCATATCGGCAGTTAAAAAAATCTAATGAAAAATTTCATAAAGATTCTGACCTTCCTGTTTGTGATAAGCTCTTCTCCGGTTGTTGCCCAAACTTTACAATGGGTAAGTCGCATCGGCGGACCAAGCTT
>DAOQWA010000050.1:0-23228 GCA_035341855.1 Bacteroidia bacterium
CGAAAATCAAAAGAGCTCAGCCTTGGTCTTTTGATTTACGAATGTTGATTTCTGAATTCTGATTTTTGAAGTTTTTCTCCTGATAGGCGGCATCAGCTTACCAAAGTAGTTTTTACTTCGCTATTCAAAAATCAAAAATCAGCAATCACAAATCAAAAAACTTCGCTATTCAAAAATCGCCATTCAACCATCGAAAATTAAAAAAGCTCAGCCTTGGTCTTTTGATTTACGAATGTTGATTTCTGATTTCTGATTTCTGAAGTTTTTCTCCTGATAGGCGGCATCAGCTTACCAAAGTAGTTTTTACTTCGCTATTCAAAAATCAAAAATCAGCAATCACAAATCAAAAAACTTCGCTATTCAAAAATCGCCATTCAACCATCGAAAATTAAAAAAGCTCAGCCTTGGTCCTTTCTTTTACGAATGCTGATTTCTGATTTCTGAAGTTTTTCGGCCAATAAGTAAAATTTTGCCGGAATACCAAGAATGCCGGGTAATTCTACAAAGCCTTTTACCGGTCTAATAATCTTTTTTTAAAGCCTGAAAAAGCGTATCTTTGCAAGGCATGTCGGACATTCTCCACCATGAGTGCGGTATAGCTCTTATACGCCTGCTCAAGCCACTTTCCTATTACCAAAAGAAATATGGCACAGCCTTTTATGGCACGAATAAGTTATACCTGCTCATGGAAAAGCAGCATAACAGGGGACAGGATGGTGCCGGAGTTGCCAATATCAAATTTGATGTAGAACCCGGCACCCGCTATATTAGCAGATATCGCTCCAATGACAATCAGCCAATAGCCGACCTTTTTGCCCGCATCAATTCAAAGTTTGAAGAAGTCAAGGTATCTAACCCGGAATTTTTGCAGGATACTGCCTGGCTAAAGAAGAATGTAGCTTTTACAGGTGAACTTTGGTTAGGCCATGTCCGCTATGGAACTTATGGTGGAAATAGCATTGAAGCGTGCCATCCCTTTTTGAGACAAAATAATTGGATGACTCGTAATCTTGTTGTTGCCGGAAACTTCAATATGACTAATGTTGATGAGCTGTTCAATGATCTTATTAAGGTAGGCCAGCATCCGAAAGAAAAAGCGGATACTATAACTGTTATGGAGAATATAGGTCATTTTTTGGATGAGGAAAATGATGAGTTGTATTATAAGTTTAAAGAATTAGGAAACAGCAAGCAGGAAATCAGTCCGCTCATCGCAGAACATATTGACATTGCGAATATTTTAAAGAAGTCAGCCAGAAATTGGGATGGAGGCTATACCATCGCAGGTTTGCTGGGACATGGTGATGCATTTGTATTGCGTGATCCTGCCGGTATTCGACCTGCATATTTTTATCAGGATGATGAGGTACTTGTCGTCACATCTGAAAGACCGGCAATTCAGACTGCATTCAATGTGCCAATTGAAAGTATACGCGAGATAAGACCGGGCCATGCACTGATCATTAAAAAGAACGGAAAAGTATCTGAACAAATGATCAAAGAGCCTACCCAAAGGTTGAGTTGTTCATTCGAGCGTATTTATTTTTCAAGAGGAAGTGATGCCGATATTTACAAAGAAAGAAAAGAGCTTGGTCGTCTACTGTGTCAGTCTACTCTTCAGGCTGTTGACTACGATTTGAGAAATACAGTATTTTCTTTTATTCCTAATACTGCAGAAACAGCTTTCTATGGAATGTTTCATGGTATGGAAGATTACCTCAGGGATGTAAAGAAAAGAAAGATAAAAGCTCTAGGAACAAATTTTACGGATGAGGCGATCACAGAAATTTTATCAATACGTCCAAGAGTAGAGAAGATTGCTATTAAAGATGCCAAGCTTCGAACCTTTATTACCAATGATGAGGACCGTAGTGAACTGGTTACCCACGTATATGATATTACATACGGAACAATACGCAAGGACATTGATAACCTCGTCGTTATCGATGATTCAATAGTAAGAGGCACTACACTAAAAAACTCCATCCTAAGAATGTTGGATCGGTTGCACCCGAAGAAGATCATAGTTGTCTCATCTGCACCGCAGATCCGTTATCCTGATTGCTATGGTATTGACATGGCTCGTATCGGTGACCTTGTTGCCTTCCGCGCTGCCATTAGTTTGCTGGAAGAAAATAATCAGGAGCATATTATCGACGAAGTATATGAAAGATGCAAGGAGCAACTGGAAAAAGGCGTCAATGAAATGAAGAATTTCGTGCGTATGATTTACCAGCCGTTTACCGCTGAACAGATAAGTGACCGCATAGCAGACCTCGTTCGCCCGGAAGATTTTGGATCAGAGTTGAAAATTATTTTTCAAAAAATTGAAGACCTTCACAGTGCTTGCCCGAACCATCGTGGTGATTGGTATTTCTCCGGCAATTACCCTACTCCCGGAGGGAATCGGGTAGTTAGTAAAGCATTTATTAATTATATTGAAGGTATCAACGAGCGCGCATACTAGAAACACGATACTATTCTGCTTATCGCATACTTATCGTCATCGTTTCCATTGCCTCATCTACAGGAATCCTTAGACCATCACGATAGGCTACGACAAAAGCATCAGGAATGTTGGCGCGGGTTTCAAGGGCGAATGTTTTTGCAGGTTCCAATCTTGCAAATGTTCCAATGCAATATTTTTTCCAACCTCCTTCTTCTGCCATGTCAACAGGACGAGTGATATTATATCTGGACTGAAAAAATTCAGAACTCCGGACAGGACTTTTTTTCGTCGCTGCGATCTGAACTCTATAGTAGATACCCTTTTGAACCATTGGCATAACGTTCGGAGCAGCGGTTTCCGGAACATCATTTTCTTGTATAAGATTTGCTGATATGTCTGCTGTGCTTGCCGGTAATTGGTTTGTAGTACTCTCAGCATTTCCCTCATTTGTCTCTGTTTCATTAAGAATATTACCTTCTGTTACAGTGTTTTCAGTTGCTTGAGCTTCTTTCAAATTCTCTTGAATTTCAGTAGGCTCTTCGCCGGTATGACCAGCTATTAGTCCTGAGTTATTTTCAGTATTAATGAAAGCAACAGGTCTTTCTTGCGTCGTAGAAAATTTATCCATAGATGGAATGCAGGTTTTTATTGACTCGACAGTACCATAAACCATCATTCCGAGTAACTCGGGATTGTCTTTAGAATTAACACCGGCAGGAGGGTAAACTGTATAGGAAAATGACCAAGCCTGCTCTGTAGGAATTTGTTCCCATGAAAATTTCACAATATTTCCCTCCATATGGAAGGCAGCATTATTAGCTGCATTTACTTCGACGGTATAACCTGATGGAATCTGATCAGACCATGATGCAAAGCCGGTTTCATTTTGCTGTATGACATCCAGAGTGACACGATAACCATTCGCCAGCTCCCCTTTACCGGCAACAATACTGCGTTTCATCCGGAGACTTCCATCATCTTCATGTTGTGATCCGGCGTTTGATACAGGATAATCATCACTGACATAAATGATGTTTTCAGGAATATTTACCTGAGACGTATTATTACTTTGAGCATAAATAAATGTGCCATGAATTTTTTTCATGCCGGTCAAAGATTCCGAAGCTTTTATTTTATATGCTACAACCAGCATTGATTTTGTAGGAATATTATCCCAAACAAAACGAACCATCTGATTTTCGAAATAAAACTGAGCTCCTTCATTTTCAATTTCAGAGGCACTAAATCCATCAGGAATAATTTGCTGAAGTACTGCACCCTTTTTCAAAGCTCCTTTGTCGATGCTTATTCGAACCATGAATTCATCACCGGGATTCACAAGCTGTGGTGCTGTCGACTTAACTGTTACATCGTGGTTGATAGTCAAAGCTGCAAAAGTTGCAATTGCCAGTAAGATGCAGGAAATGGTTAGGATACGGGTCATCATCGGATTCTTGTTTCCGATAAAAATAAGGAAGACTATCTTTTGTTTTTCAATGATTTTAGTGTGATTTACACCTTCGGATGTTGAAAAGCTATTCAGATAAGAAACTCAGTGATAGTAATGCTTTTCAGGAGAATTGATTGTCTGACATCATGAACAGACGCTCCTCGAAAAAATTAATCTTCATGAATTATAATAATTAGAATGCCTTATTAATTGAGGTGGTAAAAAAATCCAGAAAGTAATTATTACCGGAAACTATTGAGAATATTCAGGTTTGGCCAGAAATTATATTGTACGGATTAATTCTGATGGAATTCTCGATCAGTCGTTCAGTTATGGCAATGGCGTTAACTCTACCGTATTTGCCTCCGAAATTCAAAATGATGCTAAAATATTATTTGCCGGAAAATTTACTTTATACAATTCGATTCTCAGAAATCGTATGGCGCCAATTCGTCTTATCACATCACACAAAAACGTTTGTAATAAATTTTATCATGATAGAAAATACGAATGATATAGATCCCTAAAGGAGGGTTATTTAAAACTAATTCTGAAACTGTTGTGGATAATGAACCGGATAATATAACTTTTCCTGAAAGATCCATGATAGAGTAATCTTGATTTGACAGGGGATTAGGGACGCTTAAATAAATTTTGTTCTTTGCCGGATTAGGATAGACATATATTGATCGGTCAGTTACCGGATTTTCGATCTCAGTACTTAGGGGAGGCCCTGTATAAACAATAATATATCCCCGATGAAATGTTTTTACAACCGCAGGATCACCACCTGCAATATTAAGAGCTCTATACGGACTCCAGGTGTTGCCATCACCTGTAGAAGAAAACCACATGGAAGAGTTACCGGTCCCGTAGAACTTTAAGGCCAGACTGTCAACTAACATATTTCCTGTCCAGTTGTGTTGTGCATCTGAGCTTATATCTGCAAGCTGAGTAAATGTAAGACCATCATTTGATACTGCATGAAAGGCACCATCCTGCGGCGCCCCTTTCGGGGATGTATAGTGGAACAATCCCTGAAAGAAATTCACTGCAGGATCAATACAATTTCTGCCGGTCTGTGAGAAACGGACTCCCGGCTCAAAAGTATAGTGAATACCATCTGTGCCTATGGCAGAGTAGGTTCCGATTGTATTCATCCCGGGTGGTCCTGATGAAAAATAGATCCGTATCTGGCCACCCGGCAGAGCAACCAGGGTTGGATCGAAAGGTCTTTGAAAGTTTGCAGGAAAATTTTGTATTACTATAGCTTCCGGCTCAGACCAGGTAAGCCCCGTATCCATAGATATTTTCACAGCAACACTATCCCAATGCAGGCCCTGAAATGGCTCAGGAAACCACTGAAATGCGCAGAGTATCCGTCCTGAGGAATCCAGCGCCAGAGATGGAACACCCGATGAATCCTGAAACAGCGAGCAAGAAGAAAAATTTATTCCATCAATACTGTTGCAAATGATCAATGGCCTCTCCCAGGGATGAGTGCTTTGTGCCAAAGATTGAAGGCCTTGGAAAAGAATAAAAAGGACTTGAAATATTTTTTTCATCCCTGATTGCTTTTAGACAATAGATGAAATAATGAAGAACAGGTTTAAATATACAATATATTGCTATGTTATATCAAACTTTTGTTCACTAAATACTCCGCGATCTGCACTGCATTCGTTGCAGCACCTTTGCGCAGGTTATCTGCGACGATCCACATATTTAATGTTTTATCCTGACTTTCATCGCGTCGCAAGCGGCCGACAAATACTTCATCCCTTCCTTCCGCATCAAGTGGCATTGGGTATTTTGCATTGGCATTGTCATCAACAACTATAATTCCGGCTGTGCTTTCAAGCATGTTGCGGACATCTTTCAATTCATATTCCTTTTCAAATTCTACATTCACGCTTTCACTATGTCCACCCTTCACCGGTACACGAACGGTTGTTGCCGTAAGTCGAATTTCCGGAGCACGCATGATCTTACGGGTTTCATTCAGCATTTTCATCTCTTCTTTAGTATAGCCCGATTCAAGGAATACGTCTATTTGCGGAAGCACATTCAAATCTATCTGGTATTTGTAAGCCATTTCACCTTTTATTCCCTTACGTTCATTCATTAACTGTTCTACGGCCTTTTTTCCGGTCCCGGATACGGATTGGTAAGTTGAAACTACAACACGGCGAATTTTATATTTTTTATGAAGAGGGTTTAAAGCCATCACCATTTGGATAGTTGAACAATTCGGATTGGCTATGATCTTGTCATTCTTGCTGAGGACATCTGCATTAATTTCCGGAACAATAAGCTTCATATCCGGATGCATTCGCCATGCAGAAGAATTGTCAATAACTGTAGTACCGGCCTCTGCAAACCTCGGGGCCCATTCCAGAGAAGTATTACCTCCGGCTGAGAACAAGGCAATCTGCGGAGCAAGGCTAACTGCTTCTCCCATTCCAATTACCTTTATTTTTTGATCATTAAATGCGATCTCTTTACCAATAGATCTTTCTGTGGCAACAGCCAATAGCTCAGTGATGGGAAACTTTCTTTCTTCCAATACTTTCAGCATTACCTGACCCACCATCCCGGTGGCACCTACAACGGCTACTTTCATAATATTAAGATAAAAACCCGCATAAGCGCGGTTGAGATTTGAGTTTCGAGGGAATATTTTTGTACTGCAATTTTACGATAAATGATCCGATGAAATTTATTTCTCTAATATTTTTTTTATTTATTTCTCAAAATCTTCGGGGACAATGGCAGGATAATTTTGATGATGCTGATTTCTACAATTCTCCTTCCTGGATAGGTGATACATCTGACTTTGTCATAAACAACAGCCTGCAACTGCAGCTAAACGCCGGTGCAGCCGGCAATTCCTACCTTTCTACGGAGAGCAGCCCGAATATGTTTTCGGAATTGGAGTGGAGGGTCTTCATTAAATTGAATTTCTCTCCTTCATCCGGAAACTATAGCCGGGTTTATCTGGTCTCGGATCAGGCTGATCTGAGCGGACCTTTGAATGGATATTATCTTCAGTTTGGTGAATCACTCTCAGATGATGCTGTTGAACTATTCAGACAGGATGGTTCAAGTATTGTGTCGGTATGTCGTGCAAGCAGCGGTGCCATTGCATCATCTTTTGCCATTGCAATAAAAGTTACCAGAGATCAGATCGGACTTTGGTCACTTTGGATCGATTATGCCGGAGGAAGTAATTTTGTTCTGGAAGCTTATGGTGCTGAAGCGATGTATACATCATCGGCTTACTTCGGTGTTTTTTGTGATTATACCAGTGGCAACCGAACGAATTTTTATTTCGATGATTTTTATGTGGGTCCGTTTATACAGGATACGATAGCACCCACTTTATTATCAGGAATTGTACAATCATCAACTGAAATTGTATTGCAGTTTTCGGAGGCATTGGATCAGTCTACCGCCGGCAATGTTGCAAATTATTTAGTCGATGGTGGAGTAGGCAATCCGGTAAGTGCTGTGCTTAACGCTGGCGACCCCACAAAGCTGACTTTGACATTTTCTAGTCCATTTACCCCTGCATTTTTGCATACTATGTCAATGGATGCTATCAGTGATCTTTTTGGAAATCCTATTGATGCCGGAAGTATTTTTCAGTTCACTTATTATCCACCAGTTGTTGTTGTTCCTCATGATATACTTTTTACTGAAATAATGTTTGAACCTTCATCATCAGGAGGACTGCCGAATTTCGAGTATGTAGAGATCTACAACAATAGGTCCGACGCAGTTTCGCTGAAAGATTGGACATTGAGTGATGGTTCATCAACAAGTGTCTTTCCCGGGTTTATTTTATTACCTTATACTTATTTAATATTATGTAATGCTTCAGCCGAAGCGGCCTTTGTAAATTTTGGAACTACATTGGGCCTGACATCATTCCCTGTCCTTAATAATGATGTTGGTGATCATTTGGAATTGAAAGATCAAAACGGATCATTGATTGATGAAGTTACTTTTTCGAATCAAACATATCGAGATGCAGGTAAAGACGAAGGAGGTTTTAGTCTGGAGAGAATTGATCTTTCATTCCCATGTGTCAATCCTCTAAATTGGAAAGCTACCCAATCGGCTCTTGGCGGCACGCCCGGAAATCCAAATAGTGTTGCAGGAAATTTTACAGATACAGAAAAACCAATTTTACTCCGTGTGTCTGTAGAGGATTCAGTACATATCCTTATTACATTCAGCGAGCCTATGGATACCTTGAAACTCTCAAACCCTTTTATGTATTTGATTTCAGGAGAAGGCTTTTCTGATATTAACCCCGATAGTATTGAAAACACAGTTGAGCCGCTTGTATATCGATTGCGAATACCATTTGTCATTGACCGGCAAGTGTATCGCTTGTCCGTTCAATATGGATTGAAGGATTGCCCCGGAAACGATCTTGAAAATTCTGTTGATATACCTTTTGCCATCCCTCTTAAAGCAGATAGTGCTGATGTAGTCATTAATGAAATTCTTTTTAATCCCCAAAGCGGAGGGGTAGATTTTGTTGAATTATATAATCGTTCAGATAAAATTCTGAATATCCGGAGATGGCGAATTGCGGAAGCTCCGTTCGAAGATTATGTATCTGCTCAGGTAAGTGTATCAGTAGAAGAAAAGCAACATTTATTTTTTCCCGGGCAATACCGTGTTTTAACTTCTGACATTTCTGATATTAGAATGAGGTATGATAATCCCGGATTGAGAACTTTTATATCTGTTGATGGATTCCCTGATTTTAATTCCACTGATGGAGCTGTAATCTTATATGATTCATTAGGGCAGGTAATGGATCAATTTAGTTATTCGGAAGATCAGCATTATCCTTTGTTAATTGATGACAAAGGTGTGTCACTGGAAAGATTAAGTCCGGAGATAAATTCTTATGAGAGTTCTAACTGGCATTCTGCCTCATATTCTTCAGGTTTTGCAACGCCGGGCTTCAGAAATTCTGTAGGATTTGAAAACTCAGGATCAGGGAGCAGCTTTAATGTTGAGCCGTCAGTTTTTTCGCCTGACAATGATGGTTTGAATGATTTACTTTTTATAAAGTTGAAGCAAGATGGTGAACAAGGAATAGCGAAAGTACAAATCTTCAATTTAGAGGGATTATTGATCAAGGAGTTATGCAGACAGGTTTTAGTTGGGGATGAGTATGCAATGATATGGGATGGCTTGAATGAAAACGGCCTGCCTGCAGCTATTGGTACCTACATTATTTATTCTGAAGTATTCAAAGCAAATGGAGAGCTAAAAAAGTTTAAAAGGACCTGTGCCCTAACGATGAGATAAATGAATGCATAATTTTATTGATTTCTGCCGATTTTAAGTGTGATTGTCCTTGCTTTTGCTTTATTTAGCATCGGCATGGAAATAAAAGATCTAAGTAACAGGAAGGAATCTGCGGAGTTTTACGAGAAGCGCTATACTCATGGCTATATGGGTCATTGGTCTGCATTTGAGAAACAAAGATTGCTGGCGCTCATCAAAGAACTACACCTTGGTCCGAAGGGCAAGGCCCTTGATTTTGGTTGTGGTCGTGGTATTTTTACTGCTGTTTTTCAGGAAGCCTTACCCGGATGGCAAATTTATGGCTGTGATATCAGTCCGGAAGCCATTTCATTTGCTAAAAAGAACAATGCTTCTATTAACTTTTTTGTTCTGGGGGATCAAAGCTTTTCAGGGGAACGTTTTGATTTTATTCATTCACATCATGTGCTGGAACACACCTTTGATGAAAAGGTAACAGCATTGGAAATGTGTGACTTTGCGGCAACAAAGTGTACAATGCTTCATAGCTTGCCTTGTAACCATGAAGGAAGTTTAGAGTATAGAATAGCTTCTGCCCGTAAAAATGGAATCGACCCCATGACAGGCAAATTCTTTTTTGAAGACACCGCTCACATGCGACGATTAAGTGCTAAACAAACTATTGCACTTTTTCAGGATGCCGGTTTTAGAAGTAAGAAAGAGTATTATGCCAATCAGTATTATGGGGCATTAAAGTGGATTTCAGAAAGTGACTTTAAGCTTGTGCTTACTATCGCAAATCCATACAAAGCAAATAGTGCGGCCAATTTTTTCTTTCTGTTTGGATTGCTCGGGAAGCTCAAAATTTTCTGGTTTAGTTTTTTTGCAGCTTCAGCATTTGAACCGGCAGATAAAGGAAAGTTCTATGCCTTAAAAAGATTGTTGCAGGTTATTTCTTTTATTTTATTTTTCTGGATGGCAATTCCATTGCGAACCTGGTTGTTAAAGAAAGCGACGGAGGAATGGGAATTGCGTAGGGAAGAAAAGAACGGATCAGATCTTTTTCTTTGTATTGAAAGATGATGATCAGTCCACCTCTCATAGCACATCTTGAGAAGGTCTTAGCCCGTATATTCGGTACAACATTTCATGTATTTCAGATTAGTTTAGTGAGTGGTGGCTGCATCAACCATGCGCATAAGCTGGAGACCAGTGCAGGAAATTTTTTCCTGAAGTTTAACAGCAAGCTACGCTTTCCGGGAATGTTTGAAGCCGAAGCAAAGGGTCTGAAACTATTAAAAAGTACAGGAACAATTAATGTTCCCGAAGTTATTTGCACCGGCGAATTCGAAGCCCTTTCGTTTATTCTTCTGGAGTATATTGAATCAGGAAAGCACTCATCAGATCATTGGGAGCGAGCAGGGCATCAATTGGCGAAGCTTCACAAAAAATGTGAAACTAATTTTGGCCTCGATCATAGTAATTACATTGGATCATTAGGACAATCTAACACATGGCATGAAGAATGGATTTCATTTTTTATGAAAGAAAGAATTTTAGCTATAGGCTCTAAAATAGTAGAGCCGTATAGAGACAAGCTGGAAAAAAAGTTATATGATATTTTTCCTGAAGAACCACCTGCCTTACTGCATGGTGACTTATGGAGTGGAAATATTATGTGTGAGCATAATGGTCATCCCGTTTTTTTTGATCCTGCAGTTTATTATGGACACCGGGAAATGGATTTAGCAATGACGAAATTATTCGGTGGCTTTCCCGGGCAATTTTATACCGCATACGATAGAGAGTATCCTCTTGCAGCAGGATTTGATGAGCGGGTAGATTTTTACAACTTATATCCTTTGCTTGTTCATGTGAAACTTTTTGGAGGCTCGTATCTCGACCAGGTACTGACTATTCTCAAACGACTGTGATTGCAATAAATGGGATAGAAAAATGATACATTATTTTGATTCATCATTTTGCATTGGCCAACTAAATCGATGATAGTTCTCACTTCAAATGGAACTTAAAGTAAGCTCTTAAGATTCTCTGCAGGACGGTTTATCTGCTTTACTGCATATATTTTAATATAAGTCAGAATCTTGAGCTTCACTCTTTTCGTTTTTAATGATAATATACCACAGATTTTTCGGATATTAGCTCAATATATATTAAATGTATTGATAATGTCAAATGAAATAAACTCTTCCAAAGCACCTGAACCTGTAGGCCTTTATCCTCATGCACGACGTTTGGGGAATTTACTTTTTTTAAGCGGTGTTGGTCCGCGTGAGAGAGGCACAAAGAAAATTCCGGGAGTTGAGTTGGATGAATCCGGAAAGATCATTAGTTATGATATAGAAACTCAATGTCACTCTGTATTTCAAAATGTGCGATATATATTGGAAGAGGCAGGTTCTTCATGGGAAAAAATTATAGATATCACAGTCTTTCTGACGAACATGAAAGATGATTTTCCAATTTACAATAAAATTTGGGCATTGTATTTCAAAGAAAACCCTCCTTGCCGGACGACCATAGAAATTAACTGCTTACCTACGCCAATTGCTATTGAGTTGAAGGTGGTGGCGGAAGCTTAGTTTATTATTACCCTCTCAGCCCGGCGAAGAATTAATTCAACTATTGTTTGTAAATGGAACCAGACTTCATTGGTTCAGTTTCACTTTTCAGAATATAAAAATACAAACCCTTAGGATAATCAAGTACATTTATAATACTTCTGTGGTCTATTAAGGTTTTTTCAAAAACTATTTCTCCTATTGAATTGTACAATGAAAAATGAATAGGTACGGCTGAGTTATTTTGGATAAATAGTTCGTTAATAGCAGGGTTTGGATATACAAGTGGTCGAATTGTGGTACTAAGTTCCTTCACATTAACATTCGGCAAAGAATCAAAAACCTCTATATTGTCAATATAAATTTTGTTCCCGTTAAAACAATCGTCTTCAATTGCTAATCTAACATAGGGTAGACCTGCAAGGCTCGAAAGGGATAATGTTTTAGTTTGCCATTCCACGGGAGTAGGAACAAATAAGTTTGCTGTGGAGGTTGCGGTAGATAGCGAGCCGCCTGAATAATTAATAATATTTTGCCAGTTGCTACTGCCATTGTTAGACCACCAGAGGCCAAAAATATCTGAACTTGCACCGGTTCTTTGAGCATAGGCTACATCAAATCGAATATATGGATTTGAGACAAGATTAAAGTTCATTGCGGGAAGCCTGATTCCGTAATAGCTACCGGCAGCTGTAGTATAGTTGTTAAAGCTAATGCAGGCAGAACCTATACCATAGGCACTCACAGTAGTATCATATTGCCAATTTATTGAAGATCCGATAGGAAAAGTTTGCCAACCGGTGGGAGGGAAAAGACTTGTTTCGAAATCCTGAGAGTATGGAAGTGAAATCTGTGCAGTCACGGATATTGAACAAAATGCTAATAGAATCGTCAGTAATTTATTTTTCATTCTTATTTTTTTTTATTGAAGAGTAATCTAAACCTTCACAACTTTTAAATAATGTACCTGTAAATCATTTAACTTCAAAGCGACGAAGTAAATTCCTTTTGCCAAACCGCTATCCGGCTTCCAGACTGCTTTATATTTCTGTGGCTCTAAATTTTGTTCATTGAGTATTGCGACAAGTGAACCGCGCATATCAAAGATTTGAATTCTGACTTTTGATGCTTGAAATACCCCATAGCTAATTTCAACTTCATCACTAAAAGGATTTGGCGAGACAGTATAGATAAGGCCTTTATCTAAATGGATGTCCGCTATTCCTACAGTACCGTTTCCGTCAATGGCTATGTCCCAGGTGCCTTCGTACTTTCCCTGGTTGAGTGTAATAGGAATAATTCTATTAGTTGCATCATAAGTTCCTGACATGATGGAAGCAGCAGCATCGCCGGGAATATCACTGTCACCTTGAAAGTAAAGCTGCGTAATAATGGTTGGAAATCCGGGAGGTGTAATTTTAAAGTGAAGATGCCTTGGCCGATAGGAGGAACCATTCAGATATTTTCCCGGTAAGATAGTTTCAAACAAATAGTACCCTTGTGCATTGGAATATGTCATGCCTCTGAGATTATAGCCTACATTATCATAGGCACCGGCATCATTTGCATGCCATACATCCAGCAAAGTATTTGGAATTGCTGCGGAACAATCGAGTGTTTGGATAATGCCACTTATGATCAAACGAGTTCCGGGTTCAGTTTGTGAAGCCAGTTGATTATTTGATATTACCGGAGCGTTACTGAGATAAAAGGGGCCCTGTCCATAAAAATCAAGTGTGGTCGGGTTGCAGGTAGCAGAATTTTTTGATGTAGACCCTATTGCAGATTTGGCAAATCCGGGTAGTATGCCAATTGATAATGTAGCCAAGCCGGTGTTTCGCAAAAATTGTCTGCGTGAGTTAGAGCTTTTTTCTGAGGACATTTTTTATTTGATTTAGATTCCGATTGGCACAGGAACATGATTCTTCGGTCTACTTATAAATCCCAATCCGCCAATGGAAATATTTCTGTAAAATTAGGCAGAAGACATTTTTCTCACAATGTCACAATCACGGTTTCATTGGTGTTTTTTACGGATTTGTTGCCGGAATGAATCAGGCGTTTGGCTAACGTGATTTTTAAAGAATTTTGCAAAATAGGATGGGTCATCAAAATTCAGGTCATGAGCTATCTCTTTTATGCTTTTTGATGAATGATATAACATTCGTTTTGACTCAAGCAATACCCTTTCGTGAATTAACTCACTTGCCGTCTTACCGGTGATGTGATTCACAGTATCATTCAGGTGTCCGGAAGATATATTCAATAATGCAGCATATTCACTGACGGATTTTATTTGTTTGAAATTTTTCTCGATCAACCCTTTGTACTTTCTAACCAAATCGTGTTGGGCAGATGATTCGGCAGATAATGAATTTGCCGGGTCAAACATCCGCCTAAGCTCGAGCAGGAGTATTTGCAGATAGGATCTTAAGACATTAGCCTTATGCTCCAGGTCAGAGTTGAACTCATTTTTAATTTTTAGGATCCAATCAAAAATAATTTTTTGTTGTTCCTTGTTTTTGAATTTTAAAACAGGGGAAGAAATGCTTTGATTGAAAAACGGGTAATCGTCAAGGGCATTTTCATTAACAGGATTCAAAGCAAAGAACTCTTTTGTAAATGAGATAACATATCCATCCGCAGACTCACCCAGATTCAATACATGTACCTGATCAGGTGACAGGAAATGAAGAGTGTTTTTTTCCACAGGGTATTGTTGGAAATCAATTTCCTGTATGCCACCTGTTGCGTTAAAGAAAATTATTTCATAGTAATTATGACGGTGTGGTTGTGTAAAGTTGTATGAACTAGGCACCTCTTCCAATGTCCAGCATTCAAATTGTAGATCAGATTCTAGTTTTTTATAAATATCGAAAGTAGGGATCGATTTATTTTTCATTCGCAAATTTTAAGAGTGAGTAGCTAAAATAGCTAAATCAGGTTTACTATTTTTCCGATCAAATATATGAGAGAATACCAAGATAGTTAATTTCAGGTAGGTAGCCAAGTTGTGTCAGAATGTGAAATTGATTTTAACTTTATTTGTCAATTATTTAAGTCTTTCTTTTTTAATCATGAATTTTATACCCGGAATGTTAAATGAACTCTTGGCGACTTTTGTTGTTCATACCAGTTATTCTCGTCTTTGGATGATAAGTATTGAAACATAGAATCGAACAACCTTCCTGGTCCATCATGATCATTGAGTAATTTGTATTAAATTTTTTCATAAGTATATTGACTGCTAAAGAATAAATTGTAGTTTCGAATGGCTTAATCACTATCGTGACATATATGTAGACTTTAAAATGAACAAGCCTGCAATTGCCACAAATTCCAAATTTGAAAGAGCAGCACAAATTAGATGCGAAGCGGAACAAGATGTAGGAAATGCAATTAATATAGTGCCAGTAATAAAAACAGTTTCACAAGAAAAACTATGTAATGGAAAAAAATTGGATGTTTGTACTTTTATTTGTTGTTTTCTTTTATGCAGACAGTTACCGGGCTTTCGCAGCCGAAGATTCATCAAATAATAAAGTGCTGCAACTGGAAAATGAGAAACTTGCACTTGAAAACAAAATAGCAGCAATGAATGAAGCAACCTATGCAAGGAATATGGGATATTATATTGGGATTACTTCTGCTATGTTGGGTTTTCTTGGTGGAATGTACGGGTTTTATTATCAGTACAGAAAAACAAAAGTTGCAACCCAAAGACTGGAAGTTGCCTACAAAGAACTTCAAGATACCCAAAAGCAACTTATAAAAAGTGAAAAGATGGCTGCATTTGGACTCATGGCTTCACGTCTGTCCCATGAGATCTTGAATCCCTTAAATTTCGTAAATAATTTTTCAGAATTATCTCAGGAATTACTCAGAGATATAGCCGATGAAAAGACCGGTGATAAACACCGGGAAGACATAGATCAGCTTAATTAAACACTCGTTAAAATCAATGAGCATGGGAAGCGCGCCACTGCAATCATTAAACAGATTCAGGAGCTGAGCACAAAGGGAATGGCACATGAATTTTTTGAGCCAACATCAACCTAAGTCAAAGTATCTAAATTTTAAAGCTCGTGCGTGAGGTTTGCAACACTCATTAAAAGTTGAAGGTCAGATAAAGATATATCCGCTGCGAAGGATTTTCAATCCTTTGCTGACAAAAAGTGGATTTTCAATCCACTCTGGAAGCATGGAATCTCTCCCTTAGCAACTCTCCGCTGCAAGGGATTTACAATCCCTCGCCATCAAAATATGGATTTGTAATCCACCGTGACGGCTTCGCAGACTATTTATTTGCATTACATAAAGTAGAAAGCAAAACAAAGGGGAATACAATGTATACAAATTAAAACATAGATTTTCTTAGGGCAGAAATGTGCTCTGATTAGTTTATTCTAAGATCAAGTAATAATAATTCGTATAGGCTGATATTTAGCTTGCTTAATGATACCCTAGTTTCTGATAAAAGTAGAGCGAGCGAAATATTTATCTTCTCTGAATTCTATGAAATACATTCCCGGATTTAATTCTGATACATTTAATTCTGTACTATTTTCTAGTTCATAGGATATTACTTCTTTAGCTAATAAATTGAATACTTTTATGTTTGCCCTGTTTAAGCGAATGGGAACTGATATATTTAAAACTGTAGAAGCAGGATTAGGATAAATTTTCATCTCGACGTGGAAAATTTCGTTTATACCGGTTGGTGAAACTTGCAGAACGGCAGCATTGCTTGTATTTTGACAACCACTGCCACTACTTCCGATACCCACAAGTACACAGCGGTAGTGGTAATTATTCATAGTTAGTTGAACATTGGAAATCGAAAGGGTATCTGTATATACTCCACTATAGGGGCCTGAGTTAGTCAGATTCATATAGCCCAGACCTGCATCTTGTTGCCATTGTTTAGTGACATTTGCCGGGGCATTTATGACGAATTGAGCTTGTGTACCTGAAGCTACAAATTGATTTTGCGGGTGCTGGGCAATGATACAATTAGGGGGCCATTCATAGTATGGATTTTGAATAAGAATAGTTTGAACACAAGAAACTGAAGGACAACCATTCAGGCTGTCTGATTTGGAATGGTATATAGGCCAAGGAAAGACCTTTGCATATGAAATATATGGGTAGAGATAACTGGCACTCAAACCTGCTGAAATAATCGGACTACCAAAGCCGGAAAAGGTAAATGTACTAGTGCCGGATTTATTCATAGCTGTTACAGTGACAAGTGCACCATTAGCTTGATAATCAATTTTCACTTCAAAATTGGCTGAGCAATTCTGATAATTAGTAGAGGAAGAATAGTTAGCAGGAAATGTCTTATAATAGGCATTGAAAATTCTGTAACCAAAAATACTATCGTTACTTGTAGCTTGCATACCGTGCAGGTAAAGGGAATTATTACAAGTACACACGAAGCCGGAACATGTGTTTTGTCCATTTGCAAATACATGGCATCCCAGACGATATGCGGAGCAATTGCTTGAAAGGTTTGTAGTTTGAGGTGTGGTCCCAATAAGAGTATCTGTAAAATAAATATTGCAATTTATAGAATCCGGCTTTATGACATCAATCCAGTTCTCTTTGACAGCGACACAATTCGTGAGCGTGTCTAAAGCGTAAAGTGTTACAAGATACTTTCCATCGTCCGGGAAAACATGTATTGGGGAAATGTCGTTCGAACCGGACCCATCTCCAAAATTCCAATAGAAATGAGCATTTGAAATAGTTGACTGATTAGAAAAAATCAAGGTGTCATCACTTGCATTGTAGGAATAATTACTAGTACATTGACTAGATCCTGAATTGATTAGGAAAAAAATTAATCCTATCATTAATAATATTTTTTTCATTGAGTGAGTTTTAAAAGAGTTAAAAATAATTCGGCAATGAAATTCAATCGAAACTCAAGGTAAATCAAAAAGCTGAATTTCCACACAACTATTTTGTAAATAGAAGAGAGGGTCACTCCGCATTCATAAGCCGTTTGGCACATTTTTTTAGAATACTTCTTAGCAGGAATGACAAAACCTTTAAATTTGAAAGTTTCTGACTCTTAAAAACTTCATCGAGCCCTGAAATGGAATCTTTTTGGAATTCCCTTGTTCCGCTGCGAAGGATTTTCAATCCTTTGCTAACAAAAAGTGGATTTTCAATCCACTCTGGAAGCATGGAAACCGTCTCTTAGCAACCTTCCAAAATAAATATACAATCCAATTGCACACTCAAGAGCACTGAACTGATAACTGTAGTTTGTTCCGCATAAATGCAATATAGTTTTTAGCTGAAAAAATTGTTCAATCTTTCGACTGATTTTTAATCTAATTTACGGAAAAGGTTTTTGAAAAAGAAGGGGTTGATAAATTGATATCAAAGTATTCAATCAAATAAACACCACCGGCTTGAAAAGTAATCTTTAAGTCGGAGGGTTGTTCAGGATTTGCTACAGTATAAAATTGTTCTTTGGAGATATTGTCATAAACGGAAATGTTCCAGTTGTTAGTAGTACTTATGTAGTTGCCCCATACTGAACCGCTTATTAATTGCATTCTGATTTTAAATTGCGAACATTTTTTTAGGTTTGCTTTCATGCTAAATTGTGAACCTGTGTACACCTGTTGACCTTTGTCAAGAATATTGTCGCCATAGGTACCGGTGGCAGGATAATTTATTACAGAATTTGTTATAGGGAAAGTAGAGTTTGTAACAAAGTGTTGGATGTGATTTTCAAAATTTGGAATGGAAGGGGTGACGCCGAAATTTAAATAATAATTGGTAATGTTATTTCGTATAGAATTTGTATCGAGTAAAATTGCATGGTCAATCAGAGAAGACATAGAGGAATTGTTATTCAATACTCCGTCAGTTCTAATGTCGTTACTAATTTCTGCTAATATAGACGAAAGCTCGCTTTCGCTTCTAAAGCCTTGCACTATAGAAGAGACAGCAAGTAAGATTGCATTTCCAACACCCGGATTTGAAATGTCAAAATATTCTGAATTTGCCAAACCGCTTGATGAGATATTAAAAATATTTAGCACATCTGTCTGAGCAACTTTTTTGGCAGAATCAAAAGGCACACCTGTTCCTAATAAATATTCTACTCTGGGTTTTTCAAGATGTGTTAAGATATTTACGTGCCGGGCTGTAGCATTGCTAATGTCCGATATGCCATTTAGTGTAATTTGAGAAATGGAATTTGATCCGCATATTTCATTAAAGTAAAAGCCGTCGGCACGTAATGATATATAATTGGAAATTAAAGTGGCACTGTTAATCTGGAAACTTCCCAGGTTATCAGTAATTTGAGTTGAAAAGGATTTACCTGTTTGAGAAAAATTTTGATCCAATTCAAATACCGTAATTGAACTTCCATTCAGAAAAGGGCCTTTTTGCGCAGTTCCATTAAATGATATGTTGGTAGTCAAGACAGATTCCTGATCTTTTTTACACCCGCTTAAAATTGAAACAATGATAAATACTGCAATTCCTGTAAGAATATATAGCTTTCTCATAGTCATACGTGATAAAAATGAAGAAATTAAAAGGGTAGATTAGAAAGAGATTCGAAAATAAGAATAAATTTTTAATTTGAATGGAATTTTAATAAATTATTCTTCCCCTGCGAGGGATTAAAAGCCCTCACAGCCATGCATCCGGCACAGCCGGAATTCCTCGTAACTTGTGCATCAATAAATCATGCTCAGCTGTGATGGGATCTGATAGGAAAGAATCTAAGCATAATTCCACCCGGTTAAGCAAATAAAATTATTAGAAATAGTTTTCAAAAACACCAACGTAAACCCCATCGGTGACAGTTTTAACATTTCCATTAAAGTCATAAACTTTACAATTAAAGGTTGCTTTTATCTTTACCTGATAACTCCACAATACCATGCCTAAGGCTTTATATTCCGTGATGCTGAAAAGACTACCGTTTTGGTTAGCTGATCCCAGGCTCGAAGACCAGTAAGTGCCGGAAGGGTCAGTGAAACCTATACTAACTCCGTTTGCCGGATCAACACTGTAATTACGGGCTCCGGTTTGCAGGAAAGATTTAAACACAGAGGTGTCTACTTCATTTCCCAGGAAATATACCCTGCCTAATTCTATATAAAAACTTTCAATATTCGAATTTATATTCTCCAGCCCTGAACTAAATGTTGTCGAGCTTGTATCCGGAAAAGTAGCAAGGCTGGAACTCCAGCCGACCGATTCCTGGAAATCTTGCACACCGTCAATATGTGAATAAGTGGTTCCGTCAAAAACAATTGAATATTGCGATGGAGAATTCACGTTTATTGTCGTCGAAGGGGCAGGAGAGGGGCTCACTGTGTCTTTTTCATTTTTCGAACAAGATAGAAGACCAAGAAATGCAATGACCAAAAGTGTCAGATTTATTTTTTTCATATGAGAATAGTTTTGGATTTATAAGACAATAATATGAATTAATACCTTTATTATACGTAGTTCAGTTGAAATAAAAATGAGTTTCCCTTCACCTGTTGCAAAAGTTTGTGAGTCGCTCAAAACTTGAGTTATTTGTTTACAAATAGTTTTTGTGTTTTAGTATCTGTTGAAGTGCTAATATGAATAATATAAATTCCATTATTCAGAAGTTGCATTTTCGTGTTCTTATACATTGTATGAGTTTTGAGAACTTCTTTTCCTAGAATATCTGTTATGATAATTCCGGCATCACCTGAAGAAATTGATATTGAAAACTCTCCGTTTGATGGATTAGGATAAATCGAAATCGATGATTCAATTTCAGCAGTTGAAATGGAAGTTGTACTGTTAAAAATACCTTGATAATTATTGGCAAACGAATACGTGCCAGCGCAAATACCTTCTTTATCCCAGTTAATTGACCATGTCATCATACCTCTTAAAGTGGGATATCCGCCAGGCTGCGTTAGCGTGTATGAGCCTGGTTGAGGACCGGTACCTCTTAAATAATCCATTGCATCCTTTACTGTCGCCGTGTCGATAAACCCTCCACCGGCGGTAGGGCAGGCAGGCAGTCCTACTGCAACTTTATCAGGCTGCAGACCTGCAAACATTCCACCTGCAGTATTGAAACCTTGTATGACAGCCTCTGTCAACGAAACAATAAAATCGGCTGAGCCTTGTGTATATACATTTCCGTCAATTCCAAACATACTTCCGCTGTTGTAAAGTTGCACATGAAGTATTTCTATTGAGTCACGTAATGCATGTATCACCGGTAAGTAAGCTCCCCATATGCCATTATAAGCAGACATGCCACCTTGAACAAAAGCAGTTTCGGGTGCCATTGTGAGAATTAAACGCTTGTTATGAGTTGAGTAATAATCACTCATGATTTGTTTGATGGCATATATAAGGTTAATTATTCTGGCATCAGTTGGAGAAGCGATCGTTCCTCCTGTGACTGAAACAGAAAAACCTTCCAAGTCAATATCAATTCCATCAAAGCCATAGGTGTTGATGATGTCGCTCATCGTGCTAATGAAGATATTGCGTTCAGTTATATTATCTATTGAAACCGGAGCAGATGCTCCTCCTATACTAATGATTACTTTTTTACCCTGACTTTGCAATGTTTGAATCTGACTAATAAGAGTTGCCGGAGTAACCTGGTCGGGCACAAATTCCATTTGAAAATCTGTACCTGAATGAGGTACAGCAAAAGCAATATCAACGATGTCGTAACGTGAATCAATTTGGTCAAGTTGAATGTATGGAGCATTCATATCATCCCAGTTATGCCAATAGCCGATTAAGACAGGACTTGAAACTTGTGCTTTTGCACAAATATTGAGTATAAAAAATAATGTAAGCAGAGATAAATAATATTTAATTGTCATATCTTTTTGTTTAACATCTCTGTCTTGGTTAGATCTCTTTTTGCAGGTCATGAACTTATCCTGTTTTATGACTTAAGTTTCATTTGATACATTATTGAACAGGCGGATAAAGCAATTCATACAAAGACTAAAAGTAATTATTATTTTCTTCCAAGTATCTGATGCATCCGCTAATATTGGTACAAATTCTTAGTGGCTTCGGATTATCCGGCGGGACGGAATAGCTTGAAAAGTTGGAGAGGCCAATTAATATTCTGTGGAACCCGGCAAGTATTCCTTTTAGGTAGATTCAAAGTTCTAATGCAAACAAAAAATAATATTATGTTGCAACATGAGAAATTATAACCCCGCTGCAAAGGATTTTCAATCAATTGTCAAAAAAAAGTGGATTTGCAATCCAATATAGATGCATGGACAATGAGTATCGGCTTACTTGTTGTCCCTTTAAAATATGTTCTTTATGTTGGTTACCTGTCAAAATGGTTTGTCTTTGCATTGATGTTAAAATTTTACTTGGTCGGTCGTCTTTGGTACGGCCGGCCTATCATTGGCTATAACGGTTCGTATTAGAAATGTATTAATGCTCTTTATTCGTTGTTAGCTATTGATTTATTTATTAGTAAGTTGTTGCTGTTCACTCTGTATTTGTCTTTTCTATTATTATAGAGGATAGTAGCTATTACAGTAAGTGCTATTGTAATTATTCGGAAGATATTCGTGTAAACACCCCCAAGAGCATTTTCACTCACATTAAAGAATGTCCAGGAAAAATTCATAAATACATGAAGAAATATTGGAATCCATAAGTTCTCCTTCCATTCAATAAAAAGCCATGCAAACCATGCAGAACCAATAAATGTTACTAAAAATATTCCTGTCAATTCAGATATACCAGATCCTTGATACAAGTGACTTAAACCAAATATTATAGCTCCTAATACAGAAGCTGGAATAAAACCCCATCTCATTCTTCTAAACAATATGCCAAATAGAAAACCTCTAAAAAGAACTTCTTCCATGAATCCGGCAAATAAAGATTTGTGTAGTAGGGTAGTCAGGGACATCTCATTATTTACCTTTCCAATGAATGCCGAACTTATGAGCATGGGAGAAACTGCAACTAAGCTGAAAACCAATCCAATTAATATGTTCTTATCCAGGCAAAGTTCTTTTAGAATATTTTTAAATCCAAATAATAGCCCAATGGCAATACAAATAGGAATAAGCCACCAAAGATAGAAATACAGAAGATTTACGAATGGAGATTCGAACGATACAGCTAAATTCTTTCCAAGAATTCTTTTTCCATATACAGCGAATAGAAAGACGAATATGATAAAGACAGATTGGAGGAATTTATTTTTTCTCATGTACTTAATAATAGCTAACGGTAATTCGTGCAAATACTAAATGTAAATAATATTTTCATACCCACATCATCAGTAATTTATAGTCAATACTTCCAAACTCACCTGAAAAAGCAATGCTTGCTCCCGACGAATCCCTGTTTGAAAAGCCGTGGTAATTCTTTTCTTAAAGATGCTTCAAATAAAAATGATCGTAACAGAAATACTAATTAATTA